>CACABO010000004.1 GCA_902530745.1 uncultured Alphaproteobacteria bacterium | reverse complement strand
GCACGGACAAGGAACTTTCACTTGGGCAAATGGCGACCAATACGTTGGAAAATGGCAAAATGATATGAGACACGGACAAGGAACTCTTACTTGGGCATATGGCACCCAATACGTTGGAGAATGGCAAAATGATATGAGACACGGACAAGGAACTCTTACTGGGTCGGATGGAGAACAATACATTGGTGAATGGCAAACTAATAAGATGCACGGACAAGGAACTTTTACTAGGTCAGATGGAAGTAAACAGGTTGGTATATGGTCGTATAATGCCTTTCAAAGTGAAAAAGTTGAAACAGAAAATAATTCAGCATCATCCGAAAAAAGTATTTGCAGTGTTAACAGAAGTTTATTTTGCAGTGCTCAAAGAGTATTAGACATTTGTGATACATACGTAAATGAATCGGCATTTAATTCATGTATGTATAGATTTGAAGAAATAGGAAATACTATAGAACGAACTTATGGTCTAACAAACAACGAATTTGTCATGGGAGTTACTTCATGCAAATGTTAAGAATATTTAATAGTCAGAAATAGACTCATGGCATATATGTGAATGATTGGAATATGCAAAATATTATAATTAATTGAAATTTTCGCACAGTCTAATTTCAAAGAAAAAATATCTTCTAAAAGCGTTGATAGTTGGCGGTCCCGCAAGGATTCGAACCCTGACTAAATGATCCGAAGTCATTTGTGCTATCCGTTACACCACGGAACCAATTATTGATTTTATTAACTTTTTAATTAATTCATAGAGGATATATTTTTTTAAGGGACAAATATGGGACATTAGAGATATAGTTTTTCCAATGAAAACTCTTTTAACCTTGTTGTTATTTATTCCTAGTTTGAGTTGGGGTTTGACATTTAAAGATGGTAAACAGACCAATGATGACTTAACTGAGTCTATCTCTGAAAAATACACTCTTAGTAAAAAAAACTTTACCCTTCCTTTGGATGTTTCCTCTGGAGTGAGTGAATGGAGACTTAGCTCAAGAGTTTTAGGTTTAAAACATCAGATACAGATAGTTTCTAAAGATGAAGGACACCCTGTAAGAGATGGAAGTCTTAGTATTAGATTTGAAGTTAGACCAGGTGAATGTGGGGGTAAAGGTAAAATTAATGACTGTAATAGAAATAACGGAAAATCTGAAAGGGCTGAAATAGCTTCTATTAACGAATGGGGCAAAGGAGAGATGTGGTATGCTTGGTCAATTTATTTACAACCTGAATTTACAGAATTGCATCCAAGGTCAAGTCTTAAACTTCTGCAATTTCACAGCAAGCCTGATGATGTTTACCCTGACCAACACTTTAGCTTTGAGGCGAAAGATGGTTCATACACACCTTCTAATAATATTAATAAAGAAAAAGGCCTGTCTTTATCTAAGACAGATATGATTGGAAGATGGAATGACATATTAATGCACGTAAATTGGTCATACAAAAATGATGGTTACTATAAAATATGGGCAAATGGTGATTTGATTTATGATTATAGTGGTAAAACATTATGGGATAAAAACATTAGAGCAAACTTTAAATTTGGAATTTATAGAAACTGGTTGGAACATACATGGGAAACGGGTTCTGATGGCGGCACTACGGTTGTTTACTTTGATGAGATTAGAATAGGCAAAACTAAAGATGAGGTTAACTCAAATCTTAGTCAGTTAGGTGAGCAAGAATATTTCTACAAAAAAAGTACAATGGAACTTCTTGATGAGGAAATTAAACTTATTGAAGAAAAGATTACAAAACTTAAAAAAGAAGTTGTTGAAAATTATGACATAGAAAAATCAAAAAAAATTAATGATTTAAAGAAGAAATTAAGAAAACTAGAATATGAGAAGGCAAAAGAAAAATGAAAACCCTCTTAGCCCTATTGTTATTTATCCCTAGTTTCTGTTTGGGCTTAACATTTGAAAATGGAGAACAAGTTGGAAGTTACAAGGGTATTGGTTGGCCAACTATTGAAAAACATGGATTAGATGCTGGTAAAGATTGGAGTCAAAGCGTCGATACTGAATTTTCAAGACTTGGTGAGTCATCACACAAATTTGAGTTTAGAGCACTTGATTGTAAAGACTTTGATTGTGAAAGGGGAAAATTTAAGGGTTCTTATGGAAGAACTGAGGCTTATATCAATACAAAAGAAAAAGGTGAAAATTGGTATGCATGGTCGTTTTTTATAGACAATTCTGAGCTTACTTATTCGTCAACTTCTTATAAAGAAATTGACAATCATTTAATTCAATTTGGACAAATGAAATTATCATATGAAAATAAAGTTTTTTCACACTGCAGAGATAATGGTTCTGAAAATGTTTTCATATTGCAATATAAGAAGAGATATAAAGGGTTAGCCATTAATAGAACGCACTGTACAAAAAAAACTGTTGTAGAGACTGATGAGACTGCAACGGTAATTCCAGAAAATATTTTATTTAACCAATGGCATGATGTAATTATTCATGCAAATTGGGGCAATGATGGATTTCTAAAACTATATATAAATGGAGATTTAAAATATGCTGAAGAGGGATTTATAACTAATATTTATTCTTACAATGGTAAATCTTACGGACCTTCTTTTCGATATGGTATATACCAAAATAATGCTCCTAAAGGTTTTAACGGTAAAATCACAGCTTGGTATGATGGAATTGCTAGAGCAAAAAAATGCACAGATAAAAACTTTTCTGAATTGTTAAATGACTTAGGGTACTCATGTGACTCTATCGCAGACTATGATAATCAGGTTATAAAACCTATTTTTATCCAATATCAAGATTGATAAAACTAGCAAGAACTATGGAGTAGGTTTATATTAGAAAGATGACAACTTTATCTAGCTCTATTTTTTACATATTAACAGGATGGACTTGTGCAATAAATATATACAAATTCTTTTACCAAAAAAAATTAAAGGACTCTCAAAAACAAGATGGGCAAAATGTAGCTCACCTTAATGAAATGAAATCACATTTTAAAAAGGCAGATAAACTAGGTAAGATTTTTTTAACACTTTGGTGTTTATCTGCAGTATGGTTTTTCTATAATTTAAATGCGTAAGTTATAAAGAAATGATTAACCCAACTTTCGATAAAAAAGAAAATTCAAAGTGGGAGTATAGAATTTATACCCAATATTTAGATGATGAGGAATTAAAGTCGGAAAATGACTGGCTTAATAAAGGTGGAAAAGAAGGTTGGGAGTTGGTCAATGTAATTAAGGATAAATCTGATATCCCTTCAAAACACAAAATGATTTATTATTTTAAGAGAGAAAAAATATCTTAAGTATTTCTATAATAGTTATTTAATTTAATGAATGAATATAGATATTTAATATTTGGAATAGTTATAATTATAATAACTTATATATTGTATTTAGGTCTGACTACTTAATGTTCCAATACAACTTCAAAATATATTATGAAGACACAGACTCCGGTGGAGTTGTATATTACGCAAATTATTTAAAATTTATTGAAAGAGCCCGTACTGAAATCATCAATGAATTGGGATTTACACTTAATTCTTTATTGAAAGATCATGATCGACTTTTTTTAGTAAAAAAGATTGAATGTGATTATATTGAGTCATGCAAACTAGAGGATCAATTAACTGTTAAAAGCAATATTTTGTCTCTTAAAAATGCATCATTTGAGCTCGAACAAAATATTTACAAACAAAATAATATTATTTTTAAATCGAAAATTTTGATGGTTTGCGTCAATTCTCAAGGAGCTCCAAGTAAAATACCAGATGATCTTCAAAGATTAATGAAAAACAAAGATGGATAAGTTATTTGAGCCAAGTAGAAAATTTATTAAATCTACAAATCTTTATAAATTTCAGACCTATTTAGAACAAAAACTCTCTAAAAAATTTTTAAATTATAACAAGCTTTGGTTATGGACCAATAAGAACCCTGGTGAGTTTTGGGAGTCTATAGTTGAGTATTTTAATATCGACCTTGAGAGGAAAAGATTTTTTAAAGCTTACAAAAAAAAATCTTTTTGGAATTCAATTTTTTTTGATAACAGTAATCTTAATTATTACGATTTAATTTCCAAAAATATTTCATCAGATTTAGCCATTGAATTTATTGGAGAAAACAAATTCAGTGAAAAAATTATTTATAGTGATTTGAACAAAAGAATTAATGCTCTAAGCAATTTTTTTAGAGATAAAGGCATTAAAAAAGGTGATGTAATTGTTGGATATCTGCCAAATATACCTGATACAATAATAAGCTTCCTTTCTGCAGCAAAAATTGGTGCAGTTTGGTCTTCCTGCTCTGCTGACTTTGGAACACAAGCAGTGATTGACAGATTTTCCCAGCTTAAACCTAAGCTTTTAATTGTTGCTGACTATTATTTTTATAACGGCAAGAAATTTCAATATTCAAAAAACTTAAAAACATTAAAAGCAAATTTAAATAATCCACTAATTTTAAAAACTAGCTATCCTTCAAAAAATAACACTTCTGAATTAAAAAAAATTTACAATCAAAAAAAATATTCAAAACTAAATAAAAATATATCATTGAGCTTTAATCATCCGCTATATGTATTATTTTCTAGTGGAACAACAGGGCTTCCCAAGTGTATTACGCATGGCCACGGAGGCTCACTCCTTCAACATTTAAAAGAACTAGCATTACATACAAATGTTAAATCTGAAGATAAAATGCTTTTCTTAACTACTTGCGGGTGGATGATGTGGAACTGGACAGTTTCAAACTTACTACTGGGTTCCTCAATCGTTCTTTATGATGGCTCCCCATTTTATCCAAATATAAATCGAGTTATAAATATTACAAAAGAAACTAATTCAACAATGCTAGGTGCGGGAGCAAAAGTTTATGAAACAATCCAGAATAATTATAAATCAAATAAAAAAGATATTTTAAAAAAAATTAATTGTTTTATATCAACTGGCTCTCCTCTAAGCCCAGATACTTTTAAGTTTATTAATAAAAGTTTAAATTCAAAATCTTTTATACATTCGGTGAGTGGCGGTACAGACATAGTTTCATGTTTTATGTTAGGAATACCAACTTTACCTGTCTATTCAGGTGAAATTCAAGGACCGGGCTTGGGCATGGATATTGATGTTTTCAATGATAATGGCAAGCCAACCAAAAAGACAGGAGAGCTAGTTTGCAAGACCCCTTTCCCCTCTAAGCCTATCTACTTTTGGAATGACAGATTGAATGATAAGTATAAATCCGCATATTTTAAAAAATTTACAAACATATGGTCTCATGGAGATTATGTGAAAAAAACCAAAAATGGAGGTTATGTAATCTTTGGAAGGTCAGATGCTACTTTAAATCCAGGCGGTGTCAGAATAGGAACAGGTGAAATATACAGTTGCTTACAAAAATTTCATTGGATCGAGGACTGTTTGGCAACAGGTTATTTGACTAAAAATGACGAAAAAATTGTCCTTTTTTTGAAATTGTTAAACACAAAAATTAATGTTGATTTTAATACAATATTGAAAAAACACCTCAAGACATCGCTTAGTCCCAGGCATGTTCCTTGGAAAATATTTATAGTCAAAGACATTCCAAGAACAAAAAGTGGTAAAAACTCTGAAATACTTGTCAAAAAAATTATCAATAATGATAAAGTGCAGAACTTGGGATCGTTGGCAAATCCTGAGTCAGTAATTGAATACAGAAAGATAAATATTAATGAGTGATGTTTTTATAATCGATGCAGTTAGAACACCAATAGGAGCTTATTTAGGTAATTACAAAAAAACTGAATCAGTAGAATTAGGAACTTCTTGTCTCAAAGAATTATTTGATAGAAATAAAACAATCAATACGAAAGAAGTTGAAGGATTAATTTTAGGACAAGTATTAACAAGTGGACTAGGAATGAATACAGCAAGGCAAGTTGCACTAGGTTCCGGAATGCAACAGACATCCTTTGCTTATGTAGTAAATCAAGTTTGTGGAAGTGGTATGAGAGCTACAATAGATGGTTCATCTAAAATTTATTCCGGCGAGTCAAATTTATTAATTGTTGGTGGTCAAGAAAGTATGTCCAGGGCACGCCACGCGTATCTGAGTAGAACTGGAGAAAAAAAATTAGGAAACAATATCTTTATAGACACTTTAGTTAACGATGGCCTAACAGATGCTTTTTCAAAAGAACATATGGGCATAACAGCTGAAAACGTTTCAAGAAAATATAATGTTACAAGACAAGACCAAGATCAATTTGCTTATCAGTCTTATCTAAAAACTTATAAGGCAATTAAAAATAATTACTTCAAAAACGAATTGACAAAAACATCTCTTAAAGATGAAATTCGAAAAGACACGACTTTGCCAAAATTAAGCCAATTAAAAGCTGTTTTTAAAAAATCTGGAACAGTTACTGCTGGAAATGCCTCTTCATTAAATGATGGAGCTAGTTTTTTGGCTCTAGCTTCAGAAAAATATGTAACTTCTAACAAAATTAAACCAATAGCAAAAGTACTATCTTGGGCGTCCTCAGCGGGCAATCCCGATTATATGGGTGTTACTCCAATTACAGCTATAAAGAAATTAATGAAGAAAATGAGTGTAAATATTAACTATTTTAATTTGGTTGAGGTCAATGAGGCGTTTGCTGCAACTTCAGTTGCTGTCCAAAGATCTTTAAAGATTGATCCAAGTAAATTAAATATTGCTGGGGGCGCTATTGCATTAGGACACCCCATTGGCTGTTCAGGTGCAAGAATTATTACAACCTTGTCTCATCAACTTAGAAGAACAAAACAAAAGTTTGGTGTTGCAAGTATGTGTATCGGTGGTGGTCAAGGTCTAGCAATTGCTATTGAAAATTTAAAATAAAAAATCTAAGTGAGTGTTTCTCTTAAAGCAGCGATATTTTTATGTTTTGCCTCCTTATTTTGGTCAGGCAATTTTATAGTAGGAAGATTATCTTCAGTCGAGGATTTAGTATCACCCTTATCGTTATCTTTTTATAGGTGGGTAATAGCTTTAATTATTTTAACTCCCTTTTGTTTAAAAAATGCTTTAGTTGACTTACCCCTTTTAAAAAAACAACCAGGAATGGTTTTTTTGATCATTTTAACTGGTCCAACACTTTTTAACACATTAACTTATATTGGTCTAACAGCGACAACTGTTATTAATTCTTTATTAGTTATTTCGACAACCCCCATGTTGATAATCCTTCTAAACAAATTGATTTATAAAAACCAAACAAACTTGTTTCAAATGTTAGGTGTCATTTTATCTCTTATTGGTGTTAGCTATGTTATAACAAAAGGTAACTATCAAAATATATTTGATTCAAAATTTTACTCTGGAGATTTATTCATTCTACTTGCTGTTATATCTTGGGCATTGTATTCAATATTTCTAAAAAAAAATGAAACAGGTGTTTCAGGATTTAGTTTTTTATATTTATCATTTGTATTTACAGTAATCTTACTCTTACCTGTTTATTTATATGACGTTATAATCCAAAACAATTTCATAATATTTGACCACAAAACCTTATTAGTAATTGGCTATACCGGAACTTTTCCTAGCATCTTGTCATATATTTGTTGGAATACTGGAGTGGCTTTAATTGGCCCAAATAAATCAGGCCCTTTTCTCCACTTAATGCCTATTTTTGGCGGGATTCTTGCATATTTAGTCTTTCAAGAAACACTTCAGGGTTATCATTACGCTGGAATTTTATCTGTGATTGTTGGTATAATGATAGCTAATAAAAAATAATTAATTATTTCTTAATTTAGGAGGGGAATATTTATGGCAAAAAAGAAGTCTAATAATAAGACCATGAAAAGAAGAAATTTCCTTAAAGGTGCAGGTGCTGCAGCACTGGGTGCCGCAGCAGTTTCTTCATTTCCAGCACCGGCAATATCAGGTGGACACATGGAATGGATTGCATGTTCTGCTTTTGGTAAAGCAGGAGGTCTTGGTAAAGCAATAGATAGATTTGCAAGTTACGTTAACAATGCTTCTGATAAATTAAAAATTACTGTTTATCATGGTGGCGAATTAGTACCACCTCTTGAGTCATTGGACGCAGTAAGATCTGGTGCTGCACAAATGGCTTACGGTGCAGGTTACTATTGGACAAACATTAGTATGGCACCATCATTTTCTGCAGCTTTACCTTTTGGTTTAACAGCTCAAGAACAAAATGCATGGTGTTACTATGGTGGAGGAATTGAAGCAGCAGATAAAGCTTATAATGCTATCGGTGTAAAATTTCTTCCAATGGGTAATACTGGTAACCAGATGGGGGGTTGGTTTAATAAAGAAATTAATTCTCTAGCAGACTTTGAAGGTCTAAAAATCAGAATGCCTGGTCTTGGTGGAGAGGTATTAAAATCTTTTGGCGCTAATACAGTTCTTTTGGCTGGAGCGGATGTGCTTCCATCACTTGCATCAGGTGCGATTGATGCAACAGAATGGATTGGTCCTGCTGCTGACTTAGGTAAAGGATTACACCAAGCAGCTAAGTATTACTATAACCCAGGATGGCATGAGCCAGCAACTATCTTAGATTGTTCAATAGATATGTTTGAGTGGGAAAAACTTGATGACGCAACTAAAGAGCTAGTCACAATTGCAACTAAGGCAGTTAACATGGAAGTTCTTTCTATGTTCCAAGCTGCAAACGATAGTTCGTATCAAAAACTTATTAATGAGCATGGTGTTCAAATGAGACAATTGCCAGATCCAGTTATGAATGCATTGGGTCAAAGAGCAGGAGAGGTTTGTAGCTCAATAGCAGCGGAAGACCCTGTTTCTCAGGCTCTTTTCTCACATATTGTTGAATTTAGATCATCAATTCTGAGATGGACAAATACATCTGAAAAAGAGTACATGAGAGTAAGAAGCCTTCCATTTACTTATCCATCAGCATAAATTCAAAATTAAAATCATCCCCGATACCTATTCGGGGATGATCTATCTATCAGAACATTTTATTTGGCAACCAGGTTGCTATTTCAGGATAAAAACCAACAATTAATATAGCTAATACCTGAATTCCAATGAAGGGAATTACTCCTCTGTACATATTTCTAGTTTTAATGCTACTTGGGGCCACTCCTCTTAAAAAAAATAAAGAAAATCCAAAAGGAGGTGTTAAAAAACTAGTTTGTAAATTCAGTGAAATAAGAATACCTAACCATAATGGGTCTGCCCCGTTTGCAATTAATATTGGACCAACTAATGGAACGATGACGAAAATTATTTCGATATAGTCTAGGAAAAAACCTAATAGAAAAATTACTATCATTACTAAAATGAGTGCTGCGTAAAGCCCACCAGGTAGAGTTCCAAGAAAATGCTCTATCATTTCATCACCACCAAAACCACGAAACACAAGAGAAAACATTGAGGCACCAATTAAAATTACAAATACAAATGAACTAAGTTTTACAGTTCCTAAAGCTGTCTCTTTAATATTCTTGAAATTTAATTCACCCTTTAACAGTGCAATTATCGCAGCTCCAACAGCTCCAACTGATGCAGACTCTGTGGGGGTAGCTATTCCAAATAAAATTGAGCCTAAAACTAGCACAATAAGAGTTATGGGAGGCACGACTGATTTAGCAGCTTCAATGTATATCTCAGTTCTTGACTTGGTAGTCTCAACAGGCGGACAACTTAATGGGTTTATTCTAGCGTAAAAGAAAATAAAAATTATAAATAAGACTACTAACATCAATCCAGGTAGAATTGCACCAGCAAATAAATCAATTGCTGTAACCGGGTCTGGAGCTAAATTACCAACTAACATCGCTGCTTCTTCATTTGCGCCTTGTAAAATTGTTGCCAGTAAAACTAAAACAATTGAGGGAGGTATTATTTGTCCTAATGTGCCAGCGGCACAAATTGTGCCTGTGGCTATTTTTTGATCATAGCCAGCTTTCATCATTGAAGGTAAAGATAACATTCCCATTGTAACAACTGTTGCACCAACGATGCCTGTTGATGCAGCTAACAACATACCCACTATTACAACCCCTATTCCAAGACCTCCTTTAGTAGTCCCAAAAAGTTCTCCAATTGAATGTAATAGTCCGGCTGCAATTTTTGTTTTTTCTAGCATTATTCCCATAAAAATGAATAGGGGCACAGCCACAAGGGGCTCATTAATCATTGTTCCAAAAATGCGTTGAGGAAAAAATCCTAGCATTCTGAAATTAAATATTTCCAAAGCATCTCCTAAAAATCCAAACAGAAGAGCTGTTCCAGCGAGTGTAAAAGCAACGGGAAAACCGAAAAGTAATAACCCCAATGTTGTTACAAACATTACAATTGCTAAAATTTCAGGACTAATCATGATTTATTATCAGACAAATGATAGTTTGAAAGTGTTAGTATTGATTTAATTACATTAGAGACTAACTGAAGAAATAAAACTAAACAAAACCATAGAATTGCACTTTTTAAAATATATAAAGCAGGCATACCGCCCGCTTCTCTGGAAACCTCTCCCATTAAAAAAGATCTATATACAAAGGGATAGCTGTAATTCCAAATAATATATAAAAAAGGTAGAAGTAAAAAAATATTTCCAAATAGATCTACAGTAGCTTTATATTTTTTTGATGCCTCTCGGTAAAAGACGTCTATTCTGACATGTTCATTAGCTAAATAAGTAAAACCAGCACCCAACATAAAAACAAAACTATGAAGCCAAACATAAACTTCTTGCATCCATATAAATCCAATATTGAACCCATATCTTAAGACGACAACAGTGAATACAACTATGACCATAGAAAAAACAAAAAAAGCACATAGATATCCTATGAATGTATTAAATCGATCAATAAATTTGGATAATTGTGCCAAAGCAGACATAGCAGCAGATTATATATAGACAATAAACATATTAAAGAGAGTATATTGATAGGTCGTGGTGCCAACTTTATATGAATAAAGCTTTCTCATGCGGGGTGAGATTCGGCACATTTAAACAAAAATGTTCACGACCTAATTGGATTTTAATTGAATATAGGGCATTTTCAGAACCTTAATTTCAATGAATGGGTAATTTGATCAACATTTTTTCCACAGCCTTAATTTATTCATGTAACGCATGAATTAATAAAATAATAGTTTTTTACTATAAGACATTTTTAAATATATTGCCTTTCTATGGCTCCGATATCACCACATTTGCAAATATATAGACCTTTTTTAACAATGGTATTTTCTATCTCCAGCAGGATAGGAGTAATAGCATTTGCTTTTTCTTTGCCTTTTTTTGCAATTTGGTTAGGAAGCTTAAATTTTCTTCCTCAACTTAATCAAGTTTTAACATTGTTGATAAACTTGCTACCTATAAAGCTAATATTTGTCTTTTGGTTTTTTATCTTTAATCATCATTTGTTAAACGGTTTTAAATATTTCTTATGGTCATTTTCAATTGGAATGGATCTTAAAAATGTCTACTTAGTGACATATCTCATTCTAGTAGCAAATATTATAATGACTTTGATTTTTACTTGGATGATATTTTTATGAAAGCTTCTCAAAAATGGAAAATAGAAAGAATTTTATATCTAGCTTTAATTCCTATTAGTTATTGGTTTATTTTATTTTTTTTAAGTTCTTACTCCGATGTAAATTCTCTCGTTATCTCATTATCTACTTCCACTAATAAAATTTTATTATTAATTTTTTTTATCATATCGATGCTTCATATTAGAATTCAACTGGGCAAAGTTTATGAGGATTATTTTCAATTAAATAAAATGAAACTTTATTCTTTAATAACAGACTTCATTATTGGTATTTCCTTTCTCTTCTTTTTACCGGTGTTATTTTTTTAATATGAATTATACAGATCATAAATTAGATGTAGTTGTATTAGGTGCTGGTGGAGCGGGCTTAAGAGCAGCTTTGGGGTGCTCTGAACAAGGTCTAAAAACTGCATGTGTCTCAAAAGTTTACCCTACAAGAAGTCATACTGTTGCGGCCCAAGGTGGAATTGGAGCTGCCTTAGCTAATATGGGCGAGGATAGCTGGCAGTGGCATATGTTTGACACTGTAAAAGGCTCAGACTGGCTGGGTGATCAAGACAGCATTGAATATTTATGCTCAAATGCAGTCGACTCAATTGTTGAGCTTGAACATTATGGTATGCCATTTTCAAGAACAGATGATGGTAAGATTTATCAAAGACCTTTTGGCGGCCATATGACAAAAAATGGTAAAGGCGAGCCAGCAAGCCGAGCTTGCGCTGCAGCTGACAGGACCGGCCATGCATTACTCCATACTCTGTATCAACAAAGCCTTAAAAATAACGTTGATTTTTATAACGAATATTTCGCTATAGACTTATTAAAAGATGATAATGATACAATTTGTGGTCTTTTAGCAATTAGTATAGAGGACGGATCATTGCATCGTTTTATTGCAAAAATGACAATTCTCGCAACTGGGGGTTATGGAAGAATTTTTCAATCCTCAACAAGTGCTCATATTTGCACTGGTGATGGAGCAGGCATAGCGCTAAGAGCTGGTCTTCCTCTATCTGATATGGAGTTTATTCAATTCCATCCGACAGGAATATATGGTGTGGGTGTTTTAATTTCAGAAGCAGCTAGAGGTGAAGGAGGTATTCTTAAGAACAACGAAGGTACAAGGTTTATGTTAGAATATGCCCCGAACGCAAAAGATCTTGCTGCTAGAGATGTTATATCAAGATTCATAAGTAAAGAGATTAGCGCAGGTAGAGGATGCGGACCTAACAAAGATTATATTAATCTCCATTTGGAACATCTTGATGCTGATATGCTTGCAAAAAGATTACCTGGTATTTCTGAGTCAGTTAAAGCCTTTTGTGGAAGAGATATTTCAAAAGAGCCAATCCCAGTAATTCCAACTGTTCACTATTGTATGGGTGGAATTCCAACAAATTTTAAAGCAGAGGTTTTGAAACCAAATGACTCCAATACAGAAGAAGTCTGTGAGGGACTAATGGCTATCGGAGAAGCTGCATGCGCTTCAGTTCATGGAGCTAATCGACTTGGAACAAATGCTTTAGCTGAGCTCGTAGTTTTTGGAAGGGGCGCAGCAATTCAGGCTGGCCAAGTTATTGATACCAAAGAGTCATTGAGAACCCCATCTCTGTCGCAAACAAACTCTATCATAGAAAGATTAGAGTCCATTAAAAGTAACAAAGGAGATGTTTCAGTCGGTGAGCTAAGAGAGAGGATGCAAAAAACTGTTCAAAAAAGATTTGGTGTTTACAGAGAAAGTGAAACCTTGAAATTAGGCAATGATGAATTAGCCTCGATGTCACAAGATTTAAAACATATTAAAGTTAAAGACCAGTCAGATGTTTTTAATACAGATTTAGTTGAAGCTTTAGAGCTACATAATTTAATGCAGGTTGCTGGAAGTGTTGGTGTTTCTGCTGAGCAAAGAACTGAAAGTAGAGGTGCTCACGCTAGAGAGGACTTTCCAGACAGAGATGATGAAAATTGGTTAAAACACACTCTTTTTTGGGGTGATGTCACTGATTATAAGGTCACCCATAGACCAGTGAGAATGACTACACTGAGTAATCAAATCTCTGTCATCCAACCACAAGTAAGGGTTTATTAAATGGTACAACTTACTCTTCCAAAAAACTCAGTTCCAGTTAAAGGAAAGTCTTATTCCAATGTCGATCTCATTGACGAGCAATCTCAACAAAATCATGATATCCGAATTATAAATGTTTATAGGTGGTCTGGTGATGAAAATACCCCTCCTCAAATCGATCGATTTGAAATTGATGTAGCTAAAGCAGGAACAATGGTTCTAGATATATTAAATAAAATTAAAGCTGAAGTTGATCCAAGTTTAACTTTTAGAAAATCTTGTAGAGAAGGTGTTTGTGGATCATGTGCAATGAACATAGATGGAGTAAATACACTTGCATGTCAAAAACATATAGAAGAGTGCTCTGATGAGATAAATATTTATCCTCTTCCTCATATGAAGGTCTTAAAAGATCTAGTGGTTGATTTAAAAAAAGCATTTGAACAATTTAAATCTATTAAACCATGGTTAAATAAAAAGTCCCCAAATAATAAACGTGAAAACTTACAGTCAGTCGAAGACAGAGATAAGCTAGATGGTAAATGGGAATGTGTTATGTGTTTCTCATGTAGCACTTCTTGTCCTAGTTATTGGTGGAACGAGGATAAATATTTAGGACCAGCTGTATTGCTTCAAGCAAACCGCTGGATACAAGATAGTAGAGATGAAGAAAAAAAAGAAAGGTTGAATGAATTAGATGATAGTTTTAAACTATATAGATGTCATTCGATTATGAATTGCACGAACTCTTGTCCGAAAGGATTAAATCCAGCTAAAGCGATAGCTGAAATAAAACATGAAATATCCAAAATGGATAATAAGTGAATAAAATATCATTAATTGGTGCTGGAAATATTGGAGGCACACTCGCACATTTATTAGCTTTAAAAAAACTCGGTAATATAACACTTATTGATGTTGTTACTGGGATGCCTCAAGGAAAAGCTTTAGACCTTAGTCAATCATCAGCAGTCGAAGGTTTCACAGGGTCAATAGAGGGTACCGATGATTTTTCAAAAATGAAGGGATCTGACGTTATCATTATAACTGCTGGCTTACCCCGTAAACCTGGAATGAGTAGAGATGATTTACTTGAGATCAATGGAAAAATAATAAAAAAAATTGCACTAGATATAAAAAAATATGCTCCTAAAGCATTTGTTATTTGTATTACAAACCCACTAGATGCGATGGTATACGTTCTCCAGAAATATTCCAAACTACCCAAAAACATGTGTGTGGGCATGGCGGGAGTATTGGATTCCTCCCGAATGAAATACTTCTTATCAGATGCTTTGAAGGTATCCGTGAATGATGTTGAAACATTTGTATTAGGAGGCCATGGAGATGACATGGTGCCTCTAATAAATTACACAACAATAGGAGGTGTCCCTTTAATAGATTTTATAAAGCTTAAAAAATTCCCTTATTCAAAAATTGAAAAAATAGTCGATCGAACAAGAATGGGCGGTGGTGAAATCGTGAAGTTATTAAAAAATGGATCAGCTTTCTACGCACCTGCTAGTTCGGCAATTCAGATGGCAGAGGCTTTTTTATTAAATCAAAAAAAACTTTTACCTTGTGCTGCTTATATCAATGGCCAATATGGCCTTAAAAATATGTATATGGGAGTACCTACAATTATTGGAAATAAAGGAATTGAAAAAATTATTGAGGTAAAACTTACAGCCAAAGAGAAATTAATGTTAAAAAAATCTGTCAAATCTGTACAGGGTTTAGTATCAGCTGTTGATAAGCTTTTATGATCAAAAATCAAATGACATCTTTATTAGATAGGCGTATACATAATCCTATTAATGAGATCTTATAATTCATTTCTCACAACTAATAATGCCTCTCAAGTAATTGCGATATATAGAGATTATATAAAAGACCCAAGTCTTGTTGATAAGAGCTGGCACGAATTCTTTAAAGCTCTCGCTCCTGAGGAAATTTCTATTCTAGCTGACTATCAAAAAATAAATTGGTCACAGACCTCAAGAGACATTGATTTTAATCAGATTTCTCTTGATCAGGCAATTACTGACTCTCTTCGACTTGTAATGATGATAAGAGCTTACAGAGAGATAGGGCACCTTATAGCTGATCTTGACCCTTTAGGTTTAATGGCAAAGAACAATCCATCAGGTTTAGATCCCGAGTATTATGGTTTTCAAAAAAAAGATTATGATCGAAAAATTTTTTTATTTGGATATTTAGGATTTCAGAAAGCTACTGTACGTGAAGTTTTTGAAAAACTTCAAAGCATCTATTCTGGCACCTTGGCAATTGAATACAAACATATTCAGTCCGCCGAAGAATACAAATGGCTGAAGGATAGAATAGAAGAAAAAAAAGATATGCAATTAACCCCTAAGGGTAAAAGAACAATATTGGAGAGATTAATTACAGCTGAATATTTTGAAAAGTTTCTTGATACAAAGTATAGAGGCACCAAAAGATTTGGACTGGAGGGAGCTGAGTCTACTATACCAGCACTTGAACAGATTTTAAAAAGATCCTCAGAATATGGTGTAGAAGATTTTTCCTTTGCATGCGCCCACAGAGGAAGACTAAATATATTAGCTAACATAGTAAAAAAACCTCATGTTCAAATTTTTGGAGAATTTATCCATGGGGGCGAGAATGCCCTTAGTGATCAGGGCTCTGGTGATGTTAAATATCATTTAGGTGCAAGCTCTGATAGAAGTTTTGGAGGTAAGATTATTCATGTGAGTATGGCAGCTAATCCCTCTCACTTAGAAGCGGTAAATCCAGTTGTAGCCGGCAAAATAAGAGCTAAACAAACAATCATTCAAGACAAAAATAATACGAAAGTTTCAGGTCTACTTATTCACGGAGACGCAGCAATTGCAGGACAAGGTATTGTTGCTGAAACCTTTACTATGTCACAATTAAACGGCTACAGAATTGGTGGATTAATTCACTTTATTATCAATAATCAAATTGGATTTACAACTAGTCCACAATATAGCCGATCTGCTCCTTATTCTTCAGAGATAGGAAAAATCGTTCAATCCCCAATATTTCATGTAAATGGAGATGACCCAGAGGCTGTTGTTTTAGCCTCAAGAGCTGCAACAGAATTTAGAAACACATTCAAAAAAGATACACTTGTCGATATGTTTTGTTACAGAAAACATGGACACAACGAGGGTGACGAGCCCTCTTTCACTCAACCATTGATGTATCAAACTATAAAAAAGAAAAAAACAGTTGCTAGTATTTATGCAGATAAACTTATTAGCCAAGAAGTAGTAAATACAAAACAGGTAGAATTCATCAAAGACAGAATATGGTCTGATCTCGAGAAGAAATTTGAAAAAGCAAAAAGCTATAAATTAAAAACAAAATCTTGGATGGGTGGTCAATGGAGTGGATTAAGTCTCGCACCAAAAGATCCACTTAGAAGAGGTAGAACAGCTGAGTCAGAAAAATCCTTAAAGGAAATTGGCACAAAAATTTCACAAATACCTAAAGGATTTAATCTTCATCCGAAATTAGAAAAATTTAATAAATCTCGATTAACTTCAATAAAATCAGGAAAGAATATTGACTGGTCTTTTGCTGAGGCTTTAGCATTTGGAGCATTGTTAAAGGAAGGATACAGAGTGAGACTTGCAGGTCAAGATTCTGGAAGGGGAACTTTCAGCCAGAGACACTCAGTTTTCTATGATCAAAAATCAGAAGAGCGATATATACCCCTCAATCACATTGCTAAAAATCAAAAACAGTTAGAAGTAATTGATAGTTTTCTCTCTG
Organism: uncultured Alphaproteobacteria bacterium; assembly: GCA_902530745.1. Taxonomy (GTDB): domain Bacteria; phylum Pseudomonadota; class Alphaproteobacteria; order HIMB59; family HIMB59; genus HIMB59. The sequence goes on along the minus strand of CACABO010000004.1, from coordinate 131,374 downwards.
AATTAGGTGTTCTAGGTTTTGAATATGGATACTCATTAGCAGATCCAAATACTTTGGTTTTATGGGAGGCCCAATTTGGAGATTTTGCTAACGGCGCCCAAATTATTATTGACCAGTTTATTGCTTCAAGTGAGAGAAAGTGGATGCAGATGAGCGGACTAGTCATGCTACTTCCTCATGGTCATGAGGGTATGGGTCCTGAACACTCCAGTGCAAGAATAGAAAGATTTCTTCAAATGGCAGCAGAAGATAACGTTCAAATAGTCAATTGCACCACTCCTGCAAGCTATTTTCATGCTTTGAGAAGGCAAATACATAGAAATTTTAGAAAACCACTAATAGTATTTACCCCTAAATCCACACTACGTCATCCAAATAATGTATCCTCTATTAGTGAATTTACCGGACGCTCATCATTTCATCGACTTATTGAAGATGAAATCAAAAACCCAAAAAGAATAATTTTTTGCTCTGGAAAAATATTTTATGAATTAGATGATTTTAGAACAAAGAATAATATTAAAGATGTAAAAATAGTTCGTATTGAGCAAATTTATCCATTTCCATTTGATGCCATAGGAGAGGTTATATTAAAACATAAAGAAAGTGAGATTTTATGGGTTCAAGAGGAGCCAAAAAATATGGGAGCATGGAGTTTTGTTAAAAGTCGTATCAGACATACTTTAGTAAAAAATAATTTAACCAACAAAGTTCATTACGTGGGAAGGCGCCCTGCAGCAGCTCCTGCTACAGGTATATCAAAAAGACATAGTACTAATCAGCAACTAATCAAAGAATTAGCTCTTAAATCATCACTAAAACGTGTTATAAAAGAAAGAAGTGGTGTCAGTTTTATGAAATTTAAAAACTTACCTAAAGAGTAATGAAAAACATAACAGTACCTGAGCTTGGAGAGTCGATCATTGAAGGCACGCTTACATCTTGGTTGATCAAAGAGGGAGATAGCTTTGAGTCTGGCGATAATTTAGCTGAAATTGAAACAGAGAAAATAACAATTGAAATTCCCGCTCAAACCTCTGGAAAATTAACAAAGATAATAACTCCAGAGGGATCTACTGTGAATGTTGGTCAATCTATCGCTGAAATATCAGAAAATACGACTTCAGAACAATTGCCCAAAGCAGAGACAAGTCAAATCGAAGAAATAAATGAAGAAAAACAAATAATAGACTCAAATAATGTGTCTAAAGTTAGCGAAAACCAAACAAAAACACCAGCTAAAGTAGTTGATCTCCCAAACTTCGACAAAGATAACTCTTCATTAGATGAAAAAACTATCCCAATGTCAAAATTAAGGCAAACAATTGCCAGAAGGTTAAAAGAAGCTCAAAATACAGCTGCCATTCTCACAACATTTAACGAAGTCGATATGTCAGCAATTATGACTCTTAGAAAAAAAGAACAAACAAGTTTTCAAAAAAAACATAGTGTGAAACTTGGTATTATGTCTTTTTTTGTTAAAGCCTGCACAGAAGTTTTAAAAGAAATACCAGAGATTAATTCAGAAATTCACGAAGATAAAATAATTTATAAAAACTACTTTGACATAGGTATTGCAATTGGATCTGAAAAGGGGCTTGTTGTTCCAATAATTAGAAATGCTGGAGATTTATCAAATGCAGAAATTGAAAAGTATATTATTGAATTATCTGAGAAAGCAAATTCAAATAAACTTGCCATGAGCGATTTATCAGGAGGAACATTCTCAATTACAAATGGAGGAATATATGGCTCTATGATGAGCACCCCAATTATCAACCCACCTCAAAGTGCTATATTAGGCATGCACTCAATAATTGATAGACCTATCGCTGTAAAAAAGAAGATTGTTATAAAACCAATGATGTACATTGCATTAAGTTATGACCACAGATTAATTGATGGTAAACAAGCAGTAACGTTTTTAGTTAGACTGAAAGAACAATTAGAAAATCCAAAAATTATTTAATTTTCAAGAATATTTTTTAAAACAAAATTTAATATGCCGTCCGCTTTATAATATTGGAGCTCATTGATAGTATCAATTCGTAAAATACAATCTATTTTTATATTTGTCACATTACTTTGAATAATGACTTCTAATTCTTGTAAAGGCTTCAGGTCTTCAGTAAGTTTTATATTTATTAAATCAGACGATTGAATATTTAAATCATTTATTGTGTGACTTTTAAGTTGGATAGGCAGAACTCCCATTCCAACCAAATTTGATCGGTGTATTCTTTCAAAACTTTCAGCAATAACTGCCTTAATACCTAATAACTTTGTACCTTTTGCAGCCCAATCACGCGATGATCCAGTTCCGTATTCTTCTCCTGCAAAAACCACAACATTTTCAGACCTTTTTGCATACTCCATAGCAACATCATAAACACTCATTTTTTTCTTATCAGGTTCTAAAATTGAGTATCCGCCCTCAACGTTTGATAGCAGTTGGTTTTTAATTCTTATATTAGCAAAAGTACCCCTTACCATTACTTCATGATTGCCCCTTCTAGCACCATATGAATTAAAATCATTTTGACGTATTTGCCTTTCCATGAAGTAGTTGCCAGCAGGACTATCAACTTTAATAGCCCCTGCAGGTGAAATGTGATCTGTTGTAACACTATTGCCTAGAAGTAATAAAGGTCTTGCATTTTCAATTGGCTTAATCTCTTTATCATCATTTGATTGATTATCAAAAAACGGAGGTTTCTGTACGTAAGTTGATGAAGAATTCCAATTATACAGGTCTCCCGTAGAAGTATTAATTTTTTGCCATTCTTTCGGCCCATCTAAAGCATTAGAGTATTGTTTTTTAAACATTTCAGGCGATACATTTTTTTCAACAGCATTTCGGATTTCGCTATTGCTTGGCCAAATGTCTTTTAAAAACACTTCATTGCCATTTGTGTTAATACCAATGGGATCACTTGTCAAATTAATAAGTACAGACCCTGCTAAAGCATATGCTACAACCAAAGGTGGTGAGGCAAGATAATTAGCTTTAACGTGTGGATTAACTCTGCCTTCAAAATTTCTATTACCTGAAAGTACTGAAGCAACTGTTAAATCATTTTTTGAGACGCACTCGGCAATATCTTTATCAAGTGGCCCTGAATTTCCTATACACGTAGTGCATCCATAACCAACTAGATGAAAACCAAGTTGGTCTAAATATTTATTCAAACCTGATTTAGCCAAATAATCAGTAACAACTTTTGAACCAGGTGCTAAAGAAGTCTTAACCCAAGGTTTTACTTGTAGACCTAATTCACAAGCTTTTTTTGCGACTAAGCCTGCTGCAACTAAAACATCTGGATTAGAGGTATTAGTGCATGAAGTAATAGCAGCAATTACAACGTTACCGTCTTGCATTTTGTAATTGTGATTTTTAATTTCTTTTTCAACAGGTTTGTTTTTTGAAAATTCTTTAAAATTTAAATTCACGCTTTCAAGATTGATTCTATCTTGAGGTCTTTTAGGCCCTGCTAATGATGCTTGAACATTTTCTAGTTTTAAATGAACGGTATCATTATAATTACATGTGTCATCGGCCCACAAACCTTGAATTCTGTTATATTTTTCAACAGTATTTATCAGATCGGAGCCTCTGGATGTCAACTTCAAGTACTTGATAGTTTCATCATCAACTGCAAAAAAACCACAAGTTGCCCCATATTCTGGAGCCATGTTGGCAATAGTTGCTCTGTCAGCGAGTGATAAATTCTTTAAACCATCACCATAGAATTCAACGAATTTTCCAACTACTCCTTTTTCTCTTAGCATTTGTACAATTGTTAAAACTAGATCTGTTGCTGTAACACCCTCTTTCATTTTGCCTGATACTTCAAAACCAACAACTTCTGGTAAAAGCATTGATACAGATTGGCCAAGCATAGCAGCCTCAGCTTCAATTCCTCCTACTCCCCAACCTAGAACACCAAGTGCATTTACCATTGTCGTATGACTGTCTGTTCCAACTAATGTGTCAGGGTATAATAAATCTTTGTCACCAAGTTCCTTGCTCCAGACTACTTGAGCTAAATACTCTAAATTAACTTGATGGCATATTCCTGTGCCAGGAGGAATAACCCTAAAATTTTTAAAAGCTTGTTGCCCCCATTTTAAAAACTCATATCTTTCTGCATTTCTTCCAAATTCCATATCTACATTTTTTTGAAATGCATTTGGGCTAGCAAAATAATCAACCATTACAGAATGATCTATTACTAAATCAACTTGGGACATAGGATTAACTTTTGATGCATTACCACCTTTTTTTGAAACAGCATCACGCATTGCTGCTAAATCTGCAACAGCAGGCACGCCAGTAAAGTCTTGCATTAACACTCTTGAAGGAAGAAAAAATATTTCATGTTTTTTCTCAGGATTTTCTAATACATTTCCGATAAGGTCTTTATTTACATCTTTGCCATCTTCTAACCTAAGTAAATTTTCAATGAGTATCTTTTTTGATTTAGGTACATTTTTTATTTTAGGAAAATTATCCTCCAATTTAGATAGGTTATAGAAAATGTACTTTTTCCCATTATTTAAGAATTGATCAAGTGTTTTAAAACTATCTAATGACAACATACTTTTATTATAAACATTAATTAGTAAATTTATTTATGCATTATACTAATTAATTATTTTTTGAATTTTTCTTTTAAAAGGTCATATAATTTTTGCGAGTCGTAGCTTAAATCTCTTCCAGATCTTTTTATTAATCCAATTGTCCTAGTTACAGAGGGATCAATTAAAGGCCTATATGACAAAGAAGAATAATCCTTTGAAATAGCCAATTTTGGGGCAAGAGTTATTCCAAGACCTTGCTCAACCATATTTAATGCAGTTGGTATGTGCCTTACTTCATAAGCCCAATCGATATCTTCTTCTTGGAGCGCAAGTGCATTCTCAATATAAATTCTACTCCCAGAACCTTTCCATATTGAAATAAAATTCCTACCTTTAATTTCAGATATCTTTATTTTTCTTTTTTTCTCTAACTTGTCTCCTTTTGGAAATACAACGACGTAATCTTCCACAAATAAATTTTCGAAGCTAATTCCAGGTTCTTGTTTACCAGTAAAATTTATACCAAAATCACATTCTCCTCCTAAAACACTATCAACAACATTATTAGATGATCTTTCAATGATTTGAACTTTACACCTTGGTTCAATTTCTTTGAATTGTTTGAGTGATGAAAATAAAATATTTCTTAGCGCTGAATGAACCACCCCAATTTTAATTATGGAGGGAAAACTATATTTTTCATTCAGAGTTTTTGTTGCTGTTTTGACTGCCTCTATTATTCCTCTTGCTCGATCATAAAAATTTCTCCCAGAATATGAAAGCTGAACTTTTCTAGTGGTCCTATCAAATAGAGTAGTTCCTAATTCGTGCTCTAACTTTTGAATTCTTCTTGAAAGAGCGGGTTGAGATAAATTTAAATTATTTGCAGCTTTAGCAAAAGAGTTAGTCTCAGTTAATTCAATAAATGCTTCAATATCACCAATTTCAATATTTATGCGCATATAACATAAATATCAAAAATTTTTTTATTTGCTATTCTTTTTTGTTGTTGTTTTCTTTACTGCTTTTAACCACCCTTCGTAAAGATATTTTACTTTTTTCTTGTGAAGTTTTGGTTTAAATATTTTATCACTTTGCCATTTCTTAGAGATTTCCTCAGTATTTTTAATAAATCCTGAAGAAAGTCCAGCTAGATAGGCTGCCCCTAACGCAGTTGTTTCTGTTACTTTTGGCCTATCACAATTTAAAATTAAAATATTTGACAAAAATTGTAGGAAATCTTCATTTGCTACCATTCCACCATCGACTTTAAGTTGTTTAATGGGAACACCACTATCTTTCTGCATGGCAATGACCAAGTCTTTAGTTTGGTATGCAACACTGTCTATTGCGGCTTTGACAAACTCTGCTATTCCAGTATTTCTTGTCATTCCAAAAATTGCACCTCTGGCTTCCCCATCCCAATAAGGAGCCCCTAACCCAACAAAAGCTGGAACAAAGTAAATTTTTTGACTTTGATCACTCTTTGAATAAAAAATCTCTGTCTCTTGTGCTGTTTTGATAACTTTAAGTGAGTCTCTTAACCACTGAACAGCAGCTCCAGCAATGAAGATAGAACCTTCTAAGGCATAAGTGGTCTTATTATTGATTTTATATGCAATGGTCGTAAGCAAATTATTTTTTGATATTTTAAGTTTTTGTCCAATATTCATGATCATAAAACAACCAGTCCCATATGTAGACTTAATAGATCCTGGCTTAAAACAGGCCTGTCCAATTGTTGCTGCTTGTTGGTCACCAGCCATACCTCCTATTTTGATCTTATCTCCAAAAAGAGTTGTGTACCCAAAATCATCTGCACTATCTTTTACATCGGGTAGAATTTTATAAGGGATATTAAAAATTTTTAGTAATTCCTTTGACCAACAGTTTTTTTTGATGTCATATAACATGGTTCTTGAAGCATTCGTAGCTTCAGTAAAAAAAGACCTTCCTTCTGTTAACTTCCACAGAAGCCAAGTATCAATTGTCCCAAATAAAAGCCTATCTTCTTTTAACAGTTTTTTTGATGACTCTATATTATCAAGTATCCATTTAATTTTAGTTGCTGAGAAATATGCATCAATTACAAGACCAGTAATTTTTTGTATTTTTTTTGCAAATCCTTTCCTAGTTAAATCTTTGCAATAATTTACTGTTCTTCTATCTTGCCAAACAATAGCTTTGTAAATAGGCTTACCTGTTTGTTTGTCCCAAATGACTACAGTTTCTCTTTGATTAGTTATTCCTATACCTAATATTTGGCTGGAATTAACTTTTGCTTTTTTAATTGCATTTAGTGTCGTTTGTAAAACAGTATTAAATATCTCTTGAGGGTCGTGTTCTACACACCCATCTTTTGGAAAGTATTGTTTAAATTCCAATTGATCACTAGAAACAATTTCAAAATTATCATTAAAAATTATCGATCGTGTAGAAGTTGTTCCTTGATCAATTGATAAAATAAATTTTTGCACCAATTTATAATATCATAAGAACTAAAGGTGTCTTTTTAAAATAATTTCTAATTTATCCTTTGCCTCTTTAGGAAAATTAATTCCAAGTTTTGTTCTCCTAAATAAAATATCTTCAGAGGTTCGAGCCATTTCTTCTTTAATAAGATATTTTACTTCAAATTCATAAAAATCCTCAAAAATCAGATCTCCACCTGTGTTAAATTCATTATAATATTCATTTAATTTTGATATTTTAGCTCCATATGTCTCGATAAGTCGTTTTAATATTTTTTTAGGGATATTTTCGCTATTAATACTTGCATCATACGCACCTGGTAAAACTTCATCGGATGTCCATGTTTTATTTGAAACCACTATGTGCTTGCTTAACTTTTTCAAAACTTGTTCTGAAAGTTTTCTGTAGGTTGTAAGTTTTCCTCCAAAAACAGTTACAATTGGAGCCCCATCTTTATCGTCAATTTCAAAAGCATAGTCTCTTGATAACTTTGATGCCTTCTGATTATTATCTTCAATCAATGGCCTTACACCTGAATAAGTCCAAACAATATCATTATCGACAATCTTTTTTTTTATAAAGGAATTAACTGAGTTAATTAAATAAGTTTTCTCTTCATGTGTAATTTTGGGATTTTCAAAATCTTCAACTTCATGTTCAGTAGTACCTATCAAAGTATATTTTTTTTTAAATGGTATCATAAAAATTATACGCTTATCATTTAATTGGAGTATATATGCTTGATCCCCATCATATATTTTTTTGACCACTAAATGACTTCCTTGAACAAGTCTCAATTTTTTTTTGGATTCTATTCCAAAAATATTATTTAAAACTGATATAGCAAAAGGCCCAGTTGCATTAACAACAGATTTTGATTTTAAAACTTCACCATTATCTAAAAAAATTGACCAATTATTTTCACCTCTTACCGTCTTGATAATATTTGTGTTTGTGTAGACCCTTGCACCTTTATTTATAGCATCCTCTGCGTTAAGTAGAGCTAGTCGGGAGTCATCAACAAATAAATCAGAATAAACATAGCCACTTTTAAATTTCTCTTTTATTGGGTTTTCTTTGAAAGTTTCATTCAAAGAGATACATTTTGATTTTTCAAAGGTCGATTTGCCACTCAATCTATCATACAAAAACAAACCAATTCTTATCATCCAGCTTGGTCTTAAACTTGGAACATGAGGTAAAACAAATTTTACAGGTCTTGTAATATGGGGGGCAATTTTTTTTATCACATCTCTTTCTATAAGAGACTCTCTTACTAGTTTGAAATCGTAGTTTTCTAAATATCTTATTCCCCCATGAATTAATTTTGTTGACCATGAGGATGTTTGTGAAGCAATATCACCTTTTTCAATAAGACAAGTATTTAAACCTCTTCCTGCAGCATCTCTTGCTATGCCAACACCGTTTATACCACCGCCAATTATTACAACATCATACATTTCAAAAGAAGTTCATATAAAAAACAAAAAATGTAAAGTAGGAGTAAATTTTTTTTTCTATTTTTTGAATAGTTTTTATCAATTTGATATTGACTTAATTAAAAATATTGTTCTTTCTTATTTAAATCATACCATTAAAATGTCTATCTCTATTGATATTAAATTATTACAAAGGTGCATAAAAAAATTTTAGTAGTCGGTGCAGGTGCTTGGGGTACAGCTATTGCTAATGTACTCTCAAAGAAAAATAATAATGTTTATCTTTGGGCAAGAGATCTGAAATTATCCAATCAAATAAATAAAAACAAGATTAATAAAAAATATTATAAAAATTTCAAATTATCTAGAAAACTAAAATCAATGTCGGGTAATTTTGATGCCAATGAATATCATTATATTTTCTATGTCTTACCTGCTACTGCATTTGATAATTTTTGCGACGATTATTTGAAAAATCAAAAAATTAATGAATTAATAATATGCTCAAAAGGTATCAGTAAGAATGGTGATTTCATCTCAAACCTGATAAAAAAAAAACTAAATTTAAAAAATTACCATTTTTTATCCGGACCTAGCTTTGCAGATGAGGTTTTATATGGGAAACCCACAGCCTTAAGTTTATCTAGTAACAAACTTAATAAAAATATCGGTAATATCTTTAAAGATACAAATATAAGAATTTATTATTCAGAAGGTTATAAGACACTTGAATTTTTAGGTATTCTCAAAAATATCTATGCGATTGGTGCAGGAATTATAGATGCAGAGTCTTTGGGTCAAAATGCAAGAGCTGCTTACATAACAAGATGTATTGTTGAGATAAAAAGTATGCTTAAGAGCTTAAACCTAAATACTAATATGATTTATAGTCTTGGAGGTATTGGAGATTTAATACTTTCATGTAGCTCAAACAAATCAAGGAACTATAATTTTGGGTTTTGTTTTGAAAAAAAAAGCAAATATAAAACATTGAAACGTAAGACCATCGAAGGAATTAATAGCTGTCTAAATATAAAAAATAATAAAAAAATTAATATTATTAAGTTTCCAATTATAAATTCCATTATTAAAATCATTAATGGAAGTCCATCAAAAAAAGAAATTAAGATATTGCTTAATAGAAAGTTTAAAAACGAGTAATTAACGATAAACTCTTTTTAAATTCAGTCCAATTTTTTTAAATTTTCTTTTGAAACTATAAAATTCTTTATTATGTTTTGCTGAGTTTTGCTTTAGGATCAATTTTTGATAATAATGAACCATTTCATGTCCAAGAATTTCAACAAATTCTTGAAAATTTTTAAATTTATTATGAAGGGTTATTCTATAGCAGTGTTTTGTTGCATATGGATTGAATTCAAATAAACCTAGTGCGCCATGCATTCTTCTTGTAAGTATATAAGGCTTTTTTAAACGATTATTAAAAATTTCTCTATTTAATATTTTATATACATCAGAGATTTTATTTGCTTTGAGTTTAAATTCTCTATCATTACCATAATGATTAATGAGAGTGGCTAAACTTTTCGTTCTAGGCATATATTTAAAAAATACAATTATTATTTATAAATAAAAAATCAAGTAAATTTAATCAGGATTTCTTAACAAAAGTTCGATGTATGAAATTATTTCGTCAAACTTTTCATCAGAAAGATCTTTGTAGCTCTTACCAAATTTTTCTTTGATACTTAGAGCTATATGTGCATATGCATTTCTCCCATTTGGATGAAATTGAGATGGTTTTAAAAGAGGTTGAAGCTCGACACCTGTTGATTGAATTTTTTCCCACAATTTTTTTCTATTATATTCATTCAAAAAGCAATTCCCCCAGGAAAAAAAAAGTCTAATAAAAGTCTTATTATCGCAAAACCGATACCACAAAAGATAATAATTGTGATTAACTGTTTATTTATCATGATGTATACAATTAAATGATATGAGATATGTTATCATCTTTTTTTCATTAATTCTTCCTAATATGGCATTTACTGAAATTTTAGAAAAATTCCCTCTTGCGTGTATATGTGACAAAAGTATAAATGCACTAAAGTATTTTGATTGTAAGCAAAAAGTTTCTGGAACACAATTAGATATAATTGAAAATAAAAGAAATAAAAATGTTATGATCTTTAGTAGCTTTGATGAAAAAAATTATCAATTATTTGATGAAGATAATTTAGGCTTAATATTTAATTACGATGCAGAAGATTACATTTCATCAATTTCAATCAAAGAAAATTTAGATTTAGTTTTTTCAATATCTTACAAAGAATATAATAAAAAATGGGCTTACGATTTAAAGTGTGTTTCTTTGAAAAAAGATTAAGGTTTTAACTTATTTAAGATGTTAGATAAAAAATTTTTCCTTCCCTCAGCAATCTCTTTTATAGGTTTCTTATTTTTAGTTTCAATGGACTCCGTTATTAAAATTCTAGGAGAGACCTATTCTGTCCTACAATTATTATTTTTAAATGCATTATTTTCTCTAATACCTTTGTTTTTTTTTATATGTAAAAATCATGGCTTTCATTTTTATAAAAAACAAAATTACTTCTTCCAAATTATAAGAGGAATTGTTCATACAATTGGTTTTCTTTTTGTCTTAAAAGGCGTTTTATTACTTCCTCTTTCAGTAGTCTATCCGGTGCTTTTTACATCTCCATTAATGTTGCTTATTTTGTCTCATTTTTTCTTAAGCGATAATATTAATATAATAAGGGTTTTAGCTATTTTAATAGGTTTTTTAGGTGTGGTTATTTCTGCAGAACCATTTGGCACTAACGTAGTTTCATTCCTTGGAGTTTTTTTTGTTTTTTTGGGTGCTTTTTGTATAGCTATTACCCACCTGATTACAAGAAAATATAATCATTTAACATCGTCATATTCTGCATCATTTTTCAGCATGGTTGTTAGTGTTATAATTTTTATTTTTTCTATAAAATTTCACTTTGAGTTTATGCCAATTAGGGATTTATCACTCTCTTTACTTGGTGGTATATTTGCAGGCCTTGGTATCAGTGCAGTTATTTATGGGTCCCAAACTCTTCCTGCATCTGTATTTGGTTTAACGAGTTATGTTCAAATAATTTTTGGTGTTATTCTAGGCTGGTTTGTTTTCAAACAGTTACCAACATTATATAATTATATAGGGATACTAATAGTCATATCGGCAGGAATAATACTTTTTTATTTTGATAAAAGTCCAAAAAATAATTAATGCATTGATTTCTTATATAATTTTATTTGTATTTTCGTATCTAATTTTTATTTTTCCGTTTGATATTTTATCAACATGGCTAGGTAAGCCAACTTCATTCTTTGAAGTCCTGTTGGGCACTACTATAGTTTTTGGAATTTGTTTATATTATTTTAGATCAAAAAGTACAAATAAAATTATCAAGTTTTTTGTTTATGAGGGAATAGGTGTTGGAACAGTATCTTTTTTTATTATTCTACCTCTTATAATAATTAGCTATGTACAAATATTAATTGATCTTCATTTAGTTCTTCTATTTTTTACTTTTCAAATACCTACAATAATTTATGGATATGTGAATTCAAAAAAACTTAAAATTAAAAAACTATCTATCGAGTCAAAATGTATTAGAAAAAGTATTAACTTTATTTTTATCAGTGATGTTCACATTGGATCAAATGATCCATTATCTCTAAAAAAATTAGTTTCTAAAATTTGTGAATTAGATTTTAGTTTCTTAGTAATCGGTGGTGACTTAATTGATAGTAGTGCATTTAAAATTTCCGACCTTCACGAATTTAAGAAAATAAATAAACCTATTTTTTTTGTAACAGGAAATCACGAATATTATGTTCAAAATTTTAAAAAACATCTCGATGAATTATATACAGTTGGAATAAAAACCTTAGATAATGAGTCAATACAATTGGATGAAATAAATTTAATCGGCCTCTCTGATAACATTTCTAATAAATCTAAAATAGAATACGTAGATAAACTCTCTAAAGAAAACTTATTCAACCTCTTGATAGTTCATAAACCATCAATTTGGAAAAAAGCCTCATATAAAGCCAATTTAATGCTTTCGGGCCATACACACAATGGTCAAATTTTTCCATTTAATTTAATAGTAAAACTTCAATTTCCACAAAATTATGGTCTTTACAAAAACAATAACAACCATTTGTACGTTAGCTCAGGATCAGCCACTTGGGGTCCAAAATTGAGAATAGGATCTAATAACGAAATTATTCATTTCGAATTAAAATAGTACAAATTTCCTTATTGGATAATATTTAACATTATGTATGCTTTTTCTATGAGAATAATACTCACTTATTTTGTATTAATAGGAACTTTATTTGCTGATGAGCATATTTTAGAGCAAGAAAATTTTGATGCTTGGCAATTTACTTGTGTTGAGGAGCAAAAACAAAAAATCTGTGAATTAAGAGAATTAGTATTTGATCCAAATACAGAGGAGGTTGTGAGCTATTTGTCAATTACTATAAATCCTGAAAGTTTAACTCAAATGCAAATAGCTTTTCCACATGCTGTAAATTTAAAGAGTCCAGTTTCTTTACAAATTGATGACAAGGATCCTTTGGAATTAGATTATGCATACTGTAATCAAAGCGCCTGTTTTGTTGCAGAAATAATCGGAGAAAATTTTGTTAATTTTTTCAAAGCTGGAAATCAAGTTAATCTAAAAATATTATTATTAGATAATAGACAGGCTAATATTACGTATTCATTATCTGGTTTTACGGCTGGTTATAATAAATTGTCTTCTGCACTGATTAACTAGTTTTATTAAACTTGATTTTATTTTTAATCAATAAAAGACAAATTAAAGAGGGAACTACCATTACAGCTGTAATGATGAAAAATAATCCCCAGTTACCACCTAACCCATCAACTAATGCTCCAGAAGAAGAAGCTAGTAAAGTTCTTCCTGCTGTTCCAACAGAGGCTAATAAAGCATATTGAGTAGCAGTAAAGCTACGATCAACTAAAAGAGATATAAATGCAACAAATGCTACTGTTGCAAATGCTGCTGCTAAGTCATCTAATATTACCGCAAAAGCAAAAAGAGTTTTTGATGGCCCTACCCAAGCTAGTACTGAGAATAAAATATTTGTACCGGCCATTGCAATACCTGCCACAATTAATGTTTTAAAAATACCAGATCTCATTGCTATAGCTCCACCAATAAGCGTAAATACAATGGTTGTAATCCAGCCTAATGCTTTTGAAAATATTGCTATATCGCCCTTAGAAAAACCAATTTCTTTATAAAATACCAAACTCATTCTTCCAAGAAACGCCTCACCTATTTTGAATAAAAATACAAAAGCAAGAATTGCAATACCAATTTTAACTCCATTAATACTAAAGAAACTATTTAAGGGGTTTGCTACAACATTGTTTAAATAATAGAGAGTTTGAGAAACAGGATTATCCTCACCAAATCTTTGTATGTAAAATGAAAATAAATAAAAGGCTCCTCCAATAACAACAAAAGCTATACCACCATTTGTAAACCAAATTTTTTCGAAGAATTTTCCAACTAAAAAGCATAAAATTCCTATTGAGGCAAACAAGTATCCAGCATTCCTAACACTATTTACATTTGAATTTGAGGAGTCAGTGTTTGTTATCTCTTGGAATCTTTCTTTATTAGATTCAGGTATAAATAATAAACCAATGTTACATAGAACTATAATTGCCATTAAAAAAATAAATGTTACTTGCCAATATTGATCTACACCTGATAATTCTAACTTCTCAGCTATTTCAAGACAAATAAAACCTCCAAGTTTAAAACCAGTCCACCATCCAACAACAGCCATAGCTGCTCCTGCAGCCATACTTGAGGTTTCATCCCTTTTTATTTGTTCAATTCTCAAAGCATCAATTGTTATGTCTTGAGTAGCAGATGAAATAGCAATAGCTAATCCAACTCCAATAATTAAAGCCAAGTTTTGTGTTGGCTCTAAGACACTCCATATAACAAGACAAATTAAGATGACTATTTGCATAAATATAATTATTGATTTCCTATGACCAATCTTATTAGTCAAAAAAGGAAGTCTTAATCTATCGATTATTGGTGCCCATAAAAAATTAAATGCATAAACTCCAAAAATTAGTCCAGCCCAACCTATAGTGCTTCTACTTAAGCCCTCTTCCTTTAACCACAAAGATAGTGCACTTGCAATTAACACCCAAGGGAAACCACTAATTATTCCTAAAAGAAGAATACGTATCATTCTTCTGTCATAGTAGGCCCCAAATAAAGATTTTAATTTGTTAGAATCAATTGATATAGAACTCATAATTTATATGATATTGAAAAATTAATGAATGAAAACTTTAATCGCTCAGAGAACTTAGCCATTTAATTAAATCGGCTCTATCTTGGTCTTTTTTTATACCATTATAATTCATTTTTGTTCCAACTATATATTTTTTAGGTTTTAACAAAAATTTGTTTAACTCTTCAACATTCCAATCACCACCAAATTCTACCAAGGCTCCAGAATACGCAAAACCTTCCATAGACCCCTTTGGTCTATTTACTATTCCCCACATAGCAGGACCCACTTTGTTTTCTCCACCTTTAACTTGTGTGTGACAGGAGGCACATTTTTTAAAAATTTTTTCCCCGTTTTCCATACTTGCTGAAGCTAACATAGGGGTTATTTCAGGAAGAACCTCAAATATATTAACCTCTTCCTTTATTTCTGAAGAAACACCACCCTCTGGGATCTCAATTTTATAAGCTAGTTCATCGGGAAACTCTGGATGTATAGCCATATCCGCAACTTTTGAAAAAACAGCAGCTAACAAAAGGGCAAGGATTATTGCCCCTAGAATTTTATTGGTTTCCATATTTGATAGAGAAGTCTATGTTTAAAAATATAGCACTTAAAACGGATTTTTGTCGCATTAATGAACGATACTTTAATAATTATTCCAATCAGATTAAAGGCTTCTAGATTTCCAAATAAACCTTTTGCAAAGATTGGAGACTTGCCCATGCTCCATTTTATTTACAAACGTGTGTCGAGTATCACTGACAATTTATTGTTAGCCATATGTGATCAAGAAGTAAGAGAATATTGCGAAGAAATGAAACTAAAATTTATCATGACAGATCCTAATCATATGTCCGGTACTGATAGAATTGGAGAGGCAGTAAGAAAATTAGAGGGAATGAAAAAATTTAAATTTGTAATCAATGTTCAGGGAGATATGCCATTCATAAGTGCCAATCACTTACAATTACTAAAAGAGAAATTACTACAATTCCAAATTAGCACTCTAGCGTGCCCATTTATTAACATTGATGAAGCTAAAAATAGTTCCAAAGTAAAAGTCACAATAGATCAGCTAAATTATGCTTCAAATTTTTCGAGAATACTTGATAGCAATTTAAAAATTAATAAAAATGTATTTCATCATATTGGAGTATATGCTTATCATAAAAAATTCTTATTAGATTTTATCTCTATGCCACCAACCCAAAGAGAACTTGATGAAAAATTAGAACAACTTCGTATAATCGACACCAGTAAAATTGGAATTTCTGTCATAAAAGAGGAGATTTTGGGTGTTGATACAAAAGAGGATTTAGATAGAGTAAATCGATTAATTTTAAAAAATGAGTAAAAGAATATCTTTCCAAGGAGTTGATGGAGCTTACAGTCAATTAGCTGTAAATGATTTTTTTTCTGGCGCAGAAACACTCCCATGCAAAACATTTGAGATTGCTTTGAATGAAGCTGAGTCGGGCAACGTCGATTATGCTATGATTCCAATTGAAAATTCTGCTGCAGGGAGAGTTGCTGATATTCATCGTTTAATACCAAAATCTAATTTGCATATAAACTTCGAACATTTTCAAAAAGTTGAACACAAGCTTTTAATTCATCCAGATAGTAAAATCGAAAATATTAAAAATATTTTAAGTCACGAACAAGCCTTGGCACAATGTAGTGATAAAATCCAAAAATTAGATTTAAATATTTTGATTGGAGCTGATACTGCTGGCTCTGCAAAAACTATCTCTGATGAAAAAATACTTGATACTGCTGCAATTGCCTCAAGCTTGGCAGGTAAGACATATGGCTTAAAAGTAATTGATGAGAATTTTGCAAATTCTTTAAATAACATTACAAGATTCTATGTCATGTCTAAAAACGAAAACTTAGAATTTGACAAAAAAAAGACCTATATATCATCATTTCTATTTTCAGTAAAAAATACACCGGGTTCTTTATTTAAAGTAATGGGTGGTTTTGCAACTAATAATGTAAATATGATAAAACTTGAGAGTTATAATTATGGAGCTGACTTTGTGATAACACAATTTTATTGTGAAATTGAAGGACACCCTGAACAAGATAACACCAAATTTGCTTTAGATGATATGTATCATTATTGCTCAAAGGTTAGAAAATTAGGAGTTTTTGAAAAATCCCCATATCGGGTGAGACAATAACTTCATATTTCCCTTTAATACTGTTATAAAATAATTTGAGAATTACATGGGCAGTTTTTTATGCCAATCCGGTCAGGTTCGAAAGAAAGCAGCCGTAACATAAAGAATTGGGTCGTGTAATTCTCCTTAAAGCCTATAATGAAAAATCATTCAAAAATCCTTGCATTAAAGTATAGACCCTCAAATTTTAAGGATTTGATTGGTCAAGAATATCTAGTTGACACCATAAAAAAATCAATAGAGCTTAATAAGATTCCTAACGCTTATATTTTTACAGGGATCCGTGGAGTAGGAAAAACTACAACTGCAAGAATTGTAGCCAAAATGTTGAATTGTACTATTTTTGATAACAACAATAATCCTGATTTAGATAATTGTGAACAAGCAAAAGCTATAACTGAAGACAGACACCCAGATGTTATAGAAATTGATGCTGCCTCTAATACGAGTGTTGAAAATGCAAGAGAAATAATTGAGAACGTTAAATATAATCCAGTGCTTGGAAAATACAAAGTTTACATAGTCGATGAAGTTCATATGTTATCTAAAAGTGCCTTTAACGCACTTCTTAAAACTCTTGAGGAGCCGCCACTCCACGCAAAATTTATATTCGCAACCACTGAGATATCTAAAGTTCCCATTACAATTCTTTCTAGATGTCAAAGATTTGATTTGAGACGAGTTGAAAAGAGGACTTTATCAAATTTCTTAGAGGGCATTGCTAAAAAAGAGGCCATATCAATTTCTAAGAATGCATTAAACTTAATAGTTAAAGCCAGTGAGGGCTCAGTTAGGGACTCACTGAGTATATTAGACCAAGCTAATGTATTTAAATCACAAAAAGAAATTCAAGTAGATGAAATTGTCAATATGCTCGGCTTTGCAAAGCAAACTGATTTGTATGAATTATCAAGGAATATTTTAGATAATAATCTTCCAAAACTAATAGCACTACTTGATGAAATGTATCAAAGAGGATCAGAGACCTCTAAAATTATAGAAGATATGATGAATATAATAAATTGGTCATGTAAATTAAAAATAAATAAAGAACTTCTTAATGATGAGTTCTTAACTGAAGAAGATAAAAATTTTGCATCGTACATTATTCAATTTGACCAAGGTAAACTAAATATTTTTTGGCAAAGCTTAATGAAAGGGTATGATGAAATTAAAATTTCACCTCAACCACATATAACTCTTGAAATGGTACTTCTAAGGTGTGCATTCCTATTAAATGATAATCAATCAACAGGCTCAGAAGAAAAAAAAAAGTCTGAAATTAATCAAAATATAAGTCAAGCTTCTCCTAACCTTGATCAAGTAATTCAAAATAAAGTAAATCAATTACCAGAGATATCTCTAAAAGATAAAATTGATATGCATAACCTATTTTTTCAATATTATGGAAAAAATTTTTCACCTTTAATGGCAGGAATTATTATGGAAAATATTCAAGTAGTTGAATTCTCAGAAAAAAATAAAATACTCCGTATCAATGTTATTGATAAAAATTTTAATGGAAGTGAAGAGCTATATAAAAACATTATGACTGACTATGAGCTGGAGGTTAATGAGCAAAAACAAATAACAACTATAGAGAAAATTAAGTCTCTATATAAACAAGAGTTAATTGAGCAAGAAATGAAAACTGATGAATTTAAAAAAGTTCTTGCTAAATTTCCTAATGCAAAGATTATAGATATTGAAGAGTTAGAAAGAGGTGATGAAAATGATGGGTAATATGGGCGGTATGATGAAAAAAGTCCAAGAAATGCAAACAAAAATGCAAGAAATGCAGAAAGAATTAGAAAATAAAACTGTTGAAGCTGAGTCCGGAGGAGGAATGGTTAAAGTGATAATGAATGGTAAACAAATTGTTCAATCAATTGATATTGATCCATCACTGTTGTCCTCAGACGAAAAAGAGGTATTAGAGGACTTAATTAAAGCTGCACTGAATCAAGCAAAGGAAAAAGTTGAGGAAATGTCGGCTGAAGAAATGAAAAAAATAACTGGAGGTTTACCATTGCCCCCAGGAATGAAGATGCCCTTTTAAAATTGTCACAAGACGAACTTCAAAAATTTATTAATTTAATTTCTAGGCTACCTGGAATAGGTCAGCGCTCTGCACAAAGAATAGCTTTATATTTAATAAAAAATAAACAGGAATTAATGTTACCTTTAGGAGAAAGTATAGCAGAAACTGCATCTGTTGTTAAAAAGTGTACTAATTGCGGAATATTAGATGTTGTAATACCTTGCAAAATTTGTTCTTCAGAAAATAGATTAAAAACGACTATATGTATTGTCGAAGACATGGCTGATGTGTGGGCATTTGAAAGATCTGGATATCATAAAGGCCTTTATCATGTTATTGGTGGACTTCTATCAGCTTCAAAGAATTTTACAGAGCGGGATTTAAATTTAGATATTCTCAAAGAAAGAATCATAAATAATCAAGTAGAAGAAATTATTCTGGCACTAAGCGCAACAATCGAGGGACAAACAACAGCACTGGTTATAAAGGACAAACTAGAAAATTATAAAATTAAAATTACTCAACTTGCATATGGCGTCCCTGTAGGAAGTGAAATTCATTATCTTGATGACAATACTTTAGGAGCGGCGCTGGAATCGCGCAAAAACCTTAGCTAATTTATCTAATGTTATCCCTGTAAATGTTTGATTTATTGTTTCTATCTGTATAAATAAACTATATTTAATTTTATGTTGAAGCTTATTTATGCACCCGACCCCATATTAAAAAAAGAAAGTGTATCTTTACCTCAAGTAGACGAACATCACAGAGAATTAATAAAAAAAATGTATGAAATTATGTATTCCGCAAATGGTGTAGGTTTAGCTGCACCTCAAATAGGCTTAAATATCCGAATTTTTGTTCTTGATGCAGGATCTAGAGATGAAGAAAAAAAACCTCTAACAATGATAAATCCTAAAATCATATCCATAGATGAAAATAAAGTGTCATATGAAGAGGGATGTTTATCTTTCCCAGAGCATTTTGCAGAAATAGACCGTCCTGAAAAAATTAAAATGGAGTATCTTGATGAAGACAACTCAAAAAAAATATCAACATTTACAGGTTTTGAGTCGAGGATCATACAACATGAATTAGACCATTTAAACGGAATTTTATTCGTTGATCACTTAAGTCGTTTAAAAAGAGATGTAATTATTAGAAAGATGAAAAAGTATAAAAAAGAAATAGAAAAAATTTAAATGAAAAAACAAAGAGTAGTTTATTTTGGTTCACCAGAATTTTCTCTTCCTCCTCTAAAGACACTTTACCTTGGTGGATATGATATAGTAGGGATTTACACACAAGAACCAAAAAAAAAATTTAGAGGGCAAAAAAAATATAATACACCAGTTCAACAATGGGCCGAAAGTCAACTTCTTCCTTTTTTTACTCCCAAAATACTTGATGATAAATCTTTGATAGAATTTAAATCATTAAAGCCTGACATCGCAATACTTTTTGCTTATGGGAAAATAGTTCCACTAAATTGGTTAAATACTCCTTTACATGGATTTATTAATATACACGCCTCGCTTTTGCCAAGATGGAGAGGAGCAGCACCTGTTCAAAGAGCTATCGAAAACAATGATAAAGAAACAGGCATTAGTATAATGAAAATGAATGATCAAATCGATGAGGGCCCAATTTTAGCCCAACAGAATATTGAAATTAATGAATTAACTGATGGAAAGCAATTAATTGAACAAATTAGCAATGACTCTTGCTCATTATTATTCAACACGCTAAAAAAATATTTCCTTGGCCAAGTCCAATTAAAAGAACAAGACCATTCTAAATCCACATATGCAAAAAAAATAGACAAAGTTGAAACACGAGTGGATTGGGGACTATCTGCAGGTATAATTGAAAAAAAAGTAAGAGCCTTTTATCCATCGCCAGCAATGTGGTTTAAATACAAGGGTCAAAGATTTAAAATTTTAAAAGCTAAAATTTCTAACATACAAGATGATGAGGGTAAGATAATTAATTTACCACTTACTGTAGCATGTAAAAATGACAGCCTAGATATTTTAAAAATTCAAGCCGAAGGAAAGAAACCATTAGATATTAAAGAATTTGTTTTAGGAAATAATCAATTTCAATTAAATTCAATGATCGATAATGACTAACATAAAACTTACAATCGAATATCATGGTTTACCTTATTGTGGTTGGCAATATCAGAAAAATGAGAAGACCGTGCAAGGTGAAATAGAGAAAGCAATATTTAAATTTTCTGGTGAAAAAAAAACTATTCAAGGTGCTGGGAGAACTGATGCTGGAGTACATGCTCTAGCACAATGTGCTAATTTTGAGTTAGAAAAAAAATTTGATGAATATCAAATTTTAAATGGTATTAATTTTCATCTAGGAACGGAAAAGATTAGAATTACTAAAGTAGAAAATGTAGATCAAGAATTTAACGCACGTTTTACAGCTAAGAGCAAAATTTATAATTATCAAGTTTTTAATAGTCAAGCACCATCAGTCATTGAGGATGATTTTAGTATACATATTCGTCAACCTTTGGACATAGACTCAATGCAAAATGCTGTTAAGTTGTTTCTTGGTAAGCACGATTTTTCTTCGTTCAGAGCACAAGGATGTCAAGCTAACAAACCACATAGAACTATAGACGATGCGTTAATTGAAGTTAAAGGTAAAAAAATTATTTTTATATTTAAAGCACAGTCTTTCCTTTATCAACAAATTAGAATAATGGTTGGTTCTTTATTAGAAGTTGGATTAAAAAACAAAAATGTTAATTGGATAAAAGAATTAATTAAAGTTAAAGATAGAAGCCTAGCTGGACCAACAGTTCCATCAAAAGGATTGATTTTAAAGGAGATTTCTTATTAATATTCTTATATACACGCAATGTTTTGCTCCAAAAGTAGGAGGCATAGAGTCTGTCATGACAAATATAGCTCAATATGCATTTGCCGCACGAAATAAAGTAATAGTTTTATCTGATGGTTCTAAATTTACCTCTTCAGATTTTGATAGTAAATGTAAATTTGATATTTTCAGATTTGATCAAATCAAATTTTTAAGAAAAAAAATTAAATTAAGTTTTGCTCAGAATTTTTTAAAAAATAATAAAATTGATATTATTTTTTTTGATAGTTGGAAATCACTAGAATCATTTAATAATACCAGAGGTGCAAAAAAAATTTGTTTAGTTCACGGAAATGAAATATTAAAATTAAGTAGTAAAGATAGAATTTTGAATTCTTTAAATAAAGCAGACTTAGTAATTTATAATTCTAAGTTTACTAAAAACAAATCTATAAAAAATTTTAAAAGTTTAAAAAAAATTAATCATACAATAATTCACCCTGCTTTTATAAAAAAGATTTCAAAAAATAAAATAAAAAAAAAATATGATTTATGTACAGTAGCTAGACTAGAGTACAGAAAGGGGCATCATTTAGTTTTTGAAGCGATGTCTGTACTAAGAGATAAATATAATATGATACTCAAATATGCCATTCTAGGAGATGGACCAGAATTATCGAGATTAAAACACTTAGTTATTAAACACTCACTGCTCGAACAAGTAGATTTTATATATCATGATTACCCTAGTGAAAAAATTTTTAAAAATTCCTCTGTTCATATTATGCCAACTTTAACTACACCTGACAGCATTGAAGGCTTCGGAATATCCAATGTTGAAGCCGCATCTTTTGGATTACCATGTATAGTTAGTAATAGTGGGGGCACCCCAGAGTCAATAAGGCACAATGGTATAATTATAAAAGAGAATGACACTAAACAACTTGTTAAATCAATTATCGATATTTTCAAAAAGTATAAAAGCTATAGTAGGCAAAGTTACTTATTTGCAAATAAATTTGAGTCAAATAAAAAAATTAAAGAGTATTTAAATGCTATCTAATATTGCCTTATAACTTGTTTTTTTTAACTCACCTGGCTCATCACAAATTAATTTTTCAACTTTAAGATTATTTATTAGGATAATTGAACGAATAAGTCTTTGTCCCATAAAGCTTTTTTCATGATTCCTTATTAATTGAGAAGATTTTAAAAATTCATTATTTCCATCTGATAAAAATAAAATTTCTGATTTACCAAAGTCTTTTCTCCACAAATCCAGTACATAAGGATCGTTAGTTGTCATACAACAAATCTGATCAATTTGCTTTTCAGACATTAACTTTTTGGCCCCTTTAATAAATGGAGGAATATGTTGAATGTGACATGTCGAAGTAAATGCTCCTGGTACACAGATTATCATCGTCCTTTTTAATTTGAAGTTATCATGTAATCCAAAATTCTTAGTACCCTCTGCTGAAACAGATCTTAAAGTAATATCAGGAATTAAATCTCCTTCTTTCAATTATCAAAAAAGTTTTCTAAAGTTTTATAGTAAATTTGTTCAGTAGTCTTGAGGTCTTCTATAGAAACACACTCATTAACTTTGTGCAGGGTTTTGTTAATCGTTCCAAATTCGAAGACAGGGCAGACTTCTTGCATAAATCTAGCATCTGATGTTCCACCTCCAGTATCTTGGCTAGCTTCTAATCCTGTAACATCTTTAATTGCTTTAATACAATGTTTTGTAAATGGATTATTGAAAGATTGGAAAGGCATACCTCTAAAAGTTAATTTCAATTTATACGTACAATTATTTTCAGAGCAAATCTTAGTCAAATGTTCATCAAAATAGTTCTGTATTTTTTCTTGATCCCAGTTGTCATTAAAACGCATATCGCCAACAGTTATCAATTTTTCAGGGATTACATTTTTTGCCTTATTATTTAAATTGACCTGAGTAAATTGAAGAGTAGATGGTTCAAAGTATTCTGCACCATCATCAAGTTTTTGATCATCAAAAAAAGAGATAACTTTAGACAAACAATGTAAGGGGTTTTGAGCTAGTTGAGGATACGCAGCATGCCCTTGCTTACCAATAATTTCAACTTGAACATCCACAGCACCTTTTCTTCCAACTTTGATCTGATCACCGATTATTTTCTCAGAGGATGACTCAGTGGCTATTGACCCGTCTATTCTTATATTATTTTCTTTCAACCACTTTACAACTTTCTTTACACCATTTACGGAGTCTGCTTCTTCATCTCCAGTTATGATAAAACTTATTGTGCCATTAAAATCTTTATTTTCCTTAATGAATTTAAAGACACTAACCATGCTAGCTGCCGTACACCCTTTCATATCCTCTGATCCACGACCATATAGATACCCATCTTTAATCGTTGGTTCAAAAGGTGGTGTGTCCCAATCCTCTAAGTTACCAGGGGGCACTACATCAACATGACATAAAAAATTAAAATGTTTTCCATTTGTATTAATTGGACCATACGTAGCCATGATATTAATTACTTCGTAACTCCCATCTCCATCAAAGTTTAGTTGTTTTGTTGTAAAACCATTTTCTTCAAATGTTTCAATTAAGAAATCAAAAATATCTTGTTTTGCTGGTGTAACAGAGTCAAAAGATATTAATTTTTTTGATAGCTCTATTGTGTCTAACATTTTAATCTCTTAATAATTCATTAACGGAGGTTTTTGAACGAGTTTTTTCATCAACCGTTTTTACAATCACAACACAGTACAATGATGCATCTCCTTTAGAACTTGGAAGACTACCCGGAACGACTACAGAATATGGAGGAACTTTCCCCATATAAATTTCTTTAGTTTCACGATTATAAATTTTTGTTGAAGCACCAATAAATACCCCCATGGACAATACTGATCCCTCTCCAACAATTACACCCTCGGCGACTTCTGACCTTGCACCAATAAAACAATTATCCTCTATTATAACTGGATTTGCCTGCAAAGGTTCTAAGACTCCTCCTATACCTGCACCTCCTGAGATATGACAGTTTTTTCCAACTTGAGCACAAGATCCAACAGTAGCCCAAGTATCAACCATTGTTCCCTCATCTACATATGCACCCAAGTTAACAAAGCAAGGCATAAGCACTGCACTTTTTGCAATAAATGCTGACCTTCTTACAACACAGTTAGGAACAGCTCTAAAACCAGCTGATTGAAAATTTTCTGATTTCCAATCTTGAAACTTTGAGGGAACTTTATCCCACCATGAAGTAGTTCCATCTTTTACACTTGGACCGCCAGTGATTATTTCCATATCTTGAATTCTAAAACTTAAAAGAATTGCTTTTTTAAGCCATTGATTTACATGCCATTCATTTTCTTTTTTTTCGCAAACTCGAAGCTTTCCCTCATCCAATAGGTTAAGAACATTTTCTATATTTTTTTTTGCCTCATTATCCTCAATAAAATTTATCTGATCTCTTTGATCCCATAATTTTTCAATTATATTTTGATGGCTCATAATACTTTTATATCACGTTTTTTAAGAAATTTTCCAAATCATCAGTAACATGTGATATGTAACCTTTTTCATCAATAATTTTTTGGATATCTTCTTGTTGATTCACATCTTTATTTAGGTTGTATTCAAGGTTATTCGTTACCCAAACTGTCTGCCAACCCATTTTATGTGGCTCTTTCAAATTAATATGAAGATCCTCAAACATAGCTGTTGAACTATTGTCTAAATTGAATTTATTTTGGAATGAGTCGTAAATTTCTTTGTGAGGTTTTGGCATATAGTCACTTTCAGAAATGTCAAAACATCCATCAAAAATATTAGTCATATTTAGTTTTTCTAAAACTTTTTCCACATGTTCAAAGTTAGCATTTGTAAAAATATACTTTTTTCCATTTAAGCTTTTTAATATTTCCGCAAGAGATGTATTTGGTTGAACTACTTCATAATTAATTTGATGAACGTAGTCCAAATATTCATCAGGATTTACTTGATGTTCAATCATAAGACCTCTAAGTGTTGTTCCATATTGATGATAATATTTAGACCTCAGAGCTTGTGCATCACCAGAGGTTAAATTTAATTTTTCCTCAATAAACTTACCCATAAGTATGTGTACTTTATCAAACAAACCACATTCTGCTTTATAAAGTGTATTGTCTAAGTCAAAAACCCAATTTGTTATATTGTTCATAAGCGTGTTAAACTAATGTTTATTATATAAAAGCCAAGAAGATTTATAAAAATTCAAAAATTTTTTTTTGAATTTCAAATATGTTTTCGTTTGTTTTTGAGCTTACAATGTAGTTTTCAAATTCAGTATTTAAATTGTCTAAAAAAGCAGACTTTTCTTTTATTTTTTTGTCACTTTTCGTATAGCAAATAATAATTTTTTGTTTTATTTGTTTCATCGAGTCAATCATCTCTATATCTATTTTTTTTGGCCCCAATGAATTATCAATTAATACAAATATTTTCTTTAAATTTTCACGAGATGTTAAATATTGAGAGACAAGATCTGATATTTGAAATGCCTCCTTTTGAGATATTTTTGCAAATCCATACCCAGGAAGATCAACAACCATCATTGAGTCCCCGTGATTAAAAAAATTAATTTGTCTTGTTTTACCTGGGGTATTGGAAATATGTGCCAGTTTTTTCATAAAAACTGCATTGATTAAACTAGATTTTCCAACATTTGACCTACCTATGAAAGCTATTTCAGGAAAACTTACATTAGGATATTGACGAGGTTGTGTAGCGCTTAGTAAAAACTTAGTTTGTTTTTTGAAATAATTTGAGACAAGGCTCATTAACTCTTCATAATTTTTCTTTGTATTATGTATTGTTGAGCCATTGATAAAACATTGTTAGTTGTCCAATAAATAACCAGCCCTGCTGCGAAGCCACCTAAAATGAAAGTAAATACTATTGGCAATAAACCAAAAATTTTGGCCTGCATTTTATCTACCGGAGCTGGGTTCAATTTAAATTGAATATACATCGAAATACCCATTAAGATTGGCCAAATTCCAACATTTAGAATTTGCAAAATACCTGGAACGTTCCATTCCACAAAACCAAAAAGAGTAAGAGCCCCTAAGGGATCTGGCGCTGAGAGATCATGTACCCATCCTATAAAAGGAGCATGTCTCATCTCAATAGTTACAAATAAAACTTTGTACAAGGCAAAAAATACTGGGATCTGTAAAAGTATTGGCAAACAACCAGCTATAGGATTTGCCTTTTCTCTTTTATATAAAGCCATCATTTCTTTTTGCATTCCAGCTCTATCATCTCCGTATTGTTCCTTAAGTCTTTGCATCTCAGGAGCAAGTTTTTTCATTTTTGCCATTGATTTAAACGATTGTTGAGCAAGTGGAAAAAAACATATTCTCATCAAAACTGTAAACAGAATTATTGACCAACCAAAGTTTCCTACATACCCGTATATAAATTCTAAAACATTAAAAATGGGTTTTGTTAAAAAATAAAACCAACCAAAGTCAACTGAACGATCAAAACCGTCAAACCCATATTCTTCCATATATTTGTCGATAATATTTACAATTTTTGGGCCTGCAAAAATTTTAAAATTATGGGAGATACTCGCATTATTTGAAACAGCTATTCTTTCCCCAACAATATCAGTTTGAAAATTATCTATATTATCAACAAAGCTGTAACTGTATGTCTGCTGAACAGGTTCGTTTTGGTTAGGGATTATCGCAGTCTGCCAATACTTATCTGTCATCCCAATCCACCCTCCAACAGAAGAATGTTTAATTTTTTTATCATCTTTTAAATCGTCATAATCATATTCCTCCAGCACACCATCAGTTATTGACAAGGGGCCCTCGTGAAGAATGAAGAAATTTTGCATTTCTGGAATTCCTTGTCTTTTGGATAGTCCGTAAGGATAAAGGTCAAAAGAAAGACCTGAATTATTTATAACCCTTTGATCAACGCTAAATAAATAGTTTTCATCTAGAGTTATGATCTTTTCAAAAGTGATGTTCTGATCACTAGTCCAAGTCAGTTTTACAGGTTCATTAACACCAATAGTGTTTTTATCAGCAATCCAAATACTAGAACTTTTTGGTAACTCAATTGTACTGTCAGAGCTTACCCATCCTGTATCTAAATAATAGGTATTATCAGATCCTAAAGGATTTAAAAATTCAATTAAGTCAGATGTTGGATCTAAGGTTTCCCTGAACTCTTCTAGGATAAGATCATCAATTACTGCTCCATTTAAATTTATAGAGCCTTTAATTTTAGAGTTATCAAAGTTCACTCTTCCTGTCTGATTTATTACTTCGCCTCTATCAGCTAAAACAGTAGTTGAAGATTTTTGAATACTGAGATCTACAAGACTCTCATCATTTGTTTGTTCCTCAGTCATTGGCGTTCTCTCTGGTTGAGGAACTAGTAACTGAAAACCAAAAATAATTGCCATTGAAATAATAATAGCTAGGAATAAATTCTTTTGATTTTCCATATTATTTTTTTATTGGGTCGTAACCAGACGAACCTAATGGATTACATTTTAGAATTCTAACTATTCCCATTGTTATTCCTTTTAAAACACCAAATTCTTGAATAGCCTCAATTGTATATTCAGAGCATGTTGGAAGATGTCTACAAGTTTTTGGTAACATAGGTGATATGAATAATTGGTAGAATTTAATCGGTGCAATAAAAGTCATTTTCCAAAACTTTTTGATATTATTTTTCATGAGATAAGAATTTTTCAATATCTTGTTTTAAATCAATAAAAGGTACTTTCAAAACTGTTTTTTTGAGTATTATTACAAATTTGACATGATTTAATGTGTTTATAAGACTGCATGTGCGTATTGCCTCTCTAGCCCTTCTTTTAGCCCTATTTCTTTCAACTGCATTACCAAGTTTTTTACTAGCTATAATACCAACTAGAAAAGTTTCTAAATCTGCGTCATGAAGAATATAGCCATTAAAACTTGAACTTTTAAAGTAGTTCCCTTTGTTTCTGATTTGAGAAAATTGGGAAGATTTTTTTAGTGTAGGAAGTCTCAAAAATTAAGCAGATAGTCTAGATCGACCTTTAGCTCTTCTTGCATTAATGACTTTACGACCACCAACAGTTGACATTCTAGAACGAAATCCATGCCTTCTTTTTCTGACTAATTGACTTGGTTGATATGTTCTTTTCATTGTTAATACACCTAAAAAATTGGTTCCTACATTTAACAATTATTGATATGAAGTCAATAAATAAAAACAAATTATGCTGATAATTAAAGACATTTCTAATTTAAATTCATATCTGACTGCTTATCAAAACAAAAAATACTCAATTGGTTTTGTGCCTACTATGGGCGCCCTTCATAAGGGACATGGAGAACTAATCAAAAAATCAAAAAATGATAATCACAAAACTATTGTAAGTATTTTTGTAAATGAAAAACAATTTAACAGTAAAGAGGATTTTAACGCTTATCCTAGGAATAAAGGCCTTGACTACGATTTTTGCTCTGACAACGACGTAGATTTATTATTTGAACCATCAGCAGAGGAAATTTTCAATAAAGATGAAACTATTTTAAAAAATACTAATTTTAATAATATTCTTTGTGATAAATTTAGAAAAGGACACTTTGATGGTGTAATCACTGTGCTAAATAAATTTTTTTCAATTGTAAAAAGTAACAAGGTTTATTTTGGTGAAAAAGATTTTCAGCAACTCAAGATAATTGAAAAATTTATTCAAGAAAAATATAAATCTTTGGATCTAGTATCGGTACCAACAAAAAGAAATGAAGAAGGTATTGCCTATTCATCAAGAAACGAAAAATTAAGTAAAAAACAATTACAAGATTTTATTATTTTTCATCAAAAAGTAGAAAATTTTTTAAAATCGTTAGAAAATTCATTTGATATTGAAATTGCAAACCAAAAAGCAAAAGATTTCATTGTTGAACAAGATATTGAAAAATTAGATTACTTCGAATTTAGAAATAATCATGACCTTAGTTTCAATGGAAAAGTTTCTGCGTCGAGACTTTTTTATGCAATTTATAAAGGCAAAATTAGACTTATTGATAATTTAAAATTTTAAAATGGCGGTTCTGCAAGGATTCGAACCCTGAATTCTTGATCCGTAGTCAAGTGTGATATCCGTTTCACCACAGAACCTTAATAGTTGATTTATATACTCTTTTTATAAATAATAAAATCATACTGATAATCCTATACGGGATGTATACGGGGAAACTATGAAAAAACTTTTAGTCCTATTGTTATTAATTCCTAGTCTGAGTTGGACTTCAGACCTAAAAGATTTTATAGAGGGTACAAACACTAATTTACTTACTTTTGGTATATTCAAAATTAACTATCAATTAGACTCTAACATAGATGAGATAATAAAACGCTCTAAATCAAAAATGAATATTTATTCCATAAATCATTTT
The DNA here is from genome assembly GCA_902530745.1 of uncultured Alphaproteobacteria bacterium. Taxonomy (GTDB): domain Bacteria; phylum Pseudomonadota; class Alphaproteobacteria; order HIMB59; family HIMB59; genus HIMB59. The sequence goes on along the minus strand of CACABO010000004.1, from coordinate 101,027 downwards.
AAAATGAACTTTGATTTAGATAATAAAATGCCTGGCGAGGCTTTAGATGTACAATCCGCTGTAGAAAAATCATTTAGAGTTTGGGATTTCGATGAATTATATGCATCAATTCATAATGAAAAAGATAGGCTGCTGATTGTATTTAGTGTTGATTATACACTCTCTTCTTTTGACTTCGATGATGCAATTAAGAAAAAAAAAATCTCACAATCAAATTTTTTTGAAGACTTTAACTCCGTTGGATTTTTAGAGAGCTTTGATAGTAAAACCATATGTAGAATACTAAGAAGTAGTGTTCAATCTCAGCTTGGTTTTTTCCCTCCATCTGGATTTTATGATACTGACAGTAACGATTTTAAAATGACTACTGATATTCCATATACTGAAACTATGCAGTATAGGACATTTATAAATGAATATTTCACAAATGAAGGAACAGTTTGGAAAGACATTGTATATGAAGAGTATAAACCTATGCAGATAGACATTAATGTTTTAGCTAAAAACACATTTCAACAAAAATATATTTTGTGTCACGGTAATGCTGGTGATTTTAATCCATCTATAGTTGAGTATGAAGATTATAATTACGATTGGAATACTGGGTTATATACTAAATAATCAGAAAAATATTATTAATAGTGGTGCTAATAAAAACCAAAATGAATAATTAGTTATCTTATACTCTCTTTTTTGTAATAGGGCTTGAAAGTCTTGATTTAGTAAAAGTGGAATGTAAGCAATAATGACTAAGTGGATAATCCACCATCCTGGCATCATTGTGATATAAAACCACCACTTAGTTAATCCATCAGGATGAAAAAACCCCTCTGTTAAAGAAACCCAAGCAGTCGATAAAGTATTATGAGATATTCTTAAAAAACAATAAGACCAAATAACAAATAGAAATGCAAACTTAAGCTGTCGGGTGAGATAATGCAGGTTTAGGGTAAAACTCATATTCTAACAACTTTAAACTTATTTGATTAATAGGAAAATAAATTTTTTCTTCATCATAATCACCGATTACGTTCATAAATAAACTACCAAGAAATAGGTCTCTAGAGTCTTGATTAAATTTTATATTGAAGCTAATTCTGTGTTCTTTGCGATTTTGGATAATTGAAAGCCAATTATCAAACTTATCACTATGAAGATGAGAATAAACATATAAATCTTCATTGTGTTTTAAATTTCCCTCATCAGCTGAGCAAAGAGCATTTTGAAATCCGTCCTTAGAATTACTTCTGATAAGATGAAAGTCACAGTTTTGAAAGTCCATTAATTGAGCCTGTGCCTGAGCTTCTTCTTCAGTGGTAAGTTTCGAGTCATAGTTCATACCTAAGTATTTTTCACCTGTACAGAAGGCTCTGATATAAATTTCAGTAATTAACCCACCACACTCATGATAGTAGGGTTCTTTATAATAATTTACAAATTCGATTGAGCTCATATTTCTTTGAGAATTGACACTTTCCTTATCATAAACAAGCAAAGGAATATTTTGTCTTTTGTTAGCCTGCAGATTCATAATTAAATCATACTTAACAAAAACTAAAAAATTAAGAGCAGAAATTTAATAACTGTGGAGTAGTTGATAATTAAAATTCAATTTTTTCATACGGGCTCTATACGGGCATCATTGATAAAATGTTGTTAAAGCTCTCAGATTAGTATTGATAATAAATGAATTAAAGAGACATAGGATATCCGTAGTCAAGTGTGATATCCGTTTCACCACAGAACCATTAGCTTGATTTATATACTCTTTTTTTAGATAATAAACTTTTATACAATGTTCATTACGGACTCATTACGGGCAAAACTATGAAAATATTCTTTCTTCTGTTTATTTTTCTACCCAGTTTAGTACTTGGTTCAAATTTTAATGAAATAAAAAAAGTTTTAAAACAGGATGGTTTTGGAATTATAATACCTGAGGAGTTTCATTCTTTAAATTCACCAAAAGCAAAAAATCCTATTTCAGTTAGTGATATTTCAATAATTGGAGACAAATCTATAATGTTTGAAGTAAACAACGGAGAATGTGGAGAGGGGCCTAAATCAAGCGATTGTGATACTGATAGAGAGAGGTCTGAAATATATTATAGTCACGAAAAGTGGAAGGAGGAGAAGTGGTATAAGTTCTATATTTTACTTCCAAAAGACTATAACTCTATTGCTCCATCAAAAATGTCACTAATTCAATGGAAAAGACATAATCCATCTAAAGTTTTAGTTATGTTTCAACACACTCATGCAGGATTGACTTTTAACAGAAACGGGACTTCATTTGAGGACTCTCACATAGTTTTAAAAAGCAATGATGACCTTTTAGGACAATGGACAGAAATAATTTTTAACACTAATTGGCACCCAGATGAAAATAAAGGCTTCATGAGAGTATGGATAGATGGCATTTTAAAAGTTGATTTCAAAGGAATTAGCAATACATCTGAAGGCGAAGAGCTAAACCTTAGGTATGGATTATACGCTTCTTCAATCTCACGTTACAAAAAAGTATTTAATACCGAAATAGTCCCACAGCGAGTCATTTATTTTGATGGTGTGAGTGCGGAGTCTAAATGTGAAAAGTTACTAGATAAGACTGAATGTAATAAATTATTTTCTCAAACAATCGAAAAATATGAATTATTTATGTATGATAAAAATGATAAAAAATTTCATAACCATTCTATTGTTAAATTACCAATAAATTTTTTAAAATAAAAAAGTTTAAATTCAAAAAATATTTTATTTTTATTACGGGCACATTACGGGGAACATAGATAAAATGTTGTTAAAACCCTCAGAAAAGTATTGATAATAAATGGATTAAAAAGACGTAGGATATCCGTAGTCAAGTGTGATATCCGTTTAACCACAGAACCATTAACTTGATTTATATACTCTTTTTTTAAATAATAAAATTATTTGGAAACTGTAGTACCGGCTGAGTACCGGGTAAAGTTATTTTTCACATACAAAAGAAATCTATATTGAGAATATTGACTATGTTGGCTATCATTAATTAATGAAAACCCTTTTAGCCCTTTTGTTATTAATCCCTAGTTTTAGTTGGGGATTTTTTGGGAAAAAATATAATTGTGAACCAGCAGATGATGAATTTTTTTATATGAGTAATTATGTCGAGAGTTTAGGCCCCCATATTTTAAAAATATCAGGTTCTAAAGATAAACTTACTATTAACTTTTCTGATGGTAATACAGATGAGCTTAACCTCATACAAAAAAATGATGATGTACTAATCTATTTATATGACCAAGATATACAAATAATTATTTTTCTTCCACTAAACGAAAACATTAATATTGTCTGGGATTATCCAAGAGAAAACCTACAAGCATGGTTTAATTGTTCAAAATGAAATTTAAACAATGAAACAAACATTTTTTAAAATTCGAGAAAGCAAGTTATTTCAATACTCAGTTTTATTTATCATCATATTTAATGCATTTACTATCGGTTTAAATACTTACAATTTAGGAGAGTTCTCAAGAGAGCTCATTAAATATCTTGATTATTTAATAACTATTTTTTTTGTAATAGAAATCTCAATTCGTTTTATAGGCGAGCCTAGAAAATCAAATTTTTTTAAAAATGGTTGGAATATTTTTGACACATTTATTGTTTTTGTCTCGTTAATACCAATTCCCAACAACTCCAGTTTTCTTCTTTTGAGATTATTAAGAGTGTTTAGAGTTTTGAGAGTTATATCTATTATTCCTGAACTAAAATTAATCATTGAGTCTTTGATTGGATCTTTAAAAAGAGTGTTTTATGTAAGTTTGTTGCTTTTCATAATTCTGTATATTTATGCAACTATCGGAGCAATAGTCTTTTCAAATAACATACCCGAGAGATGGTCTGATGTGGGGGTTTCAATGATTACTTTATTTCAAGTATTAACATTATCTTCTTGGGAGCAGGTAATGTTGCCTCTTCAAGAAATTTATTGGTGGGCATGGATTTATTTTTTTAGTTTTATAATTGTCTGTGCCATTACAATGTTAAATCTTTTGATAGCAATTTTGGTTGATGTAGTTGTAAATCAGAACGAAAAAAAAGATGATGTGATAAAAACTAGAAATAATGCTGAAAAGTTAAATGAACAATTTTCTGAGGAGATTAGTTTAGATAAACTAAAAAAAGATCAATAATGTCAGCAGAAATCATAATGCCTATTATTTATTTTGTATGTCTACTGATTTTAGTTGGACCTCGTTTTTTGGATACAAACTCTTCCCTTAAACAGTTTTTGAGTAATTTAAGTATTTGGGCATTAATAGTAATTGTAATAACTCTGTCTTATCAGGCCTATAATTATTTTACCTAAATTTTTCTTGTTTGACCGTGAGTCATATAAGAAAACTCATCTTTGCTTATCTTTAATTGCTTAGTTAGTTCTTGGAGTAATTTTATAGGCTCATCCATAGGTTCATCTGTTAATTGAAATGTTCCCCAATGCATAGCTATAGATTTTTTAGATTTAACATCTTTGTGAATTTGGATTGCCTCTTCAACATTACAATGCGAGTCTCTCATAAACCACCTTGGAGCATATGCCCCGATGGGTATTGTTGATAAGTCAAACGACCCAAACTTTTTTTGAATATCTGTAAAATCTTTTGAATATCCAGTATCGCCTACGAAAAAATATTTAAAATTATTAGCTTTAACAACCCAACCACACCAAAGTGTTTTATTGGTATCGTTAAATGTTCTCTTACTCCAATGTTGTACTGGGACGGAATGAATTTCTAAGTTTTTGAACTGAGTCATTTGCCACCATTCATGTTCTATAACATTTCTCGCACCTAATTTTGATATAATTTCTTTTAATTTGAGTGGCACAAAAAATCTTGGTTGATTTACACTTTGTTTTTTTAATAAAAGTTGAATAGTCTTTGAGTCAAGATGATCATAGTGATTATGAGAAATTAAAACAAAGTCAATAAATGGTAGGTCCTCTATTTCTAATCCAGGAGGTGTCGTTCTTGAAGGCCCCATGAAACTCAGAGGTGATGCTCTTTTTGTGAAATGGGGGTCAGTTAATATATTAATACCATCAATTTGTAGTAAAAAAGTTGAATGACCAATCCAAGTAATTGTATTTTCAGATTTATTAGATTTTAAGTATTCAGAGTCATTTTCAACCACAGGAAATGCAATCGGTTCCGGCTTACTTGACTCCCTCCTCCATTTCCAAAAATCTTTGAAACTACTTTTATGTGAAACGTAGTTATTGACAAAGACCCCATCTACTAGATTAAAAGGTTTAAAGAGAGTGTTTGCCATAATCTTTGTTTTAAAAATTACAAAGGATAATGAGAAAAGTATAACCTTTTTTATAAAATCTCTTCTGTGCATCTAATTTATGTAATAAAAACTAATTATTAATTATTTTAACGAAGTTTTTATACATTTGGTTGCATTGCATCACCATAGTATCAATTTCTTTAGCTACCATATCTTTCATTTGAGGTAAGGCATCAGCCCCTAGAGATTTTTCGAGAGCATTTTTATATTCAGGAACTTGAGCCCAATCATCAACAGTAGTTTTTCGAATTTCTAAATGAAATTGAATTCCATAGGCATACTTATCATAACCAAAAATTTGATATTTTGTTGAGGGTGAAGTGCCTATAACTCTCACTTTAGAGTTAGTCTCCAAACCTACTACTTCATAAGAATGCCATTGTAATGCTTTAATTTTATTTGGAAGAAAATCAAAAACATGATCTGCTTTTGCAGCTTCTTCAATGTTAATATCCAATACGCCAATTTCAGGCGGTTTAGACTCAACTACCTTTCCTCCCAATACCTCACCTAAAAGCTGACATCCTAAGCAAAACCCTAAAAACGGTTTCTTAAGATTTAAAACGTATTCACCTATTGCTTTTTTTTCAGTTACTAACCATGGATATTGATCCTCCATAAATGTATCCATAGGACCACCCATACAAAGCATAGCGTCAAATTCATCTAAATTATTTGGAATACTATCACCCTCATCCAATTGGATAGTTGTTATATTATGACCATCTTCTATGAGAAAATCTTTAAACGTCCCCGGATCCTCAATTGAAATATGTTGGAGAGATATAAATTTCATTAAATTGAATTAATTTGAACTAACTAAAGGGCACGCCTTGTAAAGCGCTAAACTTAATCGTCGTCGTCGCCGGTTACTGTATCTTTAACTTTGTTGTAACCTTTAGATACGGCACCCGCTACAGTATCGTAAGCGTCATTAGCTTTTTCGCTTACAGTTGCGCAACTAGTGATTAAAAAAAATGAGGAAAGTATAATTAATGTAAGTTTTTTTGACATTATTGGATTATCAGAAATCTAACAAAAATGTCAATTTATTTAAATGATAATCTAAAATATATTTCATAAAGGATGATAAACTTTTTGTAATGATAGAAATTTCTTTAAATGAGGATCAAAAAAAAGATTTTCAAAAAAATGGTTTTTTGATTATTGAGAGTTTTCTCGATACCACCCATTTTGAGCGATTGTATGAGAGGTTTCAGAGTTTATTTAATGGAAACTTTGAAACAGGTATTGAGCCTGACGAGTGGAATTGGAAGTTTGAAAGTGGACCAAAAGATGTTACTAGACAAATTTGTAACGCTTGGAAATCAGATAATTCAATAAAGGAAATAGTCTGTAATGAATTTTTAGGAAAAGCTTGTGCTGAACTAATGGGCTGGAGCGGATCAAGACTTTTACAAGACAATGTTTTATGGAAACCACCTGGAGGTAAAACTTTAGCTTATCATCAAGATGCTGCGTACGATGATTGGATTGTTCCGCAAACTATGATGACATGTTGGATTCCCATCGATAATGTCGATAAAGAAAAAGGGACACTAGAATATGTAAAAGGATCACATCTTTGGGGATTAAGTCCTCCTAAGGGACAATTTCATTCTCCAAGAGATTATAAAAAAGAGTTAAATGAATATGCATCAAAATTAAATAAAGAAATTCAGATTCAATATGTTGAAGTTCCAGCAGGTGGTGTAGCATTTCATCATGGTTACACTTGGCACGGCTCAGGTATCAATAATACAAATAGTAATAGAAGAGCAATAGTTGCTCATTGCGTTCCTTCTGACTCTAAGTTTCATCCAACAAACACAGGAGGTACTGCGAGAATTTATAAAAAATATAAAAAATTAGAAACAGATGAGTTAGATGAAAGTTTTTTTCCAATTATTTGGACAAAGGGAGGATATAGAACAAATGTTTGATGAAGAAGAGCCAAAAAAAACAAAACCAATTGATTTAGATGATTTGAGTGTTGAAGAAATTGAGGAGATGATTAGCAATCATAAATTAGAAATCAAAAACTTAGAGATTTTATTGAAAAAGAAAAAAGACAAACTTAAATTAGCCGATCAATTTTTTAAAAAGAATTAATATCCCTCTATTAATATGAGGTCACTTTTTGTACTATTTTGCCTAATTTTCATAGCCTCTGAGTATTCAACAGACTCATAACATTTTTTAGCACTTTCAAAGCTTTCAAATTCTACAACAGTAGTTCTGTCTACAGGCCACTCCCCCTCTAAAACATCAGTTTTTCCACCTCTAATTATGTATTTACCCCCATATTTTTTCATCACTTCAGTTGATAAAGGAGGATATTTTTGAAATAATTCATTCTTGTGAATTGAAATTCTCACAATTATGTATCCTTTTTTCATAATCAAGGATAAATTAATACTTTTAAACAGAGTTATCCACAGTTATTCATTATGCATGTAGTTTATTGGTTGAATGATGATAAAACATTTCAAATTAATTCAAAAAAAAACAATGTTTTTCAAGTTTTTTTTGTAGTTTGTTCTTTTGTTTTAAATCCAATCAAATTGTTTGTACAACTTTTTAGAAAATACATTAATCTTTCAAAAGTTATGCACAGCTATTTGGCTAGTATTAAATTGATCATTTATTTCCTGATTTTTCAGGCTTTTTTTTTAATAAAAACTTCATATTCAGATCATCTCACAGCAAAAATCACAGGTTTTGTTGATGCTTCAAGCCCAATTCACATTCTGGGGTATGATAGGAAATATTATTTCGAGGAAAATTCTGCACCTCTTTTTATTGTTGTAGAGCAGGATATAAACAAATTTACTAATGTTAATTTAAAAGCTTTCCCACATATTAATATAGGACTGTTTGCCTTTCAAGATATTGATGGAAATGGAGAATTTTCAAGAGATTTTAAAGGTCAACCTCTAGAACCATTCGGGTTTTCATTAAACCCTAATTTAAATTTTGAAGATGTTGTTTTTGAAAATATAGTTTTTGATATGACTAAATTTCAACAATTGGAAATTCGACTTAAGTAATAATATTCAATATTTTTTTTACAGCCTTACTTAAAGAAACTTTAGAGGTATCAATTTCCAGTTCAGGATTTATAGGTTTTTCATAGATACTGTCTATACCTGTGAAGTTTGGTATTTTACCCTGTCTTGCCTTTTTATATAAACCTTTAGGATCTCTTTTTTCAGCTACTTTTATAGGAGTTGAAATATAAATTTCTTTAAAATCATTCTTTTCAAAAAGCGATCGAGCCATTTCTCTTTCTAATCTAAATGGTGATATAAAAGCAGTGATCACAATTAGTCCAGCGTCACACATAAGTTTTGCTACCTCTGCAACTCGCCTTATATTTTCAACTCTATCTTTATCTGTAAAACCTAAATCTTTATTTAATCCGTGTCTGATGTTGTCTCCATCAAGAATGTATGTTTTTTTACCTTGAGAGTATAATATTTTTTCTAGTTCATTAGCTATAGTGGATTTTCCTGATCCCGAGAGGCCAGTCATCCACAGCACTTGACCTTTATGACCATTAATCTTCTCTCTTAAATTCTTATTGATGGTTAAGTTTTGAAGTTGAATATTTTGTGATCTACGAAGAGGAAAGTTTATCATTCCCATTCCAATAGTTTGATTATTAATTGGATCAATAATTATTAAAGATCCCAAAATTTTATTTTCTTTAAAAGTCGAAAAGGGAACAGCTTTATTAAATGAGACAGAAATTTCTGCAACATCATTGAGTTTAAGTTCATTTCCAGCAGCAAATTCTAATGTATTTACATCATAAATTTTTTTTATGTTCATAATTTTAATACTGGTTGAGATATTATGAATTTTCGCTAAATAAGTTCTTCCAGTAAAACCCTTATCCTCTGACATCCAAATAACATTGATGTTAAATTGGTCAGCCATATCAACTGTGGAGTTTTTTGAGCAGAGAATATCGCCCCTAGAGGTATCTATCTCTTTGTCTATGGTAAGTGTAACACTTTGCTTTAAATTAGCTGTTTTAACTGGTCTTTCACCTACAAAAATATCTTTTACTTTTACTTTTTGATTTGACGGAAGAGAAATTAACTCATCACCCTTTTTAATTTTCCCCTCAGCGATGGTTCCTGAATATCCTCTGAAATTTAAATTAGGTCTATTGACCCTTTGAACAGGAAGTACAAAACTGTTTGAGCTTTGTATTTTAGTTTTAGTAGTTTCTAAATAGTCAAAAAGGGTTTTATCATTGTACCATTTCATGTTTTTAGATTTTTTGTGAATATTGTCTCCCTTTAGTGCTGATATGGGAATACTTTGAATATTTTCAAAACTTAATTTTTTGGAGAATAATTTGTATTCAGAGCTTATTTTTTCATAAATATTTTGATCATAGCTAACTAAATCCATTTTATTAATTGCCAAGACAATATTTTTAATTCCGAGAAGAGATACAATAAAAGTATGTCTCTTAGTTTGTGTAAGTATGCCATTACGGGCATCAACAAGTAAGATAGCTAACTCAGCTGTTGAGGCCCCGGTCGCCATATTTCTAGTATATTGCTCGTGACCTGGTGTATCTGCTACAATAAACTTTCTTTTGCTACTTGAAAAAAATCGATATGCAACATCTATAGTAATACCTTGTTCTCTCTCAGCTGATAAACCATCGACCAGTAATGCAAAATCTATATTCTCACCTTGTGTTCCATATTTTTTTGAGTCGTTTTTTAAGGAAGCAACTTGATCATCAAATATCATTTGAGATTCATAAAGCATCCTCCCAATTAATGTACTTTTACCATCATCAACAGATCCACAAGTGATAAACCTTAATAGATTAAGGGAAGCTTGACTTTTTAAGTATCTGCTAATATTACCGGCTTTATACATTTAAAAATAACCATCAATTTTTTTGATTTCCATTGAGCTACTTGAGTCTGTATCGATAGCTCTTCCTTGTCTTTCGGATGTTTTGGATTGAAGAAGTTCAAGAACAATGTCTTCAAGTGAATTTGCATTTGATTCAATAGCACCAGTTAAGGGATAACAACCAAGTGTTCTGAACCTAATACTTTTTAATTCAATTTTCTCTTTAGATTGAATATTAAATCGATCATCATCGACCATAATAATCATTCCATCTCTCACGACCACAGGTCTAACTTTTGCAAAATATAAGGGAACTATTGGTATTTGTTCTTGGTAGATATATTGCCAAATATCTAATTCTGTCCAATTAGATAATGGAAAAACCCTTGTGCTTTCACCCTTATTGACTTTAGAGTTATATAAAGACCAAAGCTCTGGACGCTGATTTTTGGGGTCCCATTGATGAGAGGGGTTTCGGAATGAAATAACCCTTTCTTTGGCTCTTGATTTTTCCTCATCTCTTCTTGCTCCACCAAAAGCAGCATCGTATTTATACTTGTCCAAGGCTTGTTTTAGACTCTGAGTTTTCATTATATCAGTGTGGAGAGCAGAGCCATGATCAAAGGGATTAATATTTGATTTAATACCATCAGGATTTATATGTGTTATTAGCTTCATACCACTATTTTTTTCTACCCAATTTCTAAATAAATACATTTCTCGGAACTTCCATCGAGTATCAACATGTAGTAGAGGAAATGGGGGAAGACTAGGGTAAAAAGCTTTTTGAGCAAGCCTTAACATCACTGAACTATCTTTTCCTATTGAGTAAAGCATCACAGGATTTTTTGTTTCACTAACTACTTCTCTAATAATATGAATACTTTCCGCTTCTAGATCTGACAGATAACTGTTTGGAGGTAAATTAAATTTATTGAGTAGTTTCGTATCATTAATTTTGAGGTTATTTAAATAAAATAAATATTCAGGAAAATGAATTGAGAATTTTAATTTATTGTTAATTTGATTTTCGTCAATTTTTTGATCGAGAAAAATTTTAAGAAGATAAGTATCTGGAAAAATAATAATATTTTTTTTTCTTAATTTTGAGAAATATTTTAAACTTTCAGAAATATCTTTTATTTTATTTGATTTAACTTTGACCCATAGTCTTCCATTACGTCTATCATTTGCAAATAAAAATTTATTATTATTTACCTCAACGTATTGGATAAACAAAATAAGTGATCTTTGTTTTTCAAATTTTTTTATGGAGTCTTCATAAATTAATTTGTTTATATGGCCTGCATGTATGTTTAAAAGGCTTTCTATATTTAAATTCTCTGGAAAAATTGATATTTTTTCCAACCACCTTTCATAAGATCTTTTTGTTTTAAATAATTTTTTACTAAAAAGGAATTTATAATGACTATCGCTATCCCAAGCAGGAAATTTTATTGATGGGTTAATTTTAAAAAATAAAGTATGATTCATTATTATTAACTATTTGTCGTATTATTGGAAAAATACAAAAAATAATCTAAATGTATATAAAAAAAAGTCAAAATTTAAAAAAATGACAAATAATCACATAATACGACAATTTGAGTTTTTCAATGAAATCAGTGAAAATCTTGAGTTATGTTCTCAAAAAATTCTTAATATTTATGAGAACTATGATCAAAGTATTGAATATAAAAACGATAAAAGTCCATTAACAGAAGCAGATTTAGCATCACATGAGTACATCTCTGATTTATTATCTTCTATCTCAGCTTACCCCATAATTTCAGAGGAGGGTGAGCTAAAGTATACTGATGAGCCAAAATACTGGTTAGTTGATCCTTTGGATGGAACTAAAGAATTTATCAGTAAGAATGGTGAATTTACAATTAATATTGCTTTGATCAATAACAATTATCCCACACAAGGGTTTGTTTACATTCCAAAAGACAAGACATTATTTTTTGGGGGTCTTAACAAAGGTTCATACAAGTTATTAAATGATAATATCAAATCTATTTCTGTGCAATTACCCTCCGATAAACTAAAGATTGTTACGAGCAGAAGTCATCTCAATAATGAGACTAAAACTTATTTATCTCAGTTTAATAACTTTGATACTTTGCAAGCCGGTAGTTCTTTAAAATTTTGTATGATAGCAGAGGGTTTAGCAGATTTATATCCTAGGCTGGGACCTACTTCTGAATGGGACACTGCAGCAGCACAAGCGGTTGTAGAGGGAGCAGGTGGTACAGTAAAAGACCTAAATGGTAATAGGTTGAAGTATGCAAAGAAAGATATAATCAATCCTCATTTTATAGTTAGAGGTAAAATCTAAATTTACTTGCTAGGGTTTTTTTCTTTATAAGTTTTTTCTAAACTTATGTCATCAACTTCAGTGTATATTTGAGTTGTAGATAACGAACTATGTCCTAATAATTCTTGAATTATTCTTAAATCCCCACCATTTTTTAATAGGTGAGTTGCAAAACTATGTCTTAATGAGTGAGGTGTTGCTGTTTTTGGTAGCCCCAAATTAACTCTGGCATTCTTCAAATCTCTTTGGAAAGCCGAGGCTTTAAGCGGATTACCTCTATCTCCCACAAATATCGAAACATCGCTTGGCAAATCATATGGTATTTCTTTCAGATAATTTTCTAATGAGTTAGCTACAATATCAAGAACTGGCACTAATCTCTCTTTATTACCTTTGCCCAAGATAGTAAGAGAATTTTTATCAATTAAATGGCTTTTAGTAATAGATAGGGCCTCATTTATTCGTAGCCCACATCCGTACAAAAGATAAAGCAAAGCTAAATTTCTTTTTTGAACCCAGCTTTTTTTTGATATTTTTTTTAACTCTTCAATTAAAAGCTCAATATCTCCTTCTGCTATGGGTTTAGGAAGAGATCTTGGAATTTTTGGATTTTTTAATAATTGAACCTCGCTATAAGCAACTTTATATAACTCATTATTTAGAGATGAATACTTAAAAAAATTTTTAATTGAACTAATCGCTCTTCTCCTTGATCTTGCTGACAATGGTTTTTTATAAATATTTTTATATTTTCTATTCTCACTGAGATCTGCCAACCAAGCTCTAAATGTCTGCAAATTTAAATCTTTTAAATTTGACAAAGATACGGAATTTCCATTATAGAATTTAAAGAAAATTAAAAAATCACATACATCAAAGCAGTACGATCTATATGTGTTTTCCGAGTGGCCTTTTATGTCTTTTAAATAAGTAGCCCATTTATCAAAGTCTTGAATTGAGGATTTATCTATTTTTAACTGTTCTAACAGTTCAATAAAATTCATTACATTATATTATAAATTAGAATCAAAATTTAAAATGGATTATTACTACCAAGTTATGCCGATAGGGCAAATAAATGATAGCCTGACTTATAAATACTCGCATTCTATTGAGGTAGGCTCTATCGTTGAAATTCCTTTAAGAAAAAGAAAATCAGCAGGAGTCATTATATCTCAAACAAACATTAAAGATTTAAAATTTGATCTCAAAAAAGTACTTTCAATAAGTAATTATTATCAATTTGCTGTTCGCACAGAAAACATTGATTTTTATAAGTATGTGTCAATACATTGCTTCATAGATTTAGGTATGGTTTTGAAGATGGCAATACAACAATTTCCTAATACACAATTAAAAAATTATTATCTTTTTGAAAATAAAATTTATGAAACTCAAAAAAATCTCATTCATCAATACAATCTATCAAAAAAAGATTGGCTGAAATTATCAGAAGAAAAAAAAATTTCCCAAACTACAGATAGTTTTATTTTTGATGGCATGGCACAAAAAATTTCTTTAAACCCTGATCAAGAAAATATTTTTAAATCACTTCAAATTAATAAAAATAATGATTTTCAAGTTCACCTTATAGATGGTGTTACAGGTTCGGGTAAAACAGAGTTGTATTTAAAAGCTGTTGAGTCAAATTTAGTCGGGGGAAATCAATCTTTAATACTTTTACCAGAGATAGCTTTAACTGAAGAATGGTCTAAAAGATTTTTTAAATACTTTGGTTGTAGGCCCTTTATTTGGCACTCTAAACAATCAAAAATTCAAAAAGCTAGAATAATCAGATCTCTTCTATCGGGTGAACCATGCGTTTTAGTTGGAGCAAGGTCATCGGTTTTACTTCCTTTCAAGAATTTAAAATTAATTATATGCGATGAAGAGCACGACTCATCTTATAAACAAGAAGACGGCCCAAAATATCAAGCAAGAGATATGGCCATATATAAAGCAAAATGTTCAAAGGCTTTATGTCTTTTAATAAGTGCATCTCCATCATTAGAGAGTCTTCATAATTCTAATCAGCGAAAATTTCATATTCATCATCTTTCCAATCAATTTCATAAAACTCAATTACCATCAGTTGAAATTGTTGACATGAATCAATCAAAACCTAGCTCTAGGGCTTGGATATCAAAACAAGTATTTGATGAAACAAATAGGGTCCTAAAACAAAAAGGACAAGTTTTATTTTTTCTCAATAGACGTGGCTATGCTCCATCCAAAATATGTGCAAGTTGTCATACGCCAATACAGTGTCAAAATTGTGCAGCAAATTTAGTTTATCACAAAAAAATTGATAGACTCATTTGTCATCATTGTTCAAATTATTTTGAGCCTAACCAAATATGTAAGATGTGTTCATCTGATAAATTTATATCGATTGGTATAGGCTTAGAAAGACTTCAAGAGGAAGTTACACGCCTTTTTCCAGGATACTCAAATCAATTATTTTCGAGTGACACATTAAAATCAAAAAAAAATAAAAAAGAAATCATTGAAAATATATTTAATTTAAATACTAGTCTATTGATTGGCTCACAAATAATTGGTAAGTCTTTTCATTTTCCAAATTTAAAATTAGTAAATATTATTGATGCGGACTCAAGTCTGTATAGTCCTGATTTCAGAGCTATGGAAAAAACATACCAGCTTTTGCAACAAGTAGCAGGGAGATCTGGTAGAGAGGGTAACAGGGGTAAGGTCTTAATTCAAACTTACAATCCTAAGCATTCGATTTACAATTCACTTAAAAACCAAAGTAGAGATCAATTTATAAAATTAGAACTTCAAAGAAGAGAAGAAAATAATCTTCCTCCATTTTACAAAATTGTTCAAATTCAATTAATCCACCCAAATGTCTCAGCTATAAGAGAGGTTTGCCAAGAAATTCTTGATATATCGAAAAAGAGTAGACTTGATATTTTAGGGCCTGTCCCCTCATTGATTCCATATAAAATGAAGCACTTTCATGAGAATTTCTATTTCAAAGAGAGGACATATAAGGCTTTGAGAAAAAAAATAGATATCTTAATGTCAAAAATATCCCCAAAATACAGGCGTTTTCTAAATATTGACATTGATCCACTATCAATCGCTTGATGCGTCATTTGTATGATGCCGGTTGGCCTAGTGATGTGATAAAAAATTGAGGTTAACTATACAAAATGACCAATAAAATCGCATCTAAAAGGTATTCCACTGCCTTGTTTGACTCAGTTAAAAACGAAGAATTAGATGCTTTGCTAAAAGATGCTCAAAATTTATCTGAGACAATGTCGGACAGCCAAGAGTTATCCTTACTTTTAAAATCACCTCTCACCAAAAATGAACTAAAATCAAGTATTCTATTAAAAATAATCCAAGGATTGCCATCTGAAAAAATTTTATCTGGTCTTGTCAATACACTTAAAAAAAATAAAAGACTTAATTTATTTGAAAATGTTTTATCTGATTTTCAGGATGTTCTTTTTGAAAAAAGGGGATATCAAAAAGCAAAAGTAACAACATCTCATGCTATTAATGATGAAACAAAAAATAGTATTCAGGATTTATTACATAACCAATATGGTTCCAAAATTAATTTAGAGTTCCACGTAAATAATTCTTTACTGGGAGGAATGACTGTAGTGATTGGATCAAAGATGATCGACCTTAGTATTCTTAATCAAGTTTCTAAATTTACCAACAATGTGAAAGGAGACATTTAATGTCAATAAAAGCATCGGAGATCTCTTCTATCATCAGAGATCAGATTAATAACTTTGAAAGCCAAGCAGATATTTCAGAAGTAGGAACTGTCTTAAAAGTTGGTGATGGAGTTGCTCAAGTTTATGGTTTGGACAATGTCCAAGCAGGTGAAATGGTAGAATTTACTGGTGGTGTCCAAGGAATGGCACTTAACCTTGAAGAGGACAATGTTGGTATTGTTATTTTTGGTGATGATAGAGGTATCAAAGAAGGTGATACTGTTAAAAGAACACAAAAGATTGTGGAGGTACCTGTTGGTAAAGGCTTGTTAGGAAGAGTTGTCGACGCTCTCGGAAATCCAATTGATGGTAAAGGTCCTATCCAAAGTAGTGAGTCTAGTAGAATAGAAGTTAAAGCACCTGGTATTATTCCTAGACAAAGTGTAAGCGAACCAATGCAGACAGGGCTCAAAGCCCTTGACTCACTTGTCCCCATTGGTCGAGGACAACGTGAATTGATTATTGGTGATAGACAAACTGGCAAAACAGCTGTTGCTATTGACACTATAATTAACCAAAAGGAAATTAACCAGTCTGATGATGAATCAAAAAAATTATATTGTATTTATGTAGCTATTGGGCAAAAGAGATCAACAGTTGCTCAAGTTGTTAAAACTCTTGAGGAAAATGGAGCTATGGAATACACCATCGTGGTTGCAGCTTCTGCTTCTGATCCAGCACCACTCCAATTTTTAGCTCCGTATGCAGGTTGTTCTATGGGTGAGTTTTTCCGTGACAATGGAATGCACGGCCTAATCGTTTATGATGACCTATCAAAACAAGCTGTTGCGTATAGACAAATGTCTTTATTGTTAAGAAGACCGCCAGGACGTGAAGCATTTCCTGGTGATGTTTTTTATCTTCACTCTCGTCTTCTAGAAAGAGCAGCTAAAATGAACGACGAAAATGGTGGAGGTAGTTTAACAGCACTTCCTGTTATTGAAACTCAAGCTGGTGATGTATCTGCTTTTATTCCAACTAATGTGATTTCAATTACAGACGGTCAAATTTTCTTAGAGACAGAATTATTTTTCTCAGGTATTAGACCAGCGATTAATGTTGGTTTATCAGTGAGTCGTGTGGGTTCTGCAGCACAAACTAAAGCTATGAAAAAGGTTGCTGGTAAAATCAAATTAGAGTTAGCCCAATATCGTGAGATGGCTGCTTTCTCTCAATTTGCATCAGACCTTGATGCTTCTACCAAACAGTTACTTGCAAGAGGTGAGAGGTTAACAGAACTATTAAAACAAGATCAATACGTTCCGATGTCTGTGGCTGATCAAGTTTTAAGTTTGTACTCTGGTGTTAGGGGTTTCCTGGATAAAATTGAAATATCCAAAATCACAGATTTTCAAGTTAAGTTTCTTGAGGGACTTCGTGCCGATCATTCAGATATTTTTGACGAAATTAATAACACAGGTAATTTTAGCGATGAGTCTGATAAAAAAATCGAGAATTATTTAGAAAAATTCACTGCTAATTATAGTTAATGCCAAATTTAAAAGAATTAAAGAATAGAATTTCTAGTGTAAAATCCACTCGAAAAATTACATCTGCGATGAAGATGGTAGCTGCCAGTAAGTTACGCCGAGCTCAAGAATTAGCTGAGTCATCTAGAGTCTACGCAGATAGTTTAAGTTTCATTCTTTCATCTTTGGCTGGAAATACTAAAAATAGCTCTGATTTACCAGAAATCTTAACTGGTAGAGAAAATTCAAAAATTAGTCTTTTAATAATCAACTCCTCTGACCGTGGTCTATGTGGAGGTTTCAACTCAAATCTTTTTAGAAACGCAAAAAAATGGATTAGTGATCAACAAGGACAAGGTAAGTCTGTCAAAATAATGACTGTTGGCAAAAAAGCATCTAGTTTTTATAAAAAAACAGACTTAGATATTGTAGCTAGTTTTGAAGATTTAAATTCTAATGATAGACAACTTCAGGTTTCTGAGGAAATAAAAAATAAAATTTTGGAACTATTCGAAAGTAACGAAATAGATGAAGTTTCTATTTTGTTTAATAGATTTGTTTCTGCGATTTCTCAAGAGCCAACATATCAATCGTTGATACCTTTAAGCAATGAAGAAACTATTGAAGATGAGAGTGAAGTCAATAATGCCGTTTTTGAATTTGAACCTGATAAAAATGAACTTTTAGAATACCTGGTTCCAAGAAATTTTTTAACACAAATTTACAGAAGTGTTCTTGAAAGCTCTGCGTCTGAGCACGCAGCAAGAATGACTTCCATGGACAACGCAACAAGAAACGCGGGAGACATGATTGATCGGTTGACACTAACTTACAACCGAACAAGGCAAGCATTCATCACAAAAGAACTTATCGAAATTATTTCTGGAGCAGAAGCTGTTTAGGAAAGGAGCAACAAATGGCAAGTAATAAGGCAGGAAAAGTCACACAGGTATTAGGGGCTGTAGTTGACGTCGCCTTTGAAGGAGAATTACCCCCAATTTTAAATGCATTATCTACAAAAGTAGGTGATCAAGATTTGATTTTAGAAGTAGCGCAGCACCTCGGTGAAAATACTGTTCGAACTATCGCTATGGACGCAACGGAAGGTCTTCAAAGAGGTCAAGAGGTTCAAGACAATGGCGATCCTATTTCTGTTCCAGTCGGACCAGAAACACTAGGTCGAATTATGAACATCATCGGTGAGCCCATTGACGAGCGAGGTCCAATTGAATCAAAAAAATCTCTTCCTATTCACAGAGCAGCTCCTGATTTTGTTGATCAATCAACCGAAACCGAAGTTCTTGTTACGGGTATTAAAGTTATAGATCTTTTAGCACCTTACTCAAAGGGAGGAAAAATTGGTCTTTTCGGTGGTGCTGGTGTTGGAAAAACTGTTTTAATTATGGAATTAATTAACAACGTAGCTAAAGCTCATGGTGGATACTCTGTTTTTGCCGGAGTGGGAGAAAGAACTCGTGAAGGGAACGATCTTTACCATGAAATGATTGAGTCAGGTGTTATTAACCTTGAGGGGGATACTTCTAAAGTGTCTCTAGTTTATGGTCAAATGAATGAACCTCCGGGAGCTAGAGCGAGAGTTGCTTTATCAGGTTTAACACAAGCTGAATATTTTAGAGATGAAGAAAATCAAGACGTATTATTCTTTGTAGACAACATCTTCCGATTTACACAAGCTGGATCAGAGGTTTCTGCTTTACTAGGACGTATTCCATCAGCTGTGGGATATCAACCTACTTTGGCTACAGATATGGGTGCACTTCAGGAAAGAATTACGACTACTAACAAAGGATCAATAACATCTGTACAAGCGATTTATGTTCCTGCTGATGATTTAACTGACCCTGCACCTGCAACATCATTTTCTCACTTAGACGCAACTACTGTGTTAAACAGATCAATTGCAGAACTTGGTATTTATCCTGCAGTGGATCCCTTAGACTCCACTTCTAGAATTTTAGAACCAAGAACTTTGGGTGAGAAGCATTATCAAGTTGCAAGAGATGTTCAAAAAACTCTTCAAACTTACAAAAGTTTACAAGATATTATTGCAATCTTAGGCATGGATGAATTATCTGAAGAAGATAAGCTGGTTGTATCAAGAGCTAGAAAAATTCAACGTTTTTTAAGTCAACCTTTCCATGTTGCAGAGGTGTTTACAGGCTCACCAGGTAAGTTTGTTTCTTTAGAGGACACTATCAAAGGTTTTGATGGATTGGTCAAAGGTGACTACGATCATATTCCTGAAGCAGCTTTCTATTTGGTAGGAACAATTGAAGAAGCATTAGAAAAAGCTAAAAAAATGGCTGAGGAAGCAACGAAGTAGTTATGATTAATTTAAAGGTCGTATCTCCACAAAAAGTGATTTTTGAAAAAGAAGTTGAAATGGCAGTTTTGCCAGGAGCAGAGGGTGATTTTGCTGCAATGCCTAATCATTCTCCGTTCATCAGTTCTTTGCGACCTGGTCAAATGGCAATTATGTCTTCAAACAAAGTCGATGAGAGTTTCTTTGTGTCAGGTGGTTTGGTTATGCTTAAAGAAAAGGTTTGCGAGGTCTTAGTTGATCAAATAGAGCCTTTGTCTGATGTTAATAACTCTAACTACCAACAATCTAAAACCTATCAAGAACTAGAGGGAAATGAAACTGCTCTGGGTACGTTTGAACAAGTGGTAAATAATCCGCCTTATAAATAGTCTTTAAATTCTTTTAATAATTTTTCGTATATTGCTTTTTTAAAAGGCACTATGTTGGGAACTAAAAAATCTGGTTTAACCCATTTGTATTCAGAAAATTCAGGGTGAGATGTTTCAATATTTATATCTTTCTGGCTACCTTTAAATTCATACAAGAACCATTTTTGACGTTGACCTTTGTATTTTCCTTTCCAGAGAGTTTTTGACAAGTCTTTAGGTAAAGAATAGTAATACCAGTCTTTGCTTTGTGATATTAATTTAACTTTATTTTTTTTAATACCAACTTCTTCTTCCATTTCTCTAAGAGCTGCTACTTCAGATTTTTCTTTGGGATCAATTCCACCTTGTGGCATTTGCCAAAATTCTGAAGGGTGGTCTATTCTTTTTCCAACAAATATTTCTTTATTTTGATTTATAATCATCATACCAACATTTGGTCGATAATCTTTGGGGTTAATTTTCATTAATTTAATACAGCTATGGTTTTGACTGCATCAATGGCACGAGATAGCTGATAATCTCTTTCAAGAATATCATCAGTGGACTCTTCCTCCTCACTTTCTTCATTTGTCTCGTTATCTAAAGCTTCTCGATAATCTGACTCTCTAAACGTAAAGTTATTATCAATCACATTTAATTCAGCTCTAGGCACTACAACATCTGGCTCAATACCAACTGCTTGTATTGAGTCTCCACTTGGTGTGTAATACTTTGCGATGGTGAGTCTGATTGCACCGCTGTCAATAGGTATAATGGTTTGCACAGAACCTTTTCCAAATGACTTTATACCCATAATTACTGCCCTATCATGATCTTGTAATGCACCAGCAACAATTTCAGATGCCGAAGCAGAACCCTCATTGATTAATATAATCAATGGTTTTCCATTAATTAGATCTCCTTTTTTAGCAGAGTAAACTTGAACATCTTTCTTTTCTCTTCCTCTGATTGAAACTATTTCTCCTTTATCAAGGAACATATCTGTAACTGATACAGACTCATTTAATAATCCCCCTGGATTATTTCTTAAATCCAGGACATAACCAATTGGAGGATCAGTACCGTCTTCAAGCTCTTTTATACTTTTTTTTAATCCTGTAGTTGTTTGCTCATTAAATTGAATTATTCTGATATATCCCACATCGTTAATTAGACGATGTTTAACAGATGCAACTTTAATTATATCTCTTTTAATATCGACATCGAATGGTTCTTCGGAAGATCTAAAAATTGTTAAAGTTATAGTGGTCCCTGGTTCACCTTTCATAATATCAATTGCTTCTTTTAAAGTCATATCAACTACTGATGTGCCATCTAAATGCGTTATGTAATCTCCAGCTAAAATTCCAGCTTTATAGGCAGGGGTATCGTCAATTGGAGAGACTACTTTTATGAACCCTTTATCTGTTGTGATTTCTATGCCTAATCCACCAAAAGAACCTGACGTGTCCATCTGCATTTCTTTATAAATTTCTTCACTCATAAAACTTGAATGAGGATCAAGAGCCTGTAGCATTCCATTCAAAGCTTTTTCTATTAACTCTTTATCAGTTACCTCTTCAACATATTGATTTTTTACTCGATTATAAACTTCGTTGAAAATACTTAATTGTTTATAGGTTTCTTTAGTATCAGAAAAACTGACATTCACATTAAAGATTAAAATAAAAATAAAAAATATTTTGAGCATATTTGATTTTTTAAGAGGCAGTATTGATAGTGTTAAAGTCTTCAGACCATAATTTTTCCAAATCGTATATTTCTCTAATTTCATTTCTAAAAATATGCACTAAAACATGTCCAGCATCAATGACCGTCCAGTCGCAAAGGGGCTTTCCTTCTGGTTTATTGCAATAAAGTTTATTTTTCTTAAGGTATCGGTAAACCTTATCTGAAACTGAGTCCACATGCTTATTTGATCGCCCGGATGCAACGATCATGAATTCAGCAAATTCTGCCTTTCCTTTAAGAGAAATAACTGAGATGTTTTCAGCCTTATTGTCTTCAAGACTGTCGACTATAGCCTTAACAGAGGGGTCTTTATCGTGATTAAGAATTTCGTAACTCACTAGATGACATCTCTACACCTATATTATCAAGTATATGGAAACAAGGAGTAGGGCAGTTAATAAAACTATTTAAATTAGGCATAAATAAATGGGAGAATTGTTTTTGGACTGTTGAATTTTCAATAAATTCATCATATCTCGGTCTATAAATAACGCAAATACTAATATTTTTTAAAATCCACTCATATTCTTTCCATTCGTGAAAATGACCAAGCTGATCAAGACCTATAATTAAATAAAAAGAGCTAAGGTCACATTTAGTCTTAATTTTTTGCAACACATCATAGGTACATTTCATTTTATAACGATGTTCAAAGTCAGAAACTTTTACTAACGGCTCTTTAATTTTTGATCGGATATTTGATAATTGAGAATTTATTGTGTTTAAATTTTGATTAGCCTTAAGAGGATTTTGATAAGTGGGAAGGATAAATAGTTTTTTCAGATTTAAACTTTTTATTGAACTTTCTATTACATGAACGTGTCCCTCGTGTAAGGGATTAAAAAACCCACCATACAGTCCAATCTTTCTATTCATCTATTTTCCTCAAAAATTTTTTAGAGACACTATTTTCCTCGAGGAATTTGTTTAGAATATCTATAAATTGTAATTGTAATTTTGAACTTGTATGAAATAAAATTGGCACTCTTTGTTTAAAAAAATAAAATAAAGATATAATAAATTGCAAATCATTTTCTTCCTCTATGTAAACTACACCTTTGTTTATCAAACGCTCTTTGTTATATTTAAAGAAAAGGTTATTAAAGGGCTCACTTATAAGAGTCACTTTATTAATTTCATTTAATTCTTCTTCATTGAAAAATTTTAAACTTTCTAACTCATATATTGAAGATTTGATTATATGAGTGACATCCTCTTTGTTCAAAGAGCTAAGATATTCGATCTGAGATTTTAATTCTTGAAAATTATTACGGAATTCCATTAAGGCCTTGTGGTGTGATTGCCTACTACTTGATATTTAAATGTTGTTAGGTGTTTTGCTCCCACTGGCCCTCTCACATGAAGCTTGTCAGTAGAAATACCTATTTCTGCTCCAAACCCGAATTCTCCACCATCAGCAAATTGAGTGGAAGCATTATTCATTAAAATGGCACTTTTACAGTTTTGAAAGAAATACTCTATAGATTGTTGATTGTTACTTAAACAACTCTCGGTATGTCCACTAGAATATTTGTTTATATGCTCTACACATTCTTCAACATTATCAACTAGTTTTACTGTAATTTTCTTATCTAGATATTCAGTTGACCAATCTTCTTCTGTTGCATCTCGATCGATTGAATAAATATCTTTGAGGCGACTACATCCAATAATTTCACATCCTTGTGATTTTAAATTATCTAAAACAGATGAAATATCTTCTGCTGAATTATTAGAGTGTATAAGTAAAGTCTCTGTTGCACCACAAATCTCTGGTCTTCTCAGCTTGGCATTTACGATGACCTCAGTGGCTTTATCTTTGTCATATCCTTCATCCCAAAAAGTATGACACAAACCTTCCAAATGTTTAATTGTAGGAACTTTCGAATTTTTAGAAATTGTTTCAATTAACGATTTTCCCCCACGAGGAATAATCACATCTATATCTCCTTCAGCTTTTAACAACTCTTCAACAAAACTACGATCAGTATTTTGAATGAAACAGACAAGATGAGTATCAAAATTTAAATCTTTTAAAGCCTCTTGAATGCACTCATAAAGTTTTTTATTAGTTTCGATACACTCAGAGCCTCCTCTAAGAATAGAAATATTTCCAGATCTAAGGCAAAGACATGCAGCATCTATTGTGACATTAGGTCGAGACTCATAAATAATACCAATCACACCAATAGGCACTGAAACTTTTGTAAATTGTAACCCATTAGTGGCATTGGTCCAACTTTCTAAAGTTTGATCAAGGGGATCTTGCATTTGAGCTATTTTCTCAACGTCACGAGAAAGTTGATCTATTTTCTCTGAAGTCAAAACTAATCTATTAATCATAGGTGCAGAAATATTATTTGATTTAGCTCTTTCTACATCTGCTTGATTAGCTTTTAGAATTTCATTTTTATTAGATAATAGAAAACCACTAATATTCATTAAAATTCTACTTCTATCCTCTGCAGATAGTTTGGACATAGCACTCGATGCCCTCTTCGAATGGTTTAAAATTTCTTGAAAATAGTCGCTCATCTTGATCTCACCAAGTTATCTTTGTGAATAATTTCATCCTCTCGGACAAAACCAAGAATTTCACTGAATTTTGATGATTTTTTACCTTTTATTTTATCCATTTCCTGAAAATCATAATTAATCATGCCTCTAGCTAACTCTTTTTTATTGTAATGGATCGAAACAGTATCACCACGATAAAACTTTCCATCAATTGACTTTACACCGATTGCCAACAGACTTGAATTTTTCTTGAGTGCTTTTGAGGCCCCTTCATCAATATGGACAATTGCTTTTTGTATTGGTCTATTCCAAATCCATTGCTGGCGACTTGTCAGAATATTTTTGGAAGGATGAAACCATGTTGAAGATTGAGGATCAATCTTGCTCAAAGGATTATTCACCAAACCATTTGATATGATCATGGTGGATCCCGATTGAATACAGAGTTTTGCAGCATTTATTTTTGCCAACATCCCACCAGAACCAAACTCACTTAAATCTTTATCAATATATTTCTCTATTTGTTGATCAACCTCTTCAACAGATGTAATCAGTTTAGCTTGTAATGACTTTTTAGGATTTGCAGTATACAGACCATTCACATCAGATAATAAAATTAATAACTCAGCTGAGAGGGCATTTGCGATCATAGCAGAAAGTTTATCATTATCTCCAAAACGAATTTCTTCTGTCGAGGTAGTATCATTTTCATTAATTATTGGAACAACATTTAAATCCATGAGAGAGTAAATTGTATTTCTGATGTTCAAATATTTTCTTCTTTCGTTTAAATCTTCAGCTGTTATTAAAATCTGAGAACTTTGAATATTTAATTTTGCAAAAGCTTTTTGCCATTGTTGAGAGAGTTGTATTTGACCTATTGATGCAGCAGCCTGCTTTTCATGCAAATTAGTCAACTTTTTTTTTGAGAGTATATTCCTACCTAAAGCGATTGCACCAGATGAGACAATGATTATCTTAGACCCTCTCTTTTGGAGTTCTTTAACATCTTCGATGAGGGAGTTTAGCCATTTTCTCCTCAGCACATACTTTTCGTTAACCAAAATATTTGAGCCAACTTTAATGACAATAACTTTTGATTTTTTTGCTAACTCTAAAAATTTTTTATTCATCTTGTAAATATTCTAAACATAAATTTGTTAATTGATCTAATTGATGTCCTGTTGCAGCTGAAATCAATTTAACCTCTTGATCTAAAGAAGTCTCAAATTCTTTTTTAATTTCCTCAACCCTTTTCTGATCAGCAATTTCAATCTTATTTAGTGCAATAATTTCTTTTTTTTGTTCTATTTTGCCTCCATAATTTAAAAGTTCTTGTCGAATAACTTTATAATTTTCAAAAGGTTTTTCTTCAGTGATATCTACGACGTGAATTAAAATTTTACACCTTTCAACATGGGATAAGAAATCATGACCCAGTCCTTTCCCATCACTCGCATGTTCTATGAGTCCAGGTATATCTGCTAATACAAATTCAAGATCTTCCTTTTGAACCATTCCGATGTGTGGATGTAGTGTTGTAAACGCATAATCAGCAACTTTTGACTTTGCATTTGTTACAAAATTTAATATTGAAGATTTACCTGCATTTGGCATTCCCACCAAACCAACGTCAGCTAATATTTTTAGCTTTAATCTGACAGTTGATTCTTGTCCTTTTTCTCCTTGTTGGAACTTACGAGGTGCTCTATTAGTAGAACTTTTAAAGTGCGCATTGCCTTTGCCTCCCTGACCTCCTCTTAAAAAATGATAAGTTTCATCATCTTTTAAAATCTCATGAATTTTAATACTCATGTCTTCGGTGTATATCTCAGTTCCACAAGGGACGTCTAAAATAAGATCTTTACCACTTGCGCCAGTTTTTAATTGACCAGCACCACCCATACCATTTTGCGCATTATGATGTTGGTTAAAACGATATCGTTGGAGAGTGTTGATTCCTTTATTCCCTCGAAAAATAACATCACCACCTTTTCCACCATTTCCACCATTAGGGCCTCCGTACTCTACAAATTTTTCTCTTCGAAAACTAAGAGCGCCGTGCCCACCATTTCCAGATTTAATATATATTTTTGCTTTATCTATAAATGCCATAACAGTTTAATTTGAAGTTTTTTTTAAGTGGGTTTAGTTAACGCAAACAAACTGTCTGTTTCGAGATTTTTTAAACAGAACTTTGCCTTCAACTAAGGAGAAAAGAGTATGATCTTTTCCAATCCCAACATTTTCGCCCGGGTAAAATTTTGTACCGCGCTGACGAACAATAATGTTTCCAGGAATTACGTGTTCTCCACCAAACTTTTTAACTCCAAGCCTTCTACCAGCCGAGTCTCTTCCGTTTTTGGAACTTCCACCTGCTTTTTTCGTTGCCATATTTCTACTTTTTTACCTCAGTTGTTTGTTTTTTCACAGTCTTTTTTTCTTTAGCCTCGACCTTTTTAGGTTTTTCAGCTTTAGTTTCAACTTTTTTTGTTTCTGTTGCTTTTACTTCAGTTTTTTTTGGAGTATCAGCCTTTTTTTCAACTTTTTTTGGAGTTTCTGCTTTTGGCGCAGCTTTTTTAACTGGCTCTTTAAAGCTTTCTTCTCCAATGGCGGACTTGATTGCCATGACCTTTAATATAGATATATATTGACGATGACCTTTAGTTCTTTGAAAATGTTTTCTTCTATTCTTTCTAAAAACTCTAATCTTCTCGTCCCTGGTCTGATACAGTAGTTTTGCAGAAACCTCTGCACCTTTTACAGCTGGAGATCCAAGTTCAAACTTGTCGCCATTACCGACGGCTACGATATCTTTGAAAGATATGGTATCACCAACTTTACCCTCTATTTTATCAATCTTTAAAACATCTCCTGGTGATACTTTGAATTGCTTACCAACTGATTTAAGAACTGCGTACATAATAAGTCGGACAATATATATAGGTCTTTATTTATGTCAATAGTCAAAAATGCAATAAAATAGCGATATATTTGGAGATTAGTTTTTGATTAATTTATTTTGCAAGACTTACACAAAACATAAAATTCAAGGTTATATCTTGTAATTTCTAATTGATTATCCTTAACCAGATCGCTGACACCACCCGTTAAATCTCTATTTTTAATCTCTTTTACTTTTCCACATCTCTCGCAAATTGTAAAAGCAGTGTTCTTTGCACAATTTGAGTTGTTACATATTATAAAAGAGTTAATACTCTCGATTTTGTGAATTTTTCCTAATTCAACCAATTTATCTAAAGCTCTGTAAACTTGAAGAGGTGAGTTTAAGCCCTCTTTCTTCAGACTATCTAATATAAAGTATGCCTTCAAAGGTTCGCCACTGTTTTGTAAGAGATCAAGAACAATTCTTTGATTTTTGGTTAAACTTTGACTTTTTTTAGAGTGTGTATGTGTAGAACTCATCTTTTATCTGACAATTCTAATTTTTTTTTTCGAAATTAGCAATTTTTTCAGTGGCAGTAACGTGATAATAAAGACACCTAATGTTATTACTAGAATTGTTGGGCCTGTAGAAGTATTCCATATCATTGAAGTTTGCAGACCAATAACTACTGAACAAACTCCAATTATTGAAGAGATAATAGCCATTTGTATTGGTGTGGAGGATAAATTTCTTGAGGCAGCTGCGGGAATGATTAGAAGACCAGTAATTAATAATATCCCAACAATTTTTATAGATATTGCAATGACACTAGCTATTAGCAAAGTAAAGATTGTAGTAGCTAGATCAGGATTTAACCCTTCTGCTTTGGCTAATTCTAAGTTGACTGTTCCAGCAAATAATGGCCTCCAAATTAAAATTAATGTAGTTAAAACAACACCCCCACCAATCCAAACAAATAAAACATCAGTGAAATTAACTGACAAAATGTCTCCAAAAAGTAAACCCATAAGGTCAATTCTAATAAATGAAAGTATACCTAAAAGAACCAATCCTATCGCTAACACAGAGTGAGCTAACAGACCTAATAAAGCATCATCTGGAAGACTTGTTCTCCTTTGTAAAAAAAGTAAAGATATAGCAAGCAAGCATGAAACAACAAACACGGCTATGATTAAATTGAAATTCATAGCATAAGCTATAGTAACCCCCAATAATGCTGAGTGTGCTATTGTATCACCAAAATATGAAAGTCTTCTCCAAACAATAAAGCATCCTAAAGGGCCTGTAACTAATGCCAAACCAATTCCTGCTGCAAAAGCTCTTACAATAAAATCATCAAACATTATGAGTCTCTCCCCGAGTCATCAATGCTCCCATCAGGTAAGTGTTCGTGATCGTGGTCATGTTGATAAAAAGCTAAGGTGGGATCAATATTCTTTCCAAATAATTTAATATATTCTGGCTCCTTTATGACAGTGTTGGGAGCTCCAGAACAACAAACATGCCCATTAAGACAAATAACGTAATCAGTTTGTGACATCACCACATGTAAGTTATGTGAAATAAGTAATATTCCGCAGTTTATTTTTTTTACAATTTCTTGGATAGTCTTATATAAAGCAATTTCTCCAGGATAGTCTACTCCTTGCACAGGCTCATCTAAAACCAGAAAATGAGGTTCTTTAGCTATTGCGCGAGCCATGAGTAATCTTTGAAATTCTCCTCCAGACAAATTTCTAACATCTTCATAAATAAGATGTTTGATTCCAGTGATACTGAGGGCATCATTAATCTCACTGGTCTTATGTTTTTTTACTAAATTAACAAAATCTATAGCCCTTAACGGGAGAGACCAATCAATTGAAATTTTTTGTGGCACATATGAAATTCGAATTCCTTTTTTGATATTATTTGTACCTTCGTCAGGTTTTAAAATATCCAATGACATTTTTGCAGTTGTTGATTTGCCAGATCCGTTAGGCCCAATCAATGTTACAATTTCTCCTTGGGAAACTTTTAATGAGACACCTCTAACTAACCATTTATGGTTTCTTAAAACTCCACAGTTATTTAATTCAACTAAATAATTATTCATTTTTTAATATTGACATATTTTTATGGTTATAATATCACATATGTAATAATATAACACTTAGAGGTAGGTAATAGACATGAATTTCTTTCAAAAATCAATTATTTTTGGACTTTCTATTTTATTTAGTAGTTTTTCTGCTCACGCAGACGTAAGCACAGACATCAAAGTAGTAACCACAATAAAGCCATTACATTCATTAATATCTAGAATTATGGAAACAAGAGGAGAACCACAATTAATTATTGAAGGCACAAATAATCCTCACACTTTTGTCTTTAAACCATCACATGCAAAAATGATTGAAGAGGCAGATATTGTTTTTTGGATTGGAGAGGATTTGGAGGCATTTATGGAAAAACCTTTAAATTCTCTAGCAAAAGACACAAAAAAAATTGCATTTATTGACTCCGAGTCTATTGAAAAACTAAAATTTAGAGAAGAAAATATTTTTGATGATCACGACGACCATGACGATCATGACGATCACGATGATCATGATGGCCATGACGACGAACATGAAGGACACGATGACCATGACGATCACGATGGTCACAAAGATGATGACCATGACGATCACGATGATCATGATGGCCATGACGACGAACATGAAGGACACGATGACCATGACGATCACGATGGTCACAAAGATGATGACCATGACGATCACGATGATCATGATGGCCATGACGACGAACATGACGATCATGCAGGACATCACGACGGTCACAATCACGGAGAGTTTGATGCTCACATATGGTTGGACCCAGAGAACGCCAAAGAGATGGTTAAAATTATCCGTGATGAATTAATAAAAATTGATCCAGAGGGTCAAAGGCAATATTCAGTAAATGCAGCTGGAGCTACTTTGGAGCTAGATAATCTGATTAATAATGTTGAAAAAGAATTATCTAAAGACATTAGTTACATTGTATTCCATGATGCCTACCAATATTTTGAAACAAGATTTGGTGTGAAATCTGCAGGAGCGTTAACTTTAAATCCTGACGTCCTACCTGGTGCTAAACAAATAGCTGATATACAAGATTTAATTAGTGATAAGGGTATTAAGTGTATCTTCTCTGAGCCTCAATATAATCCAAAGATAATTGAGACACTCGGCAACGATATGAATATCTCTACTGGTGTTATGGATCCTTTGGGAGCTTTCATAGATGCAGGACCTACAATGTATGTTGAACTAATTAATGGAATTGCAAATTCTATTAAAGATTGTCACTAAGGAATTTTGAAATAAGTTTCAGATAATTTCAATAATCTAAGAAACTTAAAGTCAAAAAAAAAACTAATTTACAATTTTCTCATATAGGCATTTTATATGCCTTATGAGAAAAACTAAAAACAAGGTTTGTAATCACAAAATAAAAAGAATCGTCGAAGAGAAGTATTATCCCATATCATTTATTGAAAGAGTGAATGTTATGTATCAATTAAATTCTCAAAAAAAGGTTAATGAGAATTCTCCTAGTTTGTCAGCTAACTTAAATAAAACTTGATTTACCTATTAACTCATCGTTTAATGGAATATATTACATTCTATCTAGTGCTCTTTTGTCTTTATATAATATGCCAGATGCTATTGAATAATAAGCATTTTTAGCCTATTTTGAACTCAATGAATTTATCAGATGCTAGTAAAAAAGAGATTGATGTTGTTCTAGAGAAGTGTGGATGGAGACAAACTAAACAAAGAGTGGTTCTCCTAAAATCAATTTTTGATGGTAAAGACAAACACTTTTCAATTAATCAAATGAATGAAACTTTGAAAGATAACAGAAGTTATTTTTCTTTAACAACACTATATGAAAATCTGAATACTTTAGTTGATAAAGGATATTTAAAGCAAATTGTTGTTGATAAACAATCATTTTATGACACCAATACAAGTAATCATATACATGTTTACAATCAAGAAGAAAACCGAATCTACGATTATGATGATTGTAAAGAACTTCACAAAGATCTCCCTATACCTGCTTGCTTATCGCTTCTTGAAGAATACTCACTAGTTATTAATTTAAAAAAAAAGTAAATTTTTAATCTGTAGTTTGTTTCAGAAGTAGTTTTTTTTTATTCATTTGTAAGGTTGATTTTTTTTTGTATTTATAATTTTTCAATTTGAGATTAATTACATCATATGAAAAATTTAATTTCTTTTTTAATAAAGATTTTAGTAATTAATTTCTTTATTGGTTTTAGTGGCGCATATGCGGATGATGTATTAAAAATTTATTCAGAAAGACAACCAATGTTAATTGAGCCTCTTTTAAATGAATTTGAGAGTCAAACTGGTATTGATGTTGAATGGATATATTCCAAAAAAGGCTTAGTTCAAAAAATTATTTTAGAAAAAGATAAGCCTGTAGCCGACGTATTCTTAGCATCAGATATATCAAGACTAATTGATGTATCTGAAGCAGGAGCGTCTATTAAAATTAATTATTCTTCTGCTGTGCCCTCTCATCTCCAAAGTGATAACTGGATAGGTCTTACTCAAAGAGCAAGAATTATATACGTGAATAAAGATTTAGGTCTTAATGATATTACTTATGAGGATTTAGTATCTGAAAAATATAAAGGAAGAATATGCACAAGATCAGGTTTTCACCCATATAATGTCTCATTGTTCGCATCTTTGATGGCTCATCATGGTGAGGAGTGGTTAGAGAATTATTTGATTAATTTAAAAGCAAATTTAGCTAGAAAACCTCAGGGTAACGACAGAGACCAAGTCAAAGCTATATATGCAGGAGTTTGTGATCTAAGTATCGGCAATCATTATTATTATTTTAAGATGCTTAATAATGAAGAACAAAAGATATGGCTCGAGAAAGCAACAATTGTTTTTCCTAACCAAAAGGATAGAGGAACTCATGTTAATATTTCCGGTATAGCTTTACTTAAAGAAAGTCATAGAGAAAAATCTGAAAAACTTTTGGATTTTTTAGTTAGTCAAAAAGCCCAGGGCATATACGCAAATGACAATAATGAATTTCCTGTTTCACCCGAAGTATCTTTATCAGATGGTGTTAATGAATTAGCAGGAGGTGCTGAGTTTGACAATATTGATTTATTAAAAATAGCTGAAAATCGAAAAGCTGTTATTAATATTTTAAATAAAATAAATTACGACGAGTAGAAGATTTTTTATATTTTAAAGGTTGGTCGCTTCAAATAGGCCCGATGCACCCCATTGGTTAGGGTGCATTTTTCATAAATGAATGTGAAATTGTAGCAATCGCTTCAGTTGAATAAATAATCTTTATAACTAAAATTTGCTTATGAATAATTCTGAAATACTCAGTGTTTTATTAAATTCTGATAAAGAATTAATAATTTATAGAAACTCAGATAAAAATAATTTCGAAATATATACGGATTTTGCTGAAAAAGTTAATTTAAATATAGGTAATTTAGATAAGTTTTTAAATAAATTAGAGCGATTTAAATCAAATAAACCCTATGATTGTTATATTGGCTTCTTCGGTTATGAATTACTTTGTAAGAATATTAATTTAAAAGTAAACAAAGATAATTCATCTTTTCCTGAGGGAGTTTTTTTTCGACCACAAACTAAAATAATCTTAGATAAACAAGTTAAAATTGTAACCAAATCTAAATCAAAATTACTAAAAGACCTTAAAGCTTTAAATAAAACTACTTTTTCAAATAGCAATAAAATATCTGTAAGTCCAAACGTCCAAGTATATGAAAAAATCTTTAATAAATTTAAAAAAAATATAAGGGCTGGTGAAACCTATCAAATAAAAATTGCTCAAAAATATTCGAACAAAAAAGATTTAGATGTAGTGAATTTATTTTTCAATTTGATGAAGAAAAATCTTAGTCCAGAGTCTTTTTGTATTAGAACAAATGATTTTAATATAATTAGTTGCTCTCCTGAAAACCTTTTTAAGGTAAAAGGAAAAAAAATCATCACCTCCCCAATAGCAGGAACAGTAAGTAGAGATAAGGTAAAATCAACAAAAGAGGCTAGAAAGTTTTTTGAAAATAATCAAAAAGAGGACAAAGAACATAATATGATTGTTGACTTAGAAAGAAATGATTTAAGTCGTATAACTAAGGCAAACACTGTCAAAATTCAAAATTTAAAATTTGTTCAAAAATACCAATATATTTTCCACAATGTCTCTGAAATTTCAGGAACACTTCTTGATAATGTAAGGTTATCTGCAGTGATTAAGGCGATGATGCCCGGTGGCTCAGTTATAGGTTGTCCAAAAATTAATACTTTAAAATTACTCAATAAAGAGGAGAAAGAACCAAGAAGAATTTATACTGGTTCTTTTGGTTACTATCGCTCTAAACAGGATATGAGTTTTAACATAATAATTAGATCTATTTTAAATTTTCAAAAAAATAATGAGGTATTTGCTGCTAGTGGCGTGATTTTAGATAGTACTGCAAAAAATGAATACCATGAAAATTACTTAAAAGCTAAATCGTTATTGGATTTATTAAAATGAATTTACTTTTAATTGACCACGAAGACTCCTTTACTTATAACCTCGCACATTTGTTGTCAGGATTTGGTAATTTAGAAGTAAAAAATTTTTATGACATTAAAGAAAAATCCATAAAAAAATCTGACATCATTATTTTTTCTCCAGGACCAGGGAAGCCCTCAGATTACCCAGTATCACTTGATATTTATAATAATTATAAATCAAAGAAAAAAATAATTGGTATTTGTCTTGGTTTTCAACTTATTGCTAATGGAGAGGGTGGAACTATTTCTAAGCAAGAAAAAATATTTCATGGTTATCAGACTTATATTAGAACGAATTCAAAAAGTTTAAGATTTCCTAATAATGCTTTATATCAAGTAGGTAGATACCATTCTTTAAAACTAAAAGAGCCATTTAATTCCTCTTCAATGCATATTACAATGAGATGTGAAGAAACTAATGTTGCAATGTGTTTGGAAAGTCATAAATATGATATTTGTGGTTTACAATTTCACCCAGACTCGTTTTTGACTCCAAATGGCAAACAATTTATTCGAAAAATCATTCAATATAAAAAATAATTCATATTACACCTCACAATTTAAGCCACTGTGGGGTCAAAAAGGTGTTTTTACATCCATACCTATGATTGGAAAAACACCTAGGTTAATAGGTTTAAATAAATATTTGAGGACTTTTAACACAACATGTCGGGATTATAAATTTGCTACCAAAATAGATTTAAACATTATCAGAAGTTTAGTGGGAGAGGATTTAAAGAAAATCAAAAATTTCAATCACTTGTTGAGAATAGCAACTAATGGAACAACATTATCAATTTCGTTTAGAAAGAGAACAACAACTAAAGATAGTGTCATTGGATTTATAAAAAAATACAAAAGAAGAGACTTTAAAAATAAAAACTTATTTTACAAAAAATTATTAAAATTCATGAGTGAAATAAATTACTCTGAAAATGAAATTATATTACTAAGAGATAATGAAATTACAGAAGGAGCAGTCACAAATTTAGTTTTCGTAAAAGGAGATAAAATTTATATTCCTAAAACTGGGTATTATCATGGAAATACTTTGAAGCTTATTGAAGAAATATCAAAATCGAAATTTATTAAAAGAAAAATTTTATTAGAGGATCTAAAAGAGTACAGTGAGATATTATCGATTGGCTCTGGTAGAGGTATTACCTCAATAAAAAAAATTCAAAGTATTTTATGGAAGAGAGCGTCTACAAAATATTTTCAAAAATTAAAAAAAGATTATGAAACTATGATAAAAAGGAATTATTATGAAATTTAATCAACATTCCTTTGCTTTGAAAAAGCCTTTATTAGTCGGTATATGTAATTTTACACCTGACTCATTTAGTGATGGAGGAAAAACATTTTCACGATCTACTGCATTGAAACATATAAATGCAATGGTTAAAGATGGTGCACAAATTATTGATATTGGTGCTGAAAGCACTAGACCAAATAGCGAGCCAATTACATATATTGAAGAAATAAATCGTTTATCCAAAATCTTACCATATTTAAACTATAAGAAATACCTTGTCTCTGTGGACTCGTATAAAATTGAGTCCCAAGAGTATGCACTAAAAAAAGGTGCCCATATTATTAATGATATTAATGGAGGGTCAGAAGAGCTATTTAAACTTATAAAGAAATATAACGCAGGTCTTTTCTTAATGCACAAAAGAGGAACGCCAAAGGAAATGCAAAAAAAACTTAACTCCAGAGTAAATATGGTAAGAGAATTTGATTATTTTATTAAAAAAAGATTGAAAATACTTAATAAAATGAAGATTAATCTCAAAAAGGTATGGTTTGATCCTGGTATAGGATTTGGCAAAACACTAAATCAAAATTTACAATTAATGAAATCTTTGAAGAAATTCAGTAGTGCAAATATCCAAGTATTATTGGGATCCTCACGAAAAAGTTGGATAAACTATATTGATCCATCAAAAGCCGATGAAAGGATTGGAGGATCTTTAGCTTCTGTAGCGCATGCTCTCGAACAAAATGTTCATACATATAGAATTCATGATGTCAAAGAGACAAATCAAATGATAAAAGTTTTGAAAGCATTAAATAAATGAAATTTTTTATCGAAATAGAAGAGCTAAAAGTCGACACAATTATTGGGGTGTTCGAAGAAGAAAGGTTAAAACCCCAAACTATATTAATAAGTATAAAATGTCAGTTAGACATTGATCATAATCAAGATCTTGACAATATTGAAAATGTTACAAGCTATTCAGATATTAAAAATGAAATAATTAAATTTGTTTCAGCTTCTCAATATAAAACATTGGAAAAATTAATAACAGACCTTAAAAAACAATTAGATGATAAGTTTCCAATTCAAATAGAAATATTAGAAATAAATAAAATTGAGATTGCTAAAAAATACAATGCAAAAAAAGTTAGCGTATCGATATAAATCATATATTGCTATCGGATCAAATATAGGCAATTGGAGAAGTAATTTTAACAATGCATTAAATTTAATGAATAAATTTGGTTATGTTAAAAAGGTAAGTAGGGTTTATTTTACCAAGCCCTTTGGTTTAACCACCCAAAAATATTTTCATAATGCTGCCTTTTTATTTCTCACTAATTTATTTTTTAATGATCTATTTATAAAAATAAACGCTGTAGAAAAGCTGATTAAAAAAAATAAAATTTTAGAGAATGGGCCAAGAAGAATTGATTTAGATCTTATTCAATTCGAAAACTTGAAAGTTAAAAATCATTTAATATCAATTCCTCATTCTTCCTCACATTTAAGAGATTTTGTTATACAGCCTGTTTTAGACCTCAATCCTAATTTTATTGATTTAAAGACCCAATATACTTACAAAAGACTCATAAATAATTTAGATGAACGATTTATTATTAAGAAATCTCGTCAAACCCAAGATTATCAAGGATTTTTTTAAGCTTTTCCTCATCCACACTATTAGATTGTTTTAAACCTGTTGAAATATCAATTCCATGAGGAGATATTGTTTTAATTGCCTCTTTTATGTTATCTATATTTATTCCCCCACCAAGGTAGAGAGGTTTTGCAAAGATCTTTAATTGATTGATTTGTTTTTCACATTCCACAAGAGATTTTTTTTCAATAGTATCTTTTCTGTAAATATTTAAATCGTAATAAAAACTACTTATATTATTTAAAATCTCTTCAAAGAAATTATAGTCAAAATTCTCATAATTTACCGAAATTGAAATTTTTGCATCTGTTTTATTATTCAGCAATTCAATTTCTTCATTTTTATATTGATTAGATATGCAAACCTCTTTTATTGCTACATCATTTACGATACTAATTACTTCTTGCATCTTTATATTTCCAATCAATAAAATTGGATTTAATTTTAAATTGTAGGATGAAATAGTCAGTTCTTGAATTTCTTTAGTGCTAAGTGTATTTGGGCCATATAAGAAATCACTTACAAGGCCCACCCTACTTACAGAGTACTTTTGAATTACTTCTAAAGATTTTTGATCTGTAATACCACAAACTTTAAGTTGGATATTACCATAATTGAACATTAATTAATTATTGTTCAATTCAAATCTATCGGCATTCATTACTTTGTTCCAAGCTTTAACAAAATCAATTACAAACTTTTCCTTGTTATCATCTTGTGCATACACTTCAGCATAAGATCTAAGTATAGAGTTCGATCCAAATACAAGATCCGTTGAAGTTGCCGTCCATTTAACATTATTTGTTTTTCGATCAATAATCTCATAATGCCCATTAGACGCTTTCCATTTATTACTCATATCAAGTAAGTTAACAAAAAAGTCAGTTGTTAGAGCACCTACTTGGTCAGTAAAAACACCATGTTTATTCTCACCATAGTTTGCGCCCAGAGCCCTCATACCTCCTACAAGTACAGTCATTTCAACTGCAGTAAGACCAAGTAAATGAGCTCTATCAAGCAACAACTCTTCTCCTCTTACTTCATAATTATCTTTTTGCCAATTTCTAAAACCGTCATGTATGGGTTCTAATTGAGAAA
This sequence comes from uncultured Alphaproteobacteria bacterium, assembly GCA_902530745.1. Classification (GTDB taxonomy): domain Bacteria; phylum Pseudomonadota; class Alphaproteobacteria; order HIMB59; family HIMB59; genus HIMB59. Next base: position 62,743 of record CACABO010000004.1, on the reverse strand, counting down.
ATGACTCAGAGTCAGTCATATCCTCAGAGGCATCACCTCTTCCTGGATTGAAAGGAACAGGTACTTTAAAGCCCGCAGCTTCAATTGCTTTTTCTAGACCAACATTTCCAGCTAAGACGATTGTGTCTGCAATGCTAGCGCCTGCTTCTTTTGCAAGGGGTTCTAATATATCTAATACTTTTGATAATTTTTGAGGCTCATTACCTTTCCAATCTTTTTGAGGTGAAAATCTAATTCTCGCTCCATTAGCTCCCCCTCTTAAATCCGACCCTCTAAATGTCCTCGCACTATCCCATGCAGTTGAGACTAGTTCTTGAACAGTTAATTCAGAGTTTCTGATTTTTTCTTTGAGTTGTTCCACATCAAAACTAGGTGTTCCAGCAGGAACTGGATCTTGCCAGATCAAATCCTCGTTTGGAAGGTCGTGTCCTATGTATCTAGATCTTGGACCCATATCTCTATGGGTGAGTTTGAACCAAGCTCTAGCAAAAGCATCACAAAAATACTCATGATCATTATGAAACTTTTTGGATATTTCTAAATAAATTGGATCTTTGATCATTGCCATATCAGCATCTGTCATAATTGGGTTATATCTAATTGATGGATCTTCTACGTCTACAGGCTTATCTTCTTCTTTAATGTTGACAGGTTCATATTGCCAAGCTCCGGCAGGGCTTTTTTTAAGTTCCCACTCATATTTAAAGAGCATGTCAAAATATCCATTATCAAATTTTGTTGGCTCAGTAGTCCATGCACCTTCAATTCCAGATGTCACCGTATCTCTTCCAACTCCTCTGGAAGTATTATTCATCCAACCAAGGCCTTGTTCGTTAATTTCTGCCCCTTCAGGTTCTGCTTCAAGATTATCAACATTACCATTACCATGCGTTTTACCAATAGTATGACCTCCTGCAGTAAGAGCAACAGTCTCTTCATCGTTCATAGCCATCCTTGCAAATGTCTCTCTAATATGCTGAGCTGTTTTTAATGGGTCAGGGTTACCTTCAAATCCCTCTGGGTTCACATAGATTAAGGCCATGTGATTTGCAGCAAGTGGACTTTCTAACGAAGAGGCATCTTCTTTATCTGAGTGTCTATCAGATGCTAATGCTTCTGTTTCTGGTCCCCAGTATATATCCTTGTTTGGGTGCCAAATATCCTCACGCCCATATGAAAAACCAAATGTTTTAAATCCTGTTGATTCATAGCCAATGTTTCCAGCTAAGATCATAAGATCAGCCCAGCTAATCTTGTTTCCATATTTTTTCTTAATCGGCCATAAAAGTCTTCTAGCTTTATCTAAGTTAGTATTATCGGGCCAAGAATTTAAAGGAGCAAATCGATGATCACCGGTTCCACCGCCACCTCTCCCATCAGCAGTTCTATAAGTACCAGCAGAGTGCCAAGCAAGCCTAACCATTAATCCTGCGTATGTCCCCCAATCAGCTGGCCACCAATCCTGACTTTCTTTCATTAATTTATGCATATCAGCTTCTAATGCTTTAAAATCTAATTTTTTTACTTCTTCTCTGTAATTATAAGTACCATTAAACGGTTTTGTTTTTTGATCATGTTGATGGAGAATATCTAGATTTAAATTTTTAGGCCACCAATCAGTTGATGACTTCTCCATATTTGAATTAGCTCCGTGAGCAACGGGACATTTGGCTTCGCTCATTTTTCTCTCCTACTTAATTAATATTGAAATCATTAAAATTTAACCTGTAAGTAAGTCAACAATACGAATTGTCTCTGTTAATAATTTACAAAAATCCTTGAAATTATTTGCTTTTAAAGAACTGGTTATACAAAATGTAGGCAGCAAACATTCCAATAACTTGACAACTAATAAAAAATATTACAGTGGAGGGATTGATACCCGTAAATGACTCTGTAAACATTCTAGCAATTGTTACAGCCGGATTTGCAAAACTTGTAGATGATGTAAATATAAGAGCTGCTGTAATATAAATACCAACATTAAATGAAACTACATTTTTACCATCTGCTCTAGATAAAAGTATGACCAATAATAATCCAGTTGCAGCAAAAATTTCGGAAATATATATATTTGCTCCACTTCTTATATTTGAAGAAATCTCAATTACATTTAATCCAAAAATATAATTAGCAAAAAGTGTGCCTAGTACAGCTGCAATGATTTGTATTAGTATATAAAGAAATAAATCCCTAGAACTCAATTCTTTTTGTAAGAAAAATATAATTGAAACAATAGGATTAAAATGAGCTCCAGAAAAATTTGCAAATATTCTAATTATAAAAATTAGTGTGAAACCTATTACAACAGCATGACTAAATAAAATTACCATTTGATCATTCGTATATTGCTGTCCTGCTATGCCAGATCCAACAATTGATACTAATAAAATAAATGTGCCTATAAATTCAGATATGTATTTTTGCATTTTTTAAGTCTTAATGTATCATTGCTAAGTTTTAAAGAAATGTATTATGAATTTTTAGTTACATACCTTGATTAACCATCTCTATTGTTTTCTGCTAGCACTAGTTTAATGATACATATTTTTTACAAATTATTAAATCTAGGAATTAATCTAGTGAATTAATATCAGACTCTAATATTTCATCTATAGGTTTATGTACACGCCAAATTTTTGTTAATTTGTCTTTTTTTCTAGCTGTAATTACAGTTTCTGTAGGTGGACAATCGGGTTCATGACAATTTAGTTCTGCAACATTTAAAATTGTATTTTCTGTCAATTTAAATTTCTTTGTTAATAATTTTTTTAAATTTCTTATAGCTTCTGCATTTGGTTTTTTTTTGTTAAACATTAATTATTTTCCTCATCGCCCCATATCGATGTCCACAAAATATTTCCACCCATATCACCTATCAATAAATTTGAACGATCACTAGTTACTGCTATAGCTGAGACTTCAGAGCTAGTAGAACTCCGAATAATAATTGTATTATCTAAATTTTCAATTTGAGACAAAAAAACTGAGCCATCACTAAATCCAGTAAAAATTGCATTTTCATTAGGAAATGGCTCTACTAATTTGACTAGTTTTTTTCCTAAATATGGAAAACAAATAGGTTCACGACCCTCTGGTCCATCTCCATCAAATGGCCAACAAACCGTATATTCAGCCCCTGAAGTTGCTAAATATTTTGAGTCATGAGCAAAAGCAAAACTTTTAACTTTTGTTACATATCCTGACATTCCTGCAGCATATTTATCTTTTAAACGCCAAAAATGTAAGCGGTTTTCTTGCATAGATGTCACCAAGTATTTTCCATCAGGACTAAAAATTACTTTGTTGTGAGAGCCTTTCCAAATCAAGTCTGATGATTTCCATTTATTACTGTAATCTTTCTTCCAAAGAGTTACTCCTCCATATCGAGAAACTGCCATTCTTCTTCCTTTTTTATCGAATGCAACTCCCCCAATGGTACTATCATGTTCAAATAATTTTGGCACTTTTTTATCCGGTGCCCAGAGATATACAACCTTTCCAGATGAACAAACTAAACTCCCATTACTCGCAGTTACATTATCTACCCAACGAGATCCAAAGTTCCCAATTTCCTTAACCTCACCATTAAGAGAGATTTTTAAAAACCGACCATCATCTCCACCAGTTAAAATATTATTACCATCTTTGGACATGCATAAAACAATACTTTTGTGAGCTTTTATCGGCTCAGAACTTTGTTCAGAGTTAAATATTCTCACACTACCATCTCCAAAACCAACTGCTATAGAATTTCCTATTGAGACAGCATTAGTGATTGGGATTCCAAAATTAAATACAGTTCCTCTTTGTTCAAATTTAGTTTTATTTAATTCTTGGAAGTTTTTAGCATCAGCATTCATGCTGATTTACAGTTTTCAAATCCTTCTCTTAAATTCATACTTTCAAGATTTCTGCCAATAAAAACAATACGAGAGCTACGGTCTTTCCCCTCTGGCCATTTATCCATTTTTGATGCATCCATCAACATATGTACACCTTGGAATACGTATCGATCACTCTCTCCTTTAAAGTCAAGAATACCCTTAGATCTTAATATATCCTGACCCTTTGTTTGTAATAATTTGCTAAACCAGTTTTGAAATTTTTCCATATCTAGAGGTGTTTTAGAGACAAAAGATAAACTTGTTACGTCATCATCATGCTCATGGTCATGATCTGATGTGAGAAAATCAGGTTCTACATCTAAAACTCGTTTTAAACTAAATGCATCTAAATCAAGAATCTCACTTAAAGGAGCACCACATTTTGTTGTATTAATAATTTTTGCAAAAGGATTAATCTTTTTTATTCTTTCTTTAACAGTCTTTAATCCGCCCTCATCTACAAGATCCATTTTGTTTAACAATACCACATCTGCGAATGCAATTTGTTCCTCTGCTTCATGATGATCTGTTAATTGTGAACTTAAATGTACAGCATCTGCAACTGTAACAATTGCATCTAACTTTGTTCGATCAGCAACGTCTTGATCAACAAAAAATGTTTGAGCAACGGGGGCAGGGTCAGCTAATCCTGTGGTCTCTACTATTATTGCGTCTAGTTTGTCGGCCCGTTTCATAAGTCCACTTAAAATACGGATTAAATCACCTCTAACAGTGCAACAAATGCAACCATTATTCATCTCAAAAACTTCCTCATCAGCATCAACAACAAGATCATTATCAATCCCTTGTTCACCAAACTCATTAACAATTACAGCATATTTTTTTCCGTGTTGTTCTGTTAAAATTCGATTTAAAAGAGTTGTTTTTCCTGCTCCAAGAAATCCTGTTAAGACTGTTACTGGCACTTGATGAAGATTATCCAATTAAGATACCTTTTTTATAAGTTGATTTGTTTTCATTATTAACTGTTTCAAAATACTGTAATCAAAATTTGTAATAATATAACATTTATTAGTCAAGTAATAATTTTTGCTGACATAGTTCGAAATAAAACCTCTATTTTTTTTATGTCTTTTTATAAAATCATTTTTTCAGGAAGTCTTGATATAAAGATTGGTAAGTAAATGTGAAATTACACATACAAAGTTGCATTTTCGAGTCAGCGTAAGGTTGAAGTGGGGAACGTTTTTAGTCTACTTGTTCCAGGGCTTTTTTTACTTTAGTAAACATTTCATCGACCTGATTTTCTTTAATTATTAAAGGTGGAGAAAAAGCAAGCGTATCTCCGTTAGCTCTTACCATTAAGCCAAGATCCCAAGCTTTTTTCATAGCTTCAAACCCTCTTGCACCAACAGCATTACCTTTAGGCTCTAATTCGAGTGCAGCAATCACTCCTAAATTTCTAATATCGATTATATGTTTTGTGCCCTTCAGGCTATGAGCGGCTTCCTCAATAATAGGCGCCATATGAGCAGCATTATCAAATAATCCCTCTTCTTGATAAATATCTAGTGTTGCTAAGGCTGCAGCGCAAGCAACAGGATGACCAGAGTAAGTATATCCATGAAATAATTCTATTGGAGCATCCGCATTTTCCATCATTGATTCATAAATAAAGTCTTGAACTATGGTTGCACCCATAGGGATGGTGGCATTTGTAATACCTTTTGCACATGAAATAATATCTGGTGTTACACCAAAAAACTCAGAGCCAGTTGCTTTTCCCATACGGCCAAAGGCAGTTACGACTTCATCAAAAATTAATAAAATGTCATGTTTTGTGCAGAGCTCTCTTAATCTTTTTAAGTATCCTTTAGGCGGAGGCAGCGCACCAGTTGATCCAGCAATTGGCTCAACAATTACAGCTGCAATAGTTGATGCATCATGCAATTGAACAAGACGCTCTAAATCATCGGCAAGTTCTGCTCCATGTTCAGGTTCACCTTTTGAAAAAGCATTCAATTTTAAATTGTGGGTATGGCGTAAATGGTCAACACCATTTAACATTGATCCGAAGTACATTCTATTTTTTACCATACCACCTACGCTTATTCCTCCAAAACCCACACCATGATAACCTCTTTCGCGACCTATTAATCTAGTTTTAGATGAATGTCCACGTGCACGTTGATAAGCTAGTGCAATTTTTAATGCACTATCAACTGCTTCAGATCCTGAATTAGAAAAGAAAACATGATTCATTCCTTCAGGAAAAATCTCAGCTAAACGATTAGCTAGTTCAAATTGTTTCGGATGTCCAAATTGAAAAGGTGGAGAGTAATCAAGATTTTCAATTTGTTTATTTACAGCTTCTTGAATTTTTTTTCTACCATGACCGGCGTTTACACACCATAGCCCTGCAGTACCATCTAAAATTTCACGATTATCGTCACTAATAAAATGCATATCTTTAGCACCGACAATAATTCTTGGGTCTTTCTTAAATACTTTGTTAGGAGTGAAAGGCATCCACAGCGGTTCTAGATTATTTGGCTTATTCATTCTCTCTCCTGACTTTTAATAAAGATACATTATTCCCTCACAAATGCTTCAGCAAGGGTAATAATGTCATCTTTTAGAGTAGGGAGAGGGCAGCGTGGACTGCCCTCATCACAATCACATTTTTGATCCGATGAAACCTGCTATGAACCAAATAATCATAACTATAAAGGGGTAGTGTCCTGTAAACATATCTGCCATATAAACCTCCATGATTCCTTTAATTAAGTTATAGGATTTCATAGTAATATGCAATATTTGCATATGTATAGACAAATTTTGTTAATTTATCGACATTTATTCTGAATTATGGGGATTAATTATGCATTTTTTTTATACCAATAAGCACCATTGTTATTTCTTCGCCCATATAATAAGTATAACTAGCTTATGAGCGTCGTTTCGAAAACAATCAAATATTTACTCGATAAAAACATATCAGTTTCAACAGCAGAATCTTGTACTGGTGGTTTGCTTGCAGCAGAATTTACAGCTGTGTCTGGTATATCTAAAATTTATAAAACTGGGTTGATAACATATTCAAATGACTCAAAAATTAAAAATCTCAAAGTCAAATCTAGTACTATTAAAAGGTACGGTGCGGTCAGCCGTCAAGTATGTGCTCAAATGTGTTTACATTTACACAAGATTTCCAAAAGTCAGCTAACATTTTCAACAACAGGTGTAGCTGGTCCAAACGGTGGTACTAAATTAAAACCTGTAGGTTTAGTTTTTATCGGATTATATTTTAAAAAAAATATTTATATCGAACAATTAAATTTCAATCCAAAACTTTCTAGAATTCAAATTCAAAAAGGTACAGTGAAAGAATGTTTTCACATGTTAAATAATATTATAGATGAGCTATAAGCGAAATTATAATAGTTTACTACCTGACGATTTCGAGCTCAGTGAAGAATTTGAAAATATTATTGAGCAACTTGAAAGTACAAAAGATCATTTTTATATTACTGGTAAAGCAGGTAGTGGTAAGTCTACACTATTGGCCTACTTTCGATCTATAACAAAGAAGAATACAGTTGTTCTTGCTCCAACAGGAGTCGCTGCAATTCGAGTTAAAGGACAAACTATTCATTCATTTTTTGGTTTTCCACCAAAGGTTATTCAAACACGACATATAAAAAAAGTAAGACAAATCGAAATTCTTCAAAATTTGGAAACATTAATTATTGATGAGATATCTATGGTTCGTGCTGATGTTTTTGATGCGATTGATTATAGCCTTCGTGTTCACAGAAAAAAACTTACACAACCATTTGGCGGAGTTCAGTTAATCGTTTTTGGGGATTTATTTCAACTACCACCAGTTGTGAATATGGATGAGTCAGGACTTCTACAGCGCATTTATCCTAAAGGTCATTTCTTCTTTCATTCAAATATTTTCCAGGATGCCCAATTTAAAACGCTTGAATTACATAATATTTATCGTCAAAAAGATGACCATTTTATTCATTTGCTTAACTCTGTTAGAGATGGCTCAATTACTCACACGCAGATCGAGAATATAAACGACTCTTTAACTGATCACATTGAGATGGATGAAGGTAAAATCATACTTACTACAACTAATGCTCGAGCGAGCAGCATTAATCAAAAATATTTAAGCCAGTTAAATCAGGAGGAGTTTTCTTACAGGGGACAAGCTACTGGTCAATTTTATAAAGAATTATTTCCCACTGATGAAATCTTAAAATTAAAAAAAGGAGCTCAAGTAATTATGATTAAAAATGATCCTGAAAAAAGGTGGGTTAATGGATCTATTGGTATAATTCATGATATTGCTCAAAAAAAAATAAAAGTAAAAATTAATAATAAAATATATGAGGTTAAAAAAGAAAAATGGGATCGTATTCAATATACCTATGATGATGATCAACAAGAAGTTCAAGAGGAAATAACAGGATCTTTCAAACAGTATCCAATGAGATTGGCTTGGGCAATCACAATTCATAAAAGTCAAGGACAAACATTTGAAAGAGTAATTATAGATATGAGTCAAGGCTCTTTTGCCCCAGGACAACTTTATGTTGCACTAAGTAGATGTATAAGTTTAGAAGGCATAGAACTGCTTAGACCTATTAAAAAATCAGATATCATTGTTAACAATCAATTGATAGGTTTCCAAGACAGATTAATTTAAGATGGCTAAAAAAATATTATATAGTATTGCAGTCTTTAGCATTATAGGTTTGGGCCTATATATTACTTCGACATTTGAATACCACGAATACTATGAGGAATGTGAAAAACAAAGCAATACTCAAGGAGGTATAGAGTCCTGTGTAGACTTTATGATTGAGGAAGCAAAAAAATGATTTATCTCAAAGACAGTTATACAAAGAGTTTCGAAGAAAAAATTTTATTAGTCGAGGGTGACAAAATCATTACTCAAGATAGCTCTTTTTATGCTCAAAGTGGTGGGCAACCTGGAGACAAGGGAGTACTAGAAATTAATGATAAAAAATTCAATGTTATCAATACAGTTAAACATGAGTTAGGCATTGCCCATGTTGTTGAATCAGAAAATATAAATCTTTCTGGACAAATAAAAGGCCATATTGATTGGGATCATCGATATCGCCTAATGAAAATGCATACCTCGATGCACTTAATGTGTGCAGCATTACCTTATTATGTTACAGGAGGATCAATTGGTTTAGAAAAAAGTAGGATTGATTTTGATTTAGGCGAAGAAACATTTGAATTTGAAACTTTAAATAAAATCATTAATGAATTTATTCAACAATCTCACTCTATTTCTTATCAGTGGATAACAAATGAAGAGCTAGATCAAAAACCTGAGCTAGTACGAACCTTGTCAGTTAAACCGCCAAGAACAAATGATAAAATTCGACTTGTTAAAATAGGAGATATTGATTTACAACCGTGTGGTGGAACTCACGTAGCTAATACAAATGAAATTGGCGAATTTAAATTTATTAAGTATGAGAGTAAAGGAAAAATGAATAAACGTGTTCAGTTTACTCTCATATAATGCACAAAGCATCCTTTAAAGATTTTTTACTTTTATTTTTATTAGCTGGTATATGGGGAAGTGCGTTCTTTAACATCAAAATTGCTTCAGAAAGTTATACACCCATGGCACTTGCCTTTGGTAGAATTTTTTTTGCTGCAATAGTAATGCTTATTTACTGTTGGATAAGAAAAATTTCAATTGAAGCATTTGGAGAAAATTGGTTATGGTACGCAACTATAGGATTTGTGAATTTAGTTCTCCCCTTTTTTTTTATTTCATTCGGTATATTAAAAGTTCAAAGTAATCTAGCAGCAATCTTGATGTCCACGGCACCTATTGCAGCAACAATCTTAGGACATTTATTTATTCAAAATGAAAAAATTAATCTTTTAAAATTTGTTGGAATATTAATAGGCTTTCTTGGTATCGTTTATTTATTTTCAGATAATATTCTAATCAATCAGTCAAATATCTTTTACGCATTTATGGTAATCTTGGGTCCAGTTTGTTACACCATAGGTGGACTATTTTCACTCAAGCTAAAACATATTAAAAATGAAGTACTTACATCAAGTATTTTAATTTGGGCAGTTATTCTTTTATTACCAATTATGTTCATTTTTGAAAATCCAACAGAATTGAGACCGTCTCTTAATGCTACAATTTCTCTTTTGTATCTTGGTATCGTTGCGACTGCGATAGCTTGGTTAATGAGATTTTATATTCTTAAAAATAATGGCTTAGTTTTTCAATCACAAGTTGCCTACATCATTCCAATTTTTGGATTGATATTTGGATATCTTTTTTTAAATGAAAAAATAACTTATAAAATTATTGTTGCCCTTATTGCTGTTTTAATTAGCACTTACTTAATTGAAAAAAGTAAAAAAAATAAGATTACTGATAAACTATCTTGATGTTATTTGCTTATAATATACTGTACGCAATCTAATTATGTCAGCAGATATCTTAATTAAAATTGATAATTTAAAAAAAACTTTTCAAGGAGGTTTAGAAGCCCTCAAAGGAGTCAATTTAGAAATTCAAAGAGGTGAAATTCTTGCACTTCTTGGTCCAAATGGTGCTGGAAAAACAACACTCATTAATGCCATATGTGGTATAGTCTTACCTACATCAGGAACCATTTCAGTTGATGGATATGATGTTGTTAAAGATTTCAGAAAAACTCGATCGATGATTGGTCTTGTGCCTCAAGAACTCCATTTAGAAGCCTTTGAAAAAGTTTTTCAAAATGTCTCTTACACTAGAGGCTTATATGGTAAGAAAAAAGATCCTGCATACATAGAAAAAATTCTTAAAGATCTCAGCCTTTGGGATAAAAAAGATAGTAAGCTTCGTGAGCTTTCTGGAGGTATGAAAAAAAGAGCATTAATTGCAAAGGCATTGAGTCATGAACCAAAAATACTTTTTCTAGATGAGCCTACTGCAGGTGTCGATATTAATTTGCGAAGAGATATGTGGAGAGCGGTAAAGGAGCTTAAAGAAAATGGTGTAACAATTATTCTTACTACTCATTATATCGAAGAAGCTGAGGCTATTTCTGATCGAGTATCTGTAATCAATAATGGCGAGATCATAATTACTGATAATAAGAATGATTTAATGCAAAAAATGGGTCAAAAGAATTTAACTATAGAATTTCAGGAGCCTTTCAGTCAAATCCCATCTACTTTAGAGTCGTATAACTTAAAAATGAATAGTAATAACTCTTTAACATATTCATATGACTCTCACGGATCTTCGACTGGTATTACCGCACTTCTTCAAGACATAAAGACAGCTGGTCTAAAATTAAAAGATTTAAATTCCTCCCAGACATCGCTGGAGACGATATTCGAAAAACTTTTGGAGGAGAGTGTATGAACTGGACAGGCATAATGGCGATTTACTTGCATGAAATGGATCGAATGAGAAGAACAACTGTTCAAAGTATATTTTCTCCTGTGATATCATCCTCTCTTTATTTTGTAGTCTTCGGTGCTGCAATCGGCAGTCGCATCCCTGTGATTGAAGATATATCATATGGTTCTTTCATAGTGCCTGGTATGATAATGTTAGCTTTACTTACACAAAGTGTCTCAAACGCTTCTTCAGGTATCTTTTTTCCAAAATTTCTTGGAACTATAAATGAAATTTATGCTGCCCCACTATCAACAACAGAGATTGTTATTGGTTTTGTTGGCGCGGCCACTACAAAATCAATAATTTTAGGAAGCTTAATATTAGCAACAGGGTTATTTTTTGTTGAAATATATATTATGCATCCGTTTACAATGATTTTAATGCTCGTCTTAACATCTTTAACTTTTAGCTTACTAGGTTTTCTCATAGGGATGTTGTCATCAAATTGGGAGGAGCTATCAATATTTCCTACACTAATTTTATCTCCACTTGTATTTCTTGGCGGCTCGCTATATTCAATCAACTGGTTACCAGAGTTCTGGCAGAACGTTTCTATGGTAAATCCAGTTCTTTACTTAGTAAGTGGTTTTCGATGGAGTTTTTATGAAATGGCTGATGTAAGTATTACAACGAGTTTGATTATGATATTTACTTTTTTAATTCTAAATATTTCTGCAATTATTTATATTTTTTCAAAAGGCTTCAAAATTAAAGACTAGTAACAGATGTCAAATAGGATCGTCTGGTTTAAGAAGAATTTAAGATTTAAAGACAATGAAATTCTTATTGATGAAAATAAAAGATCTATATTAATTTACATTATAGAACCCGAGCTGTGGAAGCAAAAAGATATGTCTTTAAGGCAATGGCAATTTACATTAGAGAGTGTAAATGACCTTAAACGACAATTATTAAAAAATAATTTATATTTAAATATCTTTTTTGGTGACGCGATTGAAATATTCAAGTTTTTAAAAGATAAACATAGCTTTTCAAGCGTAATTAGCGAACAAGAAACAGGTATTGAATGGACTTACCAAAGAGATAAAAAATTAAAAAAATTTTTTTTTCAAAAAAAAATTGATTGGATTGAATGCTCTTACCCAGGCGTTAAAAGAGGACAACATGATAGAAACCTATGGGCAAAAAATTTTAGAAACGAGATTATTAAAAAGTCTAATTTGCCCATTATAAAACAATCAGTTAATTTAGAATTAACAAAACATGAATTACCAAAATTTTTTTATGATTCAACACCATGTCCATATAGGCAAAAGGGTGGATCTGTCGAAGCAGAAAAATTGCTTCAGTCTTTTTTAAATAAAAGAGGTGAAAATTATCAATTTGAGATGTCTAGCCCGATAACTGCTGAAAAAAGCTGCTCAAGATTATCAACTCATTTGACATACGGTACAATATCACACCGCACAGTTTTTCAAGAGGCCGAAAAAAAAAGAGATCTAATAAAGCATACCAATAAAAATTTTGCTAAATCTATAAATTCATTTTTATCTAGGTTATATTGGAGATCGCATTTTATTCAAAAATTAGAGGATCAGCCGTCAATTGAACATGTAAGCTTTATTCCTGTGTATGATCAAATACGTGATAAAGATGAAGAGAAATTAGTGGCTTGGATTGAAGGTAAGACTGGAGTTCATTTTATCGATGCATGTATGATTTATTTAAGAAATTATGGATGGATCAATTTTAGAATGAGAGCAATGTTAGCATCATTTGCTTCTTATAATTTATGGCTTGATTGGAGATACTTTGCTCCACGCTTGGCAGCGTTGTTTACAGACTTTGAACCTGGAATTCATTACAGTCAAATACAAATGCAATCAGGTACAACCGGTATCAATACGATTAGAATGTATAATCCTTATAAACAAGCTATGGATCAAGATCCTCTCGGTAAATTTATTAAGTCACAAATTCCTGAAGTAAAAAATTTCCCACCTGCTTTTTTTCATAATCCCCCAAAAAAAAGTTTGAACGTAAATTTGTTCGATAATGAGTTTCAAAAAGAAATAATAAATGTTAAAGAAACTGCTCAGTATGCTAGAAAAAAAATTTTTGATATTCGCAAATCACAAGAACATAAAATACTTGCAAAAAATGTTTATTTAAAACATGGTAGTAGAGGAAGAAATTGAACTAATCTATGTTTGAAAATCCTGATTATATCGTAATTGGTTCTGGATCAGCAGGATCTACAATCGCTTACAGACTTGGGGAAAACCCTCAATTAAAAATTCTAGTATTAGAATTTGGCGGCAATGACAATAGTCCTTTTATACAAATGCCTGCAGCACTCTCATACCCAATGAATATGAATAAATTCGATTGGGGCTTTAAAGCAGAACCTGAGCCAACTTTAAATGGTAGGTCTCTCGTGTGCCCTAGAGGTAAAGTTATAGGAGGGTCTTCGTCAATTAATGGAATGATTTATGTAAGGGGTAATGCTGGTGATTATAATCAATGGGCAGAAAGTGGTGCAAAAGGTTGGGATTATCCCGATGTCCTTCCATACTTTCAAAGAATGGAAGCAAGCCACGGAGGCAATTCAGAGTTTAGAGGGAAATCAGGTCCTCTAAACATAACTCATGGCAAAAGAGATAACCCATTACACAATGCTTTTGTAAAAGCTACCGAGCAGGCGGGATACACCTATACTGATGACTACAATGGCTTTCGACAGGAGGGTTTTGGACCAGCTGATATGACCGTTTGGAAAGGCTCTCGTTTTTCAACAGCAAAAGCTTATTTAAAGCCTGCATTAGCGAAAAAAAATGTACAACTCATAACAAAGGTTCTAGTCGATAAAATAATTTTTCAAGAAGACAAAGCTAAGGGAGTTGAAGTATACCATCGGGGTCAAAAAAAAACCTTTAGTGCAAATATTGGTGTTGTTTTATCAGCTGGCGCTATCAATAGTCCAACAATTCTTCAAAGATCGGGTATTGGAGAGGGCAATGATTTAAATAATTTGGGGATCAAGGTTATTAAAAACTTACCAGGTGTTGGTAAAAACTTACAAGATCATTTAGAAGTTTATTTTCAAGTCAAATGTTTACAACCAGTAACACTTAATAAATATTTAAATCCTTTTTCTAAATTACTTATCGGCATGCAATGGATGTTTCTTAAAAGTGGGCCAGGTGCAACAAACCAATTTGAAACTCTTGGTTTCATTCGCTCTGATAAAAACATACCATATCCTGATATACAATTTCATTTTCTTCCAGTCGCAATTAGATATGACGGAAAGGCGCCTAGCGAAGGTCACGGTTTTCAATTGCATGTAGGACCAATGCGTTCAAAATCTAGAGGTTTTGTAAAATTAAAATCTAGTGACCCATTTGATTCACCAACTATAAAATTCAATTACATGTCTCATGAAGATGATTTTCCAAACTTTAGAAAATCACTTAGACTTAGTAGAGAGATACTGAGTCAAGAGGCCCTAGTTCCTTTTAAAGGAGATGAAATTCAACCTGGTGATAACGTTGTTTCGGATGAGGGTCTCGACGAATTTATAAAAAATAATTGTGAAAGTGCTTATCATCCATGTGGTACCTGCAAGATTGGAAAAGAAGATGACCCTTCTTCTGTCGTTCTAAATGATTGCAAAGTAAAGGGTTTTTCAAATTTATTTCTTGCAGACTCATCAATTTTTCCTCAGATATGTAATGGCAATCTTAATGCTCCATCTATAATGACGGGTGAGAAAGCCTCAGATCATATCTTGGGAAAACCTCTTTTAGCACCATCAAATCTACAACCTTATACCCATCCAAATTGGCAAAATTCACAAAGATAAAATTAATGATCAGGTTAGTGCTTTTGTTTCTGGTGCTCCCTTTAACTGCATATTCTGATAAACATATTCCATATTATAAATCGCTAGCTCATGACAAGTCTTGGCTACGTCACTATCCAGAAAATCAAGATTTGAATAAACAAACAGAGAAGTTTCTCCTTACAGAGGAAAATATGCCTGTAAAGGTTATTGAAGAGTTTAGAAATAGTTGGAGTTCTTATACAGACTGGTACCGCATTGAATTATTTAATGGAATACAAGGTTGGATTGCTCACAATCAGTTATCTAAAAAAAGAACATTGCTGATACTAGAGGATATTGAGCTGTATGCATTGAAATCTTATGACCCTGAGTCTTGGATGACTATTCAAAAAGGAGTAATACTTGCACCAAAAATTGTAAACTTGTTAGAGGTAAAAGAAACAATGGTGAAAGTAAGTATACCTGAGGGCAATAAATCCTCTATTAAAGGATGGATACCCATAGATGACAGATTATGGGGAGTCTCTGATAAAGAAACGCAAATTTTAAATGATTAAATACTTACTATTTACATTACTCGTGGTACAAGACTTGATGGCCTATAATGAATCGCCTTATAAAGTAGTTCATCAGACAGATACATATGAAATTAGATTTTATGAGGAGCGTCTAGTAGTTCAAACCCAATACACTAATCAAAATAATGGATTTCGAAAACTTTTTAATTATATTTCTGGCAATAATAAACAAAGTGAAAAAATTTCAATGACCACACCAGTGAATGTTACTCAAATTGAAAACGAGTACGTCATGCAATTTTATTTACCAATTAAATACAAACTAAATGAAATACCTTTACCATCAGATAATTCAGTAAAAATTTCTTCAATTGAGCCAGGTTATTTTGCAGTAATTAGATATTCTGGTTTTGCTTCCGATAAAAATTTTTATAAACACCGAGATGTTTTAAAAAGTGAGTTAATTAGTGATAATATTGAAGTAATTGGACCCGCTATTAAAGCTACTTATGATGGTCCGTTTACATTGCCTAATCTTCGAAGGAATGAAGCAATCTATCAAGTTGGTTGGAAGAATCCTCTTTAAAGTCACAAACACTTGCTTATTGATTTAAGATTTAGTCTTGCTCTATATAATTATTTTAATCATATTTATTGATGTTTTTTTACCAATATTACTGATTTTATTGGACAATCTGGGATATTCACAAGTTGCATAGTTTCATTAACTTCTTAGCATTATTTTTTTTTTGATTCAGTATTTATAAGTTTCTCAACTCAAAAATAAGAGAGGTATTTATGAAACTAATAACAGCAATTATCAAGCCCGATAAAGTTGAAGCTTTGAGACAAGCACTCACAGGTGTGGACATTCAAGGTTTAACTATTGTTGAGGCTAAAGGATATGGGCGCCAGAAGGGTCATACCGAACTGTACCGAGGCGCAGAATATGAGGTACATTTTCTTCCTAAATCTCGAGCAGAGGTTTTAGTAGATTCTGCAGACGTCGAAAAAGTCATCACAACAATTTCTGAAGCAGTAAAATCGGGAAAAATTGGAGATGGCAAAATTTTTGTAACTGAAGTGCAAGAAGTTGTCCGAATACGTACAGGAGAACGAGGCGCTGAGGCAATTAAATAAGGAGATCCAATGAAAAAAATATTAACTTTCTTAATCCCTACTTTGCTTTTCTCTGGAGTTGCAAGTGCGGAAGTATCTGCTGAAACAGCCTTTGTATTTAATACATTTTTATTTGTTTTTAGTGGAGTCTTAGTGATGTTCATGGCACTAGGTTTTGCCATGTTAGAAGCTGGATTTGTTCGTAAAAAAAACACATCAGCAATTTTATTAAAAAATATAGCTTTATACTCAATTGCAGGAATAATGTTTTATCTAATCGGTTACAGTTTAATGTATGTAGATGTATCAGGTTGGATAGGTTCATTAGGTGGTATGTTTTACGATACTGCTGATGATTTAACAGCTGCAACTGAAGAGGGTGGCTACTCTTTAGCATCAGATTGGTTCTTCCAAATGGTGTTCTGTGCTACAGCAATTTCAATCGTATCTGGTGCATGTGCTGAAAGAATTAAAGTATGGCCATTTATGATATTTGCAGCATTTATGACAGGAATTATTTACCCAATCTATGGTTCTTGGACCTGGGGCGGTGGATGGCTCACAGAAATGGGCTTTTCTGATTTTGCTGGATCTACTATTGTTCACTCAGTCGGCGGATGGGCGGCTTTAACTGGCTGTTTAATTCTTGGTCCTAGAGCTGGAAAATATGGTGCAGATGGAAAGATCTCTCCAATCGCTGGTGCGAACATGCCTTTAGCATGTTTAGGAACCTTCATCCTTTGGTTTGGATGGTTTGGATTTAACGGTGGATCTCAACTAGCACTTGGTAGTGCCGCTGATGCTTCTGCAATGTCAATTGTTGTTGTAAACACAAATATTGCTGCATGTGGTGGTGTTGTGGCTGCAATTATTTTATCACAGCTATTGTATAAAAAAATTGATCTATCTATTGCATTGAACGGTGCTATTGCAGGTCTTGTAGCTATTACTGCAGGTCCAGATTTAAGCAACCACTTCTTATCTATGATTGTTGGTGCAATAGGTGGTATTCTTTGTACTATTGCTATCCCAATGCTCGACAAAATGAAAATCGATGATGTTGTCGGTGCAATATCAGCACACTTAGTTGCAGGTATTTGGGGAACGCTGGCCGTAGGTATCTTTGGTAGCGGCGATTTCCTAGTGCAATTAATAGGAATTGTTGCTGCAGCTGTCTTAGTTGTACCTTTAAGTGGCGTATTCTTTTATATTCTAAAAGGAACTGTAGGCTTAAGAGTATCAGAAGAGACCGAAGCATCTGGTTTAGATAGTGCTGAATTAACAACAGTCGCTTACCCAGAATTTAAATAATCTTATTTATAGTACTCCTAAAAAAGGGGCACATTATGTGCCCCTTTTTTTATATTTCAAATAATAAAAACTCTCCTTTATTAGAAGATCGAAAAATCATCTCTGATAACTCCCCTTTAGTGATAGCAACGCCATCGCCTTCTTTTAAATTGTATTCTTGAAAATTTACATTTCCTTGAACAACATGAATCCAATAATCTTTATCGTTGGAAGGTGTAAATTTAACTTCACCGTCTTTGTCAACAATCGAGGCAAATATGGTTGTATCTTGATTTATTTCAATCGAATTATCAGATCCATTAGGGGATATAATTTTAGCTAATTTATTTAGCTTATCTTCTTCACTGAAATATTTTTGATTATATTTAGGCTCAATATCACGTTCTTTGGGCACAATCCAAATCTGTAAGAAATGCACTTTCTCTGTGGGAGAATGATTAAATTCACTATGAACAACACCAGTTCCAGCACTCATATGTTGCACATCTCCTGATTTGATAACCGAGCCAGTTCCCATGCTATCTTTATGTTCTAAGGCGCCCTCAATAACATAAGAAATAATTTCCATGTTGTTATGAGGATGAGCATCAAAGCCTCTTCCTCCATCTACTCGGTCATCATTAATAACTCGGAGATTCCCAAATCCCATATTTTGAGGATCATAATAATGGCCAAAGGAAAAAGTATGCTTGCTATCTAGCCATCCAAAATTACTTGGGCCTCTGTCTTCACTCTTTCTTAAAGTAATCATTTTAATTTCTCCTGTATTTAAATTAATTGATCAATTTTTGATGTAATTTTTTTGCTATCAGGTTTTGTCATCGACGACCAGCTTTCAACTAGATTACCCTGACCATCGAATAAATATTTATAAAAATTCCATTGTGGGGTTTTCCCATAGTCACTTGTTATCCATTGATAAAGAGGGTGAGCATTATCTCCTTTAACATCTATGATCTCGGTTAAAATAAATTTTGTTTGATAGTTTACGAGACAAAATTCTTTGACGTCTTCCTCCTCACTTAATTCTTGCTTAAAAGAATTGGAAGGAGTGCTAATGATAATAAGATTTTTATCTAAGTACTCTCGATGCAGATTAGAGAGATTAGCATACTGTTTTGTGAAACCACATCGACTTGCAGTGTTCACTAGCAAAATAGGTTTTCCTTGAAATTCATTAAAATTGATTACATTTCCATCAATATCGTTAATAGAAAAATTATAGAGGTTTTGTGCCATACTTGTTCCTGTCATAATTGCGATGATGCTTATAATTTGAATCAGCCACTTCATGACCTTTTATACTTGATGATGGGAAACTAGATTGATCGGATTTCTGATTCAAGCCCGTTTGGACCTAGTTTTAGATGTGAATACCAATCTCGATGAACCACATCCCAGTCTATTTCTATCCCTAGACCAGGATCAGGGTTCACGGTCACTTCACCCTTATGATCTGTACGAATAAAGGTTTTTGCTCCATGCTCGTGGTCTTCAAAAGGGACAACTTGTTCAAAATAATCACAATTATCATGGCTCAACATAATATGTAAATTCGCTGCTTGACCTAAGGGGTAGGACCAAGACTGAAGCTCAGTATTTTTATTGAAATTCTTCGCTATTTTCATTACTTCTAAGACTTTTGTAATACCGCCTACATAGGTAGTATCTACTCGAACATGATGAAAAACATCTAATTTGAGAGACTGCTCAATTTGGAAGGGGTTGAGTATGGAGTTTCCCGCACCAATAACTGGTGTTTTAATTTGTGATCGAAGCCATTGATAGCTTTCCCAATCAAAATCATTAAAGGGTGCTTCAAACCAAATAAAATTTAATTCATCTAATTTTTTACCTAGAATGAGCGCATCCTCACGATTATATCGCTGCTCACAATCAATCATAAATTTGATATTGGGAAATAGCGGACAGACTTGAGAGACCATTTGAAGATCAAATTCAACATCACACCATGTGTGAAATTTGACGGTATGGAAATGTTGGGCCTCTAAATTTTTAACAAAGTTTATATATTCATCGATACTATGAAAAAGGGGAGTAGAAGCATAAGAAGCAATACTATCTCTTTTTCTTCCAAGAACATCACAAAGAGGTTTGTCGATTGACTTGGCATATCCATCCCACATAGCAATATCAATAGAAGAAACAGCAAGAGGGTTGAGGGGAACACATCGAGTTAACATAAATTCAGTTAGTTTAGATCGTTGTTTTAGATTTTTTCCTAGAATTTCAGGAAATAAATTTCGACAGGACTCGACCACAGAGTGATCATAATGATGCTCTGTTGGAATTAGCACTCCTCCCACACATTCTACACCAGATTCAGTGATAAGTTTGACGATGATGTTGGCCTCAAACATTGGAGACATATCTTTTGCCCAAATAATTTGAGGTGCGTTTGATTTACATGCAAATACCTCTGCCGAGATGATATCTAACTCGGCCATTTGAAAACTACTTGAACTTTCGAGCTAGGTGGCGAAGCTTGCCATCAGTTGAATCAAATTCTAGATAACAACCTTGTAAATGTCTAGCTCCCTCACTCGAGTCATAAGAGGTTCTTCCATGGAGAAGTCTGTGGTTATCAAACATCATGACATCTCCTGGTGAGAGCTTAAATTTTATCTCGAAGTCAGATGAAGTGTATAAATCTCCTAATAATTTTCTCGCTTTGTAAAATCTCTCTAATTTTTCATTTTCTAAAGGTGGCACGTAATCAACTCTAGTACTATATCTGACTTGCTTATAGTCGCTATCCTTGTCTAATTCAATTAACTCTCCCCAATTTTCTAAAATTATATCTTTATCTTGAAATCGATAACGTAAATTTGTTTTTGTTAAAGACTCAAATGCTTCTGGCTCATTTAATTTGATATATTCTGCAACTGAAAAACCATCAACAAGAGTAGAAAAACCACCACTCACTTCATTTTTTAAACAATGCAAAAACTGTATCCCGGGTGCTTCTGGTTTTCTGTAAGGGTTATCAGTATGAGGCGGTAATGCAATAGGTTTATAGGCTAAGTCATTTGGATTTGGTTTAGACATTACATCAAAAAATTCTCCAAAATTTGTGACCTTAACTGGGCCGATTGAATTTACAAATTTTAAAATATACTTACTCTCAGTTGGTACATTTTTAATAATAACAAATCCATATTTATAAAAATCTATAAGAAGATTGTACATAGATTCTTGTTCAACCATATCTTCTTCAAAAATAGCTTCAGGTAAATCTTCTAGCTGAGAATTCCATAAAATTCTTTTTGGTAAGGGCCCTCTTTTATTTTTTTCTTCATCCATTTCAATCAAAAGATCATCTAAACGATATTGACCTTGTGCCCCATCATTAAATTCAACATCAAGTTTGTTATCTGTTAATTTACAATTTTCAATTTTCAACTTTAAGTCAATAGAGGATGGCTCATATAATCTTTGATTAGTATCTAAATCAAAATACTTTTCACCCGGTAGTCTTTCTCTTAACCAAATGGGATGCAAATGAAATGTCTTATTTTGATGGATTATTTTAATAGTATTATTTTCAAAATGAAAATCCATAATTCAAACCCCAAGCATTAATAAATTAATATTTTGCTAAATTTAATTAATTGTCAATTAAGAAATTAACTCTTAATTTTAAATATTGCCTCAATTTCTACTGTAAAACCTAGAGGCAAAGAATTAACTCCTACTGCAGCTCGAGCATGAACACCAGTCTCGCCAAAAATATCTTTCATCATATTTGAGCAACCATTGATTACTAAAGGCTGCTGTGTGAAGCTCTCAATACAATTTACAAAACCTGTCAGTTTTATTAATTGATCTACTTTATTAATTGATCCTATTTCATTTTTTAAAGCAGATAAGATAGCTAATCCACATAGCCTTGCGTGGTTTTGAGCTGTCTCTAAATCAACATCAGCCCCAACTTTTCCTTTTGCAAAAGACCCATCCTCAAGTAAGGGACCTTGACCAGATATATATGCAATATTATCAACAATAACGCAGGGTTTATAACTCCCTGCAGGTTTGGCAGGTTTTGGTATTAAAAGACCTAATTCAGCTATCTTGGCTTCGAAATCCATCAATTAAAAAATTACTCTTTTTCATCAATTTTACTAATCATTTGTTCAGTAGCAGTTTGCATTCCTATTGCGGAAGTGGTGCGAGGCACAATCATTGAAGGTGTATTCTCATCATAAATTTCACTAGTTCTTCCAACCCTAATTCTTTGATAGGTAAATAGCGCCATAAAAATATAAACTATTGCACAATAATAAAATAATCCATAAGCATCAAAATAAGACATAAATCCAGACACAATAATTGGCCCTAAAACTAAACCTAACGCATTCACTAATGTCAGAGTTGAGCTAGCAGAGACAACCTCATCCTTTTCTAAAAAATCATTGAGATGAGAAATAACAACTGCGTAGTAAGGAAGAGATACAGCTGAATGTATTCCAACAAATAATAAAAGGATATTAAATGAAAAAGTTCCAAAAATAATTACACAAATAGATGAAACCAAAGCAATTATATTTAATATCAGTAAAATTATTCTCCTATCAAATGTATCCGATAATTTACCAATCGGATATTGAAATAAAGCTCCAATGAAAGTATTTACAAAAACAAGTATAGAAATTTGAAAAATACTTAGACCTAATTTAGCTCCAAAAACTGCAATTAATCCAAATGATGCTCCATAAATCATACCAATGCCAAAAGAACCGATAAAAGACATTGGAGAATTTTTATAAAGATCTTTTAAAGATATGAACTTAGGTGTAGAAAATTCTGGTGCTGATTTTTTAGTAAGCAAAATTGGAACTAAAGCAAAAGAAATTAATAAAGATGTTAGAATATATAAGTGTGCCTCAGTAGTCTCTTTTAGATTTATTAGCAAACCACCCCCACTAGTTGAGAAGTATAATATCACCATGTAAAACCCAATAAGCTTCCCCCTTGTTTTATTATCAGCTCGATCATTTAGCCAACTTTCACAAACGATATATATAGCTGCTAATGAAAACCCTGTAAGTAATCTTAAAAAAAACCAAAAATACGGGTGAATATAAATCCAATGAAATAATATCGTTATGGAAGCAATGGATGCAAATGCTGCAAATACTCTTATATGTCCTACATTTTTGATAATTTTAGGACAAATATATGAGCTTGCTAAATAGCCTATAAAATAACCTGTAAAGACATATCCAATTTCAAAATTGGAAAAATTAAATAATACGGCATTAATATTTAACAAGGTTCCTTGCAAAGAATGTGCAAGCATAATAAATCCAAACCCTGTAAATAGAGCCCAAGAACTATAAACGATATTTAACACCCGAGACTATTTAAACTTTTAGTTTAAAAAAGCAATTATTATTTATTGAAGGGGAGGCTCGTCATTACAGACTCAACCTCTTCGCCATCAACAAGAAGTGTCTGTTTTTTTTCTAAACTTTGATATTGGGTTTGAACCATAGCTATTCCAAGACAACAGCCAAAATCTGGACTAAAGCATGCAGCCCTTAGCTCACCTATTATGTCAGTGCCAATTTTTAAAGGTAACGCTTTTGTAATTTCAATTTTATCCAGTTTAAGTTTTAAACCAACTAAAGATCTCTTGACTCCCTCTTTGTGCTGCTTTTCTAATTCAGCTTTTCCCAAATAATCTATTTTGGGATTGAAAGAAACAAAAGAACCTAAACCACACTCAAGTGGAGTATCATTCATGTTCATATCATTTCCAAAAGATAATAAACCACCCTCTATCCTTTCAATTAAATTTGGACAACCTGGTCTTACATCCAAATCTTCACCTTTAGACATAAGGGCATCATAAAGATTTACACCAATTTCATCATGATCTACATAAATTTCAAATCCACCCTGTTTGGACCAACCTGATCTAGCAATTAAAAATTTATGATTTTGAAAATCAAATCTTTTGAAGTTGAAAAATTTTAATTTATCTATGTCTTTGAACACTCTTGACATAAGCTCAAATGATTTTGGTCCTTGAACGGCAAGAATGTTAACATTGGGTTCAGTAATCTCTACGTCAAGGTTCATACCAATTGCAATTCCTTTTGCATAAAGAAGCACATCTGTATCAGCTATTGATAGCCACCATGTGTTTTCCCCAACTTTCATTATCAGTGGATCATTAATAATTTTACCTTTGTTATCAACAATTGGAGCGTAATAGCAAAGATAATCTTTTGCCTCAGATAAATCTCTACACGTAATTAATTGTGTAAGTTTAGCTGCATCAGGTCCTTTAATTTGAACTTGTCTTTCGCCAGATACATCCCAAAGTTGAACATTATTTTTTAGGTGCCTACTATCTTCCTCTATGCCTTTAAAAGACGCAGGTAAAAGCATGTGATTATAAACTGTGTATGATTGAACACCATATTCTTCTATTCTTTTGGTGTAAGGGGTAGAGCGAAGTCTCGCACTTTTAGCAATTAAGTGGGTCATGAAATTCAGTGTAGTTAATATGTATTCTCTCTACAAAGCAATGATATTATTTCTATAAGACATTTAGCCCTAAAATAAATATTAGGAGGCTTACTGATACAAGGGATACAAAGCTAAAAGTCATACCAATTAATAGGGCAGTATACCCCTGATTAAAGATTTTTCTTAAATCAATAGAGGCTCCAAGAGCTGTAAGAGCTAAGCCAAATAAAATTGAAATTATTTCATCAAGCATAACTAAAAATTGCATCCATTTCTCATTATCAAAAAAGTATAAGTCCATAATTGAGCGAAAGGTTACAAACAAAATAAAACCTATTACAAAAAGTGGAATTGAATTAAATATTTTAACAAAGACTGATTGGCTTTTATTTTTATTATTTTTTGAACTTTTATTTAATATTATTAATATCGGTATCAAAGCTAAAAGAAATAAATTTCTTATTATTTTTGTTATCGTAGCGATTTCTAAAGTTTTTTGATTTGGATATAAATCATTATGAACCATGGCAGCTGCTAACACTTGACTTATGTCATGAATACTAACACCTAAAAAAATACCTTTAGCTATGTCTGTTAAAAAAAATAACTCCACAAAAAAAGGATATGTAAATACAGCTATACTTCCCCATAAAACTACTACTAGCATAGCCACAGCTACATCTTGATCTTTTGATTTTAAAATTGATGAGGAGGCTAAAATAGCTGTAACACCACAAATGGATGTGCCAATTGCCAATAATTTTGACAAGTCTTTTTGAGTTGGCCAAATTTTTTTTATTAAAATATATGTCAGAAAAATAAATATTATTGTTATTATTATTACAAATATCGACTCTATACTGACTCTCCATAACTGAGCCAAACTTATCTTTATACCCAGTAAGATAATTGCTAATTGAAGTATATTTTTCTTGATAAATTCTCGACCTTCAACAATATTAGAAGATAAAGAAAATATATTAAAAAAAAATATTCCCAAAATCAGTGATAAAAGACTCAATGGTAATAACTGTAAATTAAAGACATATTCTAGGGGTTGCTTTAAAAATATTGCTAGTAGATAAATAAAAGTTATGAAAAATACACCTATAAGACTTTTATTTGACATATTGATTAATTAATAAAATGTAAGTTAAAGATTTTATTATGTAATAGCTTAATTTCTAATTTACTCTCTTGCACCACTTCTATGTTGTTGAATTCGGTGTCCAAAAGATTGAGAAACTCTGTCAAAAATAATTGCCAAAGCAACTATCGCTAAACCATTAAATAGACCCATTGCAAAATATTGATTTGTAATAGCTTTTAATACTGGTTGCCCTAGACCTTTGACACCAATCATAGATGCAATAACAACCATCGCTAGTGCCATCATAATAGTTTGGTTTATTCCAGCAAAAATTGTTGGAAGGGCCAAAGGTAGCTGAATTTGAAATAATTTTTGTCTAGGATTAGCACCAAAAGCATCTGCCGCTTCTAACACCTCGCTATCAACTTCTCTTATTCCCAAATTAGTCAGTCTAATAATAGGAGGTATTGCATAAATAACCACTGCTAATAAACCCGGTATTTTACCAATACCTAATAACATAACGACAGGAATCAAGTAAACAAAGCTTGGCATCGTCTGCATAACGTCTAAAATTGGAGTACAGATCCTTTGTGCACGCTCAGATTTTGCCATGAGCACACCAACCGGAATACCAATTCCAATAGAAAGTAAAGTGCAAACACCAATAATACTCACAGTTGACATGGTGTCCTCCCACATTCCAAAAATTCCAATTAAAAGAAATGCAAATAAAGAACCTATAGTTACTGATATTTTTCTGCTACCAAAATAAATTACAGCTAAAAAACAAATTAGAACCAAAGGCCAAGGTGAATTTTGTAATAATTTTTCAAACCAGACTAAAAAATATAGCACTGGATCAAAAACTGCCTCAATAGTATCACCATATTCTCTTGAAAAAGCCCTGTAAGATGTGTCAAAACCCTTTTTAATAAAACGAAGAGTTTCTCGGCTTAATTCAGGAAATTCTGATAAAAATAACTTTTCCATAAAATTTTAGCAGTAAAATTTAGAAGTGGGCAAAAGCCCACTTCTTAGATAAAAATAATTATTATAGTGCGTTTAGAACGTCTAATTGAGCATCAAAAGGTACCCAGCTTTTCCACTCACCATAGTTTTGCAAGAAATAGATAGCAGTATCTTCACCAGATGCCTGATTATCATCCTTCCATGCTAATAGTTCGTTTACAACTGAGTTAGGTAATGCTCTCTTAGAGATATAATCCATTCCTGGTCCAGTTGAATTTTTGAAGTTATCTGTAACAACTGTAAACACAGAGGAAACAACCCATGAATTCTTCTGAGGATCAGCACAACCCTCTATAGCTGTACAAGTATTCCACTCATCATTATCGTGTGGTACACCAAAATCTAACTTTTTCATTGGATACTTACCTAAAATAGCTGTTGGCGCCCAGTAATAACCAAACCAACCTTCACCTTTTTCATAAGCCTCAGCGATAGAACCAGCAAGAGCTCCACCTGAACCAGGATCTACAAGGTTAAAACCTTTTCCTTCACCTTCAAATGCTTGAAAGAGGTTACCAGTAGTAATTTGACAGTTCCAACCTGATGGACAAGTATAAAGAGCAGCACCATCACCTTCTGGATGAGGAAATAAATCAGGTCTCGCTAAAGCATCCTCAACTGTGACGATGTCTGGATTTGCATCAGCTAAATATTGAGGAATCCACCATCCTTCTTCACCTGTATCAGATAAAATTTCAGCAGCGTAATGAAGTCTTCCTTCAGCAGTGGCCGCATCTAATGCTATACGAACAGAATTGATCCATAATTCAGGAGCAACATCTGGCTCGCCTTTTTCCATCATTGATGTAGCAGTAGGCATTGTATCACCAGGAACAAGCTCAACATCACATCCATAGGCATTTTCTAAAATTAATTTATCAACATGAGCAAACATTTCTGCTGATGCCCAGTTCATTTCAGCAATTGTGATTGTGCCACAATCTGCTTTTGCAACTGAATTAAGTCCAAACAAAAGAACAGAACTCAGAAGTATTTTTTTTATGAAGTTCATATACTTCCTCCGATTACTTTGTATATATAAGATATTAATTTAACATTGTTAGTAAGCATTTACAGTTTTAATTTTTTGATATTTCGATGATATTCGAGCTAAAAGTGGAAAAAAGTTAATAAATTCTATCAAATAAGCCAGAATTATAGGGTTATTTAAGATTATTGAGACAAATAAGCATAAAACTATCTTTTGTTGCGTGACAAATGAACTACTCATAATAAACTAAATAAAACAGATGTTTTTCTAAATTATCTTTTAAGTATCTCAGCTAGCCGAGTTGAAGATAAGTATCCAACATTCTTATCTTGCTTGTCTTTTACTATGATGCAATTTGGTTTTTCAGATATGACTTTATCAATAAATCTGTCAATAAAATCGTCTTGATTTACTACCATAGCGTTACTAATATCCTGACCGTTAATTGTAGACATAATATGTTTTGCCTTAATAACTCTTGCTCGGTTAACATCCTCAACAAAATCTTTTACATATTGTGTCTTTGGACTTAATAAAATATCTGCGGGGATACCCTCTTGATCCATTATACCATCTTTTAATATTGCAATACGATCCCCAATTTTTAAAGCTTCATCTAGGTCATGAGTAATAAATACAACTGTTTTATGAAGTTCGTCTTGTAGCTCCAACAAAATATCTTGCATATCTTTTCTAATTAGAGGGTCAAGAGCGCTAAAAGCTTCATCCATTAATAAGATCTCTCCATCGTTAGTTAGAGCCCTTGCGAGTCCAACACGTTGTTGCATGCCACCAGATAAATGTTGAGGATATTTTTCCTCATATCCAGATAATCCAACACGATCAATCCATCTTCGTGCCTTAGTATTTGCCTCTTTTTCATCAATATTTTGAATATTAAGACCAAACATTGTATTTTCTAAAACCGTCTTATGTGGCAACAAAGCAAAACGCTGGAATACCATAGCAGTTTTTGTTCTTCTGAAATTTCTTAAATTTTCATCATTCATTTTTAAAACATCTTCATCATCAACAACTACGCTGCCGTCTGTAGGTTCTATTAATCTATTTATATGTCTTATTAATGTTGACTTGCCTGAACCAGAAAGGCCCATTACAACTTGAATTGATTTTTCTTTAATATCTAAATTTATATCTTTTAGACCAAGAACATGATTGTATTTTTCTAACAGTTCATCTTTATTAACCCCATCTTTTACTTGCTCTAACGCAGACTTCGGGTTTTTACCAAAAATTTTATATAAGTTTTTAATTTGAATTTTTATTTCAGACATTTTTAAAGAGGATTTTCAAGAAATTTTATTATTTATATAAATACTCTGCCCTCCAACAATTGCTTATTTAAACATTTGAAACATAATCATGCAAATTAATTTTGAATATACAAATAATTACTTTTTTGTAACTGCATATGGTGCAAAAGTATTATCTGTTTTTTTGGATTTAGATTGAATATTTTTTGCAGGTATTCCAACCATTATTCCCCCTTTTGGGACATCTTTAGTTACAACAGCATTAGATCCAATTCGAGCACAACTTTTTATAATTATTGGTCCTAATATCTGTGCACCAGAGCCAACAATCACATCGTCTTCAAGAGTGGGATGACGTTTCACACCAACTTGTTCTGATGATTTAACAGCAGGCATGATTCCTCCCAATGTGACACCGTGATAGATAGTTACATTATCTCCTATTTCAGCAGTTTCTCCGATAACAACTCCCATTCCATGATCAATAAAAAAATTTTTTCCAATTTTGGCTGCAGGATGAATCTCAATACCAGTTAAAAATCTTGATAATTGTGAGATCATTCTTCCTAATAATTTCAAATTTAGTGACCATATAAAATTTGCTATGCGATGGAAGAAAACAGCTTTCACACCAGGATAGGTTAATATCACTAGTAACAATGAAGTTGCAGCAGGATCTCTTGCCTTCACTGACTCAAAATACTTCATTAAATTTTCAAACATTAATAATATACAGATAAGACTTATCTTCTTAAGATCAAGCATTTATTGAATAATTATGTAAATGATTGAAATAATTGTTAAATTAGACCTAGATGTTTACAATTGAAAAACCTAAAGAAATTCACTTAAACAGTTGGAAAGACATAATTAATGAAAGTGCATCATCGAATTCTTTTCAATTTCAAGAAGTAAACTTCAGTTTATTTTGGTCATGCATATTTCAAGATGATTATTTTGCATTTGCTGCAAAAAACGAGGATAAATTTATGGGAATTGTTGTAGCTAAAATTAACGAAACTTACTACGAGAAAAATATAGTACTTGACGTTTTGTATGTTTTGCAAGACTTCAGAAAAATTGGTGTTGCTAGAGCATTAATGAACAAAATTGAAGAAATAGCAAAAGAAAAAAATCTTGATCTGATAATCAAAGGTGTAGAAAAAAGTAACTTACTCGCTCAGAAACTTTTTAAAAATTATGCTGTTGTCAACAGAACAAGATACTTAAAAAAGCATAATTGATTTTAATAAATAATTATTATATTTAAATATTATGGTAGATCCGAATAAAAATGGCGAAAACTACGATAAGAACAATAGATGGGTATGGATTATCATTGTTTTAATTACTCTGAGTTCTATCTATGTGATGTCTAAAATATTTATTCAGACACCTTGGCAGTATCTGTCGTAGACTTAAGTTTTCTCTCAAATTCTCTTAGTCTTTTGTAAACACTTGCAAGCTCAATAATTGTTGGCCATGATTTTAACAAGTACTGCATTGACCCCTCAACCCTGCCAAAAGCACGAATAATTTGTTGCATAACACCAAGAGTAATAATACCTGCAACAATTGCAGGAGCTAAAAATACATAAGCACTTAAAACATTAGCCTGCAAATAAGCAATTCTTCCAATATTAAAGTACAAGTAACGAATATATGAGAGAAAATGAATTTTTCTTACATCATCAAATAATTCTTCTATTGTTTTTGGACGTATAGTTTCGTCATCTTCAGCAATAACTAAAACTTTTCTGTAAGCTGCCTCTTGTTTTTGTAAATCATATTCTACACCAACAAGTCTGAGAATTATTCCAAGGAGAATTAAAAAAACTGTTCCACCAACTGACCAAATTAATGCACCAACAACTAAACCATACTCCCAATCGCCAAAAAAGAATATCGGAATACCAGCACTAAGCCCTAATAAGATTGGAAGGAATTGTACAATTATCATCACCGACTCAATTAAGCTTGTTCCAAGACCTTCCATAATTCTACCAAACTTAATGGTGTCCTCTTGAACTCTCTGAGCAGCACCTTCGATTGTACGGGCATAGTTATAAACACTGTGATACCACTCAACCATAGCGGTTCTCCATCTAAATAAGAAATGTGCAGTAAAAAAACTAACCAAAACTGCAATAGCCACATATATACCTGCAAGTGTTATAAAAGATAGTAAGCCCGCCCAATATTCTTCAATTGTAATTGAATTTGGCTCAGCAAGAGCTTTTTGAATCATATCATAAAAGGTGCCAAACCACTCATTGATCCTGACATCAATTTCTACTTGCACCCAAAGACTACCTAATATGGCAGCTGATCCTGCCCATGCCCATAGAAACCATTTTCTTGAGTTAAAAAATCTAAACATTTTTTTTTGTAACAATAGTTGAAAAATTAAAGTTTTTGAAGATCTAAAAGTGCTTCAATACGCTTAATTTATTTAATTACTGCTATGCCTATATAATACTTTAATGCCAAGTATCAAGGATATTAAAAAGATTAGGCTTAATGATGAATACATATTTTTTGGTCCTGAGTCCATAGTAAGTGAAATTGCAGATAGTATGGATATAAAAAATATAGGGGCTGTTCCTATACTGAATGAACAAAAAATATTACTTGGTGTTGTTTCAGAAAGAGACATAGTTAGAAAATGTGTCAAAGATGGTAGAGATCCAGATTTGGTCACAGCATCAGATATTATGACATCAGAAATTATAACTGTGGACTTAAAAACCTCCTCAGAAATTGCAATAAAAATTATGGGGGAAAATAACATAAGGCACCTACCAGTAGTAGATGATCAAAATAAATTAATAAATTTTATTTCTCATAGAGACCTTATAAGCTCTGTTAGAGATAGCACAAAACTAAATATAATTTTAATTACATTTATATGTATGATTATACCGATAGTTTTTTTAGTTAAATCATTTGGCTGGATATGAAAACTAAAGGTATTATTCTTGCTGCTGGTAAGGGTACAAGATTAATGCCTGCAACAATACCTGCCTCAAAACCTTTGTTACCTCTTTACGATAAACCTATGATTTATTATCCACTCGAGACTTTAATAAGATTAGGAATCAAAGATATATTATTTATTGTTCAAGAGGACGACCTTTCAATATTCGAAAAAACATTTGGAACAGGATCATTGGTTGGTCTTAATTTTTCATATGAAGTCCAAATAATTCAAAGGGGGATAGCAGATGCTTACTTTATTGCTGAAAAATTTTTAGACGG
Source organism: uncultured Alphaproteobacteria bacterium (assembly GCA_902530745.1). Classification (GTDB taxonomy): domain Bacteria; phylum Pseudomonadota; class Alphaproteobacteria; order HIMB59; family HIMB59; genus HIMB59. Next base: position 30,516 of record CACABO010000004.1, on the reverse strand, counting down.
CAGCCCATCAGTATTAGCATTAAGTGATAATGTTTTTCTTGGAAAAAATTATTTTAATTTTGCCAATTCTGCGCTTCTAAAGATGCAAGAGAACGGAGGAAGTGTATTTGGATTGCCAGTTCCAGATCCAGAAAAATTTGGTGTTATTGAATTAGATAACAATAAAAATATTATTGGCATTGAGGAAAAACCATCGAAGCCTAAAAGTAATTTAATCATTCCTGGTTTATATTTTTTTGATTCTGAAGCTTCAAGATTTGTAAAAACACTCAAACCATCGCACAGAGGCGAATTAGAAATAACTGATCTAATTAAAATATATTTATCCAAAAAAAAACTTGCTTTAGAAATTTTAGATGACTCAATTGTTTGGCATGATACTGGAAATGCAAAGGCTCTTCTAGAGGCAGCTCAAAAAGTAAAATTATATGAACAAAATAATGATGTTAAAATTGGATCTTATGAAATAGCATCTTATGAACAAGGCTTTATAAACAAAAGTAGTTTAAATGATATCGCAGAAAAATTAATCAAGTCTGATTATGGACAATATATCAAAGAATATCTAAACCGAAATTAATCTTAATTCCATTTTGCAGATTCTTTATTTAAAAATGTTATAACTTTTTGTTTAAACTGAATTTTTTCATCTTCATCTACAATCATTTTATCTAGGTCGGTCTCTAAACTAGAGAGAATTTTATTTTTAGAATTCCATTTAGATTTATCATCATCATTAAAACGCTCTTTAATTTCAAATTCATAATTTCTTTTGTCATTTTCAGGCAGAGTGTGGGGGGCTATTTCATATAAAATTCGTACAGCTATTTCTTTATATCGGTCATCTTTGAATTGTTTTGCAATTTCATATTTCTTATCGTTAGGTGCGATATGAAAATCAATCATTAATTTTTTATCTTGATGCGAAGGGAAACTCTCAAATATTCTATCTTCAACATTAAATGGTTCAGGCCATTCTTTTTGATTTGAAAGATGAAGTTTAATAAGACGAGAGCAAAATTCTTCATTTTTTTTAATAAAATTTGCTCTTTTTCTTAGTTCATCTACTCCTATTTCTGCATATTTATTATCTTTGAATGAATAACTTTCATTTAAAAGTGTTTTCGACTTTGACCCATCAAAAACTTCACAAATTCTTTTAGCCCCATCATTCATTTTCTTTATTAAGTCTTTATCCTCTAATTCCATGATTTTAACAGGATCAAAAAGCAAATTATAAACTAAATAGTGATGATTTCTTGATGGAATGCCTCCAATTAAAGTTTGAGCTTTGATTGTGGGTCTTCTTCCCCAAAAGGTCGTGTTTGTAAAAACTAAATTATCTAACATGAATCTCTTAGGAGTATCTCTATGTCGAAATTCATATGCAGAGTTCCAAATCTTTGGACACCTTACATTTAATATCTTATTAAGTTCCAATGTAATTAAGCTATCAAAAACAGCATCATGAGGACCTGCATCATAATTTATTGATATATTATTTAGTTTAGAAATTTCATCTAATTTAAGTATTGGATAGCCTTGATCATCAGTATTAAATTTAATATGTTCAGGGCTATAAACTGAAACTAATCTTAGTATATCAAAAACATCCATACGTACATTATTGTTAGTCACAGTCATATAAATTTCAGGTAATAAGTTTTGATAAAGTGCCTGTCGCAAAAAGGGTTCATCAAAATTTATATTATTGAAACCTACAAAAATGGCTGATGAGGATGACCATTGTTGAAATGTTTCATACAATTGAGCACTTGCTTCATAATAATTTGGGTAATTATTTTGTATTAAACTAGTTGGATCTACCCCAGTTGTTATTAATGCACCTGGCTCGAACCATTTTCCCTCTCTTAATTTACTATGTATTTCTAATTTGTCTTTAACTTCAAATTTATTATTAGTTAACACAGCACCAACTTGTGTTATTTGATTAAACTTATCATTACGACCTGTCGTTTCTAGATCCCAGAAAATATAATGATCACTCATATTAAAAAATTATATCAATTAAATATTATAATAAAGTTTAAGTTTAATTTGTAATTTTGAGATTATAAAAACTAGCCCCGGAGGAATAAGTAAGGATAGGAATAAGGATGGAGCTAGTTTTGATTGATGCTTTATACTAATTTTTTTTCTAAAATCAAATTGCAGATAATAGAACTTAGCTGTGCAAAATTTGCATAGCTAAATGTATTGAATTTATTCATTTTTAAATAATTTTTCAATTTTCTTGTAATAAATTAGTGAACATTTGGCATCACAAAAAAATACTTTTTTTGGAATATCATAAAACTTAGGATCAGCCCAATATAAAGGCTCCTCAATCTTTTTTTTACATACTTCACAACTATGATTCATTTAATTATACTAAAAATTTAACTCTACTATTCTACTTTCTTCTATCGGCTCAGGGTCAAAGTATCGAACTGACCCATAAAGTCTGTTATCTAATCCCAATATTTCATCATAATATCTCATCATAATCTTATTAGGGCTGGCGTGTGGTGCAATTTCCTTTAAGTTTTCAATTATAAGCTCAATATTTTTTGGGGAGTATTTTGCCGCTATGCCTAAACTTGTTGCAGTAGATCGACTTATACCCATATGACAATGGACTAAAATAGGTTTAGTTTTATCCCAATCATCTGTGAAATCTAATAATTCTTGTGTATGATGTTTTTCAGGTAGAATAAACCCCTCTCTTGGCTCAGAAATATCATCAATTAACATTTTCAGGTGTCTATTTTTATCCATACCTGAAGGGGTTTCAGGTTCAAAATTTTTATTAATGATGGTAAGCATTTTATCTGGGCTAAATTTATCAACACACTCTTGGATATCAGCTAATCCACAAATAATTATTTTTTTTTGCATAAGAAGTTCAATTAATATATAGGTTAAACAATCGTTAAGAAAGAATATTTATTTTCATGGTATCTCAACTAGATAGTCTTAAAAAATTTTCATCAGTTGTTGCAGACACGGGAGATATTGACAGTATTCAAAAATTTAACCCAGATGACTGTACTACAAATCCATCTTTAATATTTAAAGCTGTTCAATCAAACAAATACAAAAAACTAGTAGATGAGGTAATAAGTAACTCAAAAGGTAGAAAATTTACTAAAACTGAGGATCAAGTAAAATATATTGCTGACCAACTAACTATTGCTTTTGGTATAGAATTAACAAAAATTGTGCCAGGATATGTTTCTACCGAGGTCGACTCTGATTTATCATTTAATACTGAGGCTACTGTGGAAAAGGCAAAGGAAATAATTAATAGCTATGAACAATCAGGCATACTCAAAAATAGAATATTAATTAAAATTGCAGGTACTTGGGAAGGAATACAAGCTGTAAAAAAACTAGAGGCAGATGGTATATCTTGTAATTGCACACTGATTTTTTCCTTAACACAAGCAATAGCTTGTGCTGAAGCAGGAGCATTTTTAATTTCACCATTTGTAGGAAGGATCCTTGATTGGTTCAAAGCAAACAGTCCAAAAAATTATGACACAACAAATGATCCAGGAGTTGAGAGTGTTGTTAAAATTTATAACTATTTTAAGAAGTACAACTATAATACTATCGTAATGGCTGCATCATTTAGGAACAAAGAAGAAATAATTAATTTAACAGGATGTGATAAGTTAACTATCAGCCCGGCTCTTTTAGAGGAATTAAATCAAACTTCTGGGGAATTAAAGCCCAAGTTAAACGCTCAGGCCGCTTCAATAACCGATTTATCTAGAATTAATGTTAATGAAAATTCATTCAGGTGGCATTTAAATGAAAATCAAATGGCTTCGTTTAAATTAGCTGAGGGAATTAGACTTTTTAACAAGGATATGTTGAAACTAAAGGATTTAATCAAAGCCCAATTATAAATATTGCCAAAACTTAACCAAAATTATAAAAATTAAGAATGAAAATTAGAAACAATATGTCAGTCCTTGACCAATACTCATCCAGTAATATTTCGAAAATAGCCTTTTATTTATTAGGTGTAATTCTCTTATCTGTCTCCAGTAAAGTATCTATTCCTTTTTATCCTGTACCGATGACTTTTCAAACATTTGTCGTTTACTTCATTGCAGCCTCTATGGGTATAGTTGGGTTCTATTCAACTTTATCGTATGTTATTCTTGGGTTGATAGGTTTACCCATTTTTGCTGCTGGGGGAGGAATTGGCTATATTATGTCCCCAACATTTGGTTTTCTGTACGGTATGGTTTTAGCTTCCTTTATTATAGCTTATTTCTCAAAAGATTTATTTGATAAAAATTTACTTAAAATTTCTTTTGCAGTTTTCTTAGGGACTCTAATCATATTTACATGTGGAATTATTCACTTAGCTGGTTTTATAGGTATTGAAAAAGCTATTATGGCTGGTTTAATGCCATTCATATTTAGTGAGATTTTAAAAATTGCTCTTGCAATCTTTGCTGTCTATTTATTAATAAAAAAATAATATAATAATAGTTTCATAAAATAACGAAATAATATCAGATGAATGACTCCCTCCCCTCCACACAAAATACTGAAGAAATTGATTTAATTGAAATTATTATCAACTTATGGAATGAAAAATGGAAAATCATTGTTATTACAATTGCCACATTTGTGCTTGGGTTGGCCTATATTTTTAATACATCAGACAATTATAAAGTGTCTTTGAAAATCTCTCCTGTATCACCATCACAATTTTCAAAGTACATCTCAATTAATGATATTCTGTCAAAAATTCCTCTACCATTTTCGAAAATCACACCAAATGGTGATCTTGTATTAGATTATTACTCAATCACACCAGATACAGTTTTTAAATTATTTTTATCAGAGTTTAATAAAAAAGAGGATGTAATTAGAGTTCTTTCGAGTTCTGAATATCGAGATCAATCAAATCAAGATGAAAACATTGAATTATCAACTATATCTCAATCAAAAGAATTTGAAGTTATTCAACAAAAAAATGAAGGGGAATATTTTTTAGAATTTGAGTGGCCAAAAAAAAACTCAATTGAGAAACTAGGGAACGATGTAATTGTTCAAACACTTATGACTGTTAAGAAAATAACTTTAGATGATTTAGCATTTTTAAGAGATTATGTTTACAATAAAAATCAAAGACTTATTAATAACCTCACAAAAGAAATTGAAATTTTAATTGAAGAGGAAAATCAGAAAATTGAAAATCGACTATTTTATTTAAATGAACAGTATTTAATTGCAGAAAAACTAAACCCTGATCCAAACTTGTTTGATCAAACTTTATTAGAAGTATCTCCTTATTTAAAAGGTACGTCTGTTATTGAACAAGAAATAGAAAATTTAAAAGCAAGAGGTAAAAAAGAAATAGTCTTAATGTCTGAAGATATTACATCAAAAAAAAACCAAATAAAAAATTTAAAATCTGACACATCCTCAGAGTATATTGAGTCTGCTATTGAAATAGTCTTAAATGAAGACCCATCTGATTGGATAGATTACAATTTAAAATTTGCAATTATTGAGAATTCAAAAAAAACAAAACAAATTTTGATACTGTCACTGATGATGGGTTTGTTTCTAGGATCCTTATATGTTTTAGTATTTAGTTCAATACGCAGAAGATTTTCATCCAAGTAAAATCAACTTCTTTTTATTCAATTAAACTAATAAAACTTTAAGCTTCTTCGGGTACAAATTTCAACACTATTCCATTATTACAATAACGTAATCCTGTAGGTTTTGGCCCGTCTTTAAACACGTGACCGTGGTGCCCGCCACAACGTGAACAGTGATATTCTTTTCTGGGAAATACTAATTTAAAATCCGTCTTAAATTCTAAAGAATTAGGTATATAGTCAAAGAAAGATGGCCAACCAGTTCCACTGTCAAATTTCATATTAGAGTCAAATAGAGGTAGATCGCATCCAGCACACTTATAGACACCTTTTCTTTTTTCATTGTTTAAAACACTAAAGAAAGGTCTTTCAGTTCCATGTTGTCTTAAAATATAATATTGCATATCAGTTAGCTTTTCTTGCCATTCTATGTCCGTTAAAATTATTTTTTCCATAGAAAATAAATGTTTCACTCCAGCTAAACACCCACTTAAAGTAAAGATTAAAAAAGACCTTCTATTCAAAATACTTATATATTTTAAGATTATTAAAATTAAAAATGAATAAAATTATTTCTTTTTAGCTCTTCTTTTGGCGCGACGCTTACGAGAACCTATTTTACGTCTACCACGATGTTTTTTAGGATAACCCATGACGGCGTATAATAGATATTTACCCTCAAAAATAAACATATTTTTTTGATATGATTCATATATTTTAAGCAAATGAGAACAATTCTATTAGTTTTAGTTGCGGGATTAATACTGTCAGTTGGAAATGGATTTAGAATGTCTCTAGGGATATATGTCCCAGATCTTTTAAGTTCCACAGTTTTTAGTGCTTCAATTATAGGTCTAACGTATGGTCTTTTTAATTTGCTTTGGGGAGCTATGTCACCTATTGCAGGCGCATTTGCTGAACAAAAGGGGTATGTAAAAACTCTTTGTTTTGGCTTCTTTGGTGTATCTCTTAGTTTCTATGTTGCTTCTTCAGCGATACACCCTCTACATTTTTTATTAGGTATTGGCATAATTGGAGGTATTTCAGCTGGTGTTATTTCTGTTCCAGTCATAATTGGTGGAGTCTCAAAATATTTCGAGGATGATAAAACGCAAAGCACAGTTACAGGTATACTTATGTCTCTTGCTGCAACAGGAATGTTTATATTTACACCTATAAACCAATTTTTAGTTACAACTTTTAAATGGAGTTTTTCTTTTCAAATTACATCTATATTTTTTCTTTTTATAATTCCTCTTTCACTTATATTCCTTTTACCAAAACCTCAAAAAAAAGATAAGAAAGAATTTACAAAAAGAAAAATTTCAGATGTTATAAAAAAAGCCTTTAAGGATAAAAGTTATAATTATCTTATTTTAGGGTTTTTTGTTTGTGGTTTACATGTTGCTTTAATTTCAAACTATCTTCCAGTTTTTGCAAAAATTAAAGGTTTAGAAACTACAATAGCTGCAACAGGACTTACTTTAATTGGATTATTTAATATGATTGGTACTTTAATTTCAGGAAAGGTTTCAGGCATTATAAAAAAAAAATATATATTATCGTTTATTTATTTTGTAAGAAGCATAGTAATTTTTTTATTATTAATTTTGCCTACTAACAATTTCACAATTATAACCTTCAGTTGTTGTATTGGTCTTTTATGGTTATCAACTGTCCCACCGACTTCAGGAATCGTTTCAAATAGATTTGGCACAAGATACCTTTCGACCTTATTTGGTATTGTAATGGTTTCCCATCAAGCAGGAGCATTTCTTGGCTCTTTTATTGGTGGTTTAGTTATAGATATTTATGGTTCACTCGATATAGCCTGGATAATGGCGATAGTAATTTCTCTATTTTCTGCAATCATCCATTTTCCAATTATAGAAAAAGAAAAATCAGAAGAAGTTTTTGCCTAATTTAAAAATTAATCCTTTTCTTATACTGATTATAGGCGCAGTAAGTATTGCTTTTTCTCCCATATTTGTTCGACTTTCAGAGGTTGATCCAATAATGACAGCTTTTTTTAGAATATTCGTGAGCCTTCCCTTTTTTTTAATGTTTGGGTCACTGAAAATTATCGAAAAAGTAAACTTTCCTGTTTTAAAAAATAAATTTTTAATTATTTTTATTTCAGGTGTCTTTTTTTCATTAGATTTAATTTGTTGGCATTTGTCTATCAAACTTACCACAGTTTCTAAGGCAACATTTTTATCCAATTTAGCTCCAATTGTTGTAATTTTATTTTCTTTAATATTTCTTAAAGAAAAATTTTCTAAGTTTTTTTTTATTGCCATATTTATTTCGATGAGTGGTATGATCTTATTATTAGGTGAGAGCTTTCAATTTTACAAATCACAATTTTTGGGAGATCTTTTAGGTGTTCTAACTGCAATTTGGTATGGTTGTTATATTCTTACTATTAGCCAATTAAGAAAAAATTTAAATTCAAGTACGATTATGTTTCATTCAGGATGTGTAAGTGCAATTATTTTACTTTTAGTCGCGATATTTTTTGAACAAAGTTTAGTTCCAAAGTCTTTTTACGCGATAGCAATTCTATTTTTATTAGGTTTTGTATGCCAATTCATTGGACAATCTTTTATAGCTTACTCTCTAGCATTTTTATCTGCTTCCTTATCATCTTTGAGTCTTTTGATACAACCTATTGCTGCAACCTTATTGGCGTACTTTTTTTTTCAAGAAAAACTAACTTTGATCCAATTTTTTGGAAGTACATTAATCCTGATTGGCATTTATATTGCTAAAACAAAATATGAAAATTGAACAAATAAAAGTTGTAGCAGGTTTAATACTTCAAAATAATAAACTTTTAATTTGTCAAAGGCCAAACTTTAAGGATCATCCATTAAAATGGGAATTTCCAGGAGGTAAAATCAAAAATGATGAGACTAATGAAGAGGCCTTAATTAGAGAAATAAATGAAGAGTTATCAATTAACATAATAAATTATGAGGAACTATTCAGTTATAATTTCAATTATAAAGACTTTAATAAAAAGGTATTCTTATATTTTTATTTAGTTAATAATTTCAGTGGTAAGGTTTTAAATAATTTTCATAAAGAACTAAAATGGATTGAAATCAAGGATATTCGTGAATATGATTTTTTAGAAGGAGACCATAAAATAATAGATCATATAAGTAGTAATGACTTTAAATATAAAAGATAAACCAAAAGACGGATTTGAAAGAGTAGTCTATGCTGAGGAAGATAAATTTAATTTCTACTCAGTAATTGCTATTCACAATACTAGAAGAGGCCCTGCCTTGGGTGGATGTAGATATTTCAATTATCAAGATTTTAATAAACAAGAAGAAGATGTTTTAAAACTAGCTGAAGCAATGACATATAAGAATTCTTTGGCTGAACTTCCTTTTGGTGGTGGGAAAGCTACTATACATTCTAAAATAAATAAAAAAGATGCATATAGTTTATTTGGAGAAGTTTTAAACAAACTAAATGGCACTTATATAACAGCTGGAGATATGGGAACTGTTGATGAGGACTTAAGAGGATTTAGAGAATACTCAGATCATGTTTGTAACCCTATAGGTTCTGACTCCGGATTAGGTACTGCATTAGGTGTTTATTACTCAATGTTAGGATGCGTCGAATTTAAATTTGGACAAGACTCATTAGTAAATAAAAATATATTTATCAAAGGATATGGTAAGACTGGATCTAGAATTGCTTCTTTGTGTAAAAAAGATGGTGCAAATATTGAAATTTCTGACTTAGAGCATAAAAAAGATTTGATTGAGAGAGATGGTTATAAATTTTGTGGTCAACTCCAAGATACATCCTTTGAAAAAATTGATATCTTCTCTCCTTGTGCAGGAGGGGGTGATTTGAATACAGAGTTTTTGAATTTTGCAAATAATAAAATATCAATGATTACTGGATCTGCAAATAATCAACTGGAAAATATTGATATAGAAAAAGAATTATATAACAAAGGTATATTATATTGTCCTGATTATTGTGCCAACGCTGGTGGCGTAATTATATTAGGTTCAAGAATTAGTGTTAAAGAAGATCTCGAACCAGATGACAAAATTGTAGATGACCTTCTAAAAAAAATAAAATCACGTACAAAATTTATCTTAGAAAAATCGCAAAAAGACTTGATTTTAGCATCCAATATTGCAAGTGAAATGGCTTTAGAAGGATTAAAATAAAATGAATTTCTTTCAAGTTTATACTCACCCTCAGCAAAAGGAGAGGTTACTATTTTTAGGATACTGGATTGGGTCACTAATTATTTGGTCCTTTGCAATGAATGTAAGTTTAGTAATTGTTATCGTATTTTCTATAATTGGAAATTTCGTAGTCGTAAGACCATTAGCAAAATTATTCTTTTTACTTAAAAACTTTGTAAATAAGAGGTTTTTCAATAACTTTGATATATTTGAAGCTTATTATGCAGGTTTTGAACTTGGAAGAATAACTAGAATTTTTTTAAAATTATCTTTTTTTATGATTACTATGATTGTTTCAAAAATTTTTATGGAAGCTTATTTAACTTTTATAAATTAAATTCAACGTAACAAACAATAACCCTAGATATAAAAGTTATAAAACATAAAATCCCAAAAATAATAGATATTAAAATAAAAAAATTTGGAAATAACAGACACAAAACCATGAAAATTATTGTTTCTGTACCTTCAACTAATCCGGATGTGTAATGAAAACTTTTTGGTAATCCTTCGATAGCATCATTTGTCTCTGAGATTTTATCTAATTGAGTTTGAATTGCAGCTTTCGCAAGAAATGTTGTACCCGTGCATATGTACAAAAAAAGTAAAATCATTGATAAAGTTGTGTAACTACTATTACTGAACCCAAATGCTAAAACAAATCCAGAATAAATTGTGAAGTCACTAACAATATCTAAATATCCACCCAAAGGAGTGGGGGTTGTTAGTCTGGCCATTGTTCCATCTAAGCCATCACAAAATCTGTTCAAAAGTAAAAGTGCTAGTGCAGCAAAATAGAACTGAAAAAAAATTAAAATACACATAAAAAAACCTAATATGAAACCTAATATTGTCATTTGATTAGGTTTTAAAAACTTTAAAAAAAGTTTAGCTATTATTATTAAGGGCTTTTGGGTGAAATTTTGAATTTGGCGATCAAACATCTGTGTTATTGTATGAATAGTATAATGTTACTATAATTTCATGGTTCAAGATATCCCTCTAACTATAGCTTTTTTTGCTGGTATTCTCAGTTTTCTCTCGCCTTGTGTTCTGCCCATAGTTCCAGGATTTATATCATATATCGTCGGCAAATCTTTTGCAGATTTACAAAATTCATCAGCAGCGAACACACTAAAGTTATTACCTCATATTCTATTATTTACTCTGGGTTTTTCTTTTGTTTTTATTATCATGGGTGCCTCTATTGATTTTTTGAGTGACATATTTTTTGATTTTAAAAAACAACTAAATTTTATATCAGGAATATTAATAGTTATTTTGGGGCTATATTTTATTGGAATAATTAAAATTCCTTTTTTAGATTTTGAGCGTAAGTTCCATTTACAAGGTTTTCAAAATAATCATTTTTTTCCATTTATAATTGGAGTTGCTTTTGCATTTGGCTGGAGTCCATGCATTGGACCAATTTTAGGATCTGTATTAGCTGTTGCTATTAAGGATAGTGTTAATGGAATTATATTATTGTCTTTTTACTCAATTGGTTTGGCGGTTCCTTTTATAATTGTCGGATTAATGATGAGTAAAATATTGATCATGACAAGTTTTTTAAATAAATATATTCGTTATTTTCAATTCATTACTGGTATTATTTTGCTTGTAACAGGTATTTTAATCTTTAATGGCTCTATTCAATCTTTAGGATTTCAATTAAATTCAATTTTACCATCACTAGAGATGCTGCTTATCTAGTGAAATTATCAAAAAAAATATCAATTTTATTTTTACTAATATTTTTTCTAATTTTATGGATTACATATTTTTTAAATAAAGACTTTTTTCAACTTGAAACTTTTTTCTCTAATTTGGACTTTATTCAAAACTTTGTATCTCAGAACTACTTATTCTCAATATTTACATTTTTAATTTTATATAGCTTTTTAATTTTGTGTAATTTTCCATTTGCTTCCTTATTATCAATGATAAATGGTTTCTTATTTGGAACATGGATAGGTGGAACCATATCTTTAATTGGTGGAACACTTGGTGCTTTTGGAATTTTTATAATAGCAAAAAATTTTTTCTCGGACTTTATTAAAAATAAATTTTTGAATAAATACTCCTATATTGAAAATTATTTCAATAAAAACGATTTAGAATTAATGACATTAATTCGTATTGTTCCCGCAGCTCCTTTTTTCATACAAAACCTCATTTTAGCAGGTCTTGGTGCAAACAATAAAAAGTTTTTTTTTACTACTTTGTTTGGGCTAGCCCCATGGTCATTTATCTTTGGTAGTATAGGTCAAGGGTTAGAAGAAATTTTTATAAACAAAACAGAGTTAAGTTTTTCTTTAATAGTTCAGCCAGAATACTTAATTCCTTTAGGTTTTATCGCTTTTCTAATAATTATGATTATTTTATTCAAAAAAAAATTTAAAACATAAACGTAAATTAATTTATCACATTAATTAACTTTTTTTGGAATTTTTTAAAATGTCCTATTAATATAGGTCTAAATCCAATTACTGATTGAAACTCTTTTTCAAATTTAATTTGATCCTCTTTCTCAATAGATATCAAAAGAGGCCCATTTGTTTGAGGATCATAAAGTATGTTTTGTAATTTATTACTATCAGATATTGAGATTTCATTTGCTGAGGAGGAATAATTATTTTCAAAACCTGTGCTTTTAAATTTATTTAAAATCTCAATATTTTTATTAATAAGTATTTCTTCATTGAGTTTTATCTCAGCAGATAATCCTGAAAATTTACATATATCTGATAAATGCGATGCTAATCCAAAACCACTTATGTCTGTTGTAATTTTGCTTTTAAAACTTTTTGATATTTCTGATATTTTTTTATTTCCTTTTTTCATCCATGTCATCAATTTTTGAAAGTCAAAACTTGATAAAAGTTCTGAATTATTAAAATAAGCAGCTAAGAGGTATCCCGTGCCTAAAGGTTTTGAAAGATATATTAGTTCATTCTCTTGTGCTTGGCTTTTTGTAATTTGTTTTTCATATGAGCCATTCATTGTAATTGTTATACCAGGTTCTTTTGATTGATAGCTGTGTCCTGATGCAATTATTGATCCATCTTTTATGGCTTCTGATTTAATACCTTTCATAAAATATTCCATAAAAAAACTTTCTATAATGCCTTCAGAGAAGGGTAGAGCCTGTGAAACACTTAAAGTTTTTACAGAACCCCCACTCGACAAAATATCATTTTGAGAATGCAGATAGCTAATAATTCCAAAATCAAAAGGGTTTAGTGATGTAAATAACTTTATGTGATCTATACTTTGTAATAAAGATGAAGAATTACTATTTATTATTGATGAGTCAGGTAAATCACTGTGTGAATTATCCTCATTTAAAAAATTAACTAAGGTATTTTTTGATACTTTAGAGCCACAACCCTGGCAATACATCTTAATGTCTGTTGGCTTCTCTAATTCAAAATTTCTAAAAGACATATTTGAATTATAAGTAAATTTAAATTTGTTAATAAATCTTCTATCAATCCACTCTTTAAGTTTCCAGCACCATTGACCATGAAAAGATAAGAAAAAATAATTCAATAATGCTTTATTTTTATGAGTGCCAATTAAATATAACCAGTTTTTTTGTGCTTTAAATTTTATTAAAGGCATACCAATTAATTTCGAAAAAACATTTTCTTTTAAAATTTGTCCCTGACGGACTGCCATTACACCTGATTTAGTTCTAATGTTATCTTCCACTGTACAGGCATCACCTGTAACAAATATATTTTTATCACTAGTAGAAAGAAGGTTATTATCTACAACTATAAATCCATCTTTATCTTTATTTAGATTACTCTCTGAGAGCCATGTTTCAATATTAGCACCAGATGAAAGTAAATTTAAATCACTATCAAATTTTTCTCCACTGCCTAGCACTAAATGATTTTCAGTTATAGAAACAACTTCTCCCTGATATTCTTTAATACCTAAATCATATGAAATTTTTTTTAGGTTTCTTTTTGTTTTATGATTTAAATTTTTTTCCTTTAAAATATTCTTTCCAAAAATATTTATTTTTAAAGTATCCTTATATCTTCTTAATAAGCTGAAAGCTAACTCATAAGATGCCACTCCTCCTCCAATAATTGAAATTCTATTTTTTTTATTACTTATAATTTGATCAATCTGACTCAAGTTATTAACTAGCGAGCTAATAGGTTTTACAAAAAAACATTTAGATAATTTTTCTATTTTTATTCCTTTTGTATTTGAGATAGAACCAGAATTAATTGATAATAAATTATAGTTAATTGATGGAAAATTTTTTAATACTACTTTTTTATGATTAGTTTCTAACTTCATTACTTTATCTTTTATAAAAGTTGCTCCTGCATTAAAGCATAGTCTTTGAAGATCAATGCTTATTTCCTCTATGCTAAAATCTCTATGGATATATCCAGGTGTCATGCCTGAGTAAGTAGCTTCAACATGCTCGCTAATTAAAATTGTATGCAATCCTTTTATCCTGTTCATACATAATTTTTTTAAAATTTGTACATTTGCGTGCCCACCTCCTATAAGCACTAATTGTTTAATAAGATTATTTTCAAACAAAATTAATAGCCGATCTTTCAAAAAAATTGGGAATCATGATGATTATCTCTATAGTGCTTAAATTTGAGCTATTTTGCATATTAGGATAATCATTCAATTAAAGAAAAATTTCAATATTTTTAATGATTTTTGCTTATTTTAACTTGAAACCAGAAATTTATTTACCATTTACTTATTTAGTTTAGCACTCTATAAAAGTGAGTGCTAAAAACTAAATTTTAGATATAGAGGTAAAAAAATGAATTTAAAACCCTTACACGATAGAGTCTTGGTTGAGAGAGTTGAACAAGAAGATCGTACAAAAGGCGGTATCATTATTCCTGATACTGCTCAAGAAAAGCCTATGGAAGGAAAAGTCATATCCGTAGGTGGTGGTGCTAGAAATGAAAACGGACAAGTAGTTGCTTTAGATGTAAAAAAAGGTGATCGAATTTTGTTTGGTAAATGGTCTGGTACAGAAGTTAAAATTGATGGTAAAGAACTCTTAATTATGAAGGAGTCAGACATCATGGGAATTATTGAGAAGTAATTGAAAGGTATTTTATAAATGTCAGCAAAATTAATTCAATTTGGTACAGACGCTAGAGCAAAAATGCTAAAAGGCATAAACATACTAGCTGATGCGGTCAAAGTAACATTAGGACCTAAGGGAAGAAATGTTGTAATTGATAAATCTTTTGGTTCGCCGAGAACAACAAAAGATGGGGTAACGGTTGCAAAAGAAATCGAACTAGCCGATAAATTTGAAAATATGGGTGCACAAATGATCAAAGAAGTCGCGAACAAAACAAATGACTCTGCTGGTGATGGTACAACAACATCAACAGTTTTATGTCAAGCACTAGCTACCGAAGGAATGAAAGCAGTGGCTGCAGGATTAAATCCTATGGATTTAAAAAGAGGAATGGATGCAGCAACAAATGCTATTATTTCTGAACTCCAAAAAAACTCTAAAATTGTAAAATCAGATAAAGAAGTCCAACAAGTTGGAACTATCGCTTCAAACGGCGATGGGGAAGTCGGAGGAATGATTTCTGAAGCAATGCAAAAAGTTGGGAAAGAGGGTGTTATCACTGTTGAAGAGGCAAAAAGTCTAGACACGGAATTAGACGTCGTAGAAGGTATGATGTTTGATAGAGGATATTTAAGTCCTTATTTTGTTACTAATGCCGATAAAATGAAGGCAGAAATGGAAGACTGTCTAATACTTTTACACGAAAAGAAATTAGCAAGTCTACAGCCAATGCTACCGTTATTAGAGTCTGTTGTTCAGTCAACAAAGCCATTACTTATCATATCTGAAGACGTGGAAGGTGAAGCTCTAGCAACCTTAGTTGTTAACAAATTAAGAGGTGGACTCAAAATAGCTGCAGTAAAAGCTCCAGGTTTTGGAGACAGAAGAAAAGCTATGTTAGAAGATATAGCTATTTTGACTGGTGGCCAAGTAATCAGTGAAGATTTAGGTATCAAACTTGAGTCAGTAACTATGGATATGTTAGGCAAAGCTAAAAGAGTTGTTGTTGATAAAGAAAACTCAACAATTGTTGGTGGTGCCGGTAAGAAAAAAGACATTGAAGCTAGATGTGATCAAATTAGAAAACAGATAGAAGAAACAACTTCTGACTACGACAGAGAAAAATTACAAGAAAGACTTGCTAAACTTGCAGGTGGTGTTGCTGTAATTAAAGTAGGTGGCGCTTCTGAAGTTGAAGTTAAAGAAAAGAAAGACCGTGTGGAAGATGCAATGCATGCAACAAGAGCCGCTGTAGAAGAAGGGATACTTCCTGGTGGTGGAACTGCTCTTTTATACGCAACTAATGTTCTTAAAAATCTAAAGGTTGAAAATGATGACCAAAGATATGGTGTTGATATAGTAAGAAAAGCACTATCTGCTCCACTTAAGCAAATTGCACAAAATTCAGGTCATGATGGTGCTGTGATTGCAGGTAAAATCATAGAGAGTAAAGATAATTCTTATGGTTTTGATGCTCAGTCAGGAAAGTTCTGTGACTTAGTAAAAGCGGGTATTGTGGATCCAACAAAAGTTGTAAGAACTGCTTTGATTGATGCCGTATCTGTTGCCGCACTATTAACCACTACTGAAGCAATGATTACAGATAAGCCAGAAGATAAGTCGTCCGCACCTGCAATGCCTGATATGGGCGGCATGGGTGGCATGGGTGGCGGTATGCCTGGAATGATGTAAAACAATTTTCCTATTTATTATCAAAAAAAGCCGGCGAAGTCCGGCTTTTTTACTTCTCAACACTTACCAATAAGATTAAAGTTCCCATTTATGAATCATTATCTAATTTTACCCTTTAAATATTTTTACAGAGACAAAACACTTTCATACGATGTTATTATATTTTCAACTCTATTAATTTTTTTACCTGCTATTTTGATTACAGGAAGAGCTTTATCTGATATCTTTCTAACTTTAATAGCATGCTTTTTTTTATTTAAATCATTAATCAACAAAAATTGGTTTTATTACAAAAATCCAATTACAATTGGTTTTATATTATTTAGTTCATACGGCATAATCAGGTCTCTTTTTATCGAAACTCCTCTAGACTCTTTAACAAATGAAGGTAGTGTTTTTTATTTTCGATATATTTTTTTTGCAATGGGTGTATGGTACCTTTTTGATATAAATCCCCATTTACCGAAGTGTTTCGTAATAGTATCTATTTTAAGTTTAATCATTGTTTGTTTGGACGGGTTATTTCAATATTTTAATGGAGTTAATTTATTTGGAATTAAATACTACAGTGTTGATCGACTTACAGGATTATTTGGAGACGAGCCTATTTTAGGAAGATATATTGCTTATCTATCAATTTTTACATTTGTTTTAATTTATCAAAATTACGAAAAATCAAAAAAAATGATGATCTTTTCCATAAGTCTTTTGATTATGTGTGAAGTAATGGTTTTCTTATCGGGAGAAAGAGCTCCTTTTTTTACTATGTCTTTGTTTACTGTCTTAGTAATTGTATTTATTCCACATTTTAGAGTTTACCGTATTGTTGGTTTTTTAATTTCAATTTCACTCATTTCACTGATTATACAAGTCAATCCAATTGCTAAAAATCGAATGGTCGATTACACTATAAATCAAGTAAGCCAGACAAAAATTCCCTTTCTCCCGTATAGTCCACACCACGAGGAACACTACGTTTCTGCGATTAAAATGTTTGTAGATAATCCATTATTTGGTGTTGGAACTAACACCTTTCGTAATGAATGTGATAAAGAAAAATATAAGTATAAAGAAAGATCTTGCTCATCTCACCCTCATAATTTTTATTTACAGGTATTGGCAGAGTTAGGAACTTTAGGTTTTTTGTTTATAATTTCACTATTTTTTTATTTGTTTTACGTAGTTTCTAGGCAATTTCTTTTGTTGGTACGATTTAAAAAAGATAAGCTTATACCTTTTGAAATTTTTTTGTATCCCATCATTTTATTTGTATTTTGGTGGCCAATACTTCCTCATATGAGTTTATATAATAATTGGAACAATGTTTTTATGATGTTGCCTTTAGGGCTTTTTATGAAATATTTAAATAAATATTAAAATAGCTATGGAAACTACAATTTTATTCAAAGAATATTTTTTAGATGTTTTTAAAAAAGGAATATTTGGTCTATCAATAATTGAGTTATCATTAATATTCTTATCTTTTTTTATAGCAATCATCATTCGAACTCTTTTTGCTAAAATTATAGTTTTTAAAATAAAAAAAATTGTTCATAAAACTGGAAATAAGATTGATGATCATCTTTTTGAATCTCTAGCGCCACCACTAAAAATATTACCAATTATATTCGTATTTATATTTATGGGTCTTTTTTTAGAAACTAATAGTCAGCTAGATATAGTTTTAGAAAAAATTAATAGAACACTTATAACAATATTCGTATTTTGGCTTCTTCACCAATCATTAGCACCACTTTCCTATTTATTTAATAAACTTGAAGAATTATTATCAAAAGCATTAGTAGAATGGCTAACTAGGTCATTAAAGTATTTAATAATTTTTTTAGGAATTATAGCTGTTTTAGAAACATGGGGCATAAAGATTGGTCCTGTAATTGCTGGATTAGGATTATTTGGTGTAGCTGTTGCTTTGGGTGCACAAGATTTATTTAAAAATTTAATATCAGGTATTTTAATTATTTTAGAAAAAAGATTCCAAATAGGCGATATTATTGAAATTCCTGGACATGCTAATGGCACTGTCGAGTCAATTGGATTTCGCTCTACTTTAATTAGGCAGTTCGATACTACTTTGATTTCATTACCAAACTATGTATTTTCAGATACTGCTATTATCAATTTTTCTGATAGGAATTATCGAAGAATTAAATGGACCATAGGATTAACTTATGAAACCTCCACGTCCCAACTTAAAAAAATTTGTAATGAAATAGAAAGTCATATTAGAGACAATAAAGATTTTGTGGTGAATGAAAAATATCAATTATTTGTGAGAATTGATAAGTTTAATGAGTCGAGTATTGATATATTAATATATGCGTTTTCTAATACTAATGAATGGGACAAGTATTTATTAATTAAGCAAGACTTAGCTTACTCTATTAAGACCATAGTTCAGAATAATGAAGGGTCTTTTGCTTTTCCATCGCAGTCAATTTATATTGAAAAAAATTAATAAAATTCTTCAAGTTTACAATTCATTTTTTTCATACTTTGATAAAAAAAAATAAAATAAAAAATAAATTGATACCAATATTATTAATATAAATATTGACCAAAAATTACTAATGATTGAAATAGGAAGTAATAAAAGTGGAGTTAACCATAAAATCGCTAAAATTGGTGCCACTAATGCATTACAAAGTAATGTTTTTTTATTTAATTTTTTAGATATTAAAAAAAAAATTTTTTGGTGAAGATGTTTGTTATCAGGAAAAAATGGAGATTTTTTTTGTATGATTCTTCGGAAATATGAAAAACACACCTCTATTGTTGGGTAAAATATGATTACTACGGCAGACCAAACAGGTATTTGTTGATAATTAGAAAAAATATATATAACAAAATAACTTGAGATTAATCCTAAAAAATAACTACCAGTATCGCCTAAGAATATTTTTCCAAAAGGATAATTAAAAATTATAAAACCAATAATTAAAGTTATTATTATCAGACATTTTTCAATAATATATGTATCGTTTACTTGAAAAGCTAAAAATAAAATACCAGCAAATATACATAAAGCAGTAATTGCAGAAAGCCCATTTGTGCCATCAATTATATTTTGACCATTAATAACTGTTGCTATAGAAAAAGTAAAAAAAATAATTTGAAATATTTGATTATTTACAAGAAAATTTAGAGTGCCAAAATTAAACTTAGGTAATATAGGTAAGCTTAGGATTAATGTTAAACAAGAAAATATTATGACAGCAAGACGAATTTTTGGTTTTATTGAAATTCTAAAATCTTCTAAAATAGCAATTAATAAGATTATACTTGAACACCAAAATAAAATGTTAAATTTACCTAAAAATAAAGTCTCATAACCAAAAAATAAAGTATATAGAGTTAATCCACCTAATCTTGACGGATTATTCATATGAACATCTTGTATCTGCTTTTTTGGATCTTTACTGAAAAAAAAATCTAATCTTATTAAGCTATAATTTAATATTACAGATAGTAGTAAGAATAATAATAAACTAAATTCCATATTTAATAATATGTGATAAAAGTAAAAATTTCATGTAATATTTTGTAATCTTATTGAATAAAAAATAATATTAAATTAAAAATTATCTTAGTTAAATTACAACTAAAGTTCTTTTAATTTTTTTATTACGGAAATGTGTAAAAACTTGTAGATTAAATCAATAATGAAAAAAATTTTTATCACTGGAACAGCTGGTTTTATTGGTTTTCACCTTGCTAACCTACTTTTAAAAGAAGGATTTACCGTGCATGGTTATGACGGTTTGACAAGTTATTACGATGTAAATCTAAAAAAAGTTAGGCAAGATATTCTTCTCAAAAATTCATCTTTTAGCACTACAATAGGACTGCTTGAGGATTTTGAAAAGCTTCATACTGCGATTAAATCTTTTAAACCTGACATATTAATTCATTTAGCTGCGCAAGCTGGTGTGCGATACAGTTTAGAAAATCCAAGAGCATATATCGACTCAAATATTATCGGTACATTTAATATATTAGAAGTAACGAAAAGTGAAAAAATTAAACATCTTTTAATGGCATCTACATCTTCTGTTTATGGCTCTAACGAAAAGATGCCTTTTGTTGAAATTGAGAAAGCTGACACTCAGCTCACATTATATGCAGCTACAAAAAAGGCAAACGAGAATATGGCTCATTCCTACTCTCATTTATGGAAAATACCAATAACTATGTTTCGATTCTTTACTGTGTACGGACCATGGGGTAGACCTGATATGGCATTGTTTAAATTTGTTTCTGCTATATTGAAAGATCAGCCAATTGATATTTATAATAATGGAGAAATGTTTAGAGATTTTACTTATGTAGATGATTTAGTGCAAAGTATAAGATTATTAATAAATAAAATTCCTAAAGCTCCATTAAATGAAGTTTTATTCAAAAAAGATAGTATTTCGAACACCGCGCCTTTTAGAATAGTCAATATTGGAAACTCTAATAAAGTGAATTTAATGGACTTCATCAAAATTATTGAAGATATATTAGATAAAAAAGCTATATACAATTACATGCCAATGCAAAAAGGTGATGTAAAAGCAACTTGGGCAGATACTTCTCTTCTAAAAGAACTAACTAATTATAAGCCCAAAGTGAATGTAAAAACAGGTATTAAAAAATTTGTAGAATGGTATATTGAGTATAATAAGGTTTCAATCTAGAATTTGAAATATAATATCTAATCAACTATAAATCTCATTTATAAGTTATATGAATAACAAAAAAATTTCTGTAATAGGTTTGGGTTATGTAGGTCTTCCTCTTGCTGTTGAATTTGGAAGAAAAAATACAGTTATTGGATATGACATAAATCAAAAAAGAATTGATCAATTAAAAAAAGGTTTCGATAAGACTCTTGAAATTTCTAAAGAAGAACTAAAACAAGCATTAAATTTATGTTTTACAAATGATTTAAAAGATATAGAAGATAGTCAAATATATATAATTACCGTCCCAACACCAATCAATAACGACAATACTCCTGATTTAACTTTTTTAAAAAAGTCCAGTGAGTTAGTAGGATCTGTTTTGAAGAAAGGTAACATTGTTATTTATGAATCAACAGTATTTCCAGGGGCCACGGAAGAAATATGTGTTCCTATTCTAGAAAAGATATCAGGATTAAGTTTTAATCAAGAATTTTATTGTGGATATTCACCTGAGAGAATTAATCCTGGAGACAAAAAGCATAGATTAAGAAATATTAAAAAAATAACTTCGGGATCAACTCCTGAAGTTGCAATCGAAATTGATAATTTATACCAACAAATTATAGTTGCTGGCACACACAAAGCTGCAAGTATTAAAATAGCAGAAGCTGCAAAGATTATTGAAAATACACAAAGAGACGTAAATATTGCTCTCATTAATGAACTTGCAATAATTTTTGATAAATTAGCTATAGACACCCAATCTGTATTAGATGCAGCAGGAACAAAATGGAACTTTCTTCCATTTACCCCTGGTCTTGTAGGTGGACATTGCATCGGAGTTGATCCCCATTACCTAGCTTATAAATCTTTTGAATTAGGACATAGTCCTGAGATAATTTTAGCAGGTCGTAGAATAAATGACAGTATGGGATCACATATAATAGATCAAGTTTCCAAAATAATGATAAAAAAAAATAAAAAAATTTCTAATTCAAATGTTTTGATTATGGGGTTAACTTTTAAAGAGAATTGCCCAGATATTAGAAACACCAAGGTTGTAGATTTAATAAAAGAATTAACTAGCCTAAAATGTATAGTAGATGTTTACGACCCTTGGGTAGATAAAAATGAGGCTTTAACTCAATATGGTATAGAAATAATAGATCAACCAGATAAAGATAAATATGATTTGATATTATTAACAGTTGCTCATCATGTTTTTAAAAAATTATCAATATCGCAAATAAAATCTTTTGGAAAAAAGACGCATGTAATATATGACGTAAAATATCTTTTCAATGAAAACCAGACTGATGGAAGACTTTGAAGATAAAATGTAAAGTTTTTAAGAAAGTGCGCTGCTTCCAAGAGAAATTAATTTAATTTTATTAGACTTAAACTTATCAACTTCAAAAAAATTTCTGAAATCTATA
Source organism: uncultured Alphaproteobacteria bacterium (assembly GCA_902530745.1). GTDB lineage: Bacteria > Pseudomonadota > Alphaproteobacteria > HIMB59 > HIMB59 > HIMB59. Next base: position 7,758 of record CACABO010000004.1, on the reverse strand, counting down.
ATTTTTACATTACTAGCAAAACTTATTTTATAAAGACCACTAAATTCTTGCCACTTTGTCATTAGAATAAAGTATTCATATCTTTTTATAGATTTCTTATTAAAAGGCTGACATTTAAAGCTGCCAATTTTTTTTACTTCTGGATCTATGATGTCAAATTTAAAATTTAATTGTTTTAATTTACTTGCAATACTTATTGTTCTACTTTTTCTTGTATCATCACTATTTTCTTTAAATGAGGCTCCAAGAATACAAATTATTTTTCTTTTATCAAAATTTCTTTTTATAATTTTTAAACCATGGTTGATAGCTTCACTATTAACTTTTAAAATAGATTTAATCAATGAATTGTGTATTTTTTTATTATCTAGTGTTTTTTTAATCCCTAAGACATCTTTTGGGAAACAACTTCCCCCAAAGCCAATTCCTGGTACCAAATAATTTTTTAAAGCTGGAACAGAGCTTTTTATATTTAATCTTCTATCTGACATAAGCGTTTCATTTATTTTTTTAAAGTTACAATTTGGAAGGCTATCACTTAAGTAAGCAAATTGATTTGAAAAAGAAATCAATGATGCAAAAAATGAGTTGGAATAATATTTGGCAATTTCAGACTCTTCATATGACAGTACAAACCTTCTGCATTTAAATGGTTTGTATAATCTTATTACCTGTTTCAAATTTTCTTTTTTTTGATTTGTTCCAAAAATTATCCTATCCGGTTTTAAAAAATCATCTACAGCGCTTCCCTCTCTTAAAAACTCTGGGTTATTGATAAGTGTTAAATTTTTATGTTGTAAAAAAAATTTTTTTCTTAAATAAGCTGTTGTTCCTGGAGGTACAGTGCTTTTTATAATAATCAATAATTTTTTATCTTCATAATTTTTTAAAATATCTTTTATAGAATTCTCAATATATTTTAGGTTTACTCCTTTGGTATTATATGGTGTCCCAACAGTAATAAAGATTAAATCTAGATTATTTACATCGTCATAATTGTCAGTGAAAAATAGAGTTTTATTAAATTTTTTATCAAATAACTTTTTTAGACCAGGTTCATAGAAAGGTAGTTTTTTATCTTTAAGTAATTTAATTTTATTTTTTTCAATTTCTATACATTTAACCTTATTTTTATTGTTTGCTAAACATGCAGCTGTGACGAGTCCAACAAAACCTGCGCCAATAACACCTATTTTCATTTAAAAAATTTTTTCCAAGGTGCTTGATCATTTTTCCATAATTGATTTAGATTATTTTTATCTCTTAAATTATCCATTGGATGCCAAAAACCTTTATGAGTGTATGCATGTAGTTGTTTTTGTTTGACCAGAGTTTCTAGAGGTTCTCTCTCTAAAATTGTATTATCATCTTTTAACAAACTAAAGATTTTAGATTTAAAAACAAAGAAACCTCCACTTATTAAATTTTCACTTAAAAATGGTTTTTCTTTAAAATTTACCACTAAATTTTTATTTAATTTGATTGAACCATATTGAGTACGAGGGTTCACAGCAGTCACAGTAGCAGTTTTTCTATTTTTTTTATGAGAGTTTAATAAATCTTTAATATTAATATCAGATATACAATCACCATAAGTCAAAAAGAAATCATTATTTCCAATATACTTTTTTGCTCTTAAAATTCTTCCACCAGTTAATGTTTCTAGACCGGTTTCAATAATTTTTATATTAAAATCATCTTTTGAATTATTAAGAATTTTTTTTTTGTTTGTTTTTAAATTAATTTCTATATTTGAGTTGTATCTATAAAAATTTTCGAAATATTCTTTTATTTTATAACTTTTATATCCAACTAAAATTATAAAATTTTTAAATCCATAATATCTAAAATTTTTCATTATATGATAAATTATTGGAATATCTCCAATTAGCGACATAGGTTTTGGTATTAGATTAGTTTCTTCACTTAATCTTGTTCCCTTTCCCCCAGCTAAGATTACAACTTTCATAAATTTTCTGTCTTGTAATAGTTTATCGTCCTTAACAAACCAGTCTTTAATTTAATTTTTGGTTGCCATTTATTCAATCTATAAATTTTTTTCAAATCAGGACATCTTCTTTTTGGAGAGTCTATATTAAATGTTTTATCTGAGTTAACTTTAATTTTTACTTTTAAACTTTTTTTTGAGAGTCTCACAGCAAGTTTTGCTATACCTTCTATAGAAATTTCATCAGTATTTCCTACATTATATGGTTCTCCATTTTTTCCTCTAAATAGTACTTCTAAAATTCCCCTAATTTGATCGGATATATAACAAAATGATCTAGTTGGAGTTCCATCGCTATATAAAATTATGTCTTTATTTCTTTTAATATTGTTCATCAAGTCAGGAAAAATTCTTTTATCTTTTAAACTTTGACCTGGGCCATAAACGTTAAACGGTCTTACAATTTTTATAGGCACTTTAAATTTATTGTAAAAAATTGTAGATATAGTCTCACCCAATCTTTTAGACTCATCATAACAAGCTCTTGGACCCACACATGAAACATTACCTTTATATGTTTCTTTTGTAGGTATGTTTTTTTTATCGGGATCACCATAAATTTCACTAGAGCTCATAAAAATCATTGACTTTAATGACTTTGAAAATTTGTAATTGTTTAAAATATTGAGTAAACCATCTACATTTGATGTTATAGTTTCTATTGGTTTTTTTTTATAGAACACTGGAGAGGCTATGGAAGCTCCGTGTATTATATAATTATAATTTACAGTAAATTTTTTTTTTTTTGTAATATCACTATTAATTAAAGTGAAATTTTGTTTATTTTTAAGATAATCAAATTTTTTAGTATTTTGATCTAAAATATGTACGTCAATTTTTCTTTTATTTTTTTCATTAAAATATAAAAATAAATAAACAAAGTAACTTAGTAGAAAACCAGAACCCCCAGTGATTAATATTCTTTTTCCTGAGAGTTTTTTTAGATCTTTTATATATTCCTCATATATATCGATACAATCATTTTTAATTATACTGTTCACTAAATTATTATTGGTTGAGGAAGAGGAACTATAAATTTAGATTTCAAACCTCTTTCTTTGAGAGATTTGATGATTGGTTTATACAAGTGCCACGCTAGTACTAAGACATAATCCGGTTGCTCTGTAAAAAGAATTTGGTTATTGATTATAGGCAATCTAACTCCCGGTAAAAACTTGTTTAGCTTAAGGGAAGTTGGTTGCTCAGCAATATAATTTATCAAATCAACACCTATGTTACAGTAATTTAACAAAGTACTACATCTTGCCGGACAAGAATTTCCAACAACTCTTTTATTTTGTTTTTTTAAATCAATAAGTATATTTCTAAGATTTTTTTTTGATTTAACTATATTAGATCTGAATTTGGTCCATACCTTACTATTGTATAAACCATACTCTTTCTCAATTCTTAAAAGATTGTTTACTCTGTGATTAGATTTTGCATTGATATTATTCGTTGCTATTACTTTTATTGAACCATTATATCTATCAATAACAACTGCATCTACAACTTTTAAGTTATATTGGTTAAATAAATAAACTAATGATTTTAATGAATAACTCCTTATATGTTCGTGGTAGATAGAGTCGTACTGGTTATACTCTAAAATATCTTTGATATAGTGATTTTCAATGATGAAGTAACTATTATCATCCATTAAGTTTAATACTCCTAACATTACATCATGCAAAGTTGACATATGGGCATAGACATTAGTTGAGGTTATTAGTTTAGCTTTACCTTTCTTTTTAACTATTTCATTTGATGAGGAAAGATTAAAAAATTTTTTTAGAGTATAAATTTTATTCTTATTAGCAATATTAGCTATATTTGTTGGCTCAACACCAGCAACATTCATACCAAAACTACTATAATGATGTAAAAGGCTTCCATCATTTGAACCAACATCTACAACTAAGTCGCCCTTTTTTAATTTAAGCTTTTTTATATTTTCTTTAACTTGGTCACTATAGTGCATTAGGATTTCTTTAGTTATACCTGGCCTGTAAGGGTAGTTTGGATGGTAGACTTTTTTCCCAGGGACCACATAACTTAATTGTCCATAACCAAGAGTTGGGCTTCTTAATAATTTTAAAGGATATTTTTTTTCTTTTTTATTTAAATTTCTCTTTTCTATTAGAGAGTCAGCAAGGGGTTGATCGCCCAGATCAATTACTTCTTTTAGGTTATTTTTTTTAGTGATTTGACAGTATGACTGTTGACCATCTTTCAAATTTTGAAATTTATATATTTTATAATTATTTATATTCATTTATCTTTTGGGCAATATAAGAAATTTGATTTCTATTAATCCACCAACCTACAGGTACGTTAAGCATATGTTTGTCAAAAAAATCAGTACCTGGCAAGGGTGAAACTTTATATTTTTTAAAAATTGTGTATCTATCATTTCTAAAACTTACCTCATCACATCTAATTCCATTAAAATTCATGTATTTTCTAAATTTATTTTTATTATCAACTAAAATCGAATATATCCAATATGAAGACTCTGATCCTTCAAATCTTGTAATTAGTTTAATCTTTTCATTTTTAATGTTTTTATCAAGATATAATCCATTGTATTTATGAATATTAATTTTACTTTTTATAGTTTTAAGTTGTTCAATGCCTATAATTGATGAAAGGTTATTTAGGTGAAATTTATAGCCTGAAACTTTAATATCTTGTTTCCACTTATTTCCAATGAAATCTCTGCTTATTCCAAACCATCTCAATTTTTTTGCAAGATTTGCATCACTGATTTTTTTGCATACTAACATACCACCATCACCTGAGGTCATATGCTTTATGGCTTGGAAAGAAAAACAAATAAAATCACCATGATGACCAATATATTTATTATTAATTTTTGCACCCAAGGCATGCGCTGCATCCTCAATGATTTTGATATTTTTATTTTTGATAATTTTTCTGAGTTTTATTATATCTGAAGGTTGTCCAGCCCAGTGAACTGTAACTATAGCTCTCGTTCTCTTATTAATTAATTTTTTGACATGCTCAAGATTTAAATTGCCAGTATTTTTATCAATATCTGCAAATTTAACTTTTATTTTGGAGTTAAAAAGAGGTTCGTTTGTAGCTGGACAGGTCATGGGAGATGATATTACCTCATCACTTTCTTTTAAATTCATGACTCTATATGCAAGAGTTAAGGCAGAAGTTCCACTATTAACTAAAACACATTTCTTATCATTTAAATTAAAAGCTTTTGAGAAATCTTTTTCAAATTTTTGAGAAAATCTTCCTTCAGAAACTTCTCCAGATTTCATTGCATTTTCAATTTTTTTTCCAATACTCCTTGGACAGTAGACTTTAAATAGAGGGAATTTGAATTTTGGAATGCTAAATTTATCTTTTGTTTTCATTTTTAATTGCTCTATCTCTAAGTTGTTTTGCTTGTAAGACATCAAATTTATCCTCTTTTTTATGAAAATATTTATTTAAAAATGATCTGGCCAACCTAATCAAATCAACTAGCAAAAGTTTGGGCTCATCGATATAAAAATTTCTATTTAACCTATACTTCCACATTGGCCATAACCATTTACTAATAATTCTATTATATTCTTTCATATCATAATCAAAATATATTATTTTTTTGTATTTTACTTTTTTATCATTCAAAAAATTATTTGAAGCAAAAGAAAAGTAAGTCTTTTCTTTTATCGAAAATACATAATCAAAATTATAATTTTCAATATTGTTTTGTATAAATAACTCTATCATAGGAATACTTACATTATATACTTTAGGGTAATATATTCTTGTATTAGGGTTTATATCAGTAATAATTTTTGCAATAATTTTTAAAAGTTCTTTTGGTAATTTATTATTAATGAATATTTTCTTTGATGATTCAATGCGTTTTTTAATTTTATTAATATTTTTATTAATTTGACTTTCATGATGCTTATTAATTTTTTTTTCATATATTTTTAAAACTTTAGAAAAATTATTTATAATTTCTATATGATCATTATAGTTAAGTGGATGAGTTTCTTTCTTATCATTAACTATATCAAATAACTCGAATTTATTTTGATCAACATAATGAATAAATTTATGATTATTAGATCGAAGAGCTACAATTCTATTATCTTGAGATAACAATCTAGTATCTATTCTGATTATTCTATTTTCTGACCTTCCTTCAACTTCTTCATTAAGAGTTCTTAATAAAGATTTACCTTCAGAAAAATTACTAAGAATATTAGGATTTATATTTAACAAGTCTAAAACAGTTGGTGTACAATCAATGTTGCTTATTAAAGTTTTTATTTTTTTTGGAACGGCTCCAGGGTATTTTAAATAAAATGGTATTTTAATATTATCTTCAGTTACAATCATATCATGACCTCTACCTTTCATGGTTTCCTTATTTAAGCCAGACTTCGGAGTAGGATAACCATGATCTGAGGTTAAAAAGATTATACTATCATCATAAAAGTTATTTTTTTTAAATATATTAATACATTCATCTACATAGTGAGAAGTTAAAGGATCCTCTCTACAGTCAAACCACAGCATAAAAAAAGATTTTTTTGGTGGCGAATGTGCAATGAATAAATTATTAAGAATTTTGCATAAATCTTTATTAGTCCAATAGTCAGCATGAGAAAACCCTTTGGGCAAATACTTCTTTCTTAATGGGAGTATTAATGTTTGATTCATTTCTCTACTTTCTTTTGAATTATCGATGGAATAAATTTTATATCCCTGTTGAGTAAGAATAGATTGCAGCGATATAATTGAACTACCCTCATTAAATTGCCAATCATTATAATTTCTTGCAATAAATGCAGATGGTATACCTGTAAACATTGATGCTGCAGACATGATGCTACTTGGAGCCGAGCAAAAAGCATTTTGAAATTCTATTGAATTTTCTGCAAATTTTTCCATAGCTTCAAGTTTGTCTCTATCATCTAATCCCGTTTTAAAAGATCTTACACTATCTATGATTATAAAAATTATTGGTTTTTCCATGTAAATTAATTAAATTTTTTATATTTAAAATATAAATACAAGTAATTAAACTTAATATAGATTTTAATTATTAATTTTCTATATTATCTAATCATATGTATTTGTTTAATAATACTTATAAAATCATCCTATGAATAAATTTTTTACAAAAACGAAAAATAAAAAATTTTTAGTACTCTTATTGCCAGTAATACTGTCCATAATACTTATTCTATTTTTTTTGATTTTCAAAATTGATGTCTCATCTTTCTTGGAATACGAGTTATAGTTGTTAAGAAATAATAATCATAATCATGGGTTGGACCTACTGAGAGGTATTTGTGGATATTTTGTCGCTATATGCCATTATCAATGGTTAGTAAAAAAAATTGACTATTATGAGTACATATCAATATTATTTGTTGAATTTTTTTTTATCTTAAGTGGCTTTGTCTTAGCCCCTCAATTAATCAAAATTATTTTCGAAAAAAAACATATTGCAACTTTCTTTTACAGAAGATGGATGAGAACAATCCCCCTTTATCTTCTCTCATTATTGTTAGTTTCAATAATTACGAATAATATTTTCAATAAAGATTTTTTTTTATATTTATTTTTTTTAAATAAGACTTTACCAAATTTATTAGATAATGATTATTACACAGTTGCTTGGTCTTTGGCAGTAGAAGAATATTTTTATATAATTTTTCCTTTATTAATAATGTTATTTTTTAATAGTAATAATTATAAGAAAAACG
>CACABO010000003.1 GCA_902530745.1 uncultured Alphaproteobacteria bacterium | reverse complement strand
AACTTTAGGAAATAGGCACTCAAAACATAATGGATTATTTTCTTCATTGTTTTGTGCAAAGTATATGCCCTCTGAAGAGTTAATTGAAATGGATACAAATGAAATTTTATTTGCTCTAGAATATTTTGAAGAAAAAATTTTATTCTGATGATTATCCGTGCAATCAAATATTAAATCAAAATTATTATTTGGATTTTTTTTTATGAAAGACTCAAAATTTAAAGAATGCTCTTTTATTATTGTTGAGTCATTTATATTATTTAGTTTATGTTTTGAAGTGTTTGATTTAGATTTACCAACATCATCTTTATCATAATTAATTTGACGATGTAAATTTGACTTCTCGATAATATCATAATCAATAAGGTGTATCTCACCAATCCCAGCTCGAACAAGATATTGTGATGCAACAGTTCCCAGAGCACCTAAGCCAATTATACAAATTTTTTTCTTAGAGATATTTAGTTGCCCCTCTTCATTTATCCCAGGAACTAAAATTTGTCTTCCAAACTCTTCAATCAGTTTTTCACTTTGTTCCTGTTGATCCAAAACCACCACTACCCCTCTCGCTTTCACTTAAATGACTTACTAGTTCAAAATTAACCTTTTCATATTTTGACACAACCATTTGTGCAATCCTCATTTTATCTTCAATTTCAAACATTTTTGATCCATGATTTATTAAAATCACTTTTATTTCACCTCGATAGTCAGCATCTATAGTTCCTGGGCTGTTAAGAACAGTAATAAAGTTTTTCACAGCCAGTCCACTTCGAGGTCTAATTTGAACTTCTAATCCATTTGGAATTTCAAAAAATAATCCAGTTCCAATTAGTTTTGTTTCTTTTGGTAGTATGCTAACTTTTCCATTAGGTAAGTATGCTCTAATATCCATTCCGGCACTAGATGATGTCTCATAAGTTGGAAGAGTAACGTTATCATTTATCTTTTTTACTTTTATATAAACCATCCTAATTCTTTCTATTGCTAATGTATTTAACAATTTTATTTGCAAAAATTGTTTTAGTTACATTTCCTAAATTTAAAAAGTCACCTGATCTTCCAATTAAAATACCATTATTGTATTTTGAATTAAAAATTTTATCTTCTGCTGTTGGAAAGTTCAAAACTAGATAATCACAATTTTTGGAAAGCAATTTTTTTTTTGCATTTTTAAATACATCATTTGTTTCATAAGCAAATCCGACTGTAACTTTAGGTTTATATTTACCAAATGACATTGATCTTAAAATATCAGGGTTATTGGTTAATTTTAAAGACAGTCCATTTTTTTTCTTAATTTTCAGTTTATTATATTTTTTAGCTTTATAATCACTTACCGCAGCATTAAAAATTCCTAAGTCGATAGACTTATATTTTTTTGCTTCTTTTAACATTTCATCTGCTGTAGGAGTGAAGATAAACTTAACATTTTTTGAGAATATTTGTTTTGTTTGAAGATATCCGTGTAAACAAATAACTTTATAATTAAATTTTAATAGGCTTTTTATTAAAGCTATGCCTTGCCGACCTGATGACTCATTTGATATATATCTTACTGGATCTATATACTCTCGAGTGCAACCAATAGTTATTAATGCGTGTTTCAATTACTTAAGTTGACTAATGATTTCACTAGGATCAACTAATCGACCACTACCATACTCACCACAAGCTAAAGATCCATCATCTGGGCCAATAAAATGATGGCCAATTTTCTTTAAATAGTCCACATTGTCTTGAATAATTTGATTAGCCCACATTTCTTTATTCATTGCAGGTGCAAAATATATAGGTTTGTTTGCTGCAATCATACATGTTAGAGCTAGGTCATCACAAAAACCTTTTGCAAATTTTGAAATTATATTAGCTGTCGCAGGGTAAACAATAATATGAGTATTATCTCGTGCTAATTTTATGTGACCAATTTTTTTTTCCATATCCAAATCAAATAGCTCTGAATACACTGGCTTATTGGAAATCGTTTCAAGTAATAGTTTAGAAATAAACTCATAAGTGTTTTTTGTTGCAATAACTTCATATTCAATGGCTTTTTTTTGGCACTCACGAATTAGATCTAAAGATTTATAACAGCCAACACTCCCCGTTATTATTATTAAAATTTTCATTTTTTCTGCACTATATATATGCTGTTAGCACCAGAAATGAAATCAATAGTTTTGATATGAGAAAAACCTGTATTTATAAGTTCTTTAAGAAGGTTATTTTGATTAGGAAAAGAAATAATACTGTCAGCTAAGTATTTATAACTATATCTATCATTGGAGATGATGCTACCGGTAAAAGGTAAAATATATTTTAAAAAGTTTTTGTATGGATTTTTTAATAAATCTCTTTTTGGAATACCAAATTCCATAATAAAAAAATAACCATTTTTTTTAAGACATCTATAAATCTCAGAAAAACCATTTTTTCGATTCTTAAAATTTCTTACACCATAAGTACATGTTATAATTTGAAAAAAATTTTTTTTATAAGGCAAATTTTCTGCATAACCAACTTCGTAATTAATTTTTTTAGAACCATTTTTTTTTCTGGATATATTGTGCATTTCGGAAACAGGATCTAAAGCATAAAGATTTTTTGAAATAGGAAGCAAATTAAAAATATCTCCACTACCACTAGCAATGTCTAAAATTTTCTCATTATCGGTATAATTTGATAATACTAGGTCAACAAAATATTTTTTCCAAAGTCTATGTATGCCAAGACTCATAATATCGTTCATTAAATCATATCTAGCATGAGATACATTTTCAAAAATATCTGTAATATTATAATTATTTAAACTATTTTTAGTTATCATGCCCGAACTACCTGAAGTAGAAACCACAATAAGATATTTAAAGTCAAAAGTTAAAGGAAAAAAAATTATTTCTATCAATAGGTCGCAAAAAAAACTAAGAAAAAATTTAAATTTTAAAGATCTTGAGCAAATATCACAGAAAAAAATTATATCTGTTGAACGCTTTGCAAAATACATAATCATAGGATTAGAAAACGATAATTATGTAATTATTCATTTGGGAATGAGCGGTCGATTAAAGTTTTATTTAAACGAGAATTATAAAAAAGAAAAACATGACCATGTTGTTTTACAATTTAAAGAATTTAAAATTATTTATAATGATCCTCGAAGGTTCGGCATGTTTTTTAGGCTTAAAGATTCAAAAGAAGTTAAATTTTTTTTTAATAACTACGGCACTGATTTATTAATTAACAAGGTTAATTTAAATGAGGTGTATAAAAAATTTATAAGCAAAAAAATCTCTTTGAAACAAGCTTTACTTGATCAAAGTCTAATTGTTGGTATTGGAAACATATACGCTAATGAAGCTCTTTTTCATTCAAAGTTAAATCCACAAAGACTAACTTACACTCTTAAAAAAGCAGAAATATCTCAGTTATTAAGCTCTTGTAAATTTGTATTGAAACTATCTTTAAAAAATGGGGGCTCTTCAATAAATGATTATAAATCCCCAGATGGAACCCTTGGAAGTTTTCAGAGTTTATTTAAGGTCTATCAAAAGAAACATGTAATATACAAAAAAAAGACTTATAAAATAAAAAAAATCATCCAAAATGGGCGTTCGACTTTTTTTTCGCCTGCTTTACAAAAATAAAAAAATGTGTATAAGTTACTAACGCTTTTAGACGAACAACCTGTTAATAATACTTTTATATGCCACAACATAAATCAGCAAAAAAAAGACTTCGACAGTCTGATAGAAGAAAAACAGTTAACAAAGCTGTAAAATCAAATGTTTCAACCCAGTTAAAGGCAATTGATAAACTCATTAAAGATAAAAAGGTAGAGGAATCAATGGCGAAACTAAAAGTAGTTATGTCTGTATTGCATAAATCTACTAAAAAGAAAATCATGCACCTCAACAAGGCATCTAGAACCATCTCAAAACTACAAAAAGACATAACCGCAATTTCAAAATAATTTTTTTTTTCAAGCAATTTTTTTTAAAAAAAACATTTTTTTTTATTCTTCTTTTTTTACTTTTCATGCTTAAATAGTTCATCTTTTAGAGGAAGGAATTAAGTTAGTGGAAGACGATAAGCATCAAGGTGGCATAGATGTGTCCTGGCCAAAGATCACATCTGAATTAAAAAAATCACTTGATAAAGATACCTTCCAAAACTGGATTAAACCGATTTATTTTGAGTCTTTAATTGACACTTCTCTTACTCTCTCAGTTCCAACTAGGTTTTTACGTGACTGGATCATAAAAAATTATGCTTCTGTTATTAAAAAAGCTTATATGGACCATGGTCATAGCATCGATAAATTGGCTATACTCGTTAAAGAAAATAATAATCGAATTATTCCTGGTACAGAAGTCATCTATGAAGATAAAGATGATGACGAAGACACATATTATGATGATATTTCTGCACCATTAGATCCAAAATTTACTTTTGATAATTTTATTGTTGGTAAACCCAATGAGTTGGCATACGCAGCAGCCCAACGTGTAGCACAATCAGAAGTCGTAAGCTTTAATCCATTATTCTTGTATGGTGGTGTTGGATTAGGTAAAACACATTTAATGCATGCGGTTGCATGGAATATTAAAAAAAGAAATCCCAAAAAAAATGTTGTTTATTTAACAGCTGAAAAATTTATGTATCAGTTTATTAAAGCTCTTAGATTTAAAAATATTATGAGCTTTAAAGAACAATTCAGATCAGTAGATGTTCTAATGATTGACGATGTGCAATTTATTATTGGTAAAGATAATACTCAGGAGGAATTCTTTCATACTTTTAACACTTTAATTGACAAAAAAAGACAAATTATTATTTCAGCTGATAAATCCCCTGCTGATCTTGATGGTTTAGAGGACAGATTAAAGTCCAGATTAGGCTGGGGATTAGTAGCGGATATACATCCCTTAACTTATGAATTACGATTAGGTATTCTGCAGGCTAAAGCTGAACAAAAATCAATAAATCTAAAACATGAGGTAATGGAATTTTTAGCAAATAAGATCACCAATAATGTTAGAGAAATGGAAGGCGCTTTAAATAGATTAGCAGTTCATGCTTCAATTCAGGACTCAGAAATATCTGTTGACCTCGTAAAAGATGTTTTAAAAGATTTACTCAGGACTAATTCAAGAAAAATTACAATTGATGAAATTCAAAAGAAAGTTGTTGAGCATTACAATATTAAACTTTCTGATATGCATTCTCCGAGAAGATCAAGGTCTGTGGCGCGTCCAAGACAAGTTGCAATGTATTTAGCTAAGTCAATCACCACAAGATCTTTACCTGAAATTGGTAGAAAATTTGGTGGTAGAGACCATACCACTGTTATTCATGCTATTAAAACTATCGAAGAAATTATGGTCAATGATCCTAACTTAGCAGAAGATATTGAACTTTTGACTAGAATATTGCAAACTTCTTAAATGGATTTTAGAGTAAGTCGAGAGGCTTTTTTAAGAGTCTTAACTCACGTTAGTTCTATTGTTGACAGTAGATCTACAATTCCAATTCTTTCTAACATTTATATAAAATGTGATAATAACCAAATAGAAATTAGATCGACAGATATGGATATTTCCATCAGAGAATTTGTATCAACTGATTCTTCAAAAAATGGCGAAGCAACGGTAAATTCAAGAATTTTAACTGATATAATTCGCAAGACAAAAAAAAACTCTATTGTAAAATGTAAATTAGAGGGAAATAGATTAATAATAAATTCTGATAACTCAGTCTTTGAGTTAAATGCATTAACTGCAGATGAATTCCCAAAATTTGTTCCTTTAGAACAAACAAACTCATTCGAATTAACAATCTCTCAGATTAAAAGGCTTTTTAATAAGACTAAATTTGCTATATCTGCTGAGGAGACGAGATATTACCTAAATGGCATATACTTCCATACTGTTACTAACGGACCAAAGTCAACTTTGAGGTGTGTTGCTACTGACGGCCATAGACTTGCTAAAACAGAACTAGATTTAACAAATGTCGTAAATATATCTGGAATTATACTCCCTAGAAAATTTATACTTCAATTAGACCGTATTTTAGGTGATTTTGAAGGTAAGGTTAAAATAATATGTACTGATACTCAAGTGAGCCTAGAAGCAGATAATTTCATTATAATAAGTAAACTAATAGATGGAACATTTCCAGATTATGAAAAAGTTATACCTGTATCCAATGACAAATTATTACAAGTTGAGGCAGAGCCTTTTTTTAATGCCATTGATAGGGTTTCAACTGTTAATCAAGACAAAACACCAACAGTTAAGTTACAATTTGAAAATAATAGTATCAAGATAATGGCCACAAGCACTGACAGTAACAAAGGCGATGAAGAGGTTGCAGCAAATTACGCTGCCGATGGTCTTGAAATACTTTTTAATTCAAAATATATATTGGATTTACAAGATGTTGTTGAAGGAGACACTTTGATTTTAGAGTTACTAAATCAATCATCACCAGTAATAGTAAAGGACCCCAAAGATACAACAAGTTTATTTATTTTAATGCCTATGAGAGTTTAATTGCCCCCACCATTAAAGGGTATACAGCTATCGAACTATAGAAATTTCATCAACAAAAAAGAAATTTTTAACTTTGATCATACTTTGTTTAAAGGAAAGAATGCTGTTGGCAAAACAAACCTATTAGAGTCTATAAGTTTTTTAAGTCCTGGCACAGGTTTTAGAAAAGACGTGATACAAAATTTTATTTTTAAAAAACAGGAAAAGTTAGAAGCTTCTATGACCTTTGATTTTATTCACGAGGATTTAGAAAATCATTTAACTATTATATTGAGTAATAAAGATGAAAGATGGACAAAACAATATTTTTTAAACGATAAAAAAATACAACAGCAAAAACTTTTAGATATTTTTCAATTATTTTGGCTAACAGAAACAGATAAAGTTTATTTTATCAAGGATGCCCAGTATCAAAGAAATACTATCAATCGAATAATTTGTTATTTTGATTCAAAGTTATTTGGTTTTCTGAGCAAATATACAATTTTAAGAAGAGAAAAAAGAAGAATATTACAATCTTCTCAAGATATTTCATGGCTAGTTTCACTGGATAAACAACTGATTGATATAGGAAGAGCAATTATTGAGATTAAAAAAAAATTCCTTTCTGAATACCAAAATTTTCTATCAAGTAACAATAAACTATTTTTTGACTTTGAAATTAAGCCAAGTTTTGGCCTTATAGAGACAGAGAGTTTTTTAGAAAAATTTCAAAAAGATCTCTTTGATGAGAATCAATGGCCAAATGATCATAAACTTCAATCACAACATGATCCAAAAAAATCAGTTTTTGAAATTTCACACAATCAAAAAAATATTTCTCAGCTATCTTCTGCTCAATCTAAAATGTTAATATTAAGCCTTCTTCTTAGTTGTGCAAAATTTCTAAATCGTAACAAGATTACTATTTTTTTAATTGATGAAATATTTGATAACTTTGATATGATGAATGTTAATAAAGTTATTCAATACTGTGCAGAAAATAAATTTCAGACTTTCTTTTCAACCACTGATAACTTCACACTTCAAGGGAATATAGATAACTTAGATATTAAAGAAATATTTTAATGACAGACCAATATACAGCATCCTCGATAAAAGTTTTAAAAGGCTTAGAGGCAGTCAGAAAAAGACCAGGTATGTACATTGGTGATACCGATGATGGCACAGGTTTGCATCACATGGTTTACGAGGTACTTGATAACTCTATTGACGAGGCTTTAGGAGGTTATTGTGACAGTATTCAATTAATAATTAATAAAGATGGGTCAGCAACAATATCAGACAATGGTAGAGGTATTCCAGTTGACCAGCACAAAACTGAAAAAGTCCCAGCAGCTGAGGTGATCATGACCCAACTACATGCAGGTGGTAAATTTGACCAAAATAGCTATAAAATCTCCGGTGGTCTTCATGGAGTTGGTGTTTCTGTTGTGAATGCCCTATCAGAAAGACTATCTTTAACAATTCGCAGAAATGGCAAAACTCATACAATGGAATTTAAAGACGGTGTTACAACAAAAAAATTAAAAGAGATCGGTTCAATGAAAAAGACGGAAAGAACTGGAACAACTGTACAATTTTGGCCATCAAAAAAAATTTTTTCCAATACAACTCTTATTCTTAAAACATTAGAAAATAGAGTTCGCCAGTTAGCTTTTCTAAACTCTAACGTACGCATTACATTATCTGATATGCGCACATCAAAAGTAGAACCTATTGAATTCTATTATCAAGGAGGTTTAACGGCATATGTGCAATTTCTTAATTCAAGAAAATCAACTTTAAATAAAATTATACCTTTTAATGGCGAGTCAAATGGAATTAAAGTTGAAGGCGCTTTACAATGGAATGATGGATACAATGAAAATATGCTTTGCTTTACTAATAACATTCCTCAAGGAGATGGTGGAACACATTTACAGGGTTTTCGATCAGCACTGACACGCTCATTAGTTGGATACTCAAATACAGTTGCAGTTGCTAAAAAAGGCAATATCACCATTTCAGGAGATGATGCTAGAGAGGGCATGACATGCGTACTATCTGTAAAGGTTCCAGACCCTAAGTTTTCATCCCAAACCAAAGATAAGCTAGTTTCGTCTGAGGTAAGACCAGTTGTTGAGAAAATAATATCTGAACAATTAAGTGCTTGGTTAGAGCAAACTCCTGGAGAGGCAAAAAAGTTAGTTTCAAAAATTATTGAGGCAGCGAGTGCCAGAGAGGCAGCAAGAAAAGCAAGAGAACTTACAAGAAGAAAAAATGTATTAGAGACATCATCACTTCCGGGAAAATTAGCTGATTGCCAAGAAAAAGATCCATCAAATTCAGAATTATTTATAGTTGAGGGTGACTCAGCTGGAGGCTCAGCCAAGCAAGGCCGTGATAGGGTCACTCAGGCTATACTTCCACTAAGAGGTAAAATATTAAATGTAATTAAAGCAAATCCTCATAAAATTTTAGAAAATAATGAAATCTCTGCACTTATAACAGCCATCGGTGCTGGATATGGTAATCCACCAAAAGATAAAGAATACAATCCTTCTGATTATTTCAATCCTGAATCAATGCGATATCATAAAATTGTTATTATGACAGACGCTGATGTTGATGGAAGTCACATAAGAACGCTACTACTCACATTTTTCTATCAATTCATGAGAGATATTATAACCACAGGTCGTCTATATATTGCTCAGCCACCCCTATATAAAGTAAAAAAAGGAAATGCTGAAAATTATTTGTTAGATGATAGAGAGTTAACAAAGTTTCTATTGTTAAATAACAAGGATGATGTCGATTTCAACATTTACAATAAAAAGAAAAAAATTCAGTTAAAGGAGGAACAGTTAAACGAATTAATAGATTTAGCTTCTCGTGCAAATTCTGCTTATCAAAACTTAGATCTTACATATTTAGATGCAAGGTTTTTTGATCAAATTATAAATACAGGTTTAATTTTTCAAGATTTTCATCCAAATAAGATAGAAAAGTCACAATTTAAAATTTTCTTATCTAATTTAAATCAAGTTTATAAATCAGAAAATATTAAATTTACATTTCAAAGTATGATCAGTAATGAATTAATTTTTTTGCAAGAAAAAGAGGGCTACAATAAAATTATAAAGGTCGCTCTGGATAAATTATTACATCTAAGAGAGTTTATTTCTTCAGACAGCATATCTCTTTATAATAAAATAGGTTTTGCAAAATCTACAGATACTTATTTTGGTATTTCTAAAATTTCTTCAAAAGAAAACTTTAATTGTAGTGGACTAGTTGAATTTTTTACTACTCTCTTTGAAATGAGTAAAAAAGGCCAATCAATTAGCCGTTATAAAGGTTTAGGTGAAATGAACCCGGATCAATTGTGGGAAACAACATTGGATCGAACAAATAGGAAGTTGCTTCAAGTAAAGCTCGAGGATCAAATCAATGCTGAAAGACAGTTGATCATGTTGATGGGTGATGATGTGACTGATAGAAAAAACTTTATTCAAGATAACTCAGTCAAAGTAGCAAATTTAGATATTTAGTTGAATAATCAAAAAAACTTTCTTTTTGTTAATTCTTCAGATTTTTTAATTATACGTGCAATTGCTTTTGGAGGTCAGGCCGCCACTTTATTTATAACACAGTATTTTTTCGAAATTTCTAAGACAGTAGCAATGAGCTCTTGGATAATAGCTTTTATCTTAATGGCTAGTATTCTCCTTGGATTTTATTTAAATAAAGGAGATAAAATTATTTCTGAAAAACAAGTCTTCCTATTTTTATGTTTTGATATTGTTCAAATTTCAAGTTTGATTGCTTTAAATGGCGGACACACAAATCCTTTTATATTTATTATCTTAGCTCCTATTGCTATTGCAGCATCATATCTCACGATAGAAAGAATAATAATTATCTTAAGTTTAGCATTAGTTTGTTTTGCTTTGATATTTAACTTTTACATTAATCTTCCTTTGTCTGTGCATCCTAATATTAATTTTACATACAGCCTAGCTATTATGATTTCTTTATTCATAAGTAGTATTTTTTTAGTTTTTTATCTTTACTACTTTTCATTAAATTACAAAAGTACCCAAAAGGCATATGAGTTAGCTAGTAAACAACTTCAAAATGAAAAAGAGCTTTTAAAAGTTGGAGGTTTAGCAGCTGCAGCTGTTCATGAATTAGGCACACCATTAAATACTATAAACTTGATAGTAGATGATTTAAAAAAAGATCAAAAATTGAAAGATGAATATGGGAAAGATATTAAAACTTTATTATTAGAGTTAGATCGGTGTAAGGAAATACTAAAAGAGCTCTCAACAAATCCAGAGTCAAAAGAACTTTCTTCTGAAATAACAAATATGTCACTAGATGCTTATGTGCAATCTTTATGTGATCAATTTTCAAATAACTATCGTGCTGTGAAATTAGATTACAGATCTGATGAAAATTCTAAAAATATTAACATTAAAATTACACCCGAACTAAACATAGCGATGAATAATATTATAAAAAATGCCATAAGTTTCGCTTATAGACAAATATTAGTAATCTCAGAGACATCGAAAAATTCTTATTCCATTAAAATCAGAGATGATGGCCCCGGTTTTGACAAGAAGTTTATAGCTAATTTTGGAAAACCATTCTATTCTAGCAGGCCTGAAAAAGGGGTAAATATGGGCCTCGGCCTATTCATAACAAAACAAATGATTGAAAATCTAAACGGTGAAATATTAGTACAAAGTAATGATGGAGCAGAAGTAACTTTAACATGGCGGATTTAGAGCAAAATACATTAGTCAAAGATAAAACACTTTTTATTATTGAGGATGACAAACCTTTTCGTGAGCGTTTAACCACCTCATTTCAACGTAAAGATTTCACAGTAACAGCAGCAGCTTCAAAAAAAGAGGCTTTAGATGTTCTAGCTGGAAATAATTTTAATTATGCCATAGTTGATCTTCGTTTAGGAGATGGTTCAGGGCTCGATGTTATTAAGGTGATCAAGGAGCAAAATCCAGAATGTAGAACAGTAATGTTGACAAGTTATGGCAACATAGCTACGGCTGTATCCTCTGTTAAATTGGGTGCTGACGATTATTTAACCAAACCTGCAAACATAGATGATATCGAAAAATCATTAATGTCTGCTACCGCTACATCCTTGCCCCCACCACCTGAGAACCCAATGTCTGCTGATAGAATAAGGTGGGAACATATTCAAAGAGTTTTTACACAGTGTAACCGTAATGTTTCTGAAACTGCTAGAAGACTAAAAATGCACAGAAGAACTCTTCAAAGAATTTTAAATAAGCACGCCCCTAAAGAATAGAAACTCACTACAATCTTTGTTATTCTGCTTAAATGTCTAAGCCGAGACTAATACTTGTTGATGGTTCCGGATATATTTTCCGAGCTTATTACGCCTTACCCCCAATGAATAATTCTAAGGGCATCCCCACAAATGCAGTTTATGGGTTTTGCAATATGATGCTTAGACTAATTGAAGAGCATCCAAATGACAAAATACTAATCATTCTTGATGCAGGAAGGAATACTTTTCGAAATACTTTATTTCCTGAATACAAAGCAAATCGTGGTGAGGCACCAGAGGATTTGATTCCTCAATTTAGTATTATTCGTGAAGCTATTGATGCGTTTGGTTTAGATGTTATTGAAAAAAAAGACTTTGAAGCCGATGATGTTATAGCAAGCTACGTTAAATATGGTGAAGACAATAATATACCCACCACAGTATTTAGTTCAGACAAAGACCTTTTTCAATTGTTATCAGCTAATAATCGCATCATGGATCCAATGAAAAATATTGAAATTGATGAAGCAAAGGTAATGGAAAAATTTGGTGTTGGTCCAGACAAGATTACAGATGTACAAGCTTTAATTGGTGATAGTGTTGATAATATTCCTGGCGTCCCTGGCATCGGACCAAAAACAGCCTCTAAATTAATTAATGAATTTGGTTCTTTTGAGGGCCTTTTGGCAAATAAAGAGAAAATATCAAATGAAAGAATTAAAAATCTTATTAATGATCACGAGGAAAAAGCAAAAATAAGCCATCAACTAGTAATTCTAAAAAATGATCTTGAACTACCTATTACAATCGAAAAGTTAAAAGATTTTGAAGACTCACCAAAACTTAATAACTTTTTCAAAAAATATGAATTTAAATCTTTAATTAGAAATAGCGCTCATGAAACAAAGCCGCATGCGGCCAAAAAAAACTTAGAATTTAAATCACTTATTAAGACAAAAGATATAATCGAATATCTAAAGTCTCTTCAATCTGAAAAAACCTTAGCGATAGATTTAGAGACAGATAGTTTAGACGTAAATGAAGCAAATATCATTGGCATTTCATTATCTAATGCACAGCAAGCTTATTACCTACCTTTTAAATCACCTGAAAATGAAATATCTGAGACAGATCAAAAAAAAATATTAAAAGAGCTGAATTTATTATGTGAAGATCCTTCAATTTTAAAGATTTTTCATAATGCTAAATACGATAGTGTTATTTTAAAACGCTTTAACGTAAATACTATTTCTTTTCAAGATACCTTATTAATGTCTTTTTTTGTAAATAACGGTTTAACAAAACACAATCTTGAGGATTTGTATTATTATTATTTTGGAGAAGAAAAAGAAAAATTTAAAGATGTAATTAAAAATGAGTCTAAAAGAAATTATAAAGATTTTTCTGAAGTGCCTTTACAGTCTGCAACAAATTACGCTGCTCATGATGCTTATGCCACTTATAAATTATATGAAACATTACACGATCAAATATTAGATGCCCCCGATAGTTATATATATTTTGATATCGATAAAAAATTAAGCTTAGTCCTTCAACAGGTTGAAAACAATGGTTGTAAGATTGATCTTAAATTTTTAACAAAACTGGAAAAAGATCTAAATAAAGAAATTGAAAAAATTGAACAGAAAATTTTCAAAATCGCAGGTGAGGAGTTTAATATTGGTTCGCCAAAGCAACTTACTGAAATCTTCAAGAAACTTGATGTGAAGGTAACAAAAAAAACAAAAGCAGGAGATTTTCAAACTAATGTCAAAGTCTTAGAACAATTAGAAACTGAGGGAGTAGAGATTGCCTCGCATATTCTGCAATGGCGTCAATACTCCAAGCTCGTTTCGACCTATACATCTTCTTTAGCTGAACATGCTGATAATAATGATCGAGTTCACAGCACATTTAATATTGCAGCTACTATTACGGGTAGATTAAGTTCATCTGAACCTAATTTACAAAATATCCCTATCAGAACTGAGATCGGAAAGAAAATTAGAACAGCATTTATTGCAGAAAAAGATCATGAGTTATATAGCTTCGATTACTCCCAAATCGAGCTTCGTGTGCTTTGTGAAGCGTGCGAAGACCCTAATTTATTAAAAGCTTTCCAAGGGGATCAAGATATTCATCAAAGTACAGGCCAATTAGTTTTTAACAAAAAAACAATTAATGCTAATGATCGAAGAATGGCCAAGATTATTAATTTTGGAATAATCTATGGAATTAGCCAATATGGTTTAGCTAAACAGTTAGGTGTTAGCAATGCTGAAGCAAAGCTTTTCATAGATAACTATTTTCAAAAATTTCCAAACATTAGTGATTTTATGAAAGCAACTACCGATAAAGCAAAAAAACTAGGCTACGTTGAAAACCTTTTTGGAAGAAAGTCTCACATTAAAGACATCAATGCTAAAAATTTTATGCTCCGATCTTTTGCAGAAAGACAAGCTATCAATGCACCTATTCAAGGCACAGCATCTGAGTTAATTAAAATTGCAATGTTGGATATTCATAGCTATTTAGAGAAAAATAAATGTAAATCTAAAATGACATCACAAGTCCATGATGAGCTTTTATTTGAAATTCATAAAAAAGAAAAAGATATTATTCCACAAATAACTAAGTTGATGGAAACATCACATCAAAAATACAAATCTTTCAAAACTCCTATAAAAGTCGACTTCGGTGGTGGCTTGAACTGGGGATTAGCTCACTAGTTAAAACTAAAAATCATCGTCAGGTTTATTAAATGCCATCCAACGTTCTAGCTCATGGTAACCACCAATTTTCTCACCGTTGATTATGATTTGGGGAAATGTTTTGGCAGTTGGAAATATTTCAAAAAACTGATCTCGGCTGTAATCCTCATCAAGCATTAATACTTGGGGGTTATGTGAGGATAAAACTGCCTTGGCTTTAGTGCAAAAAATACAGTTGTCTTTACTATAAATTTTGACTTCCACTTAGAAAGACTCGTCAAAAGACAAAGAACGATCTGTTGGACGCTGGTATTCAGACACCCTTTTTTCGAAGAAATTAGTCACGTTTTGAACATCAAGAGCTCTCATGAAATCAAATGGGTTTTCGGTATTAAATACCCTTTCAAATCCAAAAAGATCAGCAATTCGATCTGAAACAGCTTCAATATACATACACATCATTTCCTTATTCATACCAATGAGATCAACAGGAAGTGCGTCAGTAACAAATTCTTTTTCAAACTCTACTGCTTCTCTGACTATTTCTTCGAACTCAGACTGTGCAACAGGGCCAGGTATTAAATCCATTGATTTAATATCTTCATCTGACAAGGTTCCTTTATTAAACTTTTCACTTAATGTTTTAAACATCAAAGCTGAGAAACTGAAGTGCATTCCCTCATCTCTGGCTATCCAGTCATTTGATAAGGCTAAGCCTGGAAGCAAACCTCTTTTTCTAAAGTAATATATGGCACAAAAGGATCCAGCAAAAAATAATCCTTCAACTAAACCAAAGGCAATTAAGCGTGTTAATAAATTTTGATTTCCATTTAGCCATTTTGAAACCCACTGTGCTTTTTTATTAATACAAGGAACGTTTTGAATAGCAGAAAATAGCTTATCTTTTTCTGAAGGGTCCTCTACATAAGCTTCAATTTGTAAACCATACATTTCTGCGTGAATAGACTCATTTAGCATTTGCATGGTGATAAACAATCGAGACTCAGGAATTAAAATCTCATTATAAAATCTGGATGCTAGATTTTCATTTATCATTGCCTCTGAATTTGCAAAAAATGCAAGCACATGTTTGATAAAATGTATTTCTCCTTCTCCTAGGGTTTTTAGATCTCTTAAATCATCTTGAAGAGAGACCTCCTCAGGTGTCCAAAATGCTTGAACGTGTTGCTTGTAACGATCGAAAATTTCTTGGTGTTGAATAGGAAAAATTGATTTACATCCTTTAGATATCATGACTTGCTCCTTATATTAAATTGATTGAAAATCTTACGCACTACATGTTACACAATCTTCGGGTTCATTAGATTGCGCCTCTTTGACATAAGACTCTTTTGCTTTTTTTTCAGAAGACACTGTTACTTTAACTGCGTCTACGGCTGATCGGCTTCGCAGGTAATACATGCCTGTTTTTAAGCCTTTTTTCCATGCATACATATGCATGGAGTTTACTTTTCCAAAAGTAGGTGTTGCCAACCATAAGTTCATAGATTGGGTTTGGTCAATAAATGGCGCTCTATCAGCTGCCATATCTATAACTGTTTTTTGAGATGTTTCCCAAACAGTTTTATAAACATCTTTGAGGTCTTCAGGAAATCCTTCAATATTTTGTACAGAGCCATTTTCCAAAATAATTTGATCACGTAATTCTTTGCTCCATAAGTTTCTCTTCATAAGCTCTTTAACAAGGTGACGATTTACTAATAAAAATTCACCTGAGAGAGTTTGTCTTTTATAAATGTTTGATGTTTGTACTTGGAACGTTTCAGTATTTCCTAGGATAATTCCAGTGGAGGCTGTAGGCATACATGCAGTAGTCAAAGAGTTTCGAACACCATGCTTCTGGATCTTCTCCATTAATCCCTTCCAGTCCCACATACTTGATGGTTTCACATCCCAAAGATCAAATTGGAATTTCCCTTCAGATAGAGGGGAACCTTTAAAAGTAGAGTAAGGCCCCTTATCAGTAGCAAGTTCCATTGATGCTTCTAAAGCTCCAAAATAAATTGTCTCAAAAATTTGTTTGTTAATTATTTGCGCTTGAACGGAGTCATAAGGAATATTCATTTTAAAATAAACATCTGCTAAACCTTGTATACCAAGACCAATAGGACGGTGACGACTATTTGAGTTTTCAGTTTTATTAGTAGGGTAAAAATTTATATCAATAACTTGATCTAAATTCTTAGTCGCCAGTTTTGCAACCTGATATAAGTTCTGATAATCAAATTTACTTTCATCAGTTACAAATTTTGGTAATGCAATTGATGCAAGGTTACAAACAGCAGTTTCATCTTTTTCAGAATACTCCACTATTTCTGCACATAGATTAGAAGATTTAATGACACCAATATTTTTTTGGTTAGACTTGTTATTAACAGCATCTTTGTAAAGCATGTATGGCTGACCAGTTTCAATTTGGGCTTCAATGATTTTAGACATTAATGCTCTTGCCTTTATTCTTTTTAAGTCAGGCATTTCATTTTCATATTTTGTATAAAGATCAACAAACTCCTTGCCATATGTATCTGATAAACCAGGGCACTCGTGTTCACTCATGAGAGTCCAATCGGCATCTTCTTCGACTCTTTCCATAAATAAATCAGGGATCCATAAAGCATAGAATAAGTCTCTGGCTCTAAATTCTTCAGCTCCCGTATTTTTTCTAAGCTCTAAAAAAGCTTCAATGTCTGCATGCCATGGCTCCAAATAGACAGCAAAAGAGCCTTTTCTTTTACCTCCACCCTGATCAACAGACCTTGCTGTTTCATTAAAAATTTTAAGGAAAGGTATCAATCCATTAGACTTGCCATTGGTTGACTTAATACGGCTACCGCCACCTCTAATGTTATGAGCATGAAGGCCAATGCCACCAGCGGTTTTTGAAATTAAAGCGCAGTCTTTTACAGTATTAAAAATTCCTTCGATAGAGTCATCTTCCATTCCAATTAGAAAACAGGACGACAATTGTTGCATCTTTAAACCACTATTAAATAGAGTGGGAGTTGCGTGTGTGTAGAAACCTTGAGATAGGCTGTCATAAGTTTTCTTGACTTGATAAAAATCAAACTTATCTCCAGACACACATAAAGCGACTCTCATCCATAAATCCTGAGGTCTTTCTGCTGTTTTATTATTTGATTGTAAAAGATAAGCTCTGAACAAAGTAGTCAATGCAAAATAATCAAAGTAATAATCACGATCGTAGTCAATAATTTTTTCAATCTCTTCAGCGTTAGCTTTTACTTTTTCATAGTATTCGTCACGCAATAAACCATCCTCATAAAGATTTTTTGTTGCAATAATAAATCCTGGTGTTTCTTTATGAAGAGCATTAGCTTTGATTCTCCCAGCTAGATATGAGTAATCGGGATGTTCAACTGTCAAAGCAGCAGCGGTTTCTGCTAGGTAAGTGTCAATTTCATTTGTTGTGATACCATCGTAAAGACCTTGAATTGCCTTTTGAGCAATTGTAATAGGGTCTATCTCTAAACCGTTTGACAAAATAGAAATGCGATTTGTAATTTTTTCTAAAGAGATATCCTCTTTGTTCCCATCTCTTTTGGTAACAGCCATTGTGGATACTTTGGCACCAATTTGTTCATTTAGTTGAGCTGTCTTATAACGTTGGTTAGCTCTTTGTTCTCTGTAAAGTACATATGCGCGAGCTACTTTATGATGCTCACCTCTCATGAGGGCCAATTCCACTTGGTCTTGGATATCCTCGATATGTATCATATCACCGTTTGCAATACGTCTAGTTAGAGCTGCGGTGACTGTTTCAGTTAACACTGAAACATTTTTGTCAATTTGTTTGCTATTACGAAGATCAGTTTGTGCCAAAAATGCTTTTCTTATAGCATTTGCAATTTTGTCAGATTTAAAAGGTGTTATCGATCCATCACGCCTTACAACACTCAGACTTAACAGGTTTATTTCTTCGTTTTGCTTGTTTATAACTGTGTTTTTTGTTGAATTTTCGAGTGACTCTGCGTTATTTGTTTCCATTCTTCCTACCAAGTTTAAGTGTACTTTTTTGAATAATCACTAGATGTAGTGTTTATTGCCTAGTGACTATACAATCTATAGACAATCTTAGTCAATTTATTTTGTATTAAATTCTGAAAACCCAATAAATTCAATTGGAAATTAAAGATTCAATTAACAAGTAATTTGAAAATATTCACAGGTTTTTATCAAATTTTCCGAAACTACGAATATCTCTTAAAAAATATTATTTAGGTCGATTTTTATAGCCCTAATTCTAACCTGATTCGCATTATGCACATCAAAAAAATAATTCACATTTATGCTCAACTTTCATAAGAAATTCAAGATTTTTTAATAGATCTCTGTTTAAAATCCCTTAGTTTCATGTGGTGAAAAAAATTCTAGGTGTGGGTACTGCTTTAGTTGATGTCATATGCCAGGTAGAGGACAGTGTTATCAATAATTTGAAATTAACTAAAGGCTCTATGACATTGATTGAGGAGTCTCAAATTAAGGAAATTAGGTCAAATTTCGATAATCCATTAATTACTTCGGGTGGATCAGTATGTAATACTATCCATGAATTGAACTTTGGCTCTCATGAGGCAAGTTTTTACGGCAAGGTAAATGATGATGAGTATGGAAATGCTTTTGTTCAAGATTTACAAAAAGAAAATATCTCGTTTAAAGGTGTCTCCAATAAAACAGATCTTCCAACTGGCTGCTGTAATATTTTAGTTTCACCCGATGGTGAAAGAACCATGGCCACACACATCGGAATAGGATCACAATTAAATCCAGACGAAGTTAACGAAGATATACTCAATTCAATTGATCATGTGTACATGGAGTCATATCTTTGGGATCATGAACTAACAAAAAAAACACTCAAAAAATTTTCAGATATTGCAAAATCAAAAAATATAGAAATATCTCTTTCATTGTCAGACCCCTTTTGTGTTGATCGACACAGAGATGAATTAAAAAATTTTATAACTGATAATGTAGATTTAGTTTTTTGTAATTTTGATGAAGCAAAGATGTTTGCACAATCTGATTCAATGGCAGATGTGAGTTCTTTTTTTAAAAATTTTGGAAAAAAAATTGTTATGACCTCTGGTGCTGAGGGTGCATATTATTTTTTTGAAGACGATGTAAAACATCAATCTGCTCAAAAAATAGAAAATGTTCTGGACACAACAGGTGCAGGAGATAATTTTGCTGCAGGATTTTTAGATTTTTATTTATCTGGAAAACCTGTCGATGAAGCGCTTAAAAATGGTAATAGAAAGGCTGAAGAAGTTATTCAGCAGCTGGGACCAAGGATAAAAAGAGCTTGATAATGAAGAATAAATCATATCTTATTTTAAAAAATCTATCTAAAAGGAGGGTCAAGTGGATTACAAAGTAAAAGATATTTCCCAACATGAATTCGGGAGACAAGAAATTGAAATAGCAGAAACTGAAATGCCAGGATTAATGGCTATTCGTGAACAATATGGAGAGTCAAAACCGTTGGCCGGAGCCAATATTATGGGCTGTCTTCATATGACCATCCAAACTGCTGTCTTAATTGAAACACTTGTAGCACTTGGCGCCAAATGTCGATGGAGCTCTTGTAATATTTACTCTACCCAAGATCATGCAGCTGCTGCTATTGCCCAAAGCGGTACACCTGTTTTTGCCTGGAAGGGTATGAATGAAGAGGAATTTTGGTGGTGTATTGATCAAACAATTGAGGCAGATGGGTGGGAGCCTAATATGATACTAGATGATGGTGGAGACTTAACACTTCGAATGCATGAGAAGTACCCTGAGCTTTTGAAAAATGTCAGAGGATTATCTGAAGAAACTACCACAGGTGTTCTTCGTTTAGAGCAAATGGCATCTAAAGGAACTCTTCAAGTTCCTGCTATAAATGTAAATGACTCTGTAACAAAAAGTAAATTTGATAATTTATATGGTTGTAAGGAAAGTTTAGTAGACGGAATTCGAAGAGGAACTGACGTAATGATGGCGGGTAAAGTTGCTGTTGTTGCTGGGTTTGGAGATGTTGGAAAAGGTAGCGCAGCTTCATTAAGAGGAGCTGGAGCTAGAGTTCAAGTAACAGAAGTTGATCCTATTTGCGCACTACAAGCAGCAATGGAAGGCTATGAGGTTGTTACTATGGATGATGCATGTAAGTATGCTGATATTTTTGTAACTGCAACAGGTAATAAAGATATCATTACCCAAGACCACATGAGAGAAATGAAAGATCGTGCAATTGTCTGTAATATTGGACACTTTGATAATGAAATTCAAATAGATGATTTGCAAAACTATAAATGGGAAGAGATAAAACCTCAAGTTGACCAAGTAACATTTCCAGATGGTAAGAAGCTAATAATACTTTCAAAGGGAAGGTTGGTGAACTTAGGTAATGCCACTGGTCATCCTAGTTTTGTGATGAGTGCATCATTCTCAAATCAGGTTTTAGCTCAAATTGAAATATGGGAGAATTACAAAAACTATGAAAATAAAGTCTATGTCCTTCCTAAAAAACTAGATGAAATGGTTGCGATGTTTCACCTGCAAAAAGTTGGTGCTAAACTGACTGAAATGTCCAAGGAACAGAGCGATTATTTAGGTGTCGAACAGCAGGGCCCATTTAAGAAAGATACATATAGGTACTAAAATGAGAAAAAATTACATTTTTACATCTGAGTCAGTGTCTGAGGGTCACCCAGATAAAGTTTCTGATCGAATTTCTGATGCAGTTGTCGATCATTTTATCTCCAAAGACCCCTTTGCTAGAGTCGCTTGTGAAACATTAACAACAACCAACAAAGTTGTTTTGTCCGGTGAAGTAAGAGGGCCTGTCCAAGAAGATAAAGATGAAATTATTTCTAAAGTAAGGGAATGCATAAAAGACATCGGCTATGAGCAAGATGGTTTTCATTGGCAAACCGCAGATATTCAATATTTACTTCACGGACAATCTGCAGATATTGCAATGGGTGTAGACTCATCATCTGACAAAGATGAGGGGGCTGGTGACCAAGGAATTATGTTTGGATACGCTTGTACGGAAACACCTGAGCTGATGCCGGCACCAATTTTTTATTCTCATAAAATCTTAGAGATAATGGCTAAGGGAAGAAAAGACGGTAGCTTAAAAGGATTAGAGCCTGACTCAAAAAGCCAAGTAACTCTTAAATACGTCGATGGTAAACCAAGTGCAGTTACATCTGTCGTGATATCAACACAACATGCTGATGGATTGTCCCCTGCTGATGTTAAAGAAATAGTAAACCCAGCATTAAAAGAATCTATCCCTGAAGAGTTATTAAAAAATTTAGACGATAAGGAATACTACGTAAATCCAACAGGTAATTTTGTTATCGGAGGACCAGATGGTGATACGGGATTAACAGGAAGAAAAATTATTGTCGACACCTATGGTGGTGCAGCACCTCACGGTGGAGGGGCTTTCTCCGGAAAAGATCCCACAAAAGTCGATCGCTCCGCTGCTTATGCCTCACGATACTTAGCAAAAAATATTGTTGCTGCTGGTTTATGTGATCAGTGTACTATCCAGTTGTCGTATGCAATCGGTGTAGCCAAACCATTATCAATTTATGTGAATACTCAAGGCACTAATAAAATAGATGAAGCAAAAATTGAGTCCGCCATACCTGACATTATGAATCTTTCTCCAAGAGGAATCAGAGAGAAATTACAGTTAAATAAGCCAATTTACGAACAAACAGCAGCTTACGGTCATTTTGGTAGAACACATGACAGCTCTTCAGGAGCATTTTCATGGGAAGCTCTAGATTTAGTGTCCGATTTTAAATCGCTAGCTTAATTGAGTTTGAGATTTGCAGTCTCTAATGAAATTGAGTTAAAACCTCTAGCTAGAAATATATCTAGGTCTATTTCTAAAAACCAGATTATTTTTTTTGAGGGAGAGGCTGGTTCTGGTAAGACAACTTTAATTAGATACATCTTAAGTGAAATTAGCAAGTCAGAAAAAAAAACTTTTTACTTCCAAGGGAGCCCCACGTATCAAAGAGAACATATTTACAATTTTAATAAGTTTAATATTATTCACTTTGATTTTTATCAAGTTCAAAATAACAAACTAGATTTGGATGAGTATTTTAATGATAATTGTATTCTTATTGAGTGGCCATTAGAAAATCTTATGAAAAAATATAACCATATGGCATTATCTATTAATATTTCGGTTACTGAAGAAAAAAGAAATATTGAGATAAAATCAAGTAATAAAAAATGGCTTCACAAAATAAAATAAATCTAATCAAAATAAAAAACCACCTTCAAAATAAAAATTTTAAAATAGGGGGCTTTTTAAATTTCAAGTCTGATGCATCAGAAAAAATTTTCAAATTATGTAAAACAGCAAATCAATCATTACTTGTCCTCTCTTTTTTAAATAAACCTAGCGAATATAAAAAATATATTAAAGCAACTGATATTTTAATTTCTCAAAATGTTAATACACCAAAAATAATTGACCAAAATAATTTACATAAGTTTGTAATCATGGATTATTTCCCTATTGCAAATGCATCAAAATATTTCCAAAAACCACAAATTAAAAAAATACTTCCATTGGCTGTGAGAGCTCTTACAAATCTTCAAAAACCCAAGAAAAAGTTTTCAGGCGTTCCGGTAAAATCACAAAATAATTTACTTAACGATGCTTTGAACGGTATTGAGACTTTTATTGATCACTATGATCACAAGATCCAAATTGGTTTTTATCTCAATAAACTTGTGAAATTATCTTTGAAAAAAAGTACTGAAAAATATAGAAAATTTAAGCCAACTTTAACTCACGGTGATTTTTTTTTAGATAATTTAATTTATTACAATCAAAAAGTTTATGTTATTGATCATCAAGATACTCACTACAATCACCCATTATTAGACATTTCTTCATTGATTTTTGATGCTAGGAGATCTTACTCTACTAAAGTTGAAGATAAATTATTGAAGCTTTATGCAAGAAGAATGAAACTTAATCTCAAGGGGCTCAGGTCAGATATTCATATGATTAGTCTTTTACGTAATCTGAGAATTCTTGGTAACTGGGTGCAATTATATAATGTTGGAAAACCAAAATATCTTAAAGTCTTTAGAAAAAATACATGGGCTCAAATATTTAAACATGTTGAATATTTAAGACTTTGGGATCTAAGAGAAATATTTATGGAGATATATAAAAAAACAAGTTAAATGGATGCTCTTATATTAGCTGCAGGTTATGGAATGCGAATGGATAACTTAACCAAAGATATTCCTAAACCCTTATTAAAAATAAAAAATAAAACACTTATTAGCTATGCAGTAGATCTAATTAAAAACATGTCGTTTGATAAAATTTATATCAATACTCATTATAAACATAATATGTTGGAGAGATTTGTCTCTGAAAATTACCCTGATATTTCAATTTCTTATGAAGAAACTATCTTAGGAACAGGAGGTGGTATCAAAAAAATTCAAAAAAATGACATAGTAATTTTAAATACAGATAATTTATGGGACCAGTCCTTTGAAAATGAATTAGAGGAATCTATAAAATTTTTTGAGGAAAATAAAAATTTTGATAATGTCCTCCTCATAAATTCTAAAAATTATAATTTTGATCTTGAGGTAAATAATGATGGACTTATTAACTTTCCATCAAAAATTCACAATACTTCATTTCAAGGTTGTCATATTATAAGAAAAAACTCTTTGCATCCTTATCCTGAAATTTTTAACATCCAAGATTTTTGGAAAGATTGTTCTTTAAATGAAAAAATCTATGGATATGAGACCACTGTAACCAATGCCCATGTTGGAACTAAAGATGAGTATTTGAAATACAAATAATCATTACCATATTAAGTATATGACTGTTGAACAAATAAATGACGATGAATTTAATAAAAAAGTTCTTGAGGGATCAAAAGATAAGCCCGTTTTGGTAGATTTTTGGGCTGAGTGGTGTGGTCCATGTAAGGCTATTGCCCCCATCTTAGATAATTTAGCCTCTGAAATGAGCGATAAGATATCTATAAAAAAAATTAATATAGATAAAAACCCTCAAGCCCCAGCAAATTTTAGTATTAGAAGCATACCCACAATGATACTCTTTAAAGATGGATCATTGGCTGACACAAAGATCGGTTTAGGCTCTGAAGCAGACTTAAGAGATTGGATTAATAGTAAACTTTAGAAAATATACATATCAAAATATACTTTATTAAATGAGATTATATTTCGAATGTTATATATCTATTTCATATGGGAATGAGCTTAGTTGCTCCAAGCCATCTTTGGTTACAACGAACTGATCCTCAAGTTTAATTCCTTCTTTACCGCCAACTTCACCTATATAACTCTCTACACAGATAGTCATATTTTCCTCAAAGTTGGCTGAGTAGTCCGCATTGCTAAAATCTTTATTTGGATAAGCAACAAGTGGCCATTCATCACAAAGACCGACACCATGAATAATGCAAGGGTAATGATTATCATAACAACTATCTGGCAATTTCCATGATTTTTCTGCAAATTCTCTAAAATTTAAACCAGCTTTAATTAGAGATTTGTTATGATTGATATGCTCTAAAGACATTGAGTAAAGCCTTTTTTGTTCATCATTTAAACGATTGCCTTCGACAAAGGTTCGAGAGATATCAGCACAGTAACCATACGGTCCTACCATATCTGTGTCAAAAGCAACTAAATCTCCAGACTCAATTACTCTGTTACTGCATTCTTGAAGCCAAGGATTTGTTCGCGGACCAGATACTAAAAGACGAGTCTCAAACCATTCCCCACCATTTTCAATATTGACTTTATGCATGTATGACCAAAGTTCCTCTTCTGTCATACCTGTCTGAAGTTTATCTCTCATTAGCCACATTCCTTTTTCAGCAGTCTCAATAGAAGCTTTCATGCAAATTAATTCATCATCAGATTTAATGGATCTTGCAAGTTCAATGTACTTTTGGGCGTTTACCAGTTTAACATTAAACTGTTTAAGCAACATTTGTATTCCAACTGGATCGGAAACATCTATTGCAAGGCAATTGTTATCAGGTGAATGCTCTCTCATTAAATCTTGAACAGTGCCAGCCCATTTTTTTGCATTTTTATCAACAAAATTATTTGCTGAAAAAAAATCCCAACTATCAACTGCTCGTATCTCATCAATCGTGCATAAATGTTCTGAGAGATGTTCGCTCTTTGGATAATCAAATAGTATTACTTTTCCCTCTGCAGAAATAAATACAAATCGCACAAGTTCATGCATTGTAAATAAACTCATATTCCTACTGTCGGTTGCATACCTTATATTGATCGGATCAAATAATATGCAAGCACCAACATTATTTAATCGTAGTTGTTCTAAAACTCTATTGAGTCGGTACATACGCAAACGGTCGAAGTCTATTTTTTCTTCGTAGAGTCTAGGTTTGTAAACTTGATTTTCAAAATTTTGGTTAATTGTTTCGAAAAACTTTGGGCCAATTTTACGGTCAGCAAACTTACTTGTAAAATTACTCATCTAAATGACTTTTAATATTATTCTTTTCAAATCTTAAAAGATTATCACTAAATTGCAATTTGAGTTTTTTTGCACTATTACTAATTTTATCGAGGAAATTAATACTAATTTTTATACTTTTTTGTTCATTTTCGGATATTTGACCAACATAGGTGATAGCATTCCATAATCCAAGGGAGTTCATCGGTGAAAATTTTTTCTTAGAGGATAATGATAGGTTTATAAATGAAAATAAAAATGAAGATGCGGACACTTTAAATTTTTTTTTAAAATGAGGTATATTTTTATTCAGGCTTTCTACAAATTTTTTGGGATCACTAAATTGATAGGGATTAATTTTTGGAAAGAATAATTTGAGAAGCTTTCTTGAAAAATCGTTTCCAGATGAATAAATAAAAAATAGCTGACCTTTTACATCTAACATTTTTAATAGAGGAATAAGTACTAGCTTAAGTGTTCTTTGGTAAGGAGATCTTAGCCTGAAAGCTTGAGATGCAATTATATAGTCATAAAACTTTGGAATACTCTCTAACTTACTTGGTATCAAATGCTTTAATGCAATTTTTTGATCCTTTCTATAAATAACCATCAGTGTCTTTTGCTTCGGTCTCAATATGGTTGAAGACGTATCCTCTTTTATATCCCAATTTTTTCTTATAACCTCACCCATATTCATGAGTTGTTGATTGAAACTAAAACTTGTATTTCCAACTAATTCTTTTTTAATTAATTTACAATCTGTGAATCGATTATCATTAATTTCCCTGTAGGATGCATTCGTTATACAGAAAACTAAATTTTTATGTTCAAAAAATCTATAACCAAGATAATTTAGAAGACTGTTAATATCATCAATACTAATTTCTTTTCCAACAACTATAATTGGATCTTCTGGGAATTTGTCATGAACAGCCGATAGCAATGTGCAGATAACTGAGCCATCTCCTGTCCCGGCATCAAAAATTCTAAATGCATCTTTAGTAATTTTTGAATTTTTTAAATACTTCGCTAATTGAAAAGCTATTCGACTTTTTTCATTGGTAGAATTTACAAATGATAAATATTTATCTCTTGAATCAAAAAAATCTGACTTTTTTGCCCCCACCTTATTTCTCCTAGTTTTTTTTTAAACTAGAAATGCATTGATTACCATAATAGAGTTAACTGGTTATTTATAAATATGACTTTAGAAACCCCGCATTTATTAGATATTTGTCGCAGTTTCAGCAATATCGATAATGGTTTTTGATATTTACAAAAGAAACAAATAATCTAACTCAAGTAACATTTATTATAATAGTAAGACATGACTAATATCATTAAATCAGGTGGAAGCCACGAAACAGATGTTGTTATTATAGGAGCTGGTCCATGTGGTCTCTTTCAAGTTTTTGAATTGGGTCTTTTAGATATGAAGGCTCATTTAATCGACAACCTTGATAAAATAGGAGGTCAGTGCGCAGAATTATATCCTGATAAAAATTTATATGATATTCCGAGTAGGCCTGCTATTACCGGCCAAGAACTAACCGATGATTTAATAAAACAAGCTGAGCCTTTTAATCCCTCTTATCATCTCAATCAATTAACCTCTAAAATATCTTTAAATGATAATGATATTTTAGTTGAAACCGATAAGGGCACATCCATTAAATGCAAATCTCTTGTGATAGCAGCGGGTGCTGGTAGTTTTGTTCCAAGAAAGCTTCCTGCAGAGGGTTCTCAAGAGCTAGAAAATAAACATATTTTTTACTCTGTTAAAAAAAGATCTGATTTTCAAGATAAGAATATTTTAATAATTGGTGGTGGTGACTCTGCACTGGATTATGTAATGGGATTTCAGGGAGTAGCCAAAAAAGTTTCTTTGGTCCACAGAAGAAAAGAGTTTAAAGGAGTTCAAGACTCTGTAAATAAAGTTATGTCTTTAGTTGATAAAGGCAAGGTAAATTTCAATATGGGAAGTTTAAAAAAGGTTGAAAAAAATGATAACAGTAAAGTCACAGTGACACTTGATGATGAGACAACCATAGATGATATTGACGCAATATTCCCTTTTTTTGGTTTAAAAATAGAATTAGGCCCAATCGCAGACTGGGGTTTGAATTTAGAGAAAAATTTAATATCAGTGAATACTGAAAATTTTGAAACTTCTGTTCCAAGAGTTTTTGCTGTTGGAGATATTTGTATTTATCCTGGTAAATTAAAGTTAATCTTGAGTGGATTTCATGAAGCTGCCCTTGCAGCAAAAAAAATGTTTGAGTATTGTCATAGTGATAAAAAGTATGTTTTTAGATACACTACTTCTTCAAGTGATCTTCAAAAAAAACTTGGTGTAAAATAAATGTTAAAATGCTTATAACTGGCAGTTCATTACTGACTGTATGAAGATATTAATTTTTTCTAAGACCATTTTTTTATTTATTTTTTGTTTCTTAATACCTTTCAGCACCCATTTATATTCAAAAACTTTAGAAAAAACCAGAGTTTCTCTTGATAATCCCTGGGGGATGAGCTGGGTAGATGATCACTTATTGATCACTCAAAAATCAGGTGAAATTTTCCTTGTCAATACAAACGATTATTCACAAACGAAAATTGATCACAACATTCCTTTTGTTCAACATGGTCAAGGAGGTCTTCTAGATATTGTAAGTGAAAAGAATTTTATATGGGTTACCGGCTCAATTAAGAAAAATGGCAAATACACAACTGCAGTGTACTCTGCTGAACTTAAAGAAAATAAGCTCATTAATGAAAATCTCTTATATGAGGCTTTACCATATTTTGGTAATGGTAAACACTTTGGTTCTCGAATAGAAATTCTTGATGATTACCTTTATATAAGTATTGGCGAGAGAGGAAAAGGCATGATTGCTCAGGACTTCTCAAATTCAATTGGATCAATAATCAGAATACATAAAAATGGTGAGCACCCTAAAGATAATCCTTTCATGTCGGGTAATGATTGGCTTCCTGAGTTATTTCAAATTGGTGTTAGAAACCCTCAAGGGATGACTTTGGATCCTCATACTAAATCTATTTATATATCTAATCATGGACCTAAAGGAGGAGACTTTATAGGTAAAGTTGTTGGAGGTACTAATTATGGTTGGAAGAAAATAGGATGGGGAGGAACAAATTACTCTGGAACTAAAATTGGAGATGGTAATGCTTGGGAACCTGGTTTTTTAAAACCAGAATTTATTTGGGTTCCCTCTATCGCAGTAAGTGGCATTAAATTTTATCATGGTGATGCATTTCCTCAGTGGCAAAATTCACTTTTAGTTTCTTCACTTAAGTTTCAGTACTTATCTGTTTTACACAGAATTGATAATAAATTTGTAAAAGAAGAGATTATTTTCAAAGATCAAATTGGAAGAGTCCGAGATATAGAAATAGACCAAACGGGTAATATATACATT
Organism: uncultured Alphaproteobacteria bacterium; assembly: GCA_902530745.1. Lineage (GTDB taxonomy): Bacteria > Pseudomonadota > Alphaproteobacteria > HIMB59 > HIMB59 > HIMB59. The sequence continues at coordinate 132,456 of CACABO010000003.1, read as the reverse complement.
ATTGCAGATGAGACAGACTCAAATTTATTTATTTTGAAACCTTAAATTTTCTATTTCCTTGTTACTAAGTCAGCAATGCCTCTGCATATACCAAGGTGATTGTCCTCAACTATAACCGGATAATCCCATTTTTTTTCAATAGTACCTAAAAATGTTTTATTTTTTGCAAAAGGGCCTGAACAAATTATTGGTCCCTTTGAACCTATTGCTTGTAATCCAATCAATGTTTGATTAGCAAGTACTTCGGAGATTATTGCCTCTGCTTTATTTGACTCAAAGTCATGAAAATTTATTTCTTCATTGGATACTTTATTTACAAACCTAGCCTTTTCTATATCTTCAAAATCAATAAAACTTATATCCGATATATTGATATTTTCATGATTAAAAGAAGACTTATTCTTTTTAGAAATTTGTCTTTCATATATTTTTCCTCCAGGAAATCTGAAGTTGGGAACTAAGTTACCAAAACAATCGCAACTAATCATTAAACCAGGGTTTTCCGAGATATCAATCTGGTTTGAACCTAACGAAAAAAGAGTTACCCAAGTGCCTGTTGACAATATTGAACAAGGTAATTCTTGTTTTAAATATGCCGAAACTAAAGCTAAACTTGAGTCATGAGCCCCACAATAAACTGATGTATTCTCAGACAAGCCTGTTTTATTAGCCAACTCTTTTCTCAAATTTCCAAGTATATTTGATGCAGATTTTATGGGTGGAAAACTAATATCTGACTCAATGCCAAAAGTTTTAAGTTCAACAAATTTTTTCTCTTTAATATCCCATAAATCTGAATGACATGTAGCATAACTAATCTCACTTGCACAAATACCTGTTAACCAATAGGTCCAAAATTGTGGCCAAAATAAAATCTGATCAACTTTTGCAAACTCTTTTGGAAAATACTTATTTTGCCAGTATAATTGTGCTCCAAGATTTAATCCAGCACTCATGCGTGGACTGCCGGTTTGATTAAATGATGGGCGTATTCGGTCGTACTCTGATTTTAGTTTATCAGGACCATCAAATTCATAATCAATAACAGGAAGGGCCAGTTCTCCTTTAGACATCAAAGCTACACACGCTCCATGAGTTGATGTAAATATTGAGTCGACTAAGTATTTTTCTGCAATACTACTTAAAGAACTGATGATAAAATTTTTTAGCGAGTCTATATCAAAGTGTGGATACAGCGAGTTAGTCAAAATAAAATTTTCGGTTTGAAAAACCTCCAATTCTTTTAAATTATAAGCATCAAATAAGATTACCTTGGCATGTGTTTTACCAATATCCAATACAGCAATATTGTTTCTGATATTAGGTTTTTTCATAGGATTTTTTTGTTCTGACTCTGTCGATAATGTTCCGCTTCCCAATTTAAAAGAAAGCTCATTTCATCTTCACTTAAATATTTAAGATCAACATCATCCGGTATCAGACATAACAAATCATATATACATCGAATTATTTCAACTGTTCCTCTTAACGCATTATCGCGAATTATAACTCCATGCCCAATTAAAATTACACATGAGTTGAAGGGTAAAGGCTCTTTGGATATTTTATTTAATTTCTCAACAAAACCATCACCTTTTGGATCAAGAGCTAGAAGTCTTGGTCCAAGAAATACTAAAAAATCAGGTAGAAGTGTCCCTGTAGTAAGTTTGTCAATCCAAGGTTGATGAAAAGCCAGATTATTGATCAAATTATCTTCACAAAATTTAAATCCAGTATTTTTTAGATTAACAATTTTAATTTTTGATTTAGTTTTACCAACGATACTATTTTTATCATTGAATTCTTTTAGGCGATATCTAACAAGTTGATTTAACTTTTTTAGTTCCTCTAAATCCTCACCACAAATAATAAGACCATGGTTTTCTAGAATAAAAATATTATCCTTCTGTGTTTTAGCTTCCATTATTTTATGACATAGTTCGATACCAGGTTTAACATAAGGTATAAATTTCCAATTAAGATCTGTAAGTAGCTCTTTAAATTTTATGTGGGAATTTTTCTGCACAGCTAATGCATTAATATAAATATCATGTGTATGAAAAATATATTTGAAATCAAGAATGGCATGCATTGGGGTTTCAATTGATGGACGAAGGCCTTTAGGAGAATTTATTAAATCTACTGATTTAAGAATATCATCATTAGAACAGTTTTTATTTTTAAGAGCGTCTTTAATTTTAGAAATACCCACTGCGACCATCGTTTCTGAAGAACCTGTGTCGATAAGCCATTTACCAGAGGCCTTAATCCACATTGTATCGCCGTCTTTGATTGAGGTATTTCCTCCAGCTGCCTGTACCATTGTTCGATCCAATCCTAATTCTTTAGAGTAATTGAGGAAAAGCTCATAATCTTTTGCTGAAATGTCATTACTTTTGCTTATCATAGAAATCAATAAAATTATGACATTTTAATGAATTTTGAACAATTTAATTTAGTTTCATTTGAAAATAAAATTATTCCTATGAAATTTTTAGTGAGCCATTATAAAGTTAATTCATGAAAATCTTAGTTGTTGGTGGGGCAGGATATATAGGCTCTCATATGTTAAAACGCTTCCAAGATACTGATTACGAAATAGAAATACTTGATAACTTATCAACTGGGTTTGAATTAAATTCTCAAAACTACAAATTACACAATTGTGATTTATCTAATAAAGACCACGTCTACAAAATTCTTAATGAAAATAAGTATGAAGCGGTTATGCATTTTGCTTCATCTATAAATGTTGAAGAGTCTTATTCTGATCCAAAGAAATATTATGAAAATAACGTAATTAATACACTTAATCTTCTCAACTGTATGTTAGAGCTAAAAATTCTTAACTTTATATTTTCTTCTACTGCTGCAGTATATGGAGAGCCACAAAACATTCCTATTACAGAGGATGAAAAGATATCTCCTGTAAACCCTTACGGAAATACAAAGGCCGTTATCGAAAATGTTTTAAAAGACTATGACAAAGCTTACGGTTTTAAATACATCTCGCTCAGATATTTTAATGCATGCGGAGCTCATTTAGATGGCTCAATTGGTGAGAGACACAAACCTGAAACACATCTTATTCCTCTCATTTTACAGACTGCGTCAGGCAGAAGAGAAAACTTTACTATTTATGGTGACGACTATGATACAAAGGATGGAACTTGCATACGTGACTATATACACGTTATGGATATTGCTGAAGCCCACCTTCTATCTTTGGAAAATTTAATGCGAACAAAAAAATCTGATATTTACAATATTGGCAATAGCCAAGGTTTCAGTGTCATGGAAATATTCAATTTAGCTGAAAAAATCACAAATACTAAAATATCTTATGAAATATCAGCTAGAAGAAAAGGAGATCCAACAAAATTAATTGCTGATAATAAAAAAATTAAAAATGAATTAAATTGGTCTCCTAAATACTCAGATTTGAAAACTATATTAATGACTGCTTGGGAGTGGGAAAAGTATCTGTCAAAATCTAACTAAAACCGTTATTTTTAAGCTTTAATAAATTTTTTCGAAATTTAAATACTTATATTTTTGATTTTTAATAGTAGATAATTACTAGTATATTGTCATCGTTATATAACAATATTACCTTTATTATCTCAAATTGGTAATTGTAGGAGGAACAAATATGAGAAAAATCTTAGCTACAATAATTGCTGTAACAAGCTTAGGTTATTCTTCTGCTTTTGCAGGCACGCTGGTTATCAATACTGACTTAACTGACCCAGCTCCAAAGGCTGCATTTGATTGGGCTTTTAATAAGTTCCAAGAAGAAAATCCTGATGTGACTATCGAGGTGAATAACTTTGATCATGAGGGTTACAAACAAGCAATTAGAAATTTTTTAACCACAAATCCACCAGATGTTTTTAACTGGTACGCAGGAAACAGAATGTTACCTTTTGTTAGAGCAGGTCTTGTAGAAGATGTATCTGATATTTGGTCTGACACTGGTTGGGTTGATGGAAATTTGACAGAAGGTATGTCCCACGCAAAAAAACCAATGACAATTGGTGGAAAACAATGGGGTATCCCTTACACTTATTATCAATGGGGTGTATATTACAGAAAAGATCTTTTTGAAGCGAATGGCATCTCAGTACCAACAACGTGGGATGAATTTGTAGCTGCTTGTGCAACACTCAAAGCTGCAGGCATCACTCCAATTACAATTGGATCAAAGTATCTTTGGACAACAGCTGGTGTTTTTGACTATTTAAATCTAAGGACAAATGGTTATGAATTTCACATGGCTTTGACAAAAGGAGAGGTTCCATATACAGATCCTAAAGTTCATGCTGTATTTGATAAATGGGATGAACTAGTCAAACCAGGTTATTTTTTAGAAAATCATGCATCACTAGCTTGGCAGGAAGCAATTCCTCCAATGGTAAACGGAGAAGCAGCTATGTATGTAATGGGAAATTTCTCAGTAGCGTTATTTAAAGAGGGCGGACTAACTAATGATAATCTTGGTTTTTTCCAATTCCCAGAGATAACCCCAGGTATTCCAATGGCTGAAGAGGCACCAACTGATACAATGCATATTGCATCAGGTGCAAAAAACAAGACAGACGCAAAAAGATTTCTAATCTTTTTAAGTAGAGCTGATGTTCAAGAAGAGATGAACAAAACTCTTGGACAGTTGCCCGTCAATAGTGGCTCTAAAGTCGATCCAGATCCATTCTTAGAAGCAGGTTTAAATATGTTAAATAATGCTTACGCTATGGCACAATTTTACGATAGAGATGCTCCAGCAGAAATGGCTTCTGAAGGAATGAAGGGTTTTCAAGAGTATATGGTGAACCCAGATAGAAGAGATAAAATTCTTGAGCGTTTAGAAAAAGTACGTCAAAGAGTATATAAATAATTATTGAAATAGGGGTGGCCTTTGTGCCACCCCCTAAACAAAGGTGCCAGGCTCAACTCAAATACCTTATAGAAAATCATCATGGTGGAAGCTTAATCAACAAAGGTTAACCCCTTGGATTTTTTTATTTCCAGGCTTAGTCTTATTTCTCGTTTACGTAATTTGGCCAATATTTAATTCTCTATACATATCTTTGTTACAGTGGGATGGTTTATCACCTGCAATTTACGTAGGATTTTCAAATTACATCGAATTACTAGATGATGAGTATTTTTATATATCTTTAATAAATAATATTAAGTGGTTAATATTTTTTATGTTAGCCGTTCCTATCGGATTAGGTTTGGCAATTTTTTTAAACCAAACAATTTTTGGAATTAGGCTAATTAAATCTCTTTTTTTCTTCCCTTTTGTAATCTCTCAAGTTGTAATTGGAATTATTTTTGCTTGGTTTTATAATCCACGCGGTGTAATTGGACCATTCCTTGAGGCAATTGGTCTTGGCAATTATGCAATATTAGCAGATGAAGATTTTGCAACTTATGGAATAATTTTTGCAGGCATATATCCACAAATTGCCTACTGTATGATTTTGTATCTTACTGGCTTAAACAATCTTAATACCGATCAAATTGAAGCTGGTAGAATGGATGGCGCTAAAGGCTTATCTTTATTTAAAAATATTATTTTACCACAACTGAGACCCGCAACATTCTTAGCTATCGTTGTAACAGTAATTGGATCATTAAGAAGTTTTGACATGGTAGCAATTATGACACAAGGTGGTCCTTGGGGTTCCACAAATGTCTTAGCGTATTATATGTTTGAAACAGCCCTTAGTGAGTATGGCTATAGAATGGGATATGGATCTGCAATTGCAGCAGTATTATTTACAATCATGATGTTTTATATTCTGTTCTTTATCTACCGTATGTATAAAAGTGAGAAAAAAGGTCTTTAATGTTTCCAATTCCTATTCAAAAAAGACCATTAATTAATCAAATTTCTTACAGAGTTTTAATACCTATTTCACTATTAATATGGTTGATACCACTAATTGGAATAATGCTCACATCCATTAGAGGCTTGGGAGATATTGCTCAAGGAAATTTATGGGGAGTGCCAAGTGAATTTTTATTATTTAGTAATCTAAAAGATGTTTTTCAAAATACACCAATGCTCTCTTATATAATGAACAGTTTTAAAATAACTATACCAACAATGATAGGAGCTGTTGCTTTAAGTTGCATGACAGGATTTGCACTTGCTTCATACAGATTTAAGGCAAACTTGTTTATATTTTTTACATTTATAGCTGGAAATTTTGTTCCATTTCAAATTTTAATGATACCCGTAAGAGACCTAACTTACCAAATGGGCTTGTATGATACAGTTACAGGATTAGTTTTATTTCATGTTGCATTTCAAACAGGTTTTTGCACTTTGTTTATGAGAAACTTTATAAAAGCTTTACCAAATGAGTTATTTGAAGCCGCAAGGATAGATGGCACTTCGGAATTTAATATATTTTTAAAAATTGTTCTTCCATTGACTAGACCTGCAATTGCGGCACTATCAGTATTAATTTTTACTTTTATTTGGAATGATTTTTTTTGGGCAACTGTTTTGATACAAGGCCACCATGCGATGCCTATCACAGCTGGTTTGAAATCTTTAAATGGTCAATGGATATCCGCGTATCATCTTTTATCTGCAGGTTCTATCATGGCAGCTATACCACCTGTAATAATGTTTTTTTTAATGCAAAAACATTTCATATCCGGTTTAACCTTGGGCGCTAGTAAGGGATAGATTTGACTAAAATTTCTTTTGTTGGTGCGGGAAGCACTGTTTTTATGAAAAATATTTTGACAGATATTTTACTTGAGTCAGAATTAAATTCTTCTGAAATTACTTTATACGATATTGACTCATCAAGGCTTAAAACTTCTCAAATAGTTGCAGATAAGATTGCATCCTCTCTTAAAGTTTCAGCATCAATCAAATCAACAAATGATAGAAAAAAAGCCTTAGAAGAGGCTGATTTTGTTATAGTAATGATACAAGTAGGTGGCTACAAGCCATCAACTTTGATTGATTTTGAAATTCCTGCTAAATATGGGCTCCAACAAACTATCGGAGACACCTTAGGTATTGGAGGAATTATGCGCGGGTTAAGAACAGTTCCTGTTTTAGTTGAAATTGCTGAGGAAATGTTAGAGCTGTGCCCAAGAGCAATGATGCTTCAATATGTAAATCCAATGGCCATTAATTGTCTTAGTCTTTCTCATTTCGTACCAGAGCTTAGATATGTAGGACTTTGCCATTCAGTTCAAGGTACTGTAGCTGATTTAGCTAGGGACATAGGTGAGGATTTTAACAAAATTGAGTTTGAGTGTTCTGGTATCAACCACATGTCCTTTTTTACTAAGTTTGCAAAAAAATTGAATAATGGTTCAACAGAGGATCTTTATCCTAAAATTTTTCAAAAAGGTGAAACAGGAGATTTTGGTGCAAATTGGGATGGTTGTTCAAACAAAGTGAGATATGAAGTATTAAAAAAACTTGGTTATTTTGTTACTGAGTCATCCGAGCATTTTGCTGAGTATACTCCGTGGTTTATTAAAAATCACCAAAAAGATTTAATCAGAAAATTTGATATCCCAATTAATGAATATATTCGTCGATGTGAAAAACAAATTATAGAATGGAATAAACAAGAAAAAGATATGCTCAGTAATCCAAAAATAGACAATAATAAATCTGTGGAGTATGCATCAAGAGTAATTTTATCTATGACTACAGGAAAAAAAGATATTATCTACGGTAATGTTTTAAACACAAACCTTATACCCAATTTACCTAACAATAGCTGTGTTGAGGTTCCATGTGTTGTTCAAAAAGATGAGTTGGTTCCACAAGTTGTGCCGCCATTACCAATTCATTTAGCAAATCTGATTCAAACAAATATTAGTGTTCAACAATTAACCGTCGAAGCGCTTAAGACCCGCAAAAAAGACTCAATTTATTATGCTGCAATGCTCGATCCTCACACTGCTGGAGAGCTCAATTTAGATCAAATATGGAGAATGGTTGATGAGCTAATAGATGCTCATGGTTCAATGCTACCAGCCTTTAAATGATTAGAGACCCATTCATAAAAAAAATTGATAGAGGTGAGGGTAAAGAGCTAATTTTATTTAGTAAAAATGAGTTAAATTATGAGTTTTTTAAGGGTTTACCTCCTATTTTAGATAATCAAACTCATCTTCGGTTTCACCCAACTCGATCTGAATGGGTAGGTTATTCAACAACTAGACAAAATAGAACCTTTCTTCCTAACTCACTTGATTGTCCTCTATGTCCTATGACAAATAATAAAAATCCCACAGATATTCCAGTTGATCAATATGAAGTTGCTATTTTTACTAATAGATTCAGCTCTCTTCAATTAGAGAGATCTGAATTTCCATCCTTAGAAATAAACACAGACAGAGCAACTGGAAATTGTGATGTAATCTCTTATAGTTCAAATCACAGCGATGAATTTTCTAAATTACCTTTGGAGAGAATTGAATTAATCATTCAAGCATTATCTTTTCGGACTAAAGAATTAATTAATAACTCTAAAATTGAATATATTTTACCATTTGAAAATAAAGGAAAAGAAATTGGTGTAACATTAGAACACCCACATGGACAAATTTATAGTTTCGGACATATTCCAGAAATAATAAAAAAACAATCTATCGCTCAAAAAATTAATCCACTAAATAAATATTTATTTGACATACCCGAAGAATTAATTTTAAAAAAAAATACTACTGCAGTATCTTTTGTTCCAAGATGGGCAAGATACCCTTTTGAGATCTGGGTTGTTCCATATCGAAAAATATCTCATTTATTTGAACTTTCACATAAGGAGCAACAGGATCTTGCAGAACTAATTCTTGAGTCCTCTAAGAAATTAGATGCAATATTTAATTCTCCTATGCCCTATACACTGGCATGGCAACTATCACCAAAAGGTTATGAGAAATTCCATCATCTTCATATTTGTTTTCAACCAATTCGCAGATCAAAAACAAAACTTAAATATTTAGCAGGTGTTGAACAGATTGCTGGATTTTTTCTTGTAGACCTTCCTCCAGAGCGCTCAGCTCGTATTTTGCGGGGTGATGAAAAGCCTGATGAATAGTTTAAAATTATTCCAAACTAACTTTCAGTGTTCACCAGTTTCTTCAGCACAAGCGCATGGAAGAGTAAATTTAATTGGAGAACATACTGATTATAACTACGGTTTTGTGCTTCCTACTTTAATTGATCAGAAAATCGAAGTTAGTATTGGCCCACGATCAGACTCACAAATTGTTGGAATTTCTGATGATTTTGGAAAAAAATCTTCTCTTTTTGACTCTAAAACAGATGGATCTTGGATAGATTTTGTAAGAGGAGCCTTGTTTTATTTAGGTAAGGAGGGACATCATATGTCAGGTCTTAACTTGTCTGTGACATCTGATATTCCTGCAGGTTCTGGTTTATCCTCATCCGCAGCACTTGAGATCGCATTGATAAAGGCCCTATGTAAAATGGTGAACATAGAATTACCTCTAACCAAAATAGCTCAGATAGGACAATTGATTGAACATAATTTTATTGGAACCTATTGTGGGATAATGGATCAAATGTCTACAGCGATTGCTAAATTTGGACAGGCACTATTCTTGGATTGTGAAAATTTGAGTTCAGAAATAGTACCTATCTTTAGTGAGTATACTTTTGTCGTAATTCATTCCGGCAGTACACGTAAACTTTCAGAAGGTTTGTATAATGAAAGAAAAAGAGAGACAGAAATAGCTGCAAGATCTCTTAACATTCCTTCTTTACGTCATGCTGAAATTACTAACTTAAATTTAATCAAAGACCCTAAAATTTTAAAAAGAGCTAGGCATGTCATCTCTGAAAATTTTCGAGTAAAAAAAGCTGTTCAATTTTTAAAAAATAATAATGCACAGGCATTTGGAGAATTAATGAATGAAAGTCATTCCTCTATGGATAAAGATTATGAAATTTCTAGTCCTGAATTAAATTATGTAGTTAAAAAAGCCCAGTCACATGGTGCTCTTGGAGCTAGACTTACAGGAGCCGGTTTTGGTGGTTGTACAGTAATTTTAACATCTAATATTCAAAGAGAAGATATAACAGAAAAAATTTTAAATGATTGTCCAAAATCATATTTGATTACTAATATATCGCAAAATAATATAATTAATTAAGATGAATAATGCTCAGGTTTCAACTGTACTGAAATGTGAAAATATACTCGGAGAAAGTTGTTTTTGGGACCCAAGATATGACTGCTTAGTTTGGACTGATATACAAGGAAAAAAAGCTTTTAAACTTGATGATAAAAATAAAAGTTTTGAATTTAATTTACCGGATAGGGCAGGTTTTATTCTGCCTAGAAAAAAAGATGGTTTTATAATCGGTTTCCCTAATTTTATTGCTACTGCTGATCAAGATTTTTCATCTTTTAAAAAATTATGTGACGTTGAAAACAATATAAAGGAAACTCGTATCAATGATGCAAAAGTAGACCCATACGGAGGTATTGTGTTTGGTACATATAACGAGGATCCAGATAAAATAAACAGAAAGCCTATTGCCAATCTTTACAGACTAGCTCCAGACTTATCCTTAACACACCTTTTATCAAACATTACTGTCTCAAATGGAATAGCGTTTTCTCAAGAACAAAATTTAATGTACTTTGCTGATACCCCAACAGGGTTAATACAAAAATTTGAGTATTCTCAAGATTTTAGTACATTCGTTAAACGAGACTCTAATATGATCTTTAACAATGTTGGAGAGCCAGATGGTGCTACTGTTGATATTGAAAATAATTATTGGTCAGCAAGAGTTAGAGGAAAATGTGTCATTTGTATTGATACAATAAATGAAACAATTTTAGAAAAAATTGATCTTCCAACTAATACACCTACCTGCGTTACATTTGGAGGTGCGGAATTATCAAGTCTTTATGTGACATCTCTAAGAGCAGATCCAGATAACGATCGTGCTGGTGGCAATATTCATAAAATTGAAACAAGCACTAAAGGTCGTGTGCAACTTTTATCTGATATTTGATTTTAAATAAATTCTTTATTAACTAAATTATCTTCATTAAGTACTGGCATATTTTTTAAAAAATAAAGTATATTCTGTGATGCCTCAAGAGACATCCTCTCTCTACACTCTAAAGTTAATGCCGCATTATGAGGAGTTAGTAAAATATTATCTAAACTAAAAAAAGGGTGGTTAGGCTCAGGGGGCTCCGATACAAATACATCCATACCAGCAGCACGAATTTTTTTTGACTCTAATGCTTGAAACAAATAATTTTCATTAACTATTCCTCCTCTTGAAGTATTAACAAGTACAGAGTTTTTCTTCATAAGGTTTAATTCATTTTGAGATATAAAGTTTTTTGTCTTTTCATTCAAAGGTAAGTGAATGCTGACAAAGTCAGACAAAGCTAATCCCTCATTTTTTTCGATAGGCGCGCAATTACTTTTTATTATTAAATCTTTATTCAAAAAAGGATCATACACATATACCTCCATATCAAACCCTTTGCATCTTTTTGCAACTTCTTTGCCAATTCTACCAAAACCAATAATTAGAATTTTTTTCTTATATAATTCAAAAATGTCTGGTAGTTCAGATCTTTTATCAAAATTACCTTGTTTAACAAGATTATCTGATAGAGAAAGATTTTTTGTTAAGTAAATAAACATAGATAAGACATGTTCTGCTACACTTGCTGCATTAGAAGTAGAAGTAATACAAAGAGCAATTTTCTTTTTATTAAGATAATTTATATCTACATTATCATAGCCAACACCGTGTCTTGATATAATTTTTAAATTTTCACAATGTTGTAAAACTTTCTCTTCCAGCTTTGCTGTTCTTAACAGTATTCCATCAACAAATCTTAATTCTTTTATCAAGTTTTGACTTTCAATATTTTCTATTTCAATGACCTCTAGTTTATTTTTCTTTAAAAACTCAAGCCCATTTGAGTGAACTTTACCTAATATAGCTATTTTCATTTTATCTATTGATTAAAAGTTATTTCAAAAAAGTTTCAATATTAAAAGGTTTTTTCATTCAAATTACTTTTCTATCATGTAATATTCAAATTGTTATTTTTTTTGGAGGAATAATGAAAACCATTAAATTGTCTTGTGCTCATGCACTTTTTAAATATTTAATTGCACAAAAAACGATTATTGATGGAAAAAAACTCCCATTATTTCCTGGCGCATTTGCAATATATGGCCATGGTAATGTTGCTTGCTTAGGTCAAGCAATGGAAGAATTTCAATCTGATCTTCCTGGTTACAGAGGACATCATGAACAAAGTATGGCTTTAACGGGTATAGGCTACTCCAGAGCGATGAGGAGAAAACAAATTTTTATTGCTACCTCATCAGTAGGACCAGGTGCAACAAATATGGTTACAGCTGCTGCTGTTGCGATGAGCAATCGTCTTCCAATATTGCTTTTACCAGGAGATACATTTGCTAGTCGCTTCCCTGATCCTGTTTTACAACAAGTTGAGAATTTTAATTCTCCCATAGAAACAGCAAATGACTCTTTTAAATCAGTATCAAAATATTTTGATAGAATTACAAGACCAGAGCAAATTCTTGCATCTCTCCCACAAGCAATCCAACTAATGCTAGACCCCGCTGATTGTGGTCCTGCTACCATTGCTATGTCACAAGATGTTCAAGGAGAGACATTTGATTATCCTGAAATATTTTTCGAAGAGAGAATTCATGAGGTAAGAAGAGTTCACCCTGATCCAAGACAAGTTAAGCAGGCAGCTGAAAAATTAATGAATTCTAAACAACCAATTATTATCTCAGGAGGGGGTGTTCTGTATTCTGAGGCAGAGGAAGAGCTATCTATTTTTGCTAAAAAACACAATATCCCAGTAACTTCAACTGTAATGGGGATAGGATGTATGACTAGAGATGACCCCTATTATATAAGTGCTGTAGGAGCATTGGGTGAGGGTTCCTCTAATAGCTTATCCAAAGACACTGATTTGGCTTTAGCTATAGGTACAAAATTAGCTGATTTCACCACCGGTTCATGGGCAAATTTTGAAAATCCTAATTTTAAATTAGTTTCAGTAAATACAGCTCGCTTCGATACCACTAAGCATTTAGCTACATCCGTCATTAGTGACGCTAAAATTGGTTTACAACAAATATCAGATGCTCTTGGCGACTGGAGGGCTCCTAACACTTGGTACCAAAGAGCAATTAAAGAAAGAGATGAATGGGATGCTTATGTTGAAAAACAAAGTGGTCCTACAAATCAAGAAGAACCCTCCTATGCCCATGCAGTGGGAGCAGTTTATCGAAATTCAGATTCAAGTGACATTGTTGTTACTGCTGCAGGAGGGCTTGTTGGTGAGGTGGTTCAAGTTTGGAAGCCAAAGCAACTTAATACTTTCGAAACTGAATGGGGTTTTAGTTGTATGGGATATGAAATATCGGGAGCACTTGGAATTAAAATGGCTAAACCCGATCAGGATGTAGTTGTCTTTGTTGGCGACGGATCTTACTTACTAAATAATAGTGATATTTATAGCTCAGTTCTTTACAATCAGAAACTAATTATCATTGTATGTGATAACGGTGGACATATGGTTATCAATAGACTTCAACTTGCGAAAGGAGGTAAGGAGTATATTTGTAATCTTCGTGCTGCAAGAGCGACCAATCTCCAATTTGTAGATTTTGAAAATCACGCCAAAAGTATGGGAGCAAATGCTGAGACAGTTAGTTCAACTTCAGAGTTAGAGGCCGCTTTTAAAAGAGCCAAAGACTCAGATAAAACTTATGTTATTGCTATAAAAACTCATGGCTACGAATGGTTAGAGGGAACTGCTTTTTGGGAAAGCCCAACACTTCAAGATCCAATAACAGATGATAATCAAAAAGCCCTAGACGATTTCAAAACAGGTAAGAGTAAACAGCGTAAAGGCGTTTAATTTTGAATTCAAGGAGGAAAATTGTTCTCATTACTGGTGCTGAGTCAGGGATTGGAAAAAGTACATGTAAATTATTCCATAATAATGGATATAAAGTTATTGGGACATACTTAAAAAAGCCAAATATCATAAGTAAAAAAATTGAATATCATCAAATAGATATAACCAATAACTCAGATTGGAAAAATTTAACCTCAATTATAAAGAAAAAATATAAAAAAATTGATGTGCTTGTTAATAGTGCAGGTGTCAGATTAAGCGGAAATTTAGAGACAACACCTTTAAATGAATGGACATACCACTTTAATAATAATGTGACTGGTACATTTTTAGCATGCAAATATGCTTTACCATTGCTCAAAAAGGGTAAGCAATCATCAATTGTAAATTTAGCTTCAATTAACAGCATTAGAGGAGCAAAGAATATGTTGGCATATGCAACATCAAAAAGTGCATTGGTATCTTTTACAGCATCTTTAGCTCTTGATTTGACAAAACATAATATAAGAGTTAATGCAGTTGCGCCAGGAGCGATAGATACCCCAATGCTTGCTTCTTTTAAAAAAGATTTAACTTTAAAAGAATACGAAAAAAGAATGCAAGAAAATCATCCTATCGGAAGAATAGGAAAACCAAAAGATGTTGCAAGTGTTATTTATTTTTTAGCTAGCGAAGCCGCATCTTTTATGACTGGTCTAACCTTACCAGTAGATGGTGGAAGAAGTATTAGGTAATTATTATTTTTTAGATTCTAATATAGTTACATCTGCCTGTTTCATTTTCTTTGATCCTAATAAAATATCTCCTTCAAAATAATCTGGTATATCAACAATCTCTTTTCCATAATTTGTAAAAAATAACAAATTACCTCTTCTTCTAACTCTAAGATAATGAGGAAGAGTTATAGGTTTTAAACCTGCAGATATCATTTGTTCTCTCATTATCGCACTTAACAAGTTGTCATCCGGCCATCCACATAAATAATTTCCTTTGTTTCCACTAGTCATAACTGGAAAACCGTCCTCTGAGTTGCCCTCAACTACTCCTGAACTCTTCCCTTGCTCTCTCCAAACATGAAGTTGACCTTTAATACCTTTCCAATCAACTTTAATTGGAAGATCATATGATAATGCATCCACTCTTGTGACTTGATATCCTAGACCCTCCAAACTTAAATTTTCTGGTATCTGGAAATTTGAATTTTTAATTCCTGTTCGAGGGCCGGCTAATATTTTCGCTCCTGAAGAGACAATTTTTTGAAAAACTTTATCATCTAAATGAACAAAAGATGGAATAATAATTAACTTATATCCTCTAAAATCATCATTTTTACCAATAATGTCCAGTGAGCCTCCGTTAACCCTAACTGACTTATAAAAATCAAGCATCAAACGCGTATAGTGAAAATCTGCTGTTTGCCCATCCAGCTCTGTCATCCAACAAGCTTCGTAATCGTGCATTAAAGCTATTTCCGAATTTTCAGTTTTTGGCAAGTTGATCATTTGAATCTCTTTACTTACTTGCATTACTTCTTGACTACCAATATTAGGAGAATTATCTCTTAACATAAGACCTGAATGCATTTGCTCTTGAGCAAAGGGTGCTTGTCTCCATC
Source organism: uncultured Alphaproteobacteria bacterium (assembly GCA_902530745.1). Lineage (GTDB taxonomy): Bacteria > Pseudomonadota > Alphaproteobacteria > HIMB59 > HIMB59 > HIMB59. The sequence goes on along the minus strand of CACABO010000003.1, from coordinate 116,874 downwards.
TAAAATAGCTTACAACTTCTGCATTATGAGCAAATGCCTCCCATGTCCACATTCTAACTGCACCAGGTATGGGAACAGGATTATATCTGGCCCAATTTACTGGCCCTGGTTGTTGTTCCATAATCCATAACCGACCCATTCCTCGATAAAGATCATGATGGTATGATTGAAAATCAGGATCACCAATATTGTAACAATCATTGATAAGTTTTTTATCTTTTCTAGCAATAATTTGCATATTTTGAAGATTACCTAAAGGATAACTATTCCAAGCGGTAATATCTAAATCTTTAGATACTTCTCTATGATCAAATTCTACAAAGTGCCCCATATAATTATGACTTACAGGTCGTCCTGGAGAATATTTATTTAATATTTTTACTTGTTGAGAATTAAAATTTTTAACTTGCTCAGAACAAAATTTTCGAAAATCAAAATTATGTGATGGATTTGCCTCTGTAACAGTAAGATTGGGAAGATCAATTTCATCAAATGAACGATATTCCATAGACCAAAAAACATTACCCCAAGACTTATTAAGATCATCAATATTTTTATATTTTTTTTTAAGCCATACTCTAAATTCAGTTAAAGAAGATTTACACCAAGAGTAAGTTGTTTCATGACAACCATACTCATTGTCTGTTTGCCACGCTTGTACATATTTATTTTGACCATATCTCTCTGCCACTGCTTGAGTGATCCGCTGACTTTCTTTTTGATAGCCTTTATGTGAAAAAGAATAATGCCTTCTCGATCCAAATTTCCTAGCTTGACCATTTTCATCAAGTGCAACCATATCGGGCATTTGGTCTACTAACCACTTTGGAGGAGTTGCAGTGGGTGTGCACATTATAATCTTGAGATTGTTACTACCCAAGATATCCACAATTTTATCCAGCCAATTCCAATTGAAATCTCCAGGGTTAGGCTCTATACGAGACCAAGCAAATTCAGCTATTCGAACCCATTTAATACCATTTTTTTGTATATTTTTTGCATCAGTTATCCACAAATCCTCTGACCAATGTTCTGGATAATAACATACCCCTAGTTCAGGATTATCAGACATTGTTAATTTATCGAAAAACCCATAGAGTCAAAAAAGTGTTGATGATCTTGATGCCAATTTAAATTAATAATTTCATTAACTCTGATATCACTATTTACGTCAAGTTTAGCTGTGATCTCACTATTCATTTCAAGATTGACATAACACAATAAGTGTTCACCTAAATTTTCTATATGTCTGACAGTGCCTCTAAGTTTATGAGAGTCATTATTTGCTAAACTAATGTGTTCAGGTCTTATTCCTATTTTGCTAGCTTCACTTGGAACATTAAGATTTTTTAAATTTAGACTTCGTATATCTTGTAAATTAATCATATTCATTTTAGGGGAGCCAATAAATTCAGCTACGAATTGGTTTGTTGGAGAATTATAAAGTTCAACTGGCGTTCCAACTTGTTCAATGATACCCTGATTTATAACAACAATTCTATCTGCTAGAGTCATTGCTTCAACTTGATCATGAGTAACATATATCATCGTAGCAGTTAACTGATTATGAAGTTTAGCTATTTCAATTCTTGTTTGAACTCGAAGTGCTGCATCTAAATTAGATAAAGGCTCATCAAATAAAAAAACTTTTGGGTCTCTTACAATTGCTCTACCAATCGCCACACGCTGTCTCTGCCCACCTGATAGTTGCTTTGGAAGTCTTTCAAATAAATTTTCAATTTGTAAAATTTTCGCTGCCTCTTTAACTCTTCTTTGTATTTCATCGACCGGAGTTTTAGCCTGTTTAAGAGCAAATGCCATATTATCAAAAACTGTCATGTGAGGGTACAGTGCATAAGATTGAAAAACCATCGCAACACCTCTTTCTGCTGCGATAATTTTATTTACAATCTCTCCACCTATTGATATTTCACCTTCTGTAATATCCTCTAGGCCGGCTATCATTCTAAGGAGTGTGGACTTCCCACAACCTGATGGTCCAACAAAAACTATGAATTCCCCAGAGTTTATATCAAGATCTACACCATGAATTACCTCAGTTTTATCATAGTTTTTTCTTATATTTTTAAGAGTTACATTAGCCATTATACGTTGAAAACTTTAGCATTTTTTTGCATTAATATAAAACAATGACTATAGGTTTAGTCATTAAACTTGAAACAAGTTTTTTGAAAATTCGTAATAGGATTTTTTTGGAACTCTTTTATAACTATCAAAATCTACATAGACTAAACCAAATCTTTTTGAATAGCCAAAAGCCCACTCGTAATTATCAAGTAGAGACCAAGCAAAATATCCCATAACAGGTAATCCATCATTTATACAATTTAAAATTTCCCTCAAATGCAAATTAAAAAATTCTATTCTATCTGAGTCATTAACCTCTCCATTTGAATCCAATTTATCATTATTAGCCATTCCATTTTCAGTAATATATATTGGAATTTTATTATCATATTCATTGTTTATTCTTTTTATAAAATAACTCAATCCTTTAGGAAAAAATTCCCAGTCCATGTCAGTTTTTTTTAGAGATCCTCTAAGTGTTTTATAATTAATATTATCTTCAGACTTTTCAAATTTTATAATCGATCTTGTGTAGTAATTCAAACCAATCCAATTAAGGCCACAAGATATTTTTTTTAAATCACTTTCATAGTTTTCGGGTAAGTGCTTCTCCAAAACACTTAAGGCTAACTCAGGATATTTTCCTTTAAAAATAGCATCAGAAAACCATCTATTGTGAATACTATCAAATAATTTTGTTGCATTTATATTTTCATCTTGTTGATCTAAGGGTTCTGCATACTGGTTATTTAATACAATCCCTATTTCATGAGACTTATTCACTCTTAAAGCCTCAACAGACCAACCATGTGCTAACAAAATATTGTGCATAGTCGTTGTAGCAGATTTAATATTTTTTTTACCTGGTGCATGTTCACCTAAATAATGGCTAAGCCATGAAACACACCACGGCTCGTTAATGGTTGCAATCTTTTTAAACAAGTCACCATATTGTTTTGATATAAAATAAGAAAAATCAGCAAAATGCTTACAAGTATCTCTGTTTTCCCAACCCTCAATGTGTGAAAAACGAATTGGCAAATCCCAATGGTAAAGTGTAGGAAAAGGCTCTAAGCCATTTTCTAAAATTTTATTTAAAAGTCTGTGATAGAAATCAACACCTTCATTGTTTAACTCTCGATTGTTTTCAGGATATAGTCTTGGCCATGAAAATGAAAATCGATAAGCCCTAAACCCAAGATCTTTAATTAGTTTTATATCCTCTTCAAAATATTCATAATGATTACAAGCATTTAAACCATCTATCCCATTTAATTTTCTTTTAGCAAAATCATCCCATATAGATTTGCCACAACCGCCATATTGATTTCCCTCAATTTGATAAGATGAAGTTGCAGTGCCAAAGATAAAGTTAGAGGGGAAATCCTTTAAAAAAGAGAAATTATCCAATTATGTTATTTTAAGTATCCTAAATAATCTTTTTGAAATTCTATCATTGTATCTACTAGAGAACTAGCTGAGTTTGGATTTTCAACGAGTGGATCAGCTAAAAGAGCATGAAGAGCTGTTTGTTTTGACTCATTTAATATAGCCTTTGTTGTTAATCGTATTGTGCCAACTTGTGAATTAAGAAGAGAGCCAAAAGAGTTAGGATAGTTTTCTAATTTAATTCCGTGTATGCCAGTTTTATTAATTATTGCTGGTACTTCAACTACAATATCATTTGGAAGACAATCAATAAAATTATTGTTTCTTATATTTACAGCATGCTCTAGCATATTTAAGTCTTCAACAATACTCTCGATAATAGGTATAGCTCTTTCGTGAGGTTCAGGATGGCTCATATCAAAAAATTTTTCATAACCGTCATTAGAAAAAAAAGCCAAACACCTTTTTTTATATTTATCATAAAAGTCTAAAATTCCATCATGATCTACTACACTATAGGCCCAAGGTATATATTCTCCTAAATGACTATCTGTTGTAATTGGGAGGTAACCATATTTTTTAAATAATTCAAAAAATAAACCCCTCTCAGCACCAGCATTTGAAAAAAACCCTTCATGATCATTAACCAAATTAGAATAATAATTATCAAAGTTTTTATTAATAGAGGGATATCCGTCCTTACCAGAGTCTTTATATTTGGCACTTAGTAAAATGCTTAAATGATTTAAACCCCCCGCTTCAAATTCAATATTATCTATATCAGTTTCCATTAATGTAGGGAGCTGGCGAGTCATTGAAGCAATCTCATGACACAACCCAGTAATTCTTAAATTTGGGAAACGAGTATTTAATGCATGGCAAATTCTTTGCATAGGATTTGAGTAACTAAACACAAAAGCCTCTGGGCAAATTTTTTCAATATCTTCACATATTTTGATTATTGCTGGAACTTGACGCATTGCATGAAATAATCCACCAGCGCCTCCATTTTCTCCATAAACTTGCTTGATGCCGTATTGCAGAGGCACTTTCCAATCTTGTTCCCACAGTTCAAATCTATTACCGACTTCAATTGATATTAAACAAAAATCAGCTTTTTTTAGTGCATCAGATAGCGAAGTTGTTGACTCAATATTAAAGTTTACATCAAGTTTTTCTTTGTAAGTGAGTGCAATTTCATAGGTATTTTTAAGCATTTCTGGATTGATATCATGAAGTACTAAAGTTGAGCCGGATAAAATTTTGGATTTAAAAAAATCACCAACAATACCCAGACCAAAGTTTGTACTTCCTGCACCAATGATTACTATTCTATTACTCATCCTTTGATAGATCCTGCCACCAATCCTCTTATAAAGTATCTTTGAAGAGAAAAGAAAATAAATAAAGGCACTGTCATTGAAACAAATGCACCTGTTGTGAGTATTTCCCAATTCTCTCCTCTAGAACCAAGTAATTCTTTCAATTTTGCAGTTAAAATAATTTCACTAGGATGTTTATCTAAAAATACTAAACCAACTAGTAGATCATTCCAAACCCATAAAAATTGAAGAATAAAAATAGATGCAAAAGCAGGAATAGATAAAGGTACAACAATCTTAATAAAGGTGTCATAATGAGTCGCACCGTCGACTTTTGCTGCTTCCATCATTTCTTGCGGAAGAGACTTTAAAAAATTCCATAATAAAAATGTTGTAGATGCTAAACCAAAGCCTGTGTGAGCCATCCAAATACCAGGATATGATTTTGCAGCAACTCCAAATAAAGCACCAAAGTCATTATAAATAGTAAGAATAGGTATTAATGACATCTGTAATGGAACAACAAGAGATGCGATTATTGTTGCTAGTAAAATATCACGACCATAAAACTTCATCCAAGTAAGGGCATAGGCAAAAAAAGAACAAATAATTAATGGTATCAAGGTAGATGGTAGCGCAACAGCAAAAGTGTTAAGAAAAGCTTGTCCTAAACCCTCTTTAAATAAAACCTCTTTATAATTGTCCAAAGTAAAACTCGGAGGGCTTTTAGCTGATACAAATACCCTTTTACCTTTCTTCTTTTTAAATTCTTCTTGTGATTTCCATATATAGTCACCATTTTCCAATACTGTAATTTCTGTTCCATCTTTAAATAATGCAGACTCGCCTACTTGATATTCATCAATATTTTTTGATGTGACACCAAATCGAAATATTTCTTTTCCTTTCTTTTCTCCAAATAAATTACTTTTAATAAAATAGTAGTCTCCCTCTTTGACTTGAGCATCTTTTCCTTCAGTTCGATATATTTCATTTACTTCTGTTGTAGTAAAAGAAGTCCACCATCCACTAATTGCAAGAACATCTTTATCTCTGAGAGAACTAATAAATAGTCCAAAAGTTGGAGCTATCCATGCAATAACAAAAATTAGTAATAATAATTGTGAGAAAAGTGATGATAATCTTATTTTTTTCATACTTTTTGGTCTTGCTTATGCCTGTACAAGTTCCATGCTAATATTGGAATAACACCTATTAATATACAAAAGGCCAGGACACTTCCTCTGCCGGTGTCCCCACCACCTCTGAACATCCAGTCATACATTAAGTTTGCCAGCACTTCTGTTTGCCATTGACCGTTGGTCATAGCATAGATTATGTCAAATACTTTCAAGACTAAGAGTGTGATTATGGTCCAAATTACTAAGATTGTTTGTTCAAGATATGGGATTATAATTTTCCAAAAAATTTTAAGCTCGCTAGCACCATCTATCCTAGCTGCATCTAAGGTTTCTTTAGGAATTGTACGAAGTGCAGCACTAAAAATGACCAAGGCAAGACCAGTTTGTATCCATATCATTATTGCCATTAAAAAAAAATTATTCCAAATTGGTATTGTCAACCAAGCTTGAGGTTCAAAACCCAATGCGACTGCAATAGCATTGAGAAGGCCAATTTGTTGGTCGCCTGGCCCTCTATAATCATACATAAACTTCCAAATAACTCCCGCACCAACAAATGAAATTGCCATAGGCATGAATATTATTGATTTAGCAATTGATCCCCACCAAATTCTATCTGCTAAATTTGCGATAACTAAACCAAAAAATGTACTAAGTGTGGGCACAACTATTAACCAACCTAAGTTATTAATAATACTTCTTTTAAAATCAGGATCTTTGATAGCCCAAGCGTAGTTATACAATCCTACAAAATTATCTCCTAACTTATCGTAAAAACTTAACCTGATAGTTTCAAATACAGGATAAATAATAAAGACGAATAAGACAATAAATGCAGGACCAATAAATATGACAACCCTTATAGAGTTTTCCCAAGCAATTTTTTTAGGTGTTTTTAATCGAAAGTAATCAAGTAAAAAATTTGAAAAGTGAAAAAAAGCTACAAAGACAAGAACACCAATGAGAACAGTCAGTGCTAAAGAAAATATACTCATTAAGTTTTGATTAAGAGAAACTCTAAGGGCAAATATACTATTCGCCCTTAGATAAGAAAATTACTTTTTTTTACTGACCAGCTTCCCAGCTAGCTTGGATTTCGTCAGCAACATCTTGAGCTGATTTTCCATTGGTGTAATCAACCATACCTGTCCAGAAAGAACCTGCTCCAACCCATCCAGGCATCAAGTCTGAACCATCAAACCTGAAAGTTGTTGCATTCATTAGTATTTCATGAAGACCTCTAAATGTGTCACTAGAATATTTGCTAGTATCTACATACTTATGAGGTGTCAAGAAACCACCTTTTTCCATGAATCTTTCGTTAGCTTCTGGGTGAAGCAAGAATTTCATGAATTCTCTAGTGATTGGTCTATCATTAGTAGGAGCCATTAAAGTACCAGCACCTAAAACAGGTTTACCTAAGTCTTGTGATGCGAAAGGTGGAAAGTAGAAGAAATCATAATCCACTCCGGCTTCTGCTCCCTCAGGGAAGAATGCAGGGATAAAGCTAGCTTGTCTGTGCATCATGCACTCCGCAGGTGAGGTAAATAGACCATTTGGTGAGTCTCTAAAATCTGTTGTAGCAACAGCTTTAGTTCCACCATTAACATATGAGTCGTTTAATGCTATTGAACCAAAAAATTCCATAGCATCGATTACTCTTTGGTCATTGAACTTCATGTCATTAGACACCCATTGATCATAAGTGTTTGGTGAGTGTGTTCTCAACATAATGTCTTCCATCCAATCTGTGGCTGGCCATCCAGTAGCACCACCTGAACCTAAACCAATACAAAATGGAGTATTACCATCACTAACCATTTGATCAGCTAAAGCGAGTAAATCTTCCATAGTTTCTGGTATCTCATAACCGTTATCTTCGAAGTTATCTGGTGAATACCAAACTAAACTTTTTACGTTTACTCGATAAAATACACCGTAGAATTTGTCGAAACCAGCTGGGTCTTTATAAGTTGTAAGATCTACCCAGGATTGACCCGCAGCATAATTATCAAGAACCATTTGTTTAACATCATTTCCTAATGGTGACAAACAACCTGTAGCTGCAATATTTGCTGCTAATCCTGGCTGAGGGAATACAGCTATATCTGCTGGACTACCTGCCTGACAGTCAATATTAATAATTGACTCAAATTCATCAGAACCACCGTACTCGACAGATGCCCCTGTTGCTGCTTCAAAAATTGATATGACATCCCTGAAATCATCATCTTGTGGCGCCAACCATGGACCAAAGATTGTTAATTTTTCTCCCGACAGGTCAGGGCCTGTATATGCGTGAGAACCAGCATTTGCGTAGCTTGCTCCAAATAGAGAAAAAGCTATCAAAGCCGTTAGTGTTTTTATTAATTTCATAGAAATCCTCCTCCTATAAAAAATATGTATGGTTGAACTTAACAAAATGAGAATGATTTCAAACACATTAAAAGCCCAAACAACATGCAATTTATTGATATCAAAAGTTCAATATTATCAACCTTTAATCTTATTAAATTTACTTTTTAGGGGTATTTAATCGATTGGCTATGTTAAAAATTAATGTTTAGTTATGGTATCGTATTTTTTCTGTATTGACTCAGGCCAAACAGATTTCATGTAAGCTAAAATAGACCATATGTCATCATCATTTAATTTGTCGTTACCTTGCATTTTACCATCGTAGTTTTCATTATAAATTTTAAATCCATACCTAATAATATTAAAGAGTTGTTCTTGACTGTGATGCCATGTATGACCTGTTCCATTTAAGGGTGGGGAGAGGTTATGACCATCTTTATCTTTTTTTGTACTCCAGTTGGGTTGACCTTGTAAGTTATTTCCATGACATGACGCACAATGAGTCACATAAAGAGATTTACCTAAGTTAATTTGACTAATTAATTTTTCGTCAATTTCGATATTAGTTATTTCTATATTGTCGCTTTCCTTTTTATTAGGGTTTAAAAAATACAGAAGAGAAATTATTATTGCTGCGAGACCAATAACGAATATTAAAATTCTTTTTAAAAGAAACGACAATTTTTTTAATTATTAAATTTTCTAAGTAAATCTTGTAATTCTTCTATTTTTTGTTTTTTTTGTTTGTCATTTTTTTTCATAGCATCTGCAACACAGTGGTCAATGTGCTTATTAAGTATATTATTTTCGAGAGATTTTATTGCCGAAGTTATGGCTCTTGTTTGTTGTAAAATTTCAAGACAATATCTTTTTTCAACAATCATTTTTTCAACACCTTTAAGCTGACCATGAATTCGATTAATACGATGAACATTTTTAATATGATCTGGATTTTTATTTATTTTAATAATATTTGACATATAAGTAATATACTATATACCAGTATATAGTAAATGAAAAAATAATGTTTGTATCAACTCTCACCAACTTTAATTGGAAATGTAAACACACTTGGAAAAAAAGCGCTCATAATACTAAGTGGTGTTTAATTGGATGCGCAATAGGAGATCTTGGTACGATATTCTACTTTCAAATTAATGAAATTGCTTGGCCAACCTTAAATATAATGATTTTAGCAATCATCAATGGACTGATTACTAGCATTATCTTGGAAACAATAATTCTTTTAAGGCAAAATTTTTCTTTAAGAGATGCTATTAGTACTGCCCTTGGAATGAGCTTCATTTCTATGATATCAATGGAAATAGCTATGAATGTTACAGATGTCATTTTAACGGGAGGGGCAATGCTTACTTGGTGGGTTGTTCCTATCATGCTTTTTGTGGGCTTTATTACTCCTTGGCCCTATAATTATTGGCGTTTAAAAAAGTACAATATTGCGTGTCACTAAAATTTTCTATTATTTACCTAATTTCCTTAGTGTTTTTACTCGTAAATAACCTATTTGCTTCTCATGTCACCGTAGTTGATGGAGATACAATTAAATTAGGTGATGTTAAAATACGTTTTAGTGGAATAGATGCTCCTGAAATTAATCAAACTTGTGTTGCAAGTGAAGGGAAGGTTGCATGTGGAAAAATATCAAAAGATACTTTAATTGCAAAAGTAACAAATAATAAAATTAGTTGCACTGATGAGGGAAAAGACGTCTATGGAAGAGTATTAGGTGAATGCTTTGTAAATGGTCAGTCATTAAGCAGTTACTTGGTCAGAGAGGGTTTTGCATTCGCATATAGAAAATACTCAAATAAATACATACAAGATGAAGAATATGCTAAATCTAATAAGCTTGGAATGTGGTCCATGGAATTTGAATATCCATGGGATTTCCGAAGTAATAATTAAATATTTTGTCAAAAATATATCTTTCCATAATAATTTTCATTGTTAATTTAAATTATTATTCAAATTTATACTCGTCAGATCAAGATTACTGTGTAGGTTATTTAGAGGAAGTCTACTGGTCTTTGGATCCGATTGAAGAGATTGAGACACGAGATCAAATTATACTCTTCTTCAATGAAAATTTTGAAGGAGCAAAAGCTTTAAACTATGACTTATATTATGACTCCCTATCAAAACAGTTTTTAACTGATTTAAGTGATGTTGATATCAGTCAATACAAAAAAGTTAATTACCCTAATTTTGAAATCCTAGTTTTGGATGCATACATCAATCTATTTAAAGGAGACGGAACTAACTACTGTCCTGCTTTTTGGAATAATTGCTCCGAGGAGTCTTTAAACTCTTTTTTTCAAGCGTCTGAAGATTTCAGTAAAACTTGGAGCGGTGAAGAAAATGTTTTGAATTTTTTAAATGACTACTTTTTGGGACACCATTGCACCATGTACTTTGATAAGTCCATAGATCAAGAAATATTTACTAGTGACCTGAATATTTTAATTAGAGAACTAACAAAACAACAATGATTGCTACCTAAATCTTAAGTTTTTCTTTGAAAGCTCATTAATATTTGAGACTCCCATTAAAATCATATCTCTCTCAATTTCTTTTTTGAGATTGTTCAAAGCTATTTCAACCCCTTTTTGACCACCTGCAGCCAAAGCGTATAGATACATTCTACCACCCGAACAGGCTTTAGCACCTAAAGACAATGCTTTTAAGATATGTGTACCTCTTTTAATTCCTCCTTCACAAATAACATCAATCTTATCTCCCACTGCATTTACAATCTCCTCCAACTGATCAAAAGGAGATCGAGATCCATCTAATTGTCTTCCACCATGATTTGAAATCATGATAGCAGATGCTCCAACATCTACGGCTTTCCTGGCATCGTCTACAGACATAATACCCTTGATTGCTAAAGGCTTTCCCCATTTTTTATTAATGTCTTCAATCTTTTTCCAAGACAACGAATTATCTAACATTTTTGTAAAATAATCTCCAATACTTGTCATAACATTTGTTCCTTCTGTAACATGCCTATTTAAATTACTTAATTCCCATTTAGGTTTTGTGAGATAATTAAAGGCCCAAGCAGGGTGTGTAGCGAAACTCACTATACTCTTCAAAGTTAAATTTAATGGAATTGTAAAACCTGAATATAAGTCTCTTTCTCTGTTACCTCCAACCGCTGAGTCAACTGTAATGGCCATTGTGTCAAAATTATGTTCTATACATTGATCAATTAAGTAATTGTTTAAGCCATCATCTTTATGAACATATAATTGAAATAATTTTGGAGTAGAAATACGTTTTGATACCTCTTCAATACTAGCTGTACCCAATGATGAAACACCAAACATTGTTTTAAATTTTTCTGCAGCAAGACCAACTCCAATTTCTCCATCAGGATGAAACATTCTTTGTAATGCCGTGGGTGCACAATATATAGGCATCTCAATTTTTTGGCCCATTACAGTTGTAGACATATCAATTGTTTTAACCCCCCTAAGCACGTTTGGGATTAAATCACATTGATTATAAGCTTCTGTGTTTCTGCGATAAGTTACTTCATCATCGGCTGCGCCATCGATATAGTGGAAAACCGGCGATGGAAGCCTTTTTTTTGCTAGGTTTCGAAAATCTTCAAAGTTGTGACAGTTATCAATGCTACCGAACATTTTTTTTATTTTAAACAAAAATTTAAAATGTCTAAATAAATCTTTGAATTTATTATCTCGTAAATGATGTTATATTGCCACCATCTATATTTATAATATTGCCTGTTGATTTTTTTGACTTAGAGCTAGCAAAAAAGTAGATACCCTCAGCTATATCCTCTGGTAGTATGCTTACTTTCAAAAGACTCCGATTTTTATAAAATTCTTCAACTTGATTAACTTTTATTTTGTTACTTTTTGCTCTTTGTTTTGTCCAGTCCCCCTTCCAAATTTTGGAGTTTTTAATAACAGCGTCAGGATTTACAACATTTGAACGAATTTTATGGCTCGAACCCTCCAAAGCAATTGACCTTGAGAGATGGAGTAAGGAACTTTTTGCTACGCTATATGCCGAAGCTCCTTTAGAAGCATTTAAACTGTTTTTACTTGAGACAAATATTATTGATCCACCATTTTTCTGTTCAATCATTTTTTGATAAACCTCTCGACTAATTAAAAAACAACCTTTTGATAAGATATCCATATTTTTATCCCACAATTTTGACGAAGTTTTTTCGAATAAAGCTGCAGAGGCAAAACCTGCGTTTGCAACAAGTATATCTATTCCACCAAATGAATTTATACTTTTTGATACTGCTCTTTTAACATCTTGTTCATTTGTGACATCCATTAATATTGAATGGACCATATCTTTCCCATACAGTTCACTAAGTTCATTTTGTTTGGTATTAAGTGATTTTTTATCTATATCAGTTAGGATAACGCAACAACCTTCACTTAGAAATTTTTTTGCAGTAGCAGATCCAATCCCCCCAGCAGCACCTGTAATGAGAGCTACTTTTCCTACAAGTTCTTTCTCGGGTGGCATTCTTCTTAATTTTGCTTCCTCTAACTCCCAATATTCGATTCTAAAAGCTTCTTTTTCTGTAAGGCCAGTGTATTTGCTTATTCCCTCTGCTCCTTTCATTACATTCATTGCATTGCAAAAAAATTCACTTGAAATTCTTGCAGTTGATTTATTCTTAGCAAAAGACATCATTCCATATTCAGGTATTAAAATTATTACAGGGTAAGGGTCTCTCAGGTTTGGAGAGCCTTTACTTTTGTTTCTTTTATAATATTTTTTGTAGTCTTCTTTGTATTTATTAAGATGAGTTTTGATAATGCTATCTATTTTATTTTCACATTTAATTAAATCACTTAAAGGAGGTAAAATCATTGGCAATCTTTTTGTTCTAAGAAAATGGTCTGGGCAAGAGGTTCCAATCGAAGCAACTTTTCTAAGATTTTTAGAATTTACAAACTCTAAAGCTATGTCTGACTTATTTAGGTGAAGAATTTTAGAATTTTCATTAGAAAGACTACCTCGAATAGTTGTTATCAATTTAGTCTCAAATTCAGGATGCGATTTATTTTTATATATTGGTTTTCCAAAAGAATATTTTTTTATCGAGTTATTAAGATAAGTTTGTGCCTTTTTAATCAGGTATATAGAATTTGAATAACATTCCTTACTTGTATTGCCCCAGGTAAATAATCCATGATGACCGAGAATTATGCCTATAATACTATTATTTTTTGATATTAAATTTTCCATTTTTAATCCAAGATCAAATCCAGGTCTTTGCCAGTCAAGCCATCCAATACTTTCTCCATAAACTTTTTTCATTATATTTTTTCCATTACTCATTGTAGCTAAAGCTATAATAGAGTCAGGGTGGGTATGATCTACTTCGGGATAGGGTACATACGCATGAAGGGGCGTATCAATACTAGCAGCTCGAGGGTTATTATTAAATGTGCACATAGGATAATAGCTAACCATTTCGTCCTCGTGATTGAAACCTCTATAAATATTTTTAAGACTATTAAACCTGTCAAGATATAAACTTGCAAAGCCATCTTTTTTTATCGAGCCTAAGTCTCCACCAGAGCCCTTAACAAATAATATATTCTCATTTTTTTTGGTTAAGGGATCTTTAACCAAAATTTTTGATGAAGTATTACCCCCACCAAAATTAGTAACTTTTAGATCACTTCCTAATAGGTTTGATCTTACGATTAATTGATCAAGTTTGGATAATTTATTAAAATTATCGTCCCACTTATTGTTGACTTTTTGTTGAAATCTCATGCAACATTTTAAATTGAAAAAAATTTACCTTCAATAAAATAATTCATTTAAGATATTCGTCGAGTGTGTTTTCAACACCTTGGTCATAGATCATTTTAAGCCACTTAGAAAAGTGTTTTTTAAAATTTTCATCGTTAGAGATATCTCCATAAATTTCTTTTTGATCAAGCCAGATAAGTGGATTTTCTTTAGAGTCTTTAGCACAAACATTTAATTTTTCCCAATGAGGATCGTTTGGTTCAATAACAGAACCATCTTCACGAGTTCCCTCGCACATTCGTGACCACAAAGCTTCAGCTAGTGATAGCCCATTAATTGATATGCTATTTTGAATTCCATCTCTGATAGATGGCACTATGAATCCAGTATGGCGAGATGATCCATCAAAAGCCACCCTTCGGATTGTATCCTGTATTGATGGGTTAGAAAATCTTCTTCTGATAAGTTCAAAGTATTCTATGGGTGTGTATCCAGGAACTGGTTTAATATGTGGAATAATCTCATTTATTTCTATTTTTTCTAATAAACTCAATATTTTTTTATTCTTCATAGCATCCCGAACAGTTTCAATACTCAAAAGTTCCGCTACATTTGCTAGAATTTGGTGTCCTCCATTAAGTATGCGAATTTTTTGATCTTCATAACCATGAACATTATCTGAAAATTGAACGCCGACTTTTTCCCAAGGTGGTCGCCCCTTACAAAATTTATCTTCAATTACCCATTGACGAAAATCCTCATGAGAGACAGGTACTTGATCTTCAATACCTAAGTTTTTAACAATATTAACTTCAACCTCTCCTGTACGAGGAACAATGCAATCGACCATAGCATTTGGAAAAGTACAATTTTGATTAATCCATTCTAATAATTCTAAATCTTGTTCCTTTGCTATTCCAATTATAGCTTGTTTAAGTTTATTTCCATTTTGCATCAAATTATCACAACTTAATCCAGTAATTGGTCCAACATCATTTTTCTTTCTATTTTTTAATGCCGACACAATTACCCCAAAAACCGTTTGTGGAGTATCAGGATTTTTAATATCATGTACTATGCTTGGATCATTGATATTAAATTTTCCTGTCTCATCTAAAAAATATCCACCCTCGGTAACAGTTAGTGATACAATTTTAATTTTTGGATCTGATATAGCGGTAATTAGTTTATGATTATTTTTTTCAACTGGAACATAATCAATCATTGATCCAACAATTTCACATGATTGATTTCCTTGAGGATCTAACTCAATTAATGTTGTAAGATAGTCTTGCGTTTTAAGCTTCTCTCTCATTTCTACATCATATTTTGTAATTCCAGATCCTATGATAGCCCAATCTTTTGCAAGATTTTTTTGCATAAGTCTATGTAAGTACCAAGAAAGGTGAGCTCTATGAAAATTTCCAACTCCGATATGCAAAATACCAGCGCTTAAATTTGATCGAATATAATTTGGTTTTAATACTGCATTTTGTATAGACCCAAGATTATTTTCATTTAAAGGTAGTGTGTTTGATGATTTTGAAATCAATTTTAACCCTCTAACATGATATCTGTAGCTTTATCTGCTATTGCCATAGCAGGGGCGTTTGTATTTGCTGCCACAATATTAGGCATCATAGACACATCAAAAACTCTAAGATTATCAATGCCTTTGACTTGAAGTTTTGAGTTTAAAACAGCCATGTCATCGCTGTCACTCCCCATTTTACAAGTCCCAACAGGATGCCAATTAGTCTTAACCATTTTTTTACAATAATTAGCTAATGACTCATCATCATCAATGCTTTTTCCAGGAAGAATTTCTTCTAAAATTATATCTGATAGTGGTTTTGTATTGATAACTTCTCTGGCAAGTCTAAGACTTGAAATAAAAATATCGATATCTTCTTTGTTGCTTAAGAAATTTGGATTTATACTAGGAAGATCTAATGGATTAGAAGAATTCAATGTTACCTCTCCTCGAGATTTTGGATTCATTATACATGGAGTAAGTGTAACTCCATGATCAGGTTTAATGCCTTTCGTGTCTCTATCTGTATACATAATTTGTACGCAGTATAATTTTACTTTTGGATTATTTTGATCTTTTAAATCATCTGGGTTTAAAAAAGAGCAACAGTCAACACCATTTGATGTTACAGGTCCTGACTTAAATAAAAGATATTGGATTCCATTTTTAATCATTCTTAGACCTTTGTTTTGTTTAAAATAACCATATCCTTTTTTAGCCCTTGAGATAAAGGGTACCTCATGATGGTCTTGAAGGTTCTTTCCTACACCATTTAAAATTTCTTCTATCTTGATATCGAATTTATTTAATATTTTTTCATCCCCAATACCAGAGTGCATTAATATCTTTGGTGTAATTAGTGCTCCAGCTGTAAGTATTATTTCTTTTGCATATATTTTTTCATACTTCCCATTAGATATAGTTTCAACTCCAATTGCTTTTTTATTTTCTATTATCAATTTAATGACCACGGTATTAAGCTTTATTTCAAGATTCTTATCATTTAATAATGGGTTAATTAGAGCAGAAACTGTGTCACATCTTTTGCCATCTCCTATAGTATATTGCATAAGGCCAACTCCATATTGATTGCCATCGTTAAAATCTCTGTTGTAAGGCAGGCCCAGTTTTTGCATTGTTTTAATGTATAGATTTGATCCTTCAGCTACATAACCAGGATCAGATACTTTTATTGGCCCATCAGTACCATGTGTCTCTCCAGCTAACCTTTGATTATTTTCAAGCGCTTTGTAGTTATTTATAAGAGAATTCCAACCCCACCTTTCATCTCCAGTTGCCTCAGCCCACCTATTATAATCGGAGGGCTTTCCTCTCATGTAAACCATACCATTCACACTTGAGCCACCTCCTAGAACTTTCGCTTGTGCAATATCATGTTGCCTATAATTAAGTTGAGGTTGAGGGATTGATTTGTAAAATTTTAGATATGGACTACCATCTAACATAGGTATCCATCCAGCTGGCATACTTAAAAGAGGGTTATTATTTTTTTTTCCTTCTTCAATAATTAATACTTTATACCCATTTCTAATTAATTTTTCTGATGTGATGGTACCTGATGTACCACCGCCAACAATTATAAAATCAAAATTTTTCATGTATTAATTGAGATATTAATAACGAAAATTATGAACCTAATCCATTTTTAATAAATTTTAATGCTTCAGATGCTAAATCTTCACTATCGCTCCACAAATTTCTCCAAACAGCTAATGTATTTGAGAGAACTGGATCAACTACTTCAGATGAAAAAGACTCAAAAGTAATTATTCCTGAGTAATTAATATCTTTTAGGCTTTTAAAAGTTTCTTCAAAGTTAATATGACCACTTCCAAGGTATCCTCTATGATTTTCACCAAAATGAAACATTCCTAATTTGTCATTTCCAATTTTTTTGATTGGCTCTGAATAGTTGTTTTCTTCAATGTTCATATGATAGGTGTCAAGATGCACTTTAACATCTGAAATACCTAGGTCATTGATATAGTTTAACGCTTCTTGTGCGGTATTCATGATATTAGTTTCGTATCTATTAACTACTTCAAGACTTAATGTGACATTATTTTTATTTGCTTTTTCAGCAAGATCTCTGATCACAGATAAAGAATTTGCATAACCTATATCTGTTCTAGGGGCGTCATTTTTTTGGAGTGCTGAATGTATCACACCACAAAGATTTGAGGATCCTACATCAATTGTTTTATCAAGTGCTTTAAATAATAGTTCTCTTCCTGCTTTTACTCTATCTTGGTCTTCAGATGCGATATCAGTTTTATAACTTAAACCTAGTGAAACCGTTGGTTCTAAATTAAATTTTTCATATGCTTTGGATACAAAATCCGTATCCAAAGCATCAGGGTTAAGGAGGGGTAATTCCATTACGTCGTAGCCAATCTTTGCTGCCTTTGACAAGCAATTTTCAACACTAGTATTTTCTATATCTCCAATAAATGTTAACGCGTGTACACCAATTTTATTCATAGTTGAATTTGTATTTTTACATCCTCGGGTAAGTTTTTGGCAGCCCTTTCGAAAGCCTTTATACTATCATCAAAAGCAACTGTATCTGTAATCATAGGCTTAACATCAATTTTATTGCTAGATAATAAATTTATTGCTCTTTCATATTGATGGGCATATCTAAAAACAGTTTTAATTTCAATTTCTTTAGTAAGTAGTGTCGCAAAATCCATTGGTATTGAATTCATAGGATTTCCTACGATAACTACTTTGCCTGCAGGACAAATAGAGTCAAAAATTACATCGTATGCTTTTGTTGCTCCTGAAGCTTCAAAGATTATGTTTGCTCCCCAATTGTTTGTATTCTTTTTTACAATTTCTGCAGGATTATCTTTATTCAAATCTATGGGAATTAAATTATTGTAATTTTTACACATCTCTAATTTTTTACTTACAATGTCTGCTATAAAAACTTTAGAACATCCACCAGCAAGAGCAGTTAGAGCTATCACTAGGCCAATTGGTCCACAGCCCATAACCAATGCACTCTCACCTGGAATAATTTTTGCTTTTTCAGCAGCTTGAAGTCCAACAGCAAGTGGTTCTATCATTGCACCCTCTGCATAAGAAACATTGTCTGGAAGTTTAAATACAAAATTTGATGGGAAAACTACTTCTGGAGTTAAACAACCATGATCAGGAGGCGTTGCCCAGAAAGTAAGCTTAGGGTCAAGGTTATATAAACCTTTTATATACTCTTTTGAATTAATATCTGGAACCCCAGGTTCTATGCAAACTCTATCGCCAACTTTTAAATTAGTTACCTTATTACCAATCTCTATGATTGTTCCAGATCCTTCATGACCTAAGACCATCGGTTTGTCTACTACAAAAGGTCCAATTTTTCCATGGGTATAGTAGTGGACATCACTTCCACAAATACCCACTGTATGCATTTTTATTTTAACATCATTTGGTTGGACTTTTTCTGGTAAATCAATATCTCTTAAAGATAGTTCTAATTTTTTTTCTAAGACAAGAGCTCTCATGTATTTCTTATAAAAATATTATAATCCTCCTCTATAACTACTGATATGTAATAATTTACAACATATGTAAATAATTACCAATATTTATTGTAATCAAATTTTTTTTATGCAATTATTAATCAAAGTAAAGATAGGAGGAGACTTATGTTAAGGAAAATCTTACTTACATTTTCACTATTAATTTTTCCTTTGAACAGCCTATTAGCTGTAAATTGGGAAGATGAACTTGGTGATCACAGTGGCTACAATTTAAAGGTTCAGTCAATTATGGACCCCTATATTGATGCTGTTAAAGAAATATCTCCACAATTTGAAGCAGTAACTGGAGCCTCAGTTACAGTTGAAGGTTTTGGATATGATGGACTTCACGAAAAGCAAATTGTTGCTTGTTCTCAAAATGACGGATCTTACGACGTCTTATTTGTCGATGGCATTTGGATTGGAGAATTTGTTGAGGCAGATTGTATCGAGCCAGTTGAGGATATTTGGACCGCTGAAGGCACAGATCAATCAATAGTTGCATGGGATGACTATATCTCTTCATTTGCTGGTCAAGCTATATGGGATGATAAGAAACAATGCCTACCATTCGGTGGTTATTGGCACATGCTTCACTATAGAACTGATTTATTTGAAGCAGAGGGTTTAGATCCTCCAAAAACATTTGATGATGTTTTAGCTGCTGCAAAATTATTCAAAGATAATCCGAAATACCCAGATCTAGAGGGTGGATATGCTATGAATATGGCACGTGGTAGTGCTGCTGGACAACAATTCTATGAGTGGATTTACTCTGCAGGTGGAAAACCATGGGAAAGTAACTACCCTGGCTCCCCAGATGCTTATGCAGACCAAAGAGGTCTTTATAACTCTCCTGAGTCTGTAGCATTTATTGAGTGGATGCAAGAGATGATAAACTACATGCCTCCTGGTGTTGAGCAGTATGCTTGGGACGAGAGAGCTAAAGCATTTACTCAAGGAAAAGTTGCAATGATCAATAACTGGTCTGTTAGAACTCCTTTATTTAATGATCCTGAAATTAGTAAAGTTAAGGGAAAATTTGGAGTAGCATTATTTCCTCACGCTGCAGGAGCTGAGTCAGTTCCACCAGTTGGAGGTTGGATTGCTTGTGTAAATAAACATTCCAAAAACAAGGAAGCTGCTTGGGATTACCTAAAGTGGTTTGCAAGCCCAGAAGTTCACAGAGAGTGGGTTTTAGCAGGCGCTCCTCCTAGCAGACATTCAGCAATGAATGATCCTCAAATTAATGCTGAACAGCCATGGACACCAGTTCTATATGAGTCAAGCTTAAGAGCTTGGCAAGAACTAAGACCAAGACATGCATTAACTTTTGAGTTAATTGAAACTCTAGGTATTGAGGTTAATAAAGCTCTAACAGGTGAGTCATCTGCTCAAGAAGCGATGGATACCGCTAATAAAAAAATCGATAGACTCCTTAAATCTGAAGGATACATTGATTAAATAAAAACATTGCTTGGGCTTTTTTATAAAGCCCAAGCATTTAAATTAAAACTATCAAAAGACACTTAAATAATGCAAAGTGAAAAAATTCAAAAGATTTTATTTATTTTACCAACGTGCCTTTTTCTGCTTGTAATATCTATTTTTCCTTTTTTATACTCAGTTTATCTTAGCTTATTTCAAGCGAAGTTAACTAAGATGCATAAGAAATTCTTTATTGGATGGGAGAACTATCAAGTACTTTTATTTGAAGATGATACTTTCCCTACTGCAATTAAAAATACATTTATGATTGCTTTTAGCTCAATTACGATTGAAATAATTTTAGGTTTTATAATGGCTAAAATTTTTTTTGAGATACGACACATAAAGTTTTCTAATGCTTTAAGAACAGTAACGATTATGCCTATTATGTTAACACCACTTTGTGTAGGGTTAGTTTTTTTATATATTTTAAATCCAACACTTGGCATTTTTAGTTACATCTTAGACACTGTTTTTGGTATTGAACCTTTCGCTTATTTAGGAGAACCTATACCAGCTAAGATTTCAATTATAGTAATCAACTCATGGCAATGGACACCTTTTATGATGATACTTTTACTTGCTGGATTGATGACTGTTCCAAATGAACAATATGAAGCTGCAAAAATAGATGGTGCGAATTGGTTTCATGTTATGACAAAAATTGAAATACCATCTATTTTGAGCTTTGTATTATTAGGAGTAGTTCTAAGGCTAATCGAGTGTATTCGCTTATTCGACATTATATATATAACGACAAAAGGTGGTCCAGGTATAGCTACAGAAGTGATGGCATTTTTTACTTACAGAACTGAATTTAGAAGTTTTCAAATTGGAACAGGATCTGCATCCGCAGTGATCATTCTTATTATTAGTTTAATTGTAACAACAATTGCAGTAACGCTTTTACGAAGGGTAGAGAGAAATGAAGGCCTCAATTAGAAAAAAAGCAATTTTACTAATTATTGCTACTTTCATTACTCTTATTTTTTTAGCCCCTAATCTTTGGATGTTATTTGGTTCATTTAAGAGTCAAAATGCAATGTTCGCCTTACCTCCAGTATGGATACCTGATTTCTCATATATCAAAAACTTTACTATTATGTTATCTGAGAGTTACACTTATTTATTAAATTCAATTATAGTAACAATTTGCTCAACTATTGTTTCTCTCATTTTTTCTTTACCTACAGCATTTGGTCTAACTTTTTTCAAATTCAAAGGCAGGTTCTTTTTAGCTGATTGGATTTTAAGTACAAGGATGTTGCCCCCTGTTGCGGCCGCAGTGCCATTATTCATTTTATTCAAATATTTGAATTTATTAGACTCCCTTTTCGCTTTAGTGATAGTTTACACTGCTTTTAATATTCCATTTGCTGTATGGGTTTCAGCATCTTTTTTTAAAAAAATCCCATATGATTTAATTGAAGCTTCAAGAATTGAAGGTGCTTCTTGGTTCCACATTTTTTTGAAAATTGCTATACCGCTGTCTAAAGGTGGAATTGCAACTGTTGCAATATTCGTTTTTATATTTAGCTGGAATGAATTATTAATTGCATTATTTTTTACAGTATCGGAGTCTAGAACATTTCCTATTTTTATTTCTGCGCAAGTAAGTCAAGCACAAATAATTTGGGGTAATGTTGCAGCTGCAACTGTTATTCAAAGTATCCCTCCAATATTATTGACTATATTCCTCCAGAAAAATATAGTCTCCGGTTTAACTCTAGGCGCAGTAAAAAATTAAGTGAATAGATCAGAAAAAAATCTGAAACAATATACTAACAGAATTGCATGGATGTATTGGAAACAAAAAATATCACAAAAAGATATCGCAAAAAAATTTAATATTAATACTGTTCAGGTTCATCGCATTCTTAATGATGCGGAAAAAAGAGGATCAGTAAAAGTTTTCGTAGAGGGGTCGTTTGATATTTGTAGGCAATACGAGGAGTCAATTAAAAGGAGATATGGCCTTAAACATATCGAAGTTGTTCCAACTGAAAGCACATTTAGTAAAGAAACTACGTCAGAAACCCTTGATCCTGATCCATTATCAATTGCTTACGCTGGTGCTAACACTCTACTTAACAAAATAAATATCGAAAAATGTAGAAATTTTGGATGGTCTACTGGCTCAACAAATTCAAAAATTGCTAACATACTCCCAGAAATTAGAGAACCTGTAAGTTTTGTCGATACTACTGGCTCTTTAAGAAATGATTTGTCTTTTAACCCTCTCTTGGGTTTGAATACACTCTCAAAAAAAACTCAAGGCAAATGTTACCATTTAGGAGCTCCTTATATTTTTCCGTCTTTAAGCGAAAAAAATAAATTTTTTAATTTGAAATTTGTAAAAGATGTTCTGAAAAAAGAAGAAGAATGTGATTATATATTATTGGGAATTGGCTCTATGAAAGGCGGTACTAGTTTATACAACAGAGTAAAAAATCATCCTTATTTAGTTGATAAAAAAACTTTCTACCAAATTAAAAAAGATGGAGCGCATGCAGAGTCTAGTGGTAATTTTTTTGACATAAAAGGGAAACATATTGTTTATGATGAAATTGTGAGTAAAGACTTCAGACTAATAAAAAAAAAGAAAACGATAGCAATAGCTGGAGGTACTCAAAAAGCATCTGCAATTAAGTCTGTTTTATTGAACGGATGTTTATTTGGTCTTATTACTGATGAAGAAGCTGCGAAACATATTTTAGAGGGATAAAGGAGAGGGAAGGTTAATTGTTTTTTGATAAATTTAAACTTAATAACAAAATTGCGCTAATTACAGGAGGCGCAAAGGGGATAGGCTTATCTATAGCTCACGCTCTTGGTGAAGCAGGTGCGAAATTAGTAATAATAGATAGAGAAAATTCAACAGGTGGAATAGAAGAGCTCTCAAAAGCTAACTATGATATTACTTTTTTTGAAGGAGATTTGCTTGATCGTTCAGTTCCTCAAAAGACTATTGACTTCACATTAGAAAAGCATGGAAGAGTAGATATTCTTGTAAACAATGCTGGTGTTGCTCAGCACGGTGATACCGATGAATTTAATGATGATATGTTAGATAAGATTATGGATGTTAACGTAGACGTAGTTTTTCGTATGTGTCGCTCTGCTATCCCCCCTATGAAAAAACAAGGTGAAGGTGTTATTTTAAATATTGGATCTATGTCTGGTATAGCTTCCAACATACCCCAACCACAAGTAGCCTACAATGCTTCAAAAGCTGCGGTGCATATGATGACAAAAAGCTTAGCTAGCGATTATGCTAATCAAAATATCCGAGTAAACGCAATAGCCCCTGGTTATGTCAAAACTGATATTACAAATTTACCAAAAAAATATGAGCATTGGTATTCTACTTGGAGTAAACAAACACCAATGACTAGAATGGCAGAACCTCATGAAATAGCCTCTGCTGCTCTTTTTTTATGCAGCCCTGCATCAAGTTACGTAACTGGCGAAGTATTAGTAGTCGATGGTGGGTACACTACTAGATAATTTGCATTAATTTTCTTCGTCTATTTTAATTTGAAGTTTAACATCTGTTGGTCTATGTTCAGCGGCCCTTTCAAAAGCTTCAACACTCTCATCAAACTTAAAAGTATGAGTGATCATTGGTTTGACATCAATTTTTCCACTACCCAATAATCTAATAGAGGGCTCATATTGATGTGAATATCTATGAACGGTTTGATACTCTAATCCTTTGGAAAATAAAATAGCCCAATTCATTGGCACAGGTTCTGCGTTATTACCTATGAGTACGACATGGGCTCCTGGTGAGCAACATGAAAAAATTGACTCATATGCTTTGACCGCACCACTACATTCAAAAAAGCGATCAACACCCCACCCATTTGTATCATCCATGACTCTTTCAGATAAACTCTCTTTTGTTAAGTCCACAGGAATTAAATCAGGGTAATGTTCACACATTTTTAATTTTTCTGCCAATACATCAGCAATATAAACTTTGGAACAACCTCCTGCTAATGCAGCTAAGCCAGTAACTAGCCCAATAGGGCCACAACCCATGACTAACCCTATTTGACCTGGTTTTATCTTTGCTTTGGTGACCCCTTGCATACCAACAGCTAAAGGCTCAACCATAGCACCCTCTGCATAAGAGAGATTATCAGGAATTTTGAAAACCATATCACCGGGAAATACAACTTCTGGTGCTAGACACCCATGAATAGGAGGCGTAGCCCAAAATTTAACTTTTTGATCATAATTATAAAGTCCTAATTTATATTCCTTTGATTTTTTACTGACCACTTGGGGTTCGATGCAAACTCTATCACCAACCTTCAATATTTTTTCATTTTCTCCTACAGCAATAATTGTACCAGATCCTTCATGGCCCAAAACCATTGGGGCATTGACATGCCATTGACCGATTTTACCATGCTCATAATAATGAATATCTGAACCACAGATACCCACTGTATGCATTTTTATTTTAACATCATCAGGACCTACCTCTGTTGGCAAATCAATATCACGCAATTGTAATTCTAATTGCTTTTCTAATACTAGAGCTTTCATATTACTTTATCCTTTCCAAATAACAAAAATTATCCACAATATACCTATTCCTATTGCAAAATTTAATGACACGAAGCTTTCCAGAAATCTCATCCAAAATAACTGTAATGCAACGTAACTTATTACCCCAATAAACAACCTATCAAACCAATTTGTATTTATGGGAATAAAACCTCTTTTTTTCATATTAACCCTTCACTGCTCCAAATGTTAATCCTGCTACTATATGTTTTTGAACTGCAAATAAAAATAATAATGCGGGTAACATCGACACCAAAGCTACTGCAGCCATAGTTCCCCAGTTTGTTCCAGTGGTAGTAACAAATTCTGATAATCCGGTAGGAATAGTTCTCGCATAAACACTTGTTAGAGTTGATGCTAATAAATATTCATTCCAAGCAAATAGAAAACTAAGTAAAGATGTTACAGCTATGCCTGGAGCTGCTAATGGTATTATTAGCTTTCTAAATATAGTAAATAGATTAGCACCATCAACAATCATTGCTTCATCTAACTCTCTTGGTATGCCATCAATTATTCCTTTTAAAAGCCATATAGCAAAGGGCAAATTAAAAACACAGTACAATAAAATTAGTCCAATTTTTGTGTCAAATAAAGTAAAGTCGCCAAATTTAAACACAGTCGAAAACAGTAAAAATAGTGGCAATAAAAAAGCTGCAGGAGGTGCCATTCTGTTGGTCATAGTCCAAAAAAATATACTTTCTGATCCAGGCAACTTAAATCTAGAGAGGGCATAAGTAGCCATTAATGCTAGCACTGTCACTAAAGCTGCATTTGAGGTTGCAACGATAATTGAATTGAAAAGATAATCAGAATAAATTCCATCAATAAATGGTTTTGTAAAATTTTTCCAGTGAACTTTCTCAAAAAATGTTGGACTTAAATCTGGTTTGCCAAATAATTCAACTGGAGTTCTTGTTGAGACTAAAATCATCCAGTAAATAGGAAATAACGTGATAATTGTAAGTAAACCCCATAAAAAAGTAGTTCCTATTTTAGCAAAAGTTTTTTTAGTCTTCATTTTTCCCTCTTGCAACCATGACGCTATATAAGACCCAACAAATAACAATTGTGATATATAAATATAAAATCGACATTGCCGAGCCTAGTCCATAATATCTTTTTTCAAATACTTCTTTCCAAATATGAATTCCAGTGAATCGTGTAGCATATCCTGGGCCTCCACCTGTTAACATCCAAACCTCATCAACAATTTTTAAGGAGTCCATTAATCTTATAAAAATAACAACAATTAAAACAGGAACCATCATAGGAATAGTTATGTAAGTAAAAATTTGAAAATTATTTGCACCATCTATTTTAGCAGACTCATAGGGATCTTGAGGAAGTGCACTTAATCCTGCGAGTAATGTCAAAGTTACAAATGGCGTCCAATGCCACACATCCATTATTACAATCATCCAAAAAGCTTGTTCAGCATTTAATCCATAATTTAGGGTATAACCAAAATAATCTTTTAAAATATGGGGCAGTGGCCCTAATCCTTGTACTGTAAATAATTTAAAAATTGATCCCACTACAATAGGAGCAATAACTAAGGGAAGGGTATGCACACTTCTAAAAAACGATTTTAAAGGAAATGAGCTCAATAAAGAGAGTGCAAGTAAAAAACCAAGAGTTAGTTCTATTGATAATGTTACAACTGAAAATTTAATTGAACGCCATATAGACTCTAAAAAGATTTCATCAAAAATAAGTCGTCTATAATTTGAAGCAAATCCATCGAATTGAAGAGAGGGGTCAACTGCGAGAGGGTTCCATTGAAAAAAACCAACATACAAAACGTAAAAGAAAGGAACCAAGCCTGCTAAAACTAAGATTAATATTGTTGGAGATAAAAGTAGCCAGCCAGTTTTATTTTTAGACAGCATTATGAGTGGAACGGGAGGTGTTACACCTCCCGTTTTGAAGTATTATTAGTTTTGGTAACCGAGGTCAGCCATTACTGTGTCTAATGCTTGACACGCACCATCAAGAGCTTCTTCAGGAGTCATTTCACCTGCTAAAGCACTGTAAATGAATGGGTCAATAGCACCTCTTCCCGCACCATGGAATGGGAACGGAGGAGCACCAGCGTATAAAAAGCCAGTATCTCTCATAAGAGTAAAGTAACCGTCTGCTTGCTCGTCAACAGCCATAACTTTAGGGTCAGCATATGTATCTTTGTGTGTAATACGTCCGCCTGCGATTGCCCAATCAGCTTGGTGCTCGTTCATTGCAACAAATTGCAACCAAAGCATAGTTGCCTCTTTGTTCTTAGATGAGTGAGGAATACCATAAGCACCTCCATCATAGTAACCAATGTAACCATTACCAGCTGCAGCTTGTGTCATAACACCAGGCGCTGTAGGAGGTAGCATTACACCGACGTTACCGACAACTGCAGATTTTTCAGCATCTGTAGCAATCCATGCAGCATTTTCACCATATACCCATCCTTGCGCAGCTCTTCCTGCAGCAAAAGATGATCCAACTTCACTCCAAGTACTTTGAAGAGCTTCAGGTGGAGCAAATGGTAATAATTGTGTCCAGAAGTTAAGAGCAGCTTTTGCTCTACCACCGTTTAACTGTCCACCATTTTCAACACATGATTGATATGTATCCATATTTACACCCCAGTTATAAAGACCAAAAGAAGGTGCAATTGACTCTAGGAACTCATAAGTTGATGCTGGGTGACCAGTGTGTCCTTGAACAGTTGTTCCCCAACATTCCATTCCTTGCTCTGCACAGAAGTGAGTAAAGAACTCAGCATTGTCTCTGTACTGATCAAAAGAAGTTGCTGGAGAAAGACCATATCCGTACTGAGCTCTAAATGCTGCTTTTGCATCGGCTCTTTCAAAAAGATCTTTTCTGTATAAGTACACCTTAATGAATGCTTCCATTGGTACACCAAAAACATCACCAGTATCATCTTTGAAATAATCGATGAATGTTGTGAAGTCATCTAGACTGACACCGGGTGCTTGAAGACTTGGATTACTAGCTAGACCTTCTGTTATGTTAACCAAGAAGTCTCTGTTTAGGTAGTCATATACAATGTCCTGCTCGATATAAACAAAGTCGTAGATACCTGAGTTAGCTTCCATATCTTTAATCGCTTTATCATACATCTGATCCCATGATGTATTCTCTAATTGTACTTTGATGCCAGTGAGCTTTTCAAATTCCTTTGCTAAAACTTCACCTGCAAACTGTCCTGGAGGTGTATTTTCAGCTACACCCTGTAGAACTGTCCCTTTGTATGGAGCACCGGCTTCCTTAAACCAATCAGCATGGCCGCCAGCCATTGCTGAAAAGGAGAAGATGGATGCCACCAAGGCAAATAGTAGTTTTTTCATTATTTTCCTCCTATAAAGAAATGCTTAACTTTGAAATAAATTTCAAAGAGTTAAACATATTTCATTTTAGATAAATATTGAATAAAAGGAAACTTGTATTTTATTTTATTTCAGAGTTGTTTTGCTGTTTCTTCATCTGTAATTAATCCAGTAAATAAGCCACTTTTTAAGACTGATTTTATTTGTGAGATTTTTTGCTTGCCGCCAGCAACTAATACAGTTGTTGATTTCTTGAAAGACTCAATATCTGCACTAGTTATTTTCTGCGTCTCTTTAATAGAGATATATTTCCCATTTTTGTCGAAAAAATTACCTGCAACCTCTCCAACGGCTCCAGCCTTCTTGATCTTTTCTATCGATTCTTTGCTAAAAATTTTAGACTTAACTATCTGCGAGGTGTCAAACAATCCACCCACACCTACTATTTTTATTTTAGTATTATTTGCTCTATTCATTATTTCTTTTATAAATTTTATTTTTTCTAAAATTTTTTTTTGATCAATCGACTCAACCATCAATGGAATACCAACATTATAACATTCACCATTGGTTTTATGAGCTATTTGATTAATACCTGTTTCAGTTTGTATTGAATTGTGAGAAGTTAGAGATCCATTAACTGTTATGAAATCAATTCTTTTATTTATCTTAGGCAGCCATTTAGCTATTTTGTTTAGAGTATTGCCTGTTCCTATTCCAAATTCATTTATTTTTTTTTCATTAATTTGATTCATTATAAATCTAGCACCAGCAGCACCTATCATTTCATTTGGATCTTTATTTGCATCTTCAATTGGAATAACTTCACTAATTTTTAAGTGATATTTTTCTCTTAAAATATTTTCATATTTTGAAGTCTCATCAAAGCCGCCCTCAACAAAAGTCTTTACGAAGCCTTTTTTTTCTGCAAAAGCAATTAACCTATGCACTCGCATCTTGCTAAGACCTACTTTCTTTGCTATCTGATTTTGATTTAGTTTTCCTACATAATAAAGCCATGCGCATTTTTTAGAAATAAGCGCCTCATCAAGTACTTTTGTATCATCACTTTTCATTTAGGTAATCAAACACATATATTTTATTAATTCAATGAAATAAATTTCAGATTAGAAATATATTTCACCGTTGAATATATTAAATGGATAGAATTAGCGATATATGTGTTAGTGTCTTTTATCTAATAGTGTATCCACCATCGACTACTAATACTTCGCCAGTGACGTAACTTGATGCAGGGCTACATAAAAAAAGTGCAGCGGAAGCAACCTCATGTGTTTCTGCCATCCTGTTCATCGGCGTCAGCTCATTCCAAGTTGGGTACCAATGTTCATTTTCCTTAGGTAAGTTAGTCATTTCTGTTCTTATATAACCTGGAGCTATTGCGTTTACGCGAATATTTTGATCAGCATAATCACTAGCTAAGCTTTTTGTCATCATATGTACTGCGGCCTTTGAGGCGTTGTAAGCAGTTTGGGGTTGGGGGATATTAGATACCAAACCAGAAATAGATCCAATATTTAAAATAACACCTTCACCTTGTTTTTTCATATGGGGGATAGCAGAGCGACACATTCGAAAAACGGCATCCACGTTCAGATCCATAATTTTATCCAATAAATCATCATTAAATTTTTCAGTGTCCCCGTGCTGAGCAACACCAGCATTGTTTACAAGAATATCTACTCTTCCATGCTTTTCTAATGTAAAGTCAATTGTTTTCTGGGGAACTGAACGGTCAAGCAAATCTCCCTCAAAAAAATTAACATTGTATCCAGCATCTTTTAGTTCTTGGACTCCTCCAACTGGGTCTGTTCTATTGACTAAAACTAATTTAGCGCCAGCCTCACCAAGTGCATGAGCGATCGAAAGACCTATACCTCTTGTACCTCCAGTGATGAGAGCAATTCTATCCTCCAATTTAAATTTGTCTAAAAACATCAATCCCCTTAATCAATTAGTAATACATTTAAATTATTTAAAAGCTTGTCCAGAGCTATTAAAGATATGGCAACGAGATGAAGAAAAGCCAACTTTGACAGTATCCCCAACTTTAATGTTGGAGTCTCCCTCTGTTTGAACAACTAAAGGTTCTCCTTCTTTTTCAAGGTAAAGAAAAGTTCCAGATCCAAGTTTTTCTACAACAAACACCTTACTCTCCCAACTGCCATCACTATCTTCATTGACTGTTAGATGTTCAGGTCGAATTCCTAACATAACTGAGTCACCCTCTGTTGCGCTAGATAAACTTTTTGGTACATTTATTTTGGATGAACCTAACAAGTCAAGTTCTGTATTGCTATTACTTGCACTGAGTATTTTTGAAGAAATAAAATTCATCTTAGGAGATCCAATGAAGCCTCCTACAAACAAATTATCCGGATCATTGTAAAGCTCTAATGGTGATCCCTTTTGTGAAATAACACCATTATTAAGAACAACAATGTCATCAGCCATCGTCATTGCTTCAGTTTGATCATGCGTTACATATATCATAGTCGCATTTAGCCTGTCATGTAGCTTAGCTAACTCAACACGCATTTGAACTCTAAGAGCAGCATCCAGGTTTGATAATGGCTCATCAAATAAAAATACTTGAGGCTTTCTTGTAATAGCTCTTCCTATAGCAACCCTTTGTCTTTGACCACCAGATAATTGCTTCGGTTTACGAGATAAGTACTCTTCAATTTGCAATATTTTTGCAGCTTCTTGAACACGTTCATCTATTTCTTCTTTAGATCTCTTCTCTAATTTTAATCCAAATGCCATGTTATCAAATACAGTCATGTGAGGGTACAAGGCATAAGATTGAAATACCATTGCGATATTTCTTTCTTTTGGCGGTAAGTCATTTACTACTGTACCATCAATTGAAATTGTACCTGAGTTTATATCTTCTAAACCTGCAATCATTCTCAGCATTGTAGATTTTCCACAACCAGAGGGACCTACTAATACTGTAAAGGATTGACTTTTAATCTCTAAAGAAACATCTTCGATAACTTGGACGTCACCATAAAACTTATTTATGTTATCAATTTTTATATCTGCCACTTCATCCTCCTTTGAGCGATCTTTCAAGTGAACTTAAAATGTATTATTTCAACTTACAATATGCAATAACTTAATAATCCAATTGAAATCAAGTTATAAACAACTTTAATACTTTTTAGAGCATGTATTTCCAAAGTATATTTTATTTATGATAGTAATAGTTATGGGTTGGTGGAATGGTAAAGAGGAGTTATTTGAAAATAATGAAATTCCTTATAATAAGTGTACTGAATGTGGTGAATTCAAAGAGGTCTCAAAGAAATATATCAATAAAATAAACGATGAAATGATTACGATTTGCTACGATTGTAGCAAAAAGCGCTATATTGAGTCGTTAATGGTGGTTTCTGCTATTGATGGAGTTGACGACCTTTGATGTTTGTAGGTTAAGAAAAAAATAAAGCAATAAATAAGTAGTATAGGATGGATAAATATACACAAGCCATTAATACAATGGGTGAGTCTGGTTTTACAAAGGAAAGAATTTTAAAATTAAAGAAAGAGTATCCAGGAACAATATACAGCAATATAATTAAAAGAAATTATGAGCTAAATTAATTTGAGTTTAGAGTTTAACTCTGGTTTTAACTTAACTTTATTCTCAACATATTTAGCTCTCATTTGTACCTTCATCTCTTTTAGATTGTATAGACTTAAAAAATTGAGATTAAATATTGATTAAATCAATAATACAATAAATACACGCAACGGAGCAAAATAAGGGATTCAAAAGAAAAAATAGGTTTTTTTCACCTGGATACATTTTTCTAATTTTTAGCTCACCTCTGAAGGCACCTATCCAAACAATAGTTGCAAAAATAAGCAAAATAAAAATTAATCCTTTAAAATTTGAAATGTCAATTTTGAGGAAAAAAATATTACATATATAAATACCTAATATCCACCCAGCCCATGAACCAAATTTCTCGGCATTACGATTGATAAATTCGTATTTACTTCTTGAAGGGTCTTCCATCTTTTAATTATATCTTTAGAATTAAACTATGAAAACCATCTTATTCCAATTGTTCAAATGAAATTTTTAAAAGCAAGTATTTTAGTAAATATTTTTTTTATCTTCATAGTTTTTTATTTAGCCTATCATTTGATATATGGAAATTTTAATATTCAAAATTACTTAGTCTACAAGTTCGAGGAAAAAATCTACAAACAAAAACAAGATATACTGGATAAGAATATTAGTGATCTAGCAATGGATTTAGATGCTTTGTACAATCAAAAAGAGGATTATTTAGAGGAGCTACAAATCCAAAAAAATCCTCTTCCTAATGAGGGTGAAACAGTTTTAAAATTGGATTAATTAGAAACTTAAATCTAAAAAAAAATACTATTATAAATTAAAAATCCAAAAAATAAGATTGATAAAATATATGCTAAAGGGGCTAAGTATCTAAGTTTGACATCAATAGGATTAAAATCACCAGTTAATTTATCCCTTCTATAATCGTAGTATGAATAAACTGAAATGAAAGTACAAAAACCTGTAAATAAATAAGAGATGAGAATAAAGCTATCAAGCACAGTTATTTCAGCAATCTTGGGAATGTCGTTATTAACAATAAAATTATAAGCAATTAGTGCAAGTAAACTTACAATTGCAAGATTAAGTTTTGCTTCAATTTGATTATTTCTAATCCAAAATGTAGTAAAAGAAATCAATACTATAAAAAAAACAGGTACAATAACTTTTAATGTATAAAATTGATGTTTTCTTTTTAAATCAAAATCAATATCAATATATTCAATTACACCAAAAGCATTCATTGTCTTGGTAGTTAAACTTTTTAACTGTTCACTAAGTTCATTGTTATTGGTAACTATATCTATCATAAAGTCTCTATCTAATGCATTCTCTGTAAATAAAATATTATTTAATTTCCATTCATCTAAAAATATGTACTGTAATGCATTTTTTTCTACTCTTTCCCAATCTTCAAATTTATAGTCTGAAGAAATAAAATTTTGAGGTGATAAACTAATATTTGTTGTTAAAGTGTCGTAAGGGAATTTTGAAAACTCATTTATAGGTTTACTATCTATTAATAACGTCTCATTTACATATATTTCAACAATAGATTTTGATTTGAATAAAGAAATTTCATTTATTTTTCTTTTCTTATTTATATCTATAAAATTTTTTATATTTGTTCCTGAATAAACATCAAATAACTTTGGTATAAAAATTTTGTTTGATATTTGATCTATATATTGTTCATCAAATGTGCAAATTTCAAAATCAAAATTATCTAAAGAATATTTAGAGAATTCTTCTAAATCGTAATAGTATTTAATATCAAGTAAAGTTCTTACATTTGAACTTTTGTCTTCTACTTGTATGTCTACAACTTCAATTTCAAACTTTACAGGGATCAGACTTTTAAATTTTTTATCTATAGCGATATCGAAAATTTTAAATTCAAATTCATTATTATCATCACTAATATCAGTCTCCTCGAGACCCTCTAAATCCCAAATATCATCTTCATCATACAATGCTTTAATGTTGAGATTTTCACTTTTCTCAATAATTTTATTTGCCGCACTTATAAAATCTTCATCATTTTTGTAAGATAAATAGTGTTCACCATTAATTTCAATTAATTGTGTATTATGTAAACCATTTACACCAGCGTCTGACGAAAAATTATCAACATATATTAAAGGAGGACATTGAATACAATCTTCATTTTCGGCATGCTGAATTTCAAAACTCCATGTTTCATAATCTAATCTATCTTGAGTAAAATTATATTCTTTTTCAATAAATCCTAAACACTCGTCAGAGTCTGAGGCAATAAGATTGAGTGTGCTTGTGAAAAAAAAAGAAACAAAAAGTATTAAAATTTTCATTTCATTAAATTAATTATTAATAAAACCAATAGAAAATTTATTAAAATTGAAGACGAAATATGAAAAAAATTAATAGAAATAACTTTATCCTCTAATTCCATTTTTTTTAGTTTTTGCCTTTCTCTTGCTTTTCTCCAACCAAACAGAATTACCCCAATAGATAGAAATAGAAGAATGTTAGAGAGAGTAAAAGCTTCATGCCCAATACTAAAATTATAAAAACCATGCAAAAGAATAGGGATAAGAAGAGCTAATATTAATTTTAAGAAATTATTTTTTTTTTGAAAAAAAGCGTTTGATAGCAAAGTACCCATTAAAATTCCACACGCTGCATGCATAGTATTAGAACTCCAAGCTCTAGATTGAGCTTCGATAAGAGCCTGATCAGGACCGCCTTCAGTGTATGCAATATATGTCCAATCAAGTGTTTCCATAAGAGAAAAACCTAGTGAAATACAAACTCCATAAACAATAGCATCCATGGGTTCATTGAATGCATTGAATTTAGATACAAAAAAAAGAAAAACTAAAAATTTTAAAGACTCTTCAATAAAAGCTGCTTGAAAAAAACTTTCTATTAAATTGATAAAATGAGCATCTCTTAAATTGTTATCATAAATTTCCCAATATAAATCACCCAGAAAGATGAAAAAGAAAGTATGTGGTATAAAAATTAAAAAACCTAGAGCTAATGCGGATGCTATCGCTTTATTTGGTTCAGGGAAAAGATCTTTTTTTGCAATATATATAGTTATGAGTATTGAGGGTAAAATTGCCCAAAGTAGTATATGAATTATCATTTTTTACATTTATCAATGAGTTTTAATGAAATTTATGAGTCTCCAAAAAGAACTTTTACTATTGCTAACATTAATGACTCCCCTGGATTTGTTAAACAATGATCTTTCACGTCATTTAATAATTTTTCTTTAGGCGAATTATAGCCCACATAGCCTTCTGAGATAAAATAATCATAAATGTTAAATCCTGAAACTACTCCCAGTATTATTAATTTATCTCTCTCACTGAATTCAGTTTTGTTTACAGAATTTATTACATCTACACAAAGTGTGTCTTCTGGAATATATATTTTAAGTTCAGGCTCCTGTTTTGTTACTAAATCTGCCGCAGAGGTTGATGATACTTCATCACCTTCTTGAAAGTCAGTATAAGATTTTCCTTCTTGGAATACATAGCTTTCTAATATTTGATTTATAAATTCCTCATTAATATATTTTAATCTATTTTCATCTGTGACTAAATTTATGAACTGATAGCCATCTCTTCCTAGAATATAAATCCAAGTATTATAAATTACTCTGGTTTCTTTATATATTTTAGTTGACTCATATATGTAACCTTTACTTGAGACAAAAGTTGGTTCGATAAACCACTCAATCTTAGTTGTTGGTTCTTTTCCATTTTCAATTTTTTCCTTGTTTAGTTTTTGTTCTTTCTCCCATTGATCTGCCAATACTTCAGCAGGGTTTACATTTACCCAGTCAGTTCCATCTACATAACCTATGTCATCATACTTATCTATATAAACAGTTATCGCATCATCATTATCAGGGTCATTTGAGGGATACAAAATAAAAACGTATTTTGTATTTTTATTCTCTATCCCATTCATCCAAAACCTGAATTGCTGTACCTCACTAGTGTTTAAGAGATAAGATACAAATGGAAAACTTCTTAAATCTATATATGCATTAGCATCATTGTCTTCTATAATTGGTTCATCATTTGAATTTTTCCAATCGAAATTACTAATTTTTTCCCACATCTCTTCACTTGTATAAAGATTCTTATCTAATTCTGCATGAGCCAGCGGGATTAAGTGAATTAAAGTTAATAATATTGATATAAGTTTAAACATAATTACAAACTTGATTAATATTAATATAATCTGAACATTAAAAAAATTCATTATTATTTAGTATATTTCGCTGTGGATAAAATTATAAAAACACAAATAAATTGATATTTTTAAAAAAAAAAATAAAACATGATTTTTTTTTATTTTTAAGGTTCGTTCAATCTGTTAATTTTTATTTATGAAATTTATTGAAGAGACATTAGAGAAATTAATGTTCGCCTCGAGGTGGATAATGGCACCTTTTTATTTCGGTCTTGTAATATGTCTATTCTTTTTGTTAATCACATTCGTTAGAGAATTATCATATTTTTTTTCAGATGGTTTCGTATTTGCAGAAACAGAGATGATATTGTTTTCACTTACATTGATAGATCTTTCATTCACAGGTAATTTACTTTTAATTGTCATATTTTCTGGTTACGAAAATTTTGTATCTAAAATTGATGTTGGCGACCATGAAGATAAACCATCATGGATGGGTACTGTTGACTTTAGTGGACTCAAGTTAAAGCTTATATCGTCTATAGTTG
This sequence comes from uncultured Alphaproteobacteria bacterium, assembly GCA_902530745.1. GTDB lineage: Bacteria > Pseudomonadota > Alphaproteobacteria > HIMB59 > HIMB59 > HIMB59. The sequence goes on along the minus strand of CACABO010000003.1, from coordinate 79,953 downwards.
CAATATCTGGGATACATTTATTAAAACTTTTCTTTGATATGTCAAAATATACGAAAGAGGAAATCTATTTATTCATTACAGTTCACCTTACATTTGTCTTTAGCGGATTGATTTTAGCTTGTATGGATTATGTTGTGGCAAAAACGAAAGAAAAAATTGAAAAAAAATAATGTCTAAAGTTTTTCAAGCTTTACTCCTAAATTTGATTATCCCTGTAGCAGGATATTTTCTTATGCTAAATATCATGAATGAGTCTTTAGGTGACTATTCATTAAATGATGGTCTTAATCTTTGCCGAAATAATTCAGATCCAACATGTATATCATTTATGCGAATTTACTATACTCACTTAGGGAGTTTAATATCAGGAGCAATATCTATTTTATTAGTATTAATATTAATAATTTGTTCTTTTATATCAAAGGATAATAGAAAATTAATTGCAAAAATTTTCCCTAAATTAGTTCCAATAACTATTTTCATCACAGTTATTCAAATATTGCTTCAAGGTGTAATTTTTACATATGGTATTTATGTATTGGAGTCGTATTACCTAGGCTCAGTCCACTTTATTTTAATTGGTGCAGCAGGATTAGCAGCTGGAGCTGCTGCCTTAAAAATTATGTCATCAATGTCTCAAATAAACTCTCCAATAAAAATTAGTGTGATTGGGCATCAAGTAGATAAGCAAAATGGTTTATGGAATTTGGTAAATTCTATTGCTGATAAGTTGGATGCAAAAGCACCAGATAATATTATTGTTGGACTTGAACCAGGCTTCTACATAACCGCTGCAAATGTAAATATTATTAATGAAAAAAATGTAGTGAATGGAGAAACATTATATTTATCTCTCCCTTTAGTAAGGTTATACAATGAGAAAGAAATATCAGCAATTATCGGACATGAACTTGCACACTTTAAAGGAGAGGACACTCAATACTCTCTTAAATTCACACCCGTCTATATAGGGCTTCAATCAGCTTTACATAACGCTTCTGACTCAGGTTCAATCGTAGCCCTCCCTGGTGTTATCTTTCTAGACTCTATATTGTCTCTTTTTTCATCCTCTGTCTCAAAAATTAGTCGAGATCGTGAATTAGTTGCTGATCAATTAGGAATAGATGCTGGTGGAAAAGATGGACTAGCTTATTCATTATTAAAGTTAGCTATTTTTCAGGAGTCTTGGAATACGGTACTTGATGATGCAATAAAAGAGTGTAATCAAGGAAAATTTATTACAAACATGAGTAAGACTTTTATGAATAATTCAAAGTTTGATTTATCTGATGAGTCTATTGAAAAAATACTTGAAGATATCGGTAGTGTATCCACTCCTCACCCTACAGACTCTCACCCACCAATTAGCGAAAGATTAAAACAATGCGATATTTCAACGTCCGAAATGTCAATCAAAGAACTAAATAATCAAGGCAATGCCAAAGATCATATTGATAAACTAGAGAGTATTGAGGAAGATTTGACATATTTTGAACATCTTAAATTAGTTGCATTAGGTCTTATTAAACAACCTGAGGAAAATCAAAGCGAAGAAGATATCGAAAAAAATGAACAACAAAACTTCATGCTTAATGCTATATATCATATTGCCAGTGCAATGATTTACGCTGATGGGAAAATAGAAAAAGAAGAAGTACAAGTTGCTGAAAAAATTGGAAAGCAAATAATGCCTAACTTTAATTCTAGTAGTTTTAGAGAGTACATAAATAGTGAGCCAAAAAGTGATTTATTTGAAAAACTTATTTCCTATTTTAATTTTATGAATACCGACTCAAAAAAGATGATATACGACTATTTAGAAAAAATTGCTAATGCTGATGGTGATATGGCAGAAGAAGAAAAAAAATTATTGAACCTAGTATCAAAAAAATGGGATCTCAATTAATTTAATTTGACAATCTCTCTAAAATTATACAAAATTAAATTGTTCGTTTATGACGCTACTTGGGCAATAGAATTGAATCCGACAAACTCTAAATCTAGGACATAAAAAATACTTGGGTGGTTGGCTCGTCACACCCTTCAAAAAAGAGACCTGTCTTTTCCATAAACAGTAATAGCAGCAGTGCTATGATTTTGAGGAAAGGATAAAAAATGCACTCCTCACCAATTAATAAAGATGAACTTCTAGATCAAATACTTGCTTATAGAAAGGGAGGTAAATGAATGGATTCCTTTTTCTATTATCATCAATATTATGTTCGCCGTCCCAAAAAGCGCAGAAAACAATACAAAACTGTATATGATGAAACAATGGGTCAATGGAGGCGAGTAGAAATAGTCCCCAAACTCAATCCTGAATATATCCAGCGCATGCGGCGCCTCTTTCCTGATTTCGATCAGTGGGATTTTGAGCGGCAGATTTCGATGATGGGAGAAGACGATGCTGAGTAGGGTAGCTATTGGACAGGTGCTAGTAAAGGTCCGCTCGGCAAAACAAATAGAGGCGAGCAAAAGAAATGGCTCGTTGGGACTTGGTCCAGTGACGGAGAGGGGTAAACAGCGATCCTGTTTGAATGCCTACCGTCATGGTGGATATTCGAATAAGTATGTTGCGCTTGGTGAAGATCCGATAGAGTTTGAGCAGTACCACCAAGCCATGGTCGATCATTGGCAGCCTCGAAATATTCTTGAAATCGATTTAGTTGATCAATTTGTTTTTTGTGCATGGAAGCTTAGACGCTTAGCCTCTATGGAAAGTGCTATTTTAAGCACAGAGATGTTAGATTACTACCGATCTGATTTGCTTTTAGATTTTCGCAGAACTCGAAAACTTTCGAAGAGCTATTTAAGGAAAGGGGAGAAAGTTGAACTCAAAAAAAAGTGAAGAGTTGCTAGCTATTGCCTTTAAGCGAGATGTGAATAGCCATCAAAGCTTAATGGTCTTAGAAGAAATTCAAACACGCACCACTTCAAAGTATTTCAAGTTACTAGAAAAATTATTAGAGATGAAGCAGGGTAGGTATACATGAGAAAATATTATTGGCTTCGAAGGCAGAAACCGCTCTCTCATTTAATCAGTGACTATAGCCAATCCTCTCGATTGGAGGATCGTTACACTCAAGACTCTGGCATTCACTTTGTGCTTCCGTTTCGTGATGAGCTGGTTGAACTCTCTCAGCCTTTAGAGGAGAGGGTGGAAGTTCGAGTGGATTGTCAGGTATCTGTTGGAGGGGTTTCTTGTAGCGCGGTGGTGGGAGAGTTGGGCTTAATGATTACGGGGAACAAACCCACTGAACGGTTGAAAAATAAGAAAAAAGCGATCCATCAACGCATCCGTGCTTACAGTCCTGATCTTGGTCACGATTCTCGCTATGGGTGCTGGATTGACCCCTTCGAGTTTGTCTCCAAGACCAAAAGAAAGTCCAAAACCTATGAATATTACTAAAAAATCATTATTTATAGGCATTTTTTTGTTGTGTCAAAATATATGGGAATTGGGGTCGATTACTCTTAACACGAGGACTCTTTTTGCTATTATCTCGTGCTTAATCATGGCTGCATTTAAAAAAATTGTTGTAATAGGAGCAGGGACAATGGGCTCTGGTATTGCAGCTCATTTAGCCAATTCAAATCGCGAAGTAATCCTACTCGATCTAAAGGGTAAGGAGTCAGCCAACCAAATCTCTGAAAACGCCATTGATATTATCAAAAAGTCAGACCCCCCACTTTTAGTAGAGCGGTCTCGTCTGGAACATATTAAACCTGGTAACCTAGAAGATGATTTTGATGAAATCAAAGATGCAGACTGGGTGATCGAGGCAGTTGTTGAGCGTATTGATATCAAACACAAACTTTACTCCCAAATTGATAAAGTTCGCAGCCCCAACTCTATTATTTCATCTAATACTTCGACAATTCCTCTTTCAATTCTGACACAAGAAATGTCTGATAGCATGAAAGCAGACTTTTGTATTACTCACTTTTTTAATCCTGTCCGATTTATGAGATTATTAGAGATCGTTGAAACACCAACGATGAATAAAGATAAGATGGGTGGACTTCGTGATTTTTGTAAAAATGAGCTAGGCAAAGGAATTGTGAATTGTAATGATACCCCTGGTTTTATTGGTAATCGAATTGGTGTGTACGCAATGCAGGTTGCGATGTATGAGGCATTAGAGCGAGGCCTCCCAGTAGAAATTGCAGATGCATTATTTGGCCGACCATTAGGAATTCCTAAAACAGGCGTTTTTGGACTGTATGATCTCATTGGAATTGATTTGATGAAAGATGTGCTTGCAAGCTTTAAAAAAGAATTACAAGAAGATGACCCTTTTATGGATGTGGTGAAACCTCACCCTCTGGTTGAGCAGTTACTTGAAAAAGGTTTTAATGGAAATAAGGGTCCTGGGGGTTTTTATCAAACAACAATTGTTGAGGGTGATGAACATATTAAAGCCATGAACACTTCAGACATGAGTTATTATGATTTTGATAAAGTAGATTTAGAAATTGCTAGAAGAGTTGAGAAAGAGGGCATCAAAGCACTCCTTGATAATGATAGTGAGTATGGTCGATATGCTTTTGCAGTCCTAGCAAAAATCATTAATTATAGCGCTTTTTGTATTCCTGAAGTTTCATCAAAAGTAACAGATATAGATGATGCACTTCGTATGGGATTTAACTGGAATGAGGGTCCATTTGAATTATTAAATGAGTACGGTCTCACCAAATTTGTCCAGCGACTTCAGGATGAAAAACAAGAAGTACCAGAATTACTTACAACTATGATTAGATTAAAACAAGAGCCTTATGACTCTACTTCTTCACGCGCCTATAATCATGAAGCAGGTATGAAGTTTATCTCTAGAGGAGAGGGTGTTCGCCGATTAGGTGACCACAAAAAATATGCAAATCCATTATCTCGAAATTTTGCTGCAACTATTTGGCAATTTAATGATGAACCTCGTGAACAGAAGATCCTATGTTGCGAATTTCACACCAAGGCTAATGCTTTGAACGCAGATGCCATGAAAATTCTAGAGGAGTCAGTTAACCGTCTTGAACAAGATAATTATCAAGGACTAGTTGTTTATAATGAGGCTATGAATTTTTCTGCAGGAGCTGATTTAAATACCATGATTGGTTTAGCTGACGTGAAAGATTGGAAAGGTATCGATAAATACCTATCTGATTTTCAATCTGCATGTATGAAAATGAAATATGCATCGAAACCAACAGTTAGTGCCGTTGCTGGATTAGCTATTGGTGGTGGTTTTGAAGTAGCGTGTCAAACTTCTAAGATGGTTGCTCACATGAATAGTACTTTAGGTTTAGTAGAAACAGGTGTCGGCCTTGTTCCAGGTGGTGGTGGGTGTAAAGAATTATTATGGAGATGGGTACAAGACAAGAAATATATTAATGACCATGATCAAGCAGCTCTTCAAGTATTTGATATTATAGGATATGGCCTAATGGCTCATTCCCCATTGCAAGCTAAAAAGCATAAATTTTTTCTTGATGATGATATTTTTGTTTTAAATAGAGATAATCTTCTTGTGGAAGCCTTTAATCAAGTATCATTATTAAAGAGCGGATATTCAGCTCCTAAAAAGCCAAAGTTCACACTAAGCGGACCTGAGGTAAAAGAGAAAATGCACCAAGTTTTATTGGATTTAGAGCAAAAAAAGATCATTTTTGGCTATGATGTTGATATTGGTCTTCATTTAGCAACCGTACTTAGCGGGGGTGATACAACTAAATCAAAAGAATTGTCGGAAGCTGATCTTTATAATTTAGAGCGACAGTCTTTGATAAATTTAATACAATCCAATAAGACGAGGGATAGGATCCATGCAATGTTGTCTACGGGGAGAAGGCTAAAAAACTAATGAATAATTTTGAACAGGGAATGCATAAAAATGATGCAAACTTTGTTCCTTTAACGCCCATCAGTTTTCTTGATCGAATAAAAGACGTATACCCCGACTATGAAGCCATAGTATATAAAGAGAGAAAGTACTCCTGGAGACAGGTTTACGATCGATGTACTCGATTTGCTAGTGCTTTAACCAAAGTTGGAATTGGTAAAGGTGATGTTGTTTCTATTATGGCAGCAAATACACCTGAATTATTTGAAGCGCATTATTCTGTTCCTATGACTGGAGGGGTTGTTAACACAATTAATACTCGTTTAGACACTAGAACAGTCGCCTACATACTAGACCATAGTGATTGTAAAGTTTTTATAGTGGATCGACAATTTCACAATGTAGCAATTGATGCTATTGCTCAAGTTAATCGAGAGATCATCGTTATTGATATCGACGACAAGCAAGCAGATTTAGGAGACATTCCTTCAATTGGAAAACTAGAGTACGAAAGTTTCCTACAAACAGGTGATGAGGGGTTTGAATGGATAAGACCTGATGATGAGTGGCAGGCTATTTCACTGAACTATACATCTGGAACAACAGGAAACCCAAAAGGTGTTGTGTACCATCACAGAGGGTCCTATTTAATGTCAATGGGAAGTATCACTGCATGGAATATGCCTAACCGGCTTACCTATTTATATACAGTGCCAATGTTTCACTGCAATGGCTGGGGGTATCCATGGACTTTGGCGATGCTCCATGCCCGTGTAATATTTATACGAAACATTGTTGTTAAAGAAATTTTCGAATTAATTGATAAATATGAGGTGACTCACTTTGGAGGTGCTCCTATCGTATTAAATATGATAGCAAATGCCCCTGCAGATGATCAAAAAGCATTGAAAAATAAGGTTTACGTTATGACTGCTGGCGCACCGCCTCCTAGTTCAATTCTTCAAAAAATGGAGTCTTTAGGCTTTGAGGTTATGCATGTATATGGACTGACTGAAACTTACGGTCATGTTGTTCATTGTGCTTGGAATAAGGACTGGGATAACTTAGCAGATGAAAAGCGATCTGAGCTCAAAGCCTATCAAGGAGTTCGCTATCCACACACAGAAATGGTATCGGTCATGAACCCAGAAACACTCGAACCTGTTCCTTCCGATGGAGAAACTATGGGGGAGATTATGATCCGAGGAAATACTGTCATGATGGGGTACTACAAAAATGAAGAGGCCACTAAAGAGTCGATGAAAAGCGGATGGTTTCACTCGGGCGACTTAGCAGTAATGCACCCTAGTGGATATATTCAAGTTAAAGATCGTTCAAAAGATATTATTATTAGTGGTGGTGAAAATATATCATCTGTAGAAATTGAAAATATTATTACAAAGCACCCTGCAGTATCATTAGCAGCAGTTGTTGCTAGACCTGATGAAAAATGGGGTGAGACACCCTGTGCTTTTATAGAATTAATTGAAGGTCAAACGGTAGAAGAAGATGAGTTAAAGAAATTTTGTAGAGAGCACTTAGCTGGTTTTAAAATGCCCAAAACTTTTATATTTCAGGTCTTACCAAAAACATCAACTGGTAAAATTCAAAAGTACGAGTTAAGAGAAACAGTCAAAAATCTCTAATTTAATTTTTTATTTTTATCTTCAGTATTTATCACTTTAATAGCTTTTAGTTTTTTATAACACATGTAACAGACAAGATTATGATGACTTTTAATTAAATTTTGAACTTTCTTAGGAGCTGTTCTAATTTCAGATTCTATATACACACTGTCCATGACTGATAACTCTCCCTCGCAATATTTGCATTTCTCAGCCATGACTAATATTTTAAATTTTTCTTAATTTTGTTCCAATACTGAAAAAATCTTTTTGCTGGATGTAGATAATTCTCCTGCAATAAGAAGTAATCGGGTAACTGCTCTAAATCATATTTTTCACCTAATTTTTGAAATAAATTTTGGTAAATAGGTCTAAAAGTAGATTTTGTTATAATTTTGGATATGGTGTTTTGGTTATGAATTTCTTGCAATATCTCATATGTATTACCTCTATAGATTTCAGCCCCTGCCTCTTTGGCTAAAAAGTATCTATTTTCAATGATTTTGTCACTAAGCTCATAGCCTTCAGTTAAAGTATCATCAAAGATGTAAACGGGATTACCCTCAATACCGGCTGGCAATCTCATAAACTCGTCGTATAAATAAATTAAGTTCATAAATTGGGAAAGAGCCTCGAGCTAATTTCTTCATAGCTGCCATCTATTTCTCTATTCTTCTCAGGTATAATATCTATGATTTTGTGACAGTATTTGTGAACATTTTCTAAATTAAATATATAAGGTTTTCCTGCAAAGGTGCTCGCGATCCACTGCCAAGAGAAGTTATTACTTGCAATATCTCCATCAAGTAAATGACTCATAAAAAACTTCGCTCCAGCTTGCCACTTCACTCTTCTAAAGTGAATAATATAAGAAGCTAAATACATACGTGCATGGTTATGAAGGTACCCAGTGCTAGTGAGTTGCTCGATGAAAATATTAATAATCTGTGTAGGTGTTGTTGCTGATATAACATCCTCAGGCAAGTTATCTTGATATTCTTGAGCTTGAAATCCAGTTTTATATTCTTCTACATCTGTCCATAGTTGATCAGGATGATGGTAGGCATAGCTTCTCCAAAAATCTCTCCATGCTAATTCTTGAATAAACTTTTCACTCTCAACAAAATTATATTTGTCTCGAATATATCGATAGAGCTCTTTGTTAGTGATGATTCCATATTTTATATGGGCTGATAATCTTGAAATTTGTCCATTCAAAAAGTTTCTTGTTTTTGCATAGAGAGCAGGATTAAAAGAATTGAATTTTTCCAGTGCATCATGTCTTGATAACATGGAGCTATTCGAATTTTTCGATATTGGTATTAGATCTTGAACACTTGAGATTTTCACTTTTAATTATACATGAAATCTGTGCTAATAGATTGTTTGTAAATCGAAGGTGATTTTGGTTTCAGGGGGGAGCTGAGAGATTCTTGAAATATCCACTTCATTTAAAATTGCAATTTTTGGATACCCGCCAGTACAAGGAATGTCCCGCATTAATACAATGGGTTGCCCATCACTTGGCACTTGAATAGATCCAGGTAATATTCCTTCAGACAAAATATCATGAGACTTAGAACTAATGAGACTCTCACCTTTGAGCCTGATACCCATTCGATCACTTTGATTAGTTATTGTAAAAACACCGCTAATAAAAGATTGTAGTGTATTGTCTGAGAAATATTGAAGTTGAGGACCGGGATAAACTTTGAAATTGGTTACCTTTTCTAAATCAGGTTTTGGTATAGAGATAAGATCCCAAGAGCTTACATCTTTGCTAATGTGAAACATATCTTCGTCATTTAAAGGTCGATTAATCGAACCTATTCCTGCTTTTGTGTCAGTAGAGTAGCTATTAAGACAAGGCTCTAACCCAAGTCCATGCTCAAAAGCTATGTATCCATATACTGAGTCTATTGTATTGTGAATAATCAATTCATCGCCCTCAAATAAATTAATACTTTTATAGGGATGGCACTCAAGCTGGCTGTTGTTATTTTTCTCAATACTCATATTACAATTACCACCAACACAAATCTTAACAGATCCTTCTTTTACTTTTATTGAAGGCCCCACATAAGCAAATTCTAGAAATTGATTTTGATGATTGGGTATAATTTTTTGAAGCTCTGTAATAATTCTTTGGTCCATTGCTCCACTTGGTGAAACTCCTAAGTGCTGATATTGAAATCTTCCAAAGTCTTGAATAGTTGAATGAGTCCCTGCACGAGTGATTATGATTGAGTTCATGACGAGTATTCCTTGACCAATTCATTTAATGAAAAATTATATTTTCTAATTTTTTCAAACTCTGAAAGTGATACGGAGTAAAATTTTACTTCATCACCTGGAAGAAAAAGGGAAGGGTAAGAACTTTGTAAATCAAAAATATCAAATGGTATTTGTCCAATTATATTCCAACCTCCAGGTGAAACTTTTGGATATATACAGGTATGGTTTTTTGCTATGCCAATGGATCTAGCAGGAATTTTTACCCTTGGAGTAGCTAACCGCGGTGTGATTAATTGGGAGGGAACATCCCCTAAATATGGAAATCCCGGCATGAAGCCTATATAATATGTATAGTAACGAACTGATGAGTGAAAATTGATAACCTCTTCTTTTGTAATCTGGTGTAGTTTTTGGACGATCTTTATATCTAAAGCAAAATCTTCATTATAACATGCCGGTATTTCCCATGTTTTAGTGACTTTTTTGTTGGTTTTAGAGTTTGTATCTCTCATTTTCATACTAATTTTGTCTTTGTTTTGATCTCTAATTTTTGAATTTTCAAAAATTACAACTATTTTATTGAAGGAAGGAATAATGTTTAGTGATTGAAGATTAAGGTTTGAAATATTTAAAAATGTCTCATTTACCTCCTGTGATATAGATTTTGAGGTTTCATTCCCAAAATCTAAGACTAAACCCCGATCCCCATAAGAATTTATTCCTTTGAAATACACGCTAATATCATAATGTAACTTTGGTGCATTTGAATAAAATTAATTTAAATTCTGATATCGCAGAAAAAGATCTCAGTTTTTTCGAGACTGTTGATGCGCAGTTAATAAATAAAATTAGCTCTGCTAATCTTTCCTGTTTATATCATGGGGGGTCAGAAGATGTTGTTTTTAAAGCACTAAATTACTGTAAAACAAAACGTGTTTCAGTTGGTGCACATATTTCTTTTTTAGATAGAGATAATTTTGGGCGCACAAAAATTAATTGGAGCAAAAAATTAATCCAAGAAATTGTCAAAGACCAGTTAATGTTTATGCATAATCTTGCCTCTAATATTAATTTTCCATTAACACATGTTAAGCTTCATGGAGCTTTGAGCAATATGGCATGCGTTGACCAAGACCTTTCTAGTGAAATAGTAGATGTTTTAAAAAAAAATTACCCATCAATGATATTACTTGCACCAGCTTTAAGTGAACTTGCTAAAATCGGTATGAATAGCAACATACCCACCGCCCTTGAGATTTTTGCAGATCGCACTTATGAAGATGATGCTACTTTAACACCTCGTTCCATTAATGACTCTTTGATAACAGATCCTAGTAGCGCCAAGGAGCATGTAGAAGCCATGCTTATACAAGGAGGGATTATTTCACGTAATGGGAATACTCTCAAAACAAACATTCATTCAGTGTGTGTTCACAGTGATACGCCAAATAGTGTTGAAATTTCTGAACAAATTTGCATACTCCTTCATGAAATGAAAATAAAAAAAGCAGCTCTTCCAGAATTTTTCTAAGACTAAAATGAATAATTATTTTTTTTACGGCACTCTTCGCTCTATTGCAATATTAGAGAAGGTTATAGGAGGAAAAACTGATCACTTAAAAATAACTAAAGCTTTTGCACCAAAAAGTGAGTTGCGTTTAGTCATTAATGAAAACTTCCCTGTAATAATCTTCGGTGAAAATTATTCTGGCGTTGAAGGTATAGTGGTTAAAGGATTAACCGAAGAAGATATAGCACGTATACGTTTTTTTGAGGATGTAGAGTTTTCTCCTAAAACAATGATTATAGACATAGGGGGAATTCATGAAGAGGTCAATTATTTTTCACAAAAAGGAGTTGAGCCCTCTTTAGACCCTTGGATCTATGATGAGTGGAAAGAAAAAGAGGAGGTTTTATCCTTAGTGACAACCGATCTCTGGATGCAACTTTACGGAAAATATACAGCTGAAGAGGCAGATCAATATTGGAATGACGTAAAAAAGCAGGCATATCATCAATACCTCTCTCAACAATGAAAATTATTAATTTAATTTTCTTAATTTCTATATTTTTTACATTTAGTTCTTTATCTGATGAAACAACAAGTTGGGAATTATTAAAAGAGGGTGGTAAAGTAGTTTTTATTCGTCATGCATATGCTCCCGGAGGCGGTGATCCCAATAATTTTGAATTATACGATTGTTCAACACAAAGAAATTTAAATGAACAAGGAATTAATCAATCTAAACGAATGGGTATATTATTTTCTAAATATTCTATTCCAATAGACTCTGTTTATTCCAGCGAATGGTGTCGCTGCAAAGAAACCGCTCGTCTTGCATTTGGAAATTTTGAGAGTTTAAGTGCCTTAAATTCAACATTTTCAGCTGATTATCAAAAAAACCATTCAAAACAAATGTATGAATTAAATCAATTCATTAAAAATTGGGACGACAGTCAAGGTAATTTAATTTTTGTAACCCATTATGTAATTGTTGGTGGTTTTCTTGATTATTATCCAAGTTCAGGAGAAATGGTGATAACAAATAAATCTCTATCAGTTCTTGGCACTATTAAAATAAATTTTTAAAAGAATACCCTTTCAATAAACCAATATAAACCAATCATTGAAATTATAATCGAAATAGGAATTTGCAAAAATGCTCTATACCAACTTTGACGTGAAGGTATTATAAAGATAATTGATGCTAAGATAATAATTGCTATCTGTGCTATTTCTACACCAATGTTAAATGAGATTAAACTTAAAACAAGTTGACTAGTATTTAACCCAATATCTCCCAGCACAAACGCAAAACCTAAACCATGAATTAATCCAAAAATAAAAATTATTAAATACCGAAGTAAAGTTGAACGTCTTTGAAATATATTCTCAATTGCAACATAGCTTATAGACAATGCTATTAACGGTTCAACAATAGTAGCAGGTATAAAAATTAAATTAAAACTAGCTAGAATAAGTGTGATCGAATGCGCAACTGTAAACATTGTGACTTGAAGTAATAAAGGTTTAAATTTGATGGCGAAAAAAAAGATACCTATTATGAATAAGATATGGTCAAGTCCCTTAGGAACAATATGCTCTATCCCTAAAACTAAATATTCAATTGTTGTACTTAAAGCTGAAGACCGTGTCTGTTGGGATATGAGTGATGATCTTTCAGCAGGTTGTAAATAAGTTGTAAATAAAACAGACTCTTTTGATAAATCCTCAAAATGTCTAATTACCACGGGACCTAATTCTTTTTCAAATTGAATGGTAAAAGACTCATCTTTTATTTCAAAACCTATGTTTAAAGTTGTATCTCTGGGAAATTCATCGTTTATTTCTTGAAAAGTATCTACATTTCTTAAAGAAAGCGGGATAGTTTCATCTCCGATATTGATTTTAATCTTATCTGTAAATTTGATTTCATTTTCTATGACCATTTTCTCTATTTCTTCAGTGGAAAGGGCCCGTAAAGCATCATATTTTTGAGATTGAGGTGAGTCGTTGGTATCCTGATATAAAGAGGCATCAATTTCAGAGAGAACAGTTTCCGCATTTAATTTAAATTCGATTGATGCATTTCCTTCAATAATGGTAATATCCATAATCGCGGGTTTAATTTCGTGTGAATGCAGAGGAGAGCCCAATATTAAAATTAGAAAAAATAAGTACTTAATCATTCGGTCATGTTTACCAAAATTCATCTAAAAATTCTTTATTTTTTTTTGCTCCTTATTGCTTATTCTATTAGAGCAAACGCTCATGAATTTTGGATCGAGCCTACGCAATATCAACTTAATGATGACTTAATAAATGCTCACTTGAGGGTAGGACAAGAATTTCAAGGTATGGTTTTAATGTATAATCCACAAGATTTTAAAACATTTAAAATATTATCTGGATCTAAAAATAAAAAAGAAAAAATAAAAGGCATACTAGGTGATGTGCCTGCAATTAATATAACGACTAATTTAGACAATTTATTAATTATTTATCATGAAACTAAAGATAAATATGTTGATTATAAAAAGTTTCAAAAATTCGAGGATTTTGTTAATGAAAAAGGTTACCAGCAACTAATCAATACTCATTTTGAGAAAGGATTTCCTGAAAGTAATTTTATTGAGAGTTTTCGTCGTTATGCAAAATCTCTTATTACACTAAATGGCAGTGAGGGAAAGGATAAAAAAACAGGACTTCTATTTGAATTTGTTTTAGACCAAAATCCATACAAAGAATTGAATTCAAAGCAAATGAGTGGAACTTTATATTACAAAAAAAAACCGCTAAAAAAAAATCTTGTTACAATTTTTTCGAAATATAAAAATACAAAGTTATCAATTGTAAATACCATAACGGATGATAAAGGAAAATTCACTTTTGATATTGAACCAGCAAGGGAATATCTTTTAGACTCAGTTGTGATTTATCCATTAAAAGCAGACCCAGAAAAAAATGAGCCAATCTGGCATAGTGATTGGGCGTCAACAACTTTCTTAATACCTGAAAATAATCTTTAATTATTATTAATTAGTATAAAATAGATAATTATGATTTTTGCTTTAAAAGTTTTATTAGCTGCTCTTGTGATTGCATTTGCAAGTTGGCTTTCCGGTAAAAAACCTGAGCTATCTGGATTTATTATTGCTCTTCCAATAGCAAGTATAATAGCCATAGCCTTCTCTTTCTTAGAGCATAAAAATACTGAAAATACTGTAATATTTGCAAAAAGCATTCTTATTGGAGTACCTGTCTCATATTTATTTTTCTTACCTTTTTTCTTTGCAAAAAATCTCAATATGAATTTTTGGTTAATTTACTTGATTGGATTGACTTTACTCGTAATAGGATATTTTGTTCATAAATATATTATGAGTTTAATTTGAATGTTTGAATTATTTGCAGACTCAACTCCAAATGCAAGAAAAATTTCAATAATGTTAGAGGAGATTAATGAGAGTTATGATTTGACTTTAATTAATTTAAATAAGGGTGAACAATTCAACGAGGAGTTTAAAAAAATTTCTCCATTTTCAAAAATTCCTGTTTTAAGACATAATAATAAGACCATATTTGAGTCTGGTGCTATCTTAATTCACTTGGCAAATTTATCAGGAGAATTTTATGGCTCAAATCAAAGTTTAACAACCCAGTGGTTGATGGCTCAAATGGGTTATATAGGCCCCATGTTAGGTCAGCATCATCAATTTCATCATTATAATCCCGGTAAAAGTGATTTTGGTGAAGATAGATATTTTAAAATTGCAGAAACGATATACAAAAATTTAGATGATCATTTATCTATAAATGAATATTTGGCAAATGAATATTCAATTGCAGATATCGCAACATTTCCTTGGATCGCTAGACATCCAATTCATGATATAGGTCTGAATAAATATATCAATCTATTGCGTTGGTATAATCAAATATCACTTAGACCCGCTGTCTTAAAGGGATATGATCTATTTAAAGATGGCTCAATACCACCACCCGCGTAATCAAAATGAAAGTATACTTTAATGGTTCATGTAATATTTGTAATGCAGAGATAAGTCACTATAAAAAGAAAACCATTAATATAAACTATGTTGATATTTCAAAAAATAAAGATGAGCATATAAATCATCTCTCCAAAAAAGATTTATTTAGAAGAATGCATGTATATCATGATGGAAAAATTTTTTCTGGATCAGAGTCCTTTTTAGTTTTATGGGATACAATTCCAAGATGGAGATACCTGTCTTTATTGTTGAAGCTACCATTATTTAGACAACTATGGAAAATTGCATACGAAGGTTTAGCTTTGCTACTTTATTTGAAAAACAAAAAGAGGATTGAGTAGAACCATTCTTGAAGAAAACCACAAGAATGGTTCTGGAGGATTAAGGTTAGTTATTAATTCCTACTTTTCTGAGAAAATTTAGATCAATCAATATATCTTTATAAATGGGGATATTTTTGTTATTTGGCGGCATATAGGGAGAAAATCTAATTTTTTAAACGATTTAATTTTATCACTTCACCTATAAAATATAATGATCCTCCAAAATAAATTGAGGTCTGATTTGATGAAAGTTTATTAATAATTTTAAATGAGTCTGATAAGGAATTTGCAAAATAAAGCTTCAGGTATTTGGGTAATAGATCTTCAGTAATGGAGTTTTCCTCGTTCATTTTAACAACAATTATTTTATTAAAATGATTTGATAAGCTAGAGAGCATTTGAGTATATTTTTTATTATTTAAAAAAGAGCATATAAGTATTTTTCTATTTTTTGTTAATGATTTAAGTAATGCTTTCATTCCATCGATATTGTGAAACCCATCTAAGTAAATATCCTTATATTTCTTTATTTTTTTCTTTAGAGGTCCACTCTTAATTTGTTGTAATCTCCCAGGCCACTCACAATTCATCAACGCTTTTTCTGTTTTTTCTATTAAAAACTTTTCTTTCAATATATCCCTTGCTAAGTGTATTGCCAATCCAGCATTAATTAATTGATGTGACCCTTTTAAACTTATTTTTGATAAATTAATTCTTATATCATCAGATAAATAAAAATTAGATTTTATTTTCCAATGTGTATTAAATATATTTGCATTTAATTTTCTTTTTTTTAATTGTGACTTAATAAATTTCATAACATTTGCTTTTTGTTGATTAATAAAAATTGTACTTCTTGAGTTCAATATTCCTAATTTCTCAAAAGCAATTTGATCCAATGAATTTCCTAAATAATCTTGATGATCTAAGGAAATTGGAGTAATAGCTGCATACTTTGATTTTTTTAAAATATTTGTGGCATCAAATCTTCCTCCAAGTCCAACTTCTAATATTAGATAGTCAGCTTTATGATCTTGAAAAGCTTTAAACGCTGCCGCAGTAGTAATTTCAAAAAATGTTATCAAATTCCCTTCATTTTTATCTTCGCAAAACTTTAAATATTTTAATAATTTTTGATTTGAAATTTCTTTAGATCTTAATTGAATTCTTTCATTAAATTTTACTAGGTGAGGAGTGGAGTACACGTGTGTTGAATAATCATGATGATTGAGAATTGATTTTAAAATAGCTGCTGTTGAGCCTTTTCCATTAGTACCAGCTATGTGAATGACTTTGGGCAGTGAATTTTCATCAAAATTTATTTTCTTTAAAAGTTTTTTAATTCTCACTAAAGATAAGTCTGAAAATTTTGGATGTAGATTTAGTAGTCTTTGAAAAATGGGATCTTTCAAGAATTTATTTTTTTACGAATGATAAAACTTTTGAAAGTGTTTGACTTAATTCTTTTCGATGGACAACCATATCAACCATTCCGTGTTCAAGAAGGTATTCAGCAGTCTGAAAGTCCTCCGGTAATTGTTCCTTGATTGTCTCTTCGATAACTCTTTTTCCAGCAAAACCAATCATACTGCCTTTTTCAGCAATGATAATATCTCCAAGCATCGCAAACGAGGCACTCACACCTCCAGTGGTAGGGTGAGTTAGAATACTCACGTAAGGAATTTTATATTGATCTAGCATATTTACAGCTGCAACTGTTTTAGGTAGTTGCATTAAACTCACAATACCTTCTTGCATCCTTGCACCTCCTGATGAAGCAACAGATATAAATGGACAATTCAAATCAACAGCGTTTTGACAACCAATTTTAAATGCTTCACCAACAAATTGACCCATTGAACCACCCATAAAATTAAAATCTAAAATAAAAACTACAACTTTTGTGTTTCCAATTTCACCTTTAGCTAAAATGGCGGCATCTTTTTGATCAGTTTTCTTTTGTGCAGCTTTCATCCTGTCTGTGTATTTTTTAAGATCTTTAAATTTTAGAGGATCATTATTTTCAAAAGGTACCTCGATTAATTCATAATTTTCGTTATCAAATAAATTTTTTAATCTACTATTTACATCCATCCCCATATGAAAGTCACAATATGAACAAACATTTAGATTTTCTTTTAAATCGCTTACATATAAGGTTCTTTCCCCACATCCACACTTGGTCCATAAATCAGACGGAGGTTCTTTTCGACTAACAAGGGAGCTTAATTTAGGTTTTACATAATCTGTGAGCCAGTTCATTTTTTGATCTTAACCTCTTGAATAAATTTTTTAAGGCTTTTAAGGTACTTATTAAAATCCTTTTTTAGATTAAAATATTTTTGAATTAGAGCTGAGCCAATTATAACACCATCTGCATTTGTTTTTTTGGATATATCAATGACATCTTTTTTAGACTTGATCCCAAATCCAACTAAAACAGGAACAGAAGACATTTTTTTTATAGATTTAACATTTTTATTTATTTCTTTGTAATCTAATTTATTTGAACCAGTGATTCCAGTTGCTGATATGTAATAGATAAATCCTTTTGAATTTTTTAGAAGTTTTTGAGATCTTTTTTTATCAGTCATTGGAGAGATTAATTTAATCAAGTGGATGTTATTTTTAGATAATGATTTTTTGATTGCATCTTCTTCTTCAAAAGGCAAATCAACAATTATTATACCATCGACAATACTTTTAATATTTTTGATGAATTTATTTAATCCAAATTTACGGACAGTATTTAAATAACACATAATAACAAATGAAGTATTATTTTTAGATTTATTTAATTCTTTAATTAAATTAAGTGATTGTTGTGTTGATAATTTTGATCTAAGTGCAAGTTTATTTGCCTCTTGGATAATAGGGCCATCTGCCATCGGATCAGAAAAGGGAAGCCCAAACTCAATAATATCTGGTTGATGAGATAACATTTCATTAAAAATCTTTTTGCTATGATTTAGTGTAGGAAACCCACACGTCATAAATAATGAGAGTATTTTTTTCTTAGGAAGTGTGTCTAGATTATTCATCTGCATCAATTCCTATTGCCCTAGCTGCGGTAAATAAATCTTTATCACCTCGTCCACACAAATTTAAAATTACAACTTTGTTTTTATGTTTATTTTTAAACGCTTTAATTAAGTAGGCTAGGGCATGGGAAGGTTCAAGTGCTGGAATAATTCCCTCTAGTCTTGAACATGTTTGAAACGCTTCAAGAGCTTCTTTATCAGTTATACCAAAGTACTTAACTCTTTTAATATCTTTTAAGTAAGAGTGTTCAGGTCCTACACCAGGGTAATCGAGGCCGGCAGAAATAGAGTGAGCCTCTTTTATTTGTCCATCATTGTCTTGTAAGACATAACTGTAACTACCATGTAAAATACCAGGAGTTCCAGATGTCATTGTAGCAGCTGTTTCTTCTGTTTTGGCGCCCTTACCAGCTGCCTCAACTCCAATAATCTTTACATTTTTATCATTCAAAAATGGATAGAATAAACCCATGGCATTTGACCCCCCTCCAACACAAGCAATCAAATAATCTGGTAGTTTTTTCTCTACTTTTAATATTTGTTCTCTGGCTTCTTTTCCAATTACAGACTGAAAATCTCTTACCATTTTTGGATAGGGGTGAGGACCTGCGGTAGAACCGATAATATAAAAAGTATCTCTGACGTTCTTAATCCAATCTCTCAAAGCTTCATTCATAGCATCTTTTAAAGATTTACTGCCAGACTTAACAGGAATAATGGTGGCCCCCAGAAGCTTCATTCTAAAAACATTAGGTTTTTGTCTTTCGATATCTTTTGACCCCATGTAAATATAACAAGGAAGACCAAAAAGAGCACAAACAGTAGCTGTTGCGACTCCATGTTGTCCAGCACCTGTTTCAGCGATAATTCTTGTTTTGCCCATTTTTTTTGCAAGGAGTATTTGTCCCAAGCAATTATTGATTTTATGGGCACCTGTATGATTTAGCTCATCTCTTTTAAAATATACTTTTGGTCCATTAATATATTTAGATAAATTTTTAGCATAGTGCAACGAAGAGGGCCTACCTACATAGTTTTTAAAAAGATCATTTAGTTCTTTTTTAAATTTTTTATCTTTTTGAATTTTTTTGTAATATTTATCTAAATTTAATAATAGGGGCATTAATGTTTCTGAAACATACATTCCACCAAACTCACCAAATCTTCCAATAGTGCTAGGTTGTTTATATTTTTTCATTAATTATAAATTGATGAAATAATGCCATCTATCAAAGTAAGGCTTTTTTCACCTGGTTGTTCCTCTACACCAGAATTTATATCAACAAAATCCGCACCTGTTAAGTTAATTGCCTTTTTGATATTAGTGACATTTAGACCTCCTGATAAAATATAAGGAAGTTTTTTTTTATTTTTAAAATCAGACCAATCCCAAGTTTTATTATTTCCTCCAGGCATCTGATTTGAAGAGGGTTTCGCTTCGATGAGGAACTTATCTACATCAATTAACTCAGTTGTTTTAAAATCCTCTGGGGATATTGATTTATATATATTTTTTTTAAAATTATTTTTAACTTCACTTATGAGGTTTTGATCTTCATTTCCATGAAGTTGAATTGTATCAAAATCAAAAACTTCCAATTTATTTTTAATTTCATCAATTGACGGATTAACAAAAACACCCACAAATTTATTTTTATGTGATTTAAAATATTGGTTAACTAGAGATAGTGTGTCCATATCAATGAACCTTGGACTTTTTTCATAAAAAATTAATCCTTGATAAGAAATATTTAAATCAAGACAGTAATTAATAATTGCTGGATTATTTTGTCCACAAATTTTTATTTTTATGTTGTTCTGCATATTTTTTTAATAAATCTAAAGGTCTTTTGCTTTCTATTAATTCTCTTCCTATTACAACAAAGCTTGCACCATCTTGTAAAGCATTATGAACAAAAGTAACTCTTTTTTGGTCATCATTTTTAGCAAACATTTTTACACCAGGTGTTATTTTTATTAGTTTATTAAACTTTCCTAAAACTTTTAGGTCATCACCTGAACAAATAATGCCGTGAATGTTTACATTATTTGCAATTTCAGCAAATTTTTTTACAAGTTTTTTTGTATTTCTCTCTTCATATATTTTTTTGCTATCTTTCCCATCCAAGCTAGTTAATAAGGTGACCCCTAAAATTTTAGTTTTAAGTTTATTTTTTTTTATGGAGTTTAATGCAGCTTTCATCATCTCGTTACCACCCGATATATGCAAGGTAAGAAAATCAGGATTTATATTCGATAAAGAGTTTATCGCACTACTAACTGTGTTCGGAATATCATGAAGTTTTAAATCAAGGAATAATTTACATTTCGACTTTTTAATTTCTGATATAAGCCCTTCTGAACGATTATTATAAAAAGCTCTATAACCTACTTTAAAACCATAAACTTGGTGATATAACTGTTTTACAATACTAATATTTTGAGTATTTGATTTAAGATCTAAAGCTATGAAAGATTTAAATTTTTTCATTTAATTTTTTATTAATATTTTCACTAGATTTGAATGTAACCTTCCATTTAGAGGGAATATATATTTTCTTTTTATTTCTTGGGTCAGAACCGTATCTGGACTTCATATATTTAGATTTAAAAACACCAAAGTTCCTTAGTTCTACGGAGACGTGGTGAGAAATATTTTTTTCTAAAATCTCAAAAAATCTATTAAATATCTCTTTGTTAATTTCAGGTGTTAAATCAATTTCTGATTGTAAATAAGTCTTTAAAATATCAGACTTATTCTTCTTTGGTGTCCTTATCCTCATCCAAAGCCTTACCAAGGATATCACCTAAAACTGAACCGGAAGATTTAGATCCATATTTCTGTAACAAACTTTGTTCTTCATCTATTTCTAGTTGCCTAATCGATAACGAAAATTTTCGATTAGTTAGGTCGATTGAGCTAATTTTAGCGTCAATTTTTTGACCCTCATTATATCTAGATATATTTTGCTCTTCCTTATTTTTTGAGAGTTCTTTTCTTCTAATAGTTGTTGAAATAAAGTTTGCTACCTCAACATCGATTCCATTATTATTAATTTTAATTATATTTGCAGATACGATATCGCCCTTTGATTTATCTTTAAAAAATTCATGAAAAGGATCAGCAGAGAGCTGTTTTACTCCAAAGCTGATTTTCTCTTTTTCTGGGTCTATTTCCAAAATTTTAACCTGAATACTCTGTCCTTTTTGATATTTTTTAAGTGTTCTGTCGCCGTTTGAGTCAGTCCATGAAAGATCATTTTTATGTATAAGTCCGTCAATATTTTCATTCAATTTTGCAAATATTCCAAACTCAGTAATATTTTTTATCTCAGTATCAATTATTTGATCTTTCTTGTATTCATTGAGAATATTTTCCCATGGATTGGGTTCAGTCTGCTTTATACCAAGGCTTATTCTTTTCTTTTCTTTATCAATTTCTAAAATTTTTACTCGAATATTGAATCCAACTTCAAGTATTTTATTTGGATGAATATTCTTTTTAGTCCAACTAATATCATTTGAGTGAACAAGACCCTCTAAGTCTTTCTCTGTTAGCTGCACAAAGGCACCATAGTCAGTAATATGAGTAATTTTGCCATCATAAATTTCATTTTGCTGAATCTTTTCTTCTATTTTCTCCCATGGGTCGTCTTTCAACTGTTTGTAACCTAAACTAATTTTATCTGAGTCATCAGACACTTTCAGAATTTTAAATTCATATTTTTTACCAATTTCAAGTACATCTGAGGGATGTCCAATTCTACTCCAAGATATATCACTTAAATGAACTAGACCGTCTATCCCACCCAAATCAACAAAAGCTCCATAGTCTGTAAATGTTTTAACTTTACCTGTAACAACAGATTCACCTTGTGATTTTTGCAATATTTGGTTTTTTATTTCTTTTTGCTTTTCTTCAAGAATAGCTTTTCTTGAAACAACAATATTTCCTTTTGAATAATCCATTTTAAGAATTTCAAAAGTTTCTTCAGTCTTTATAAGGTGGCTCACATCTCTAACTGGTCGAACATCAATCTGACTAAGTGGCAAGAATGCATTTGTTCCCATAATCTTTACATATAGACCTGCTTTAGCTTTACCAACAATAAAACCTTTTACTCTTTCTTTATTATCAAAAACTTTTTGGAGTTTTTCCCATGACTTCATTTTAATTGCTTTTTCGTGAGATACTTTAACATTACCTTCTCGATCCTCTAATTTTTCAACAAACACCTCAATTTCTTGTCCTGTTTTAAGATCATCCATAGATCCTGTATTTAGGAATTCTTCTTTGGGTATCTGTCCTTCACTTTTGTATCCAATATCGACAGTTATGTGTTGGTCACTTATTTTTAAAATTGTTCCAGAAATTATCTTATTTGCAGCGATTGTATTTTTAGTCTCGAATTGTTGGTCTAGCAATTTGCTATATTCGTCGTTAGATATCATAAGTCATTATTTACCTTTCAAATCGGTTAAATCGTTTTAAAGTTTTATTGATGTTTTTCAAGAAAAATTAATTAATAAATTTTGATATATCTTTAAAAAACCTTGGATAGCTTGTTTTTACACACGATTTACCTTTTATAACATTATTTTTTTTACAAATGATATTTGAAATATAAAAAGACATTAATATTCTATGATCATCATTATGTTTAATATAACCAGAGCCTTTTTTTAAATCGCAACTGCCGTATATATATAAATCATAATTTTTAATCTCAGCTTTAACGCCAATTTTTATTAAATTTTCATAAATGAGTAACAACCTATCACTCTCTTTAACTGTGAGCTCTTTTAAACCTTTAAATATTGTTAACCCATTTGCAAATGAAGCAACTATCGATAAAATCGGAATTTCATCAACTTGTAACGGTATATCAACTGGTTCTAGTACAGTTGAATTCAAATTTTTTTTTTGCTCAATTATAAGATCAGCAATTAACTCATTGTGAATTTTTCTTTTACTTATTAATTTGATATTACCACCCATTTTTTTCAAAGTTTTAATAAAACCAACTCTTGTTTTGTTAAAAAGCATATTTCTAACAATAAGTCTAGATCCTAGTTTTAGACAAGCAGCAGAAATCAAAAAAGCTGCCGATGAGGGATCACCTGGCACACTATAATTTATTGTTTTAAGATCTTTATTGTTTTTCATTTCTATAAATCTGTGCATCGAACTTTCTTTGACTTTAATATTGTATTTCATCGACTTAAGCATATTTTCTGTATGATCTCTTGTTGTTTTAAACTCTTTAATTTTTACTGTTCCATTAGTATTTAATGCTGATAGCATAATTGCACTTTTAATTTGTGCAGAGGGGATAAGAATATCGAATGTTAATGGTAAAGCATTCCCTGTCCCAATTATCTTTATTGGAGGGAAAGTTAGTTTTCTTAAATTAATTTTTGCACCTATTCTGGATAAATGTTTTGTGACTCTTTTCATAGGTCTGTTATTCAAAGAATTATCTCCAATTAATTTTACATTAATATTGTTTGATGAAATCAGTCCAGATATCAGCCTAATTCCAGTCCCTGAATTCCCAAAATCTATAACTTTTTTGGGCTGAAGTAATCCACCTGGGGGCACACCAAAAACTTCATAAGTATTATTTTTTTTAATAATTTTTGCACCTAATAATCTCATTGCTTTTAAAGTGTTAATAACGTCCTCACCATCTAATAAATTAAAAATTTTTGATTTGCCTATGGCCTGTCCTGTTAATATTAAAATTCTATGACTAATTGATTTATCACCTGGTGGACTATATGTACCTTTTATTACACTTCTATTATTTAAGGGCATAAGGTTAATTAAAATTTTTACCTAGGTAGATTTTTTTAACAAATTTGTCAGAAATAATATCATTTGGACTTCCTGATTTAATAATTTCGCCGTTATAAATAATATAGCCATAATCAACAATACTTAATGCCTCTCTTACATTATGGTCGGTTATGATAATCCCAATTTTCATTTTTTTAAGAATTGAAATGGTTGATTTAACTTCTTCAATAGCTATAGGGTCTATGCCTGCAAACGGCTCATCGAGTAATAGGAATTTTGGACTACTTGCTAAAGCTCTCGCTATTTCAGTTCTCCTTCTTTCACCACCTGATAATAATTTACCTTTCGTTTTTTGGAAACTATTTAATGAAAACTGATTAATTAAATTATCTGTAATTTTAATTGATTCATTTTTATTATGAAATAGCTCTGCAATTGAAAAAATATTATCGTAAACTGTAAGATCCCTAAAAATTGATGCCTCTTGAGGAAGATAAGAAATACCCAGTTTTGTTCTATGATTTAAACTCTTGCCATCTAAATCATTACCATCCAAAAAAATTTGGCCAAGATCTGGAGATAAAAAACCGGCTATAATATTAAATAGAGTAGTCTTGCCGCTACCATTTGGTCCAAGTAATCCATTAATTCTATTATTATGAAATTCTAGATTAACATTATTTAAAGCTTTTTTTGATTTAAAGCTTTTACTAACTTCAATAAGTTTAATCGTTTGCATTATTTTCTAATAAAACTTCAACAAGCGATTCTTTATTAGCTGAATTAAGTATTCTTTTATTGTTATCAATATCAGCTATTAACTCGTTTCCAGTAAGTAGTCTAGTGGGAGACTTTATTGATACTTCTCCAGTAAGTTTTATTATATTGTCTTCACGAGTGTATATAGCGTAATTTCCTTTAAAAATCTCATCTTTAAATTCAATTACTACATTTTCAAAAAGTTCAACAATAGTAAAAATTTCTTCATCATTTTCCTCTATATAAAATGCGATCATCTTGTCTGCAAATGCAATAAACTTATCATTACTAAATTCTACATCTCCATTTGCTGTATAGTTTTTATTTTCAGAGTCCCATATCAGACTCTCTCCTGCTTTTACATAACTTTCAGAATTGGCATTTGAAAAAATAATTAAACACAAAAAAAGATATAAAATTTTAATTTTTGGTAACAAATTCAACTTTCCCCATAAATATAATTTTACCATCATAATCAAGATTTTTAAAACCCTTAGCATTTAATGTTCCCATTGAATTAATTACTTTTACAGGATCACTGCTACTAGAAATTTCATCTAAAAGATTTATTGAAATATTTTTTCCATATATTTTATATTCTTTATTCTCAAGATAAGACTCACCTTCTAAATAAATCCTATTTTCATCAATTTTATTTAATTTCTCAGATCCAATTTTAGTGATGCCAGACTTACTTAAAACAATGCTTGAAAAGTTTTCAACTGATATTCTTTTTTGACTAAAATTTTCTGTAAATGGCTTTTGGTTAATAAGGTATATGAAAAATTGTAATCCCAAAATAATTATAATTATAATATTTATTATTTTTTTATTTAACTTATTAGTCATTTTCTAAACATTGCTTTAAATTAACGATGCCAATCGGTTTATTTTGCTTTGCAACTATAAGGCTTGTGATCGAATATTTATTCATAAGCACTATGGCTGATGAAATTAATAAGTCTTTGCTTGCTACTACTGGCCTACTTTTCATAATACGTGTAGCCTTTTCCTTAATATCAATCTTCGCAATAGATCTTCTTAAATCACCATCAGTAATGATACCTTTTATTTTTTTATCTTTACCTAAAACCACAACACAACCATATTTTTTTTCAGTCATAATTAAAACTGCATCAATTATAGTTGAGTTTGATTGAATAATAGGTATCTCAGTATCCATAATTTCATTAAGTGTTTTTAATTTTTTTCCAATTTTTCCTCCAGGGTGTAGTTCACTAAATGATCTTTTGTCAAATTTTCTTAAACTTAATACCGAACAACATAGAGCGTCACCAAGTGCTAAAGCCATAGTAGAAGAAGTTGTAGGAATTATTTGCAATTTATCAGCTTCTATATGGTTAGGTAACATTAAATTAATATCTGAATTCTTTGATAATAAACTTTTTTTTGAGGAAGTTATTGAAATAATTTTAATCTTTTTTTTCTTACAAAAATTAATTAAATCAGTCAATTCATGCGACTCACCTGAATTAGATAAAATAATCAATAAGTCATTTTTTTCAACTATGCCCATATCACCATGACTAGCGTCTACCGGATTTAAATAGATGGCCGGTATACCTGTTGAAGTAAATGAAGCAGCAATTTTTCCAGAAATATTTCCACTTTTTCCAACTCCAGAAATAATTATTTTACCACTTATTTCGTGGATTAACTCAACCGCATTGATAAAGTCATTATTTAAACTTTTAGAAAGTTTAGATAAAGCCATAGATTCTAACTTTATTACTTCTTGTCCTACTTTTTTTATTTTGGATTTATTCATTAATTATTTATGTGCGTATATGTCTATTTCTCCCCACCCTTGAAGATCTAAATCAACCCTTACTTCCATAAATTTCATTATTGATTTAAACAGTTTTAATCTTTTTTGATTAAGCAATTTGTTATTAAGTGTAGTTTTTATTTCTGACAAATACAAAACATCATTCATAGCGTACTCAATTTGTTTTTTAGTGAGCTTTTTCTTACTCCAATCAGATGATTGTTCTGATTTATCTAATTGAATATCTAATATTTCAGAAACTAAATCTTTAAGACCATGTTTTGAGGAGTATGTTCGTGTTAATTTTGAAGCAATTTTTGTACAAAAAACATTTTTTACATTTATTTTTAAATTCTCTTTTAATACTGCCATATCAAATCTTCCAAAATGAAAAATTTTTGTAAGATTTTTATTTTCTAATAATATCTTAATATTTTTTGATAATTTCGGAGATAGGTCTTCCTCAAATTTTATTAAGTACACTCTTTTATCTGTCTCATTTTTCAATTGAATTAGACATAGCCTATCTCTTTTAATGTTTAAACCAAGAGTTTCAGTGTCAATCGAGATGTCACCTTTAAAAGATTTTAAAACTTTATTTGGCAGGTCATTTTGAAATAATTGATAATTTGACATCCTAGAACATATATTTATATAAGATAGATAATACAATGAAAAACAAAAATATTTTAGTTTTTGGATCTACTGGTTTTATAGGAAGAAGTATAACGAAAAGACTATTACAAAATGGTGACAAATTAATATGCCCTGTAAGGAATGCTAGTAGAGTAAAAAGAAATATACTTTCAGGAGATATTGGGCAGATAGAAGTAATAGAATTTGACATTCATAATTTAGAGGAAATTAAAAGCTTAATTTTAAATGCAGATTTAGTAATTAATTTGATTGGTATTTTATATGAAAAAAATAATTTATCATTTGAACTTGTTCATTATTTATTGCCAAAAAAAATTGCTAATTATTGTGAATTATACAAAAAACCTTTTATTCATGTCTCTGGCTTAGGGTCTACTTTTCAAACAAAATCAAATTATCTAATTAGCAAAAAAATGGGAGAAGAATTTATTGAAAATAATAATAATAACCACATCATTATAAGGCCTAGTACAGTTTATGGTGAGGAAGATAATTTCTTTAATTTATTTGGTAAGATGGCTAAAATTTTACCATTCTTACCTTTAATTAAAAATGGAATGACTAAATTCCAGCCAATTTATGTAAATGATTTAACTCTTCTTATTTTTAATTTGACAAATAATTTTGAAAAATACAAAAATTCTAATTTAGCAGCAGTTGGTAATGAGATATTTACTTTTAAAGAAATTTTAAGTCATATATTTGTATCTTTGAAAAAAAAGGAGAGATTTTTTTATATACCTTCTTTCCTTGCAATTCTTCAAGGCAAATTACTAGAAAAACTTCCAAAACCTTTATTTACATATGATCAGTATGTTACTCTTTCTCATGATAGTATCTCAGAGGGAAGTCAAAAATTGGTAACTGAAATTATGAAACAAGATTTATCAGATATGAAGATCATTACCTCAGAATATCTAAAAAAGTTTATTGATAAAGTTTAGTTAAGAAAAATAAAATAATAAAATTAAACCTAATAAAATTCTATAAATCACAAAAGGTGTAAAGCCAATTTTATTTATCGCTTTAATAAATACAGATATTGTAAAATATGCTGCAAAAAATGTAGTAATAAAAATTAAAAATAGATTTTTATCTACAATAAAGTTATCAAATTCTTTAATATTAGAAAAAAAAGACAAGCAAATTATAGGT
Source organism: uncultured Alphaproteobacteria bacterium (assembly GCA_902530745.1). GTDB lineage: Bacteria > Pseudomonadota > Alphaproteobacteria > HIMB59 > HIMB59 > HIMB59. The sequence goes on along the minus strand of CACABO010000003.1, from coordinate 51,221 downwards.
ATACCCATATATAAACTGTAAATAGATGAATATTTTCTATCTTCCCCAAATAATCTGAATGCAATTATACAACTTCCAGCTCTACTGAAACCAGGTAAAAAGGCTAAACATTGAAAAAATCCAACTAGAATAAATTTGGTACTTTTATTCTTAATTTTTAATTTAAATTTTTTCGATTTATCTGAAACATAGAGTAATATTGCTCCAGTTATTGAAGTGTATCCAATTAACTCTAAACTAATATAATCTATTTTGTAAAGTTTGAGCACAAAACCGACAAGAATTGCAGGCAATGTTGCGTAGATTAGTATTTTCCAGTAAATTTTGATATTTGATTTTGAAAAATGTTTGTTTGCAAACAAATATAATAACAAAGCCAATAAAGAGGCAAAGTGTGCTGATGTTTCGTATAAATAATTTCTAGATTCTAAGCTTTTAAAGAATATTTCTAAAATATTAAGGTGCCCACTAGAACTAATGGGGATAAATTCAGTAATTCCCTGTATTAAACCATAAAAAATATAAAAAATATTACTATTAGTCATAATTTATTATCATTTATGAGTTTACTTAACTCATAAACCTTTGTAATAATACAATCCATTTATTTGTAGGAGAATAATGTAATATTTTATTACCATGTTAGAGTTTCATAAAAAAAAATCTAAGAATCCATCTAAAACTGAACCTGAAAAAAGAATAAAGGATTTTCAGGAGATTTATAGTCAGTTTGATAAAAATGACTCTGTAGAACAATCGTCAAGATGCTCTCAATGCGGTATCCCATATTGTCAAATACATTGTCCTTTAAATAATAATATACCAGATTGGCTGCGCTATATTGCAGAAGGCCGATTAGAGGAGGCTTATCAAGTATCCGCTTCTACAAATGCATTTCCAGAGGTGTGTGGAAGAGTCTGTCCTCAAGATCGTTTGTGTGAGGGTAATTGTGTCGTCGAGCAGGCAGGCTTTGGAGCTATTACAATTGGTAACTTAGAAAAATACCTAACAGAAATAGCATGGGAAAAAGGATGGGTTAAAAACCTATCATCACAAAACCAACACAAACAAAGAGTTGCTATTATTGGCTCGGGTCCTGCGGGTATGGCTGCTTCAGCCTATTTAACTCAAAATGGATATCAAGTTGATGTTTTTGAAAAAAATGACAGAGCTGGTGGTTTGATGATTTATGGCATACCAAACTTTAAATTAGATAAAAAAATTGTTGAAAGAAGAACGGAATGGCTTACAGAGAGTGGCGTTACATTCAACTTAAAAACGGAAGTTGGAAAAAATATCTCCTTTCAAGATTTGGAAAAAGATTATGATGCAATATTAATTGCAACTGGAGTATACAAAGCTAGACAATTGGAAATTGACACCTCATCAATCAATAATAGCATTCCTGCTTTAGATTTTTTAATTGAGAGTAACAGAACCGGTTTAGGTGACTCTCCTTCAAAAAATAAATATCTCACAGCAAAAGATAAACATGTAGTTGTTATTGGTGGTGGTGATACTGCTATGGATTGTGTCAGAACAGCGATTAGACAGCAGGCAAAAGAGGTTACTTGTCTCTACAGAAGAAATAAAGAAAATATGCCAGGATCAGCAAGAGAAGTTTTAAATGCAGAACAAGAGGGCATCAAATTTAATTGGCTATCTGTTCCTTCTAAAATTATCAGCGACAGCTCTACCGCAACAAGTATGACATACAAAGTGGCTACATTAGGTGAGGTGGACGAGAGTGGAAGAAGAAAACCAATCGACACTGGTGTTGAAAAACAAATAAAAAGTGACTTAATTATTCAAGCTCTTGGTTTTGAGCCTGAAGATTTAAACCATAATTTCAAAACAAATATTGAATTAACTAGCTGGAAAACGGTTAAAGTTGATTTTAAAAAGTTTCAAACTAGTAATCCAAAGATTTTTGCTGCAGGGGATATTGTTAGAGGCGCCTCTCTCGTTGTTTGGGCGATACATGATGGCCGAGAAGTTGCAAAATCTATTCATAATTTCTTACAGAATTCAAAAATTAAAAAAGCATCATGAAAGATAATCTATTAGAAATTTTCAAAATAAATAGACAAAAACTAAAGGATAAACACGTTTATAATGAAAAATATGAACATGATAATTGTGGTGTAGGTTTAGTTGCCTCAATAAGCGGTGAGTCAAGAAGAGATATAGTCGAAAAAGGAGTTGAGGCACTTAAGGCAGTATTCCATAGAGGTGCGGTCGATGCTGATGGCAAAACTGGAGATGGTGCTGGTATTATGATAGAGGTTTCAAATTCTTTTTTCAGCAAACAAGTTTTAAAAATGGGTCACAGAACAACTAAAGACTCTGTGTTAGGTGTGGGTATGATTTTTCTTCCTAAAAGAGATTTTGGAGCCCAAGAAAAATGCAGAGCTATCGTTGAATATGAAATAATAAAATCTGGAATGAATCTGTTCGGATGGAGACAGGTTCCTGTTAATACAGAAATCATTGGTGAAAAAGCTAACTATACTAAACCAGAAATTGAACAAATAATTTTCTCACCTAAAGAAAAAACACCTGATATCGAAAAGAAACTTTATTTAACAAGAAAAAGGATAGAGAACAAAATTAAAGCACAGAGTATAAATGATTTTTATGTTTGCTCTTTATCGACACAAACAATTGTTTATAAAGGTATGTTTTTAGCTGAACAGTTATCAGAGTTTTATCCAGATTTGCTTGATAATGAATTTACATCTAAATTTGCCATTTACCATCAAAGATATTCTACCAACACATTTCCTACATGGTCCTTGGCGCAACCATTTCGAGTTTTAGCTCATAATGGTGAAATAAATACTCTAAAGGGAAATATAAATTGGATGAGTGCACACGAACCAAGAATTACACACCCCTTTTTTAACGAGAGAATTAACGATTTAAAACCGATACTCGATCCAGATGCCTCTGACTCTGCTTCGCTTGATGCTGCTTTTGAACTGTTTGTTCAAACTGATAGGGACTTGCCGATGGCAAAATCAATGATAATTCCTGAGTCTTGGTCTAATCGATCTGATTTATCTGATCAATTAAAGGCCATGTACGCTTATTGTAACGCTGTCATTGAGCCATGGGACGGACCGGCAGCTGTCTGCGGAAATTTTGGAGATTGGATAATTTCCGGCATGGACAGAAACGGTTTAAGACCACTTCGATACATACTAACGGATGACAACTTACTAATTTCAGGGTCTGAAGTTGGAATGATTAATATAGATGAGAAAAATATTACAAAAAAAGGCAGAGTTGGGCCTGGTGAACTTATAGCAGTTAATTACAAAGAGAATAAGTTTTATGAGAGCTTTGAGTTAAAAGAATTACTTAGTAAACGTAATAATTACTCAGATTGGAATCAAAAAACTATAAAGTTAGATAACATCTTATCTAATGACAAAATTTACGAACCATCACCAGAGGATGAAGAAAATGTTTTTCAAATTGCAAAATCATTTAATTTAACATTAGAAACTCTTGATTTAATTTTAGATCCTATGGTTAAAACAGGACAAGAGGCTATTGGATCAATGGGAGACGACGCACCCTTAAGTGTGCTTACTGAAAGATACCGAGGCCTTCATAGTTTCTTTAAACAAAATTTTGCTCAAGTAACAAACCCTCCAATTGATAGCCTGAGGGAACAAGTTGTAATGAGTTTAAAAACTAGGCTTGGAAACCTTGGAAATATTGTAGAAGAAGACTCTGAACAATGTAATTTGGTACTTCTTGAGAGCCCTTTATTATTAGATAATGAACTGGAGACATTAAAAAGTCATTTATCAAAGCATACAACAGAGATTGACTGTACTTATAAATTAAATGAAGAGACTAACTTCTTAAATGAAATTCAAAGAATATGTTCTGAGGCTGAACAGGCAGTTAGGTCTGGTTCTCAACATCTAATTATTACTGATAATAATATTAATAAAGAAAGAATAGCTTTACCAATGATACTTGCAACTAGTGCTGTACATAGTTATTTAATAAAAAATAATTTAAGGACTTTTACTTCTTTAAATGTTTCTTCTAGAGAGTGTCTTGACGTACACTACTTTGCAGTACTTATTGGTGTTGGTGCTACTACTGTTAATGCCTCTTTAGTGGAAAAACTTATTTCAAATAGGTATAAAAAAAATATTTATCAGAATACTGATTATCCTCAACTAATTAAAAACTTTAAAAAATCTATAGAGAAAGGACTAAGAAAAATTATTAGTAAAATGGGAATTTCAGTAATTAGTTCATATCGCGGTGGAAGAAATTTTGAAATAATTGGCTTAAGTAGAAGCATGGTTGAGAGTTTTTTTCCAGGAATGTCCTCTAGAATTTCTGGTATCGGATTAGACGGTTTAGAAAAAAGAGTAAGGCGACAGCATGAGGTATCATTTGAATCTGATAATGTAATTTTAGATATAGGTGGTGAGTATAGATTCAGAGCCAATAGCGAAGCACACGCTTATGAGGGTGTTTCAATACATATGCTTCAAGAAGCTGTAACCAGAGACTCATATAACCTTTATAAAAAATATACTTCAAGAATTTATAGCTCCAAACCAATTCAAATAAGGGATTTACTTCAATTTAATGAAAGTAGCAATTCTCTAAATTTAGATAATGTAGAGAGTATTTCTGAAATAAGAAAAAGCTTTGTATCCCCTGGAATTTCACTTGGTGCTCTTAGCCCTGAGGCTCATGAGACATTAGCTATTGCAATGAACAGAATAGGTTCAAAGTCAGATAGCGGAGAAGGAGGAGAGGATGCAAGAAGATATTCCAAATTAAAAAATGGTGATAATCCAAGTTCAGCAATTAAACAAGTTGCAAGTGGAAGATTTGGTGTGACCGCAGAATATTTGAATAACTGTTCAGAATTAGAAATTAAAATAGCCCAAGGTGCTAAGCCCGGAGAGGGTGGTCAATTACCTGGATTTAAGGTTACTGATTTAATAGCTAAATTAAGACACAGTACAAAAGGTGTAACGCTTATTAGCCCTCCGCCACATCATGATATTTATTCTATAGAGGATCTTGCTCAACTTATTTACGATTTAAAACAAATCAATCCAACGGCAAAGGTTTGTGTAAAACTAGTCGCGCAATCAGGAATAGGAACTGTTGCTGCTGGTGTTGCAAAGGCCAAAGCTGATGTAATTTTAGTTTCAGGACACTCAGGCGGTACAGGGGCAAGTCCTCAGTCAAGTATTAAGTATGTTGGACTTCCATGGGAATTGGGAATAAGTGAGGTTCACCAAATTTTAGCTTTAAATGGTTTGAGAGACAAAGTTCTTCTTAGAACAGACGGAGGTATCAAAACAGGAAAAGATATTGTTATTGCTGCAATATTAGGAGCTGAGGAATACGGAATTGGTACAGCTTCATTAGTTGCTATGGGATGTATTATGGTCAGACAATGTCACTCAAATACTTGTCCAGTCGGTGTATGTACCCAAGACGAAAAACTTCGTGAAAAATTTGGAGGTACTCCTGAAAAAGTTGTAAATTTGTTTTCATTTATTGCCGAAGAAGTCAGAGAAATTCTGGCATCTTTAGGTTACAAATCCTTAAAGGATATTATTGGTAAAACAGAATTATTATCTCAAATTCATTATGGATCTAGTGATTTAGATAATCTTGACTTAAATCCTATATTAACAAAGATCGATGATGGCAAAATTTATGATTACCATTCTATAAAAAAACGAAACGACGTACCAAAAACACTTGATGATCAGTTCGAAAAAGATGGAAAAGACTTTATTAACTCAGGTCAAAAAATTGAATTAACATACAATATACAAAATACATTACGAACAATAGGAACTAAAATTTCATCTATAATTACAAGAAAATATGGAATGAATACCTTATCTGAAGATCATGTCACTCTAAAACTAAGAGGCTCAGCTGGTCAGTCCTTAGGAGCATTCGCCGTCAAGGGTCTTACTTTAAAAGTGTTTGGCGATGCGAATGACTATGTAGGCAAAGGTCTTTCTGGAGGAAAGATTATCGTTCAGCCAAGAAACTCATTTACTCAACCTAGTCATGAAAATGTAATCATTGGAAATGTCACCCTTTATGGAGCTACTGATGGAAGGTTATATGCTTCTGGTCAAGCAGGGGATAGATTTTGTGTCAGAAACTCAGGTGCACTTGCAATTGTCGAAGGATGTGGTGCTAATGGCTGTGAGTATATGACAGGTGGTTCTGCAATTATTTTAGGAGATGTTGGTGATAACTTTGGTGCTGGGATGACTGGTGGTTCTGCATTTATTTATTCTGAACAAAAGAATATTTCTGATTTGATGAACATGGAAACAATAGGGCTTTATGAAATAGATAATAAAGATTGGAAAAACCATATTCTAGATCTTTTAAAAGATTTCTACAAAGAGACTAAATCAAAAAGAGCTGAGTTTATTATTGAAAATTATGAATCTGAGATAAAAAAATTTGCTCACGTCGTTCCTAATGAAGTGATTGATAAACTAGAATTTCCAGTTACAAAAAAATCAAAAATAGCTTAAATAAATTTAGATAGGGTTATTAAACTATCTTTATCAGATAAGCTATGATCTGCATGTTTAATGTAAATATCTTTAAAGTTTTTAAATTTTTTATTAAAATAGAAACTATCATTATATCCATACGGAACAGCTTTGTCTTGGCCCCCATGAAGGAAAATAGTTTCACCTGAAAAATTACCCTTAATTTTTCTAATTAGATATTTTTTACTTCTTTTAAATAGTTCGGGAGAGTAATAATACGCAAAATCAGAACTAACCTTTTGTTTTACGATCTTATTGTTTTTAATTTTATTTTTTTGATGAATATTAAAATTTTTCCAAATTAACTTTGTAGTAAAATCTGGTGCAGGGGCAATACCTATAAGTTTTGTAACTTTGCTTGGATGTATCAAAGCATATATGATCGCAACCCATCCACCCATACTACTGCCAACCAGAATGAAATTCTTTATTTTTAAGTATGTTATAATATTGACTAGATCATTATACCAATCACTAATACCAAAGTTAGTGAATTTACCACTAGATCTACCATGCCCTTGAAAGTCGAAACACAAATATGAAATTTTATTTTTTTTGCAATAATTATTTAAAAAATTAGACTTTTTACCATCCTTATCAGATAATAAACCATGTAAAAAAATCAGAGTTTTTTTACTTCTTTTGTAATATCTATAAGATATTTTAACATCATCTTTTTTATAAAAGCTTAGTTTTGACACAGATTAAAAATACAAAAAAAATAACTTGTTTACAAATTATTCCAACCATGGGTATTGGAGGTATTGAGACTGGTGTGAGAGATATTGCAAATTACCTTAATAAAAAAAAAATTGATAACTATATTTTATGTGAAAGCAGCAACAAAAATTTAAAAATCAAAGGTCTAAAAATAATAAAATTAGACAATTTAAAATTTAAAAACATTTTCGATCAAAACAAAATCAAAATGCAAATACAACAATTAATAAGAAAAAAAAGAATAAATTTAGTTCATATCTCTTCAAGAGCACCAGCTTTTTTTCTTATTAAATATATTAAAAATTTAAATATAAAAGTTGTTACAAGTGTTCACAACAAATATGAGTCAAAATCATTTTTAAAAGATTGGTATAACAGTTTTTTATTGAAGGGCGATGCTATAATTTTTAACTCAAATTTTGTAAAAAAAACATATGAGCATAAATTTAATGATAAAACTAAACTACATGTTATTCCAAGGGGCGTAGATACAAATTACTTTTCACCATCGAGAAAAAAACTTGTTAGTAAAAGTATTTTCATACCCTCGAGAATTTCAAGTTGGAAAGGGCATGAATTATTACTAAATTACTTCTCATTATTGCAGCAAAAGCACAAAGACACATTCAATATTCACATTGTATCTTTAAATAAAAGTAAAGAAGAAAAAAAAATACAATTACTAATCAATAAATTAAATATATCAAAAAAAATTATAATTCATAAACCTACATTAGATGTAAAAAAACTGTATCAAGGGGCATACTTGGTTGTAAATATCTCTAAGAGACCCGAAGGGTTTGGTAGAACTGTTTCTGAGGCATTATCCGTATCTAAAGTTGTTATAGCGCCTAATCAAGGTGGTACTAAAGAGCAACTTCTTAAATTTAATAAAAATTTGTTATTTGATGTTAATTCTTTTAAATCATTCCAAAAAACTTTTAAATATGCTTTAAAAAATTATAAAGATATATCAAAAAAAGGAAGATCTTATGTAGAAAAAAATTACTCATCTGATCTTATGTGCAGAAAAACTTTGGACATTTATAGTCATTTAATAAATTCATGAATATTCTAGTAATTAAACATGGTTCACTTGGTGATTTAGTTTTATCATTTGGAGCTATTAAAACTTTAAGAGAAAATTATCCAAACTCGAACATATACTTACTCACTCAGTCTAACTATAAACAAATTTTTAAAAATTTACCTTATGTGAATGAAATTTTAGTTGATAATAGGATATCAATTTTTCCTTCAATAAAACATATTTTGAAAAAAGTTAAAGAAAAAAAAATAGATTTATTAATTGATTTACAAAATTCAAATAGAACAGAAATTTATAATTTTTTTATTAAGATGTTTACTAAATGTAAAATCTTATCTGCAAGAAAATTTTCAAATTTCAAATATAAGCAAAAAAAACTTGGTATTCAACACATCACTAAAAACCATCAAGAACAATTAAAATATCTGAAAATAAATAATTACTCACAACCTGATTTAAATTGGATGCTCAAAGGTAATACAAAACCATCAAATAAAGTAATTTTTATACCAGGGACATCTAAATCTGGAGAATATAAAAAATGGCCTTCGGATAAATATGCCCAAGTAGCAAAGTATTTAGTTGGTAGAAACTATGAAGTTTATCTAACAGGCTCTGATTTGGATTTAGATACAATTAATGAAATAATTAAATTGTGTCCAGAGTCTAAAAATAAAATCAATGAATCAAAGATTGAGGATTTCTATCAATTATGTATTTCTTCTGAGTTAGTCATTACAAATGACACAGGACCAGCCCATATTGCAGGTTTAACAAATAAAAACGTAATTTGGTTAGCAAATGATAACGAAATTTCTCGATCATGTTACCCTCTAGGGAATAATTTACATAAAATCACGGCATCTAACGTAAAAAATATTAGTGTGAACATTATTATCAATAAAATAGAACAAATATTAAAATAATTTATATTTACAATTGATCTATCTTTGCTAATAATCCTTAGATGATTTTATTAAAGCAATCACTAGGACATTTATAATTGCAAACCTCCTTTCTTTTCCATCACACAATATATTTTGAATAAACCTTACCAAAGAAATAATAACTTTCGTGGCAAAAAAGATCTCCATAAGATAAATAATTTTATTTCTGCTGCGGATGTTAGGGTTATTCTTGATGATGGGGAGCAATTAGGAGTTATGAAAAAAAATGAAGCTATAGACATTGCTAAAGGTAGAGGTATGGATTTAGTAGAGATAGCTCCAAATAATAATCCTCCAGTTTGTAAAATAGTAGACTATGGAAAATTTAAGTATCAAGAACAGAAGAAAAAAAATGAAGCAAAAAAGAAACAAAAAGTAATTGAAACCAAAGAGCTTAAAATTAGACCGGGTACAGGAGAGCACGACTACCAAGTTAAAATCAGAAATGCTCAGAAATTTTTAAAAGAGGGAAACAGAGTGAAATTCAGCTTGAGATTTAAGGGTAGAGAAATGGAGCATTCTAATTTAGGTATTGATATGCTCAAAAGAGTTAAAACAGATTTGGGAGATCTTATCAGAGTTGAAATGGAACCTAAAATCGAGGGAAGACAAGCTTTTCTCGTAGTTGCACCCAAATAAATTTTATGATATTTAACTGACATCAACTGATCGAAAAGGCTTTTAAAGGGTATGCCTTAAGATCTTATTAACTTACTCAAAAGGAGATGAAATGCCCAAACTAAAAACAAAAAGTAGCGTCAAAAAACGCTTTAAAAAATCCTCATCAGGAAAACTAGTTGTCGGAAACGTTGGTAAACGCCATGGCATGTCTAAAAGAACAAACTCTTTTATCAGAAATTCTAAAGGTACAAGGGTCTTATCAAAATCTGCATCAATAATAATTGAGTCAATGATGCCATATTCTAAATAGGTAAAGGAGAGATATTATGCCAAGAGTTAAAAGAGGTGTTACAGCAAGAGCCAAACATAAAAAAGTTTTTGAATTTACAAAAGGACATCGAGGTAGAAGAAAAAATGTTTATAGAGTAGCAACACAAAGTATGGATAAAGCTCTTCAATACGCTTATCGTGATAGAAGAAATAAGAAAAGAGATTTTAGAGGATTATGGATCCAAAGAATTAATGCCGGAGTTAGAGAGCATGGTCTAACTTATGCAAAATTTATTAATGGATTAAAAAAAGCAAACATTGAAATCAATAGAAAAATTCTCTCTGAAATTGCATTTCATGAACCCACTGCTTTTAAATCAATTGTTGAGAAAGCCAAGGCTAATTTAGCCAACTAGATTAAAAATGGACATTAAAAAAGTCCTAAATGAAGTTACGAAAGAAATAGAGCAAAGCTCTAGCCAACAAGAATTACAAAACGTTAAAGTAGCTTACTTAGGAAAAAAGGGGAAAATAACTGGGTTATTGAAAAGTCTTAAGGATCTTTCTTTAGAAGAAAAAAAATCTTCAGGTTCAAAATTAAATTTACTAAGAATTGAAGTTGATAATCTTATTAAAAATAAATTTAACGATTTAAAAATTGAAGAAATAAACTCTAAATTAAAAAACGAATATTTAGATATAAGTTTCCCTCCACCAAATTCTATAGCCTCGAAGGCTCATCCAATATCAAAAACATTTGATGAGGTTATCACTATTTTTGGATCAATGGGTTACTCTGTTGCCGAAGGCCCTGATATTGAGACAGATTTTTTCAATTTTTCAGCGTTAAATATTCCTGAAAATCATCCTGCACGTGAAATGCAGGATACTTTTTATATAGATGACAAGGATAAAGAAGGTAAGCCCTACGTTTTACGAACACACACTAGCCCAGTTCAAATTAGAACGTTATTAAATCAAAAACCCCCAGTCAAAATAATTGCTCCTGGAAGAACATATAGGTGTGACTCTGACTCAACACATTCTCCAATGTTTCATCAAGTTGAGGGTTTGTTTATTAATGAAAATGCAAATATGGGAGATTTGAAGGGCACTCTAATTGAATTCTGTAAACAATTTTTTAATGTACAGAATTTAAAAGTAAGATTTCGACCTAGTTACTTTCCTTTTACTGAACCTTCTGCTGAAATGGATATTGCTTATGAAATAGTTAATAACAAGATCCAATTAGGTCAAGGTGATCGTTGGCTTGAGATTCTTGGATGTGGAATGGTGAACCCAATAGTTTTAGAGAATTGCAATGTGGATACGAATACCTATCAAGGTTTTGCATTTGGAGTGGGCTTAGACAGAATCACAATGTTAAAGTATGGGCTTACAGATATTAGATCATTTTTTAGTGGAAATTTAAATTGGATAGCTAGCAATGGCTTTACCATAGGAGAATTTTAGTGAAGTTTAGTTATAGTTGGTTGTGTGATCATTTAGAGACAGATAAAAATGCAAATGAAATTGGTGAAGCTCTTACAAATTTAGGTCTTGAACTTGAGAGCTTGACTGACTATTCAGAATACTCAAAGTTTGTAGTTGCAACCATAAAAGATTTTAGAAAACATCCTAATGCAGATAGATTAAATATCTGTAAAGTTGACGATGGAACCAATACCTATCAGGTAATCTGTGGAGCAAATAATGTAAAGAAGGGATTAAAAGGAATATTTGCCAAAGATGGCATGTATATTCCAGGAACACAGATAAATTTAAAAAAAGGAAAAATTAGAGGTGAAATATCTGAGGGTATGCTTTTGTCTGAGAGGGAGCTTAACTTAAGTGATGATCATGAGGGTATTATTGAGTTACTTGATGATTTTGAAAATGGCACCTCAGCAGTTGAAGCTTTGAAATTAAATGATCCTATTTTCGAGATAGGTATTACACCTAATAGAGGAGATTGCCTTGGTGTTAGAGGCGTTGCTAGAGATCTCTCAGCTAAAGGTGTTGGTAAACTAAAGCCTTTAAATTTTAAAAAAATAAATCAGTTAGAATTCGCAAGCCCAATCATTTGGAATATTAACAATGATGATAATAGTTGTGAATATGTAGTAAGTAGATATTTTAAAAATGTAAATAATTCTAAATCTCCAGAATGGTTACAAAAAAAACTTATCAGCCTTGGATTAAGACCTATTAACGCTTTAGTAGATATAACAAATTATATCACTATTGATTTAGGCAGACCTTTACACGTTTTTGATGCAGATAAAATTGGAAAAAAACTAGATATGAGGCTTGCAAATGCGAACGAAAGAATTCTTGCTTTAGATAACAAAGAATACACATTAGATAAAAATACAACCGTAATAGCTGATGGAAATAATGTACTTGCCATAGCAGGAATTATAGGAGGAGACCTCAGCGGATGCACAGATGATACTAAAAATGTATTTCTTGAGGTTGCTCTTTTTAATCCTAATAGCGTAGCACAAACTGGAAGATCTCTTGGAATAAATTCAGATGCTAGGTATCGCTTTGAAAGAGGATTAGATAAAAATATGGTCATTGAAGGTTTAGAATATGCATCATATTTAATAAATAAAATATGTGGGGGCTCAGTAAGTAAAAATATTGAAGCTGGAAAATTAGAAAATTTTGAGCATAAAATAAATTATAATTTTGATTACTTTAGTAAGACTATTGGTTTAGAACTAGACCCACTAAAACAAATCAAAATATTAAAAGATCTTAAATTTCAAATTAATAAAAGCAATGAAAAGAAATGTGAAGTCTTAGTTCCATCATGGAGGAATGATGTTAAAAACAAAATCGATATAGTTGAAGAAATTATAAGAATTTATGGATATGAAAATATTAAACAAAGTGTGCCCTCTGCATCAATCGATGAGATTGATAAAATTGATAATTCATCATCAAATAAGAAATTTAAATCAATAAAAAAACTTAAAAAAACCCTTATATCTAATGGAATTTCTGAAGTTATAACTTTTTCTTTTCACTCAATTAGAGCTCAAGAAATCCTTAAAGGAGATAAATCCTTAAAAATTTCAAATGCAATCAGTGATGATCAATCTTATATGAGAAATTCTATGATATTTAACCATTTAGAAAGTGCGGAATTAAATTTTAAAAAAGGTTTTAAAAATATTCAATTATTTGAGATAGGACCTATTTATAATTCATCTCAATCTCAAGAAAATATTCTATCATTGCTTATTTCAACTGAAGAAAATACAAACTCTATTTACAAATCTGAAGAATTTAATTTTTACTCTTTAACAGAATTAACCTCAATATTAATAAGTTCATTAAATTTTGACATAAAACAATTTAACATATTAAGATCAACTTCAAATACTTATCACCCAGGTCAGTCTGCTGAACTATTTATGGGAAAAAAATTAATAGCTAGATATGGAAAAGTTCATCCACTAATTATGGAGGAATTTTCTAAACTTAAAAATTGTTATGCAATTGAATTATTTTTTGAAAACCTTCCAATTGATTCAATTAGTAGAGCTAATAATATAAATATCTTGGATTCCCAATTTCAGTTCAGTGAAAAAGACTTTTCTTTTTTATTCGAAAAGGAGCAAAATCTCTATGAAGTTCAGAGATACGTCAAAGGTTTAGATAAAAACTTAATTAAAAATGTAGAATTTTTTGATTTATATGTAGCAAAAGACTTAGGTGATGACAGTAAAAGTGTAACATTTAGGGTTACTATTCAATCTAGAGAAAAAACTCTTGAAGAAAAAGATTTAGAACAATTACATAAAAATATTTTAGAAAAAGTATCAAATAAATTTAAATCAAAAATTAGAAGCTAATGGAAATTTCTAAAATTAGAAATTTTTCGATAATAGCTCATATTGATCATGGTAAATCCACTCTAGCGGACAGAATAATTGAAATTTGTGGAGGGATGGATGACAGGACTAAAAAAGACCAAGTCTTGGATTCAATGGAGATTGAAAGAGAAAGGGGAATCACTATAAAAGCTCAAACAGTCCGATTAAACTATAAAAATAAAAAAGGTGATGAATATCAACTTAATATACTTGATACACCTGGACACGTTGATTTTTCCTATGAAGTTTCAAGATCACTATCAGCTTGTGAAGGCTCAGTTTTAGTTGTTGACAGCACACAGGGTGTTGAGGCACAAACTCTCGCAAATGCTTATCAGGCAATAGATGTAAATCATGAGATACTTCCAGTTCTCAACAAAGCAGATTTACCTGCATCCGAGCCAGAAAGAGTAAAAGAAGACATTGAACAAACAATAGGAATAGATACATCAGAAGCTCGTCTCGTTTCTGCAAAAACTGGACTTGGAGTTGAAGATTTATTAGATCAGATTGTAGAGAAACTACCTTCTCCAAATACAAATGAAAAAAATCTAAAGGCTCTCTTAGTGGACAGTTGGTACGATAATTATTTAGGAGTAACAGTTCTGGTTAGAGTTCTTGATGGAGTTATGAAAAAAGGTATGAAGGTTAAGTTTTTATCTAATAATCAACAATACAATATCGATAGAATTGGATATTTCACACCTGAAATAAATTATTGTGATGAATTAGGTCCAGGAGAAATAGGTTTTATTAATGCTAGTATAAAGTCAGTTGCTGACTGTAAAGTCGGTGACACAATAGCAGAATTAAATGATCAAAAAATAAAACCACTTCCAGGTTTCAAGCCCTCATTACCAGTCGTGTTTTGTGGGATATATCCTGTTGATACATCAGATTATGAGAGGCTTAAAGAGAGTTTTGAAAAACTTGCTTTAAATGACTCAAGTTTTACATATGAAAATGAAACTAGTGCTGCTTTAGGTTATGGTTTTAGGTGTGGTTTTTTAGGTTTGCTTCACCTAGAGGTTACAACAGAAAGACTTAGAAGAGAATTTGATTTAGATTTAATTACTACTGCTCCAGGAGTTGTATATAAAGTAATTGACAGAAATAAAAACGAAATTGTAATAAGAAATCCCTCTGAACTACCTGATCCAGCTGAAATAGATAAAATTTTAGAACCATGGGTTAAATCTACTATAATAGTGCCACAGGATTATTTGGGTACTGTAATAACACTTTGTATTGAAAAAAGAGGTAAACAAAAAAACTTAAATATACAAAACAACAGAGCTATCTTAGAAATGGAATTACCTTTGAATGAAATTGTTATAGATTTTTATGACAAATTAAAATCTTATTCAAAAGGTTATGCTAGTTTTGATTATCAGGTCTACGATTATTTTGAAGGAGATTTAGTAAAACTAAATATTCTTGTTAATTCAGAAACTGTTGATGCATTTTCAAATATAGTTCATAAATCAAGAGCTGAAACGATTGGTAGAAGAATTTGTAATAAGCTAAAAGATTTAATTCCAAGACAAAACTTTCAAATACCAATTCAGGCTGCAATTTATGGAAAAATTATAGCCAGAGAAACCATTAAAGCTTTTAGAAAAGATGTGACTGCTAAACTTTATGGCGGAGATGTGAGTAGAAAGAAAAAACTTTTGGAAAAACAAAAAAAGGGAAAGAAAAGAATGAAACAATTTGGTAATGTTGAAATTCCACAGACTGCTTTTTTTGAGGCATTAAAAATAGGTGATAATGAATAATCATGGAGAGATGGCCGAGTGGTTTAAGGCGCACGCCTGGAACGCGTGTATAGGGGCAACTCTATCGTGGGTTCGAATCCCACTCTCTCCGCCAATAAAATGAGTGAGTCAATAGGATATAATCTTAGAAAATTTGCCAGAAAATTTACTGAGTTTCCATTAGTTGAAATAAAAGACAAAATAATCAACCACAAATCAATTAATAAAATACCCCAAAATGTCTATCAAACATGGGAGACTAGATCTCTTGGAAAGACTCACGCTAAATCAATTCAAGAATTTAGAGAAAAAAATCCAACTTTCTCTTTCTATTTATATGATAAGGAGAAAAGAGATAGCTACATGGAGTCTAGTTGGGGCAAGGAAGATATTTCAAAAATATATTTCAAAAGTATTTTTGGTCCAATGAAAGCTGATATTTTCCGTTATTGTATATTGTATGAGTTAGGTGGTTATTATTTCGATATAGCAAAAGGCTGCAAATGCCCACTTAATCAACTTCATGATAGTAATCACATAGGAGTCTTAACTTATGAGGATACAATATGCTATTACCCACCAAATGATCCAAAACTTTTTTCACTACTCAGACCTTTTAACCATTTTTTGCAATGGGGACTTGCATTTTCATCAAAAAATTTGTTTCTAGAGAGTTTAATAAATAATATTTGTTCAGACTATAAATATTATAGAGATAAAGTTTTTGAAAATCCAAAGGTAGCTATTTTAAATTTTACTGGACCTGGTATGTATACAAAAGTAATGAGAAATTATATTTCAAATAATGATATTTTTGACATGTCTGAATTAGATATAAAGTTTAATAACAATGGAATATTTAAATTAAAGGGATCCTCTGTAAGACATTATATAGTCCCTAGTTATACTTATCAAAAAAACTCAAAAATAGTTAGTTAGCATCAATTGATTTAAGAAATTCTCGTAAAATATTTTCATAAATATTCAATGGGAAATCTTTTAAATTTTTAAAACCATAATCTTTTATTTGAATTGTCTTTGAAAAACCAGGTCTTGAAAATTTTTTTTCATTTGTAACTCCAAATATTTTAAGTGTTTTTACTCCCATAAATTCAAACATCCAAGCAGTGCCACTATCATTGCAAAGCAAACAACTCATTTGTTTTGCTAAACCCATAGTGAAAGTTATATCGTTTGAGATTAACTCACCATTTTTCCATTCTGGGCAGTTAAAGCCATTTTTTAGACAAATATTTAAGAGATTTTTTTCATCAGGACCTAAAAAAAAGAAAATATTATAGCCATTTTTCTGCAATTTGTGTGCAATCATTAAATATTTTTCAAAATCCCATTGTCTTATTTTATTGCCAGCGCCTGGTGAGATTGCAATATTTTTGTTAATTTCTTCATTATTAAATGAAAACTTAATATTTTTTGGAAGTATTATATTAGGTATCTCTTTAATAACTCTTTTTTGAAGGGTTGATAAAATATTAAAATAAAATTGCTCAATATAAACATCTTTAAATTTTAAATTGTATTTATTTTTAATATCAGAAAAAAAAAAGTTTGCACATGAACTAAAAAAATATTTGTGTGGTATTTTTTTTAGACTTAGTGTCCTTAAAACAACTTTTTGTAAATCTATGATTAAATCAAAATATTGATTTTCAAGTTTAGTATTTTTTCTAAATAGATTTAATATTGATGACTGTATGCCATTATTTTCAATGATTTCAAAAATTGTATCTTTTACTAATGGATTTAATTTATCTTTAAAAGTTGTTGTATTGGTTGTCGTGTAATAAATTTTTGATTCAGGGTATATGTTTTTTAAAGTTTGTAAAAAAGTTACCTTTTGTAAGCCATCTCCAATTTTATCATTAAAACTATATACAAGAATATTCATTCATTAATATCTAACTCAACTTTTGTTTTGGCACCTAAATCTTTAATTTTATTAGCCCTACTTAATAAACTACCCTTACCATCTGTTATATATTTTTTAGACTGATTTATATTTTCAGTTGATTTAATTAAACTTGCTTCAGTTTTTTCTAGCAAATTTAAAGTTTTTGCAATCTGGTCAAACATACTACCTGCAATTTCTGCGATTTCTTTTGAATTTTTATTTTGTTTCTCGAGTCTCCAAATACTCTCGACGAGTTTCATGCACATAATGAGAGTAGATGGTCCCACAATTATTACTTGTTTTTGTTGTGCATAGTTTGAAATACTCTGATCGTACTTTTGAGCAGTGATCAATGCATAATCATGAGGCATGAATATAAAGACATAATCTGGCGAATTCAGTTTTATGAGGTTTGTATAATCCTTTTTGTGAATTGCATTTATATGACTTTTCATTGAATTTATGAAATTTTTTATAGACACCTCTTTTGCCTTTTCATCATCAGTATTTTGATAATCATACCAATCTTTCATTGGTAATTTTGAATCAATAATAATATTCCTTTTTTCTGGAAGAAAAATTACTACATCAGGCCTAAAAATTTGCCCACTCTCATTTTTATCAGTAAATTGCGTTTTGTAGTCTCTATCTTTGGTCATTCCACAATCTTGTAAGATATTCTCCAAAATAGCCTCACCCATGTCGCCCATATCGGAGATATTTGCTGTCAAGGCATTAGTCATTTTTTTTGTTAAAACTCCAATTTCATCTATTTTGGAATTTACATATCCTGTTTGTTCAAGAGTTTTATCAAATAGGTTTGCGAGGTTTTCGTTAATTTTTTTTAAATCTAAATCTGTGTTATCATTAGTCTTAGTACTCGACTTTAACAAAACAAAAATTAAAAGAACGATTACAATAATTAAAAATATAATTATTAAAAAATCCAAATTCATATAAATTTAATTAATATTTAAGAGTAAATTTTATGAATATTATCAATATTACTCTTTAATTTATTCTTTAATATATTTAATGACTCATAATCAAAAAAATTCTGTTCTAAAAACTTATTATAACTCTGTTTAATCTCATGGGAGATTTGCTCGATTTTTAAAAAATCTTCTGGTATGTGATTTTTTATTTTTTTTACTTCTTGATTGAAATCATTAAGTGCATTTTTAAAATGTTTATCAGAAAAAGTTTCAAGTTTATTTTTAATATTTGAGATATTTAAATTAGTATCAATTTTAGACTCCAAGTCATAAACAGTTAAACTAAAATAGTCAAAAATTTGTTCATACAAATCGTAAAGTTTTTGGGAATTTATGACTTTTGGAATATTCATATATAAAGATTACATTAGATACTTTTGATATGTCAAAGAAATTTTAAAATGAAAAAAGCCTAAATACTTATTTATCTAGGCTTTTTAAAATAAAATTAATATGCCGTATCTCTTCCATCATCCTTTGCAATTTCTCGTGCATTAGGATTTACTGACGGTCTAAAAGGTATTTCAACTATTTCACCGTCTACAGGCGACCCTGGAGTTTCACAATACTCATCAGGTAGATGAAATTTAAATTTATTACCTAAGTCTTTTTTCTCATAAGGTACATATCCCATTGCGATATTTGTTCCCAATTCAGGGGAATACCAAGGTGATGTTAGATACCCTATTGGTGTAGATCCATCTTCAGATATAAGCCAAAAGTCTGGAGCATATTCATCAATGGGTTTACCACCTAATCTAAATCCAACTAGTTGGTTGCTATATGGTTTCTCACCTGCCTCAATTTTTGTTCTCATTGCCTCTAGAGCTTCTTTACCAATATAGTCAGCTTGTTTTTTTCTTGGGACCTGATAGCCAAGGTTGCATTGAAATGGATAAGTTTCAGCATCAAGATCCTGACCCCAAGATAAAATTCCTGCAGCTATTCTTCTATGATGAGCAGGTGCAATTACTTTTAAATTGTGTTTTTTTCCAGCCTCTAAAACAGCATTCCACATATCATCTGCATACAAAGTTGCATCTCTTAGGTAGATTTCATATCCCTTTTCCCCAGTAAAACCTGTTTGGGAAATAATACAATCTCTCCCTCCAACTTTTGCTGCCATTAAGCCATAGTAGGGAATATCTCTAACAGCATCTCCAACCAAATCTGCCATAAGATCGATTGACTTTGGTCCTTGAATTTGAACAGGTGATACATCTATTTCATCAATTTCTACATTAAATTTTTTATCATGATTTACGCCTTGAAGAAAAAACATAATATCGGAGTCAGAAAGTGAAAACCAAAATTCATCTTCTGCAATTCTAAGTAATATAGGATCATTTAAAACTCCTCCTTTGTCATTACAAAGGATTACATATTTTCCTTTCATAACTTCAATTCTCGTTGCATCTCTTGTGATTACATAATTCGTAAATTTTAATGCATCAGGCCCTTTTACACGAATTTGTCTTTCAACTGCTACATTCCACATTGTTACGTGATTAACTAACGCATCATATTCGACCATTGCACCACCATCTTCAGGTTTTACATAACCTCTAGGATGATACATTCTATTGTATACGGTGCATCTCCAACATCCCGCTTCAACTGATAAATGCCAATAAGGATTTTTTCTAACTCTAGTAGATATAAGCATTTGTTGAGGTGTTGGTCCTGATTGCCTTAAATTAAATGGGACTTTTCTATCAGATTGGTCCACTGAACTTGGTTGCTTTAGCTTCATATATCCTCCTATAAAAAATGCAGTAGCAATTTTTGAAAATTAATTTCTTTTTAAGGTCTATGCAATCGAAAAATTTGAACTTAAAAGATTTTGTTGTGGAGGACTATTTTGTCATTTTTCATAGTAAAATCACCATTTTGAAGAGCATTTAACCAATGACAGGTCTTCTCGAAGCCACCAAAAGGAAAGCAGTGAAAATTTTTAAATGAACTTTGTTCTTCAGAGAAATTTGCTAACTCAATAAACATTTCATCGTTTGAAGTTTTTGTTAGAAGGTCAGTTACTTTAGACGAGTTCTTTTTAAGAAAACTTAATGAATTTCCAACACCACTCATTATCCCAAAATTAAGAAGTGTTTTAAAAGACGCTGGGCCTGGAAAGCCTACTCTGACGGGTAATTTTATATTTGAATTATCTAAAAATTTGCACCATTTAATAAATGGTTCGGCATTAAAAAAAAATTGAGTAACAAGTTCTAAACTTAAATTTTTATTCTTTGATAATTCATATTTTTTATCTAAAAATTCGTTGACAGTATTTTGATCAATATCAGGTGAACCTTCTGGGTGTCCAGCTATTCCTATCTCTTCAAATTCATTATCCTTTAATAAACCAGACTCTAGTATTTCCAGCGAGGATGATACTGATCCATTCTGATTACCACCACCACCTATAACAAGAATTTTTTTGCTATCTGTTCTATTTCTTAGTTCTTTTAGGAAGTCTGAAACATGATCTAAATCTCTCATTGTCCTTGCAGGCAAATGAGTAATAGGAGTTAATTCTTGTTTAGATACAAAATCAACAGTTTCTAAGATATCGTTTTCCGTAGCATCAGGTAAATATGTTATGTAGACATTATTTTTTTTATCTAGAGGGATAGACTTTAGTTTGTGTCTTACTTTTGGGTTTAACTCTATGGTAAAGCCATCTACTAAAGAAACGATATTTTCTTTGATCATATTTTTAAAATATAATAGTTAAGACTTTAATCTACGATTTTCTGGGTCGAGCAAAGGTTCCTCTGTAACTGTTAATGGATACCTTTTGCCAAAGTACTCGACCTCTAACTTATTTCCTTTTTCTGACAATTCTGTTGGTAAATATCCATAAACAATGTGTTTATCTACAAAATAGCCATAATTTGTACTTGTAACATACCCTACAGCTTTACCATTTGAATAAATTGGTTCTGTGCCCAAGGCCATTCCTTCAGGGTCATCAATAATCATACAAGTAAGTCTCTTTTCAATTGGTTTTTCTTTTATTTTTTGAAGTGCATTCTTACCGATAAACCCATCATCTTTTTTAAGCTTTACTGTAAAGCCTAAGCCTGACTCATAAGGGTTGTAATTAGTATGAATATCTGTACCCAGTGATCTATAGCCTTTCTCCAATCTGAGTGACTCAAAAGCACCAGCACCTGAGCAAATCATGTTGAACTCTCTTGAGGTTTCTCGAAGTTCATCCCATAATGATAGCCCATACTCAGTAGGTGTGTATATTTCCCAACCTAATTCACCTATATAAGATATTCTTACAGCAACACAAGGAATGTTACTGATTGAAATCTTTTTAATATGGAAAAATGGAAAACCTTCGTTAGATACATCATCATCATCACACAGTTTTTCAAGAACAGATCTTGAATTTGGCCCCCATAATCCGATACCTGCAAAAGCAGATGTCCAATCTATGATCTGAACACTTCCGTCATCAGGAGCATTTGCTCGAAGCCAACTAATATCAATCATTCCATTCCCAGCTCCTGCCAAGACCCAAAATTTATTTTCCTCAAGTCTACTAATAGTTAGATCACTCTTTATACCACCATACATATTAGAAATTACGCTATAAACAACTTTACCTACGGCAACATCAATATTATTTGTGCAAACTTTCTGTAATAATTTTAGAGCACCTTTTCCACTTACTTCAATTTTCACAAATCCTGTAATATCAAACAGGGCACCCGTTTGTCTTGTTACAAGATGTTCAGCTGCTTGAATTGGTGACCAATATTTTGCAGCCCAGCCTGTCCTATTTGGAAAGTTTTTACCTTTCATTAATTCAGCATTTGACTCATACCATTGAGGTCTTTCCCAGCCCATAGTCTCAAAGAAATGTGCTTTTTGTCCTTCTAACCTTGCATAAAATGGACTTCTTCTGAGTGGTCTTGGCTGCTCCATTTGTTGAAGCGGGTGAATAATATCATATACCTCTTTATAATTCTGCTTACCTCTTGACCTTAGATATTTCCTGACATGATGATGTTGATGAAAACGATTGATATCTCCTTGACGAACATCAAGTTCAGGCTCACCATTCACTATCCATTCTGCCATAGCTTTTCCAACACCACCCGCATGTGTTATCCATACAGCATTAGCGGTCCACAAACCTTTTACACTTGTCTCGCCCATTAAAGGGTTACCATCTGTTGTAAATGAAAAAATTCCATTAATTTTTTTTGTAAGTTTTTTTTCTGAAAATCTTGGGAACAACCAATTCGACTCTTTATGTGCACCTTCAAAATCATCAGGTCTAAAGTCCACCAAAGAGGGCATTTCTTCAGCATCTTCAGGTTTCTTTAATTCTTCTGACTCTAAAATTCTTGGTTCATGTCGATAATTCCCAATAACATAAGTATCATTCCATTGTCTGAAATAGAGACTGTAATCTTGGTGACGCATCAATGCGTGTTCAACCAAAGCTTCTTTGTGATCAGCTTTAAATTCTTTCAATTCTTCAAACGGTTCTAACCACACCATTTGATGTTCGCAGGGAACTAGAGGCAATGATATGTTCGCAAGTCTTCCCATTTTTGGAGCCCAGATACCAGTTGAGACAAGTACAATATCGGCTTCATAATCACCCTTAGATGTTTGTACACCGCGAATTTGATTATTCTGAATTTTAAAACCATTAACTGCTGTGTCACCAAAGAATTCCCCTGCTTTTAAATCAGTCACATATTTTGCCATTGCTCTAACTGCCCTTACAGGTGCTGCTAAACCATCAGTTGGAACATAATATCCTCCTTGAATTTTTTCTGGATCAATATAGGGGCTCATTTTTAAAACTTCATCTGGAGTAATTATTTTTGCATCAGTTAATCCATAACTGTGAGCTATACCTAGTTTTCGATACAGGTCTTGATGTCTTTCTTTTGTCTTCGATACTTCAATTCCTCCAACAGTATGAAAACAAGGTTTTCCCTCGTATGATAAGGATCTAAGTAAGTCAACTGTGTACTGCGCAAATTTACACATCATTCGTGAAGGATTAGTTTGAAACACACCTCCTGGTGCATGACTCGTAGAGCCTCCAGTTTCAAACAATGGCCCTTGATCGAGTATGACCATATCTTTCCAACCCAATTGAGCTAAATGATAGGCGGTGCTCGCTCCAACAATACCACTGCCAACGATAATTATTCTTGATTTTCTTGCCATTTATTCCTCTAAAAATACCTAATCAGTTCCAAAATTTGATGTCAATATGAAAAAAAACCTAATAGTTAACCGCGTCAATAAGACGATCCTCAAGATAGTCAGCAAATGATCGATTACAACTAAGTAACAATTTTAGATCAAGATTAAAAATAGAACAGTCTACTCTAGCTAATAATGTTTGTGCAGCAGTGGATTTTTTAAAGGATTTTTCTCTAAAGTCAAAATGCGTTAATTTATTTAATATATCAAAACTATTTTTACCCTGAATTTCAAAAAATACTTGTGAGTCAGAAATATTTGTCGCCAATATTAAGGGTGATTTATTTAGGTCAGCTAAGATTTTGTTGAGTTTATTATTTTCAATTTCTTTTTCAAATATCAAATTCCATTGATCAAAAGACATTTTTGCTAAAGTATAATTATCATTTGAAATTATCCTTAAATTATCTGATGGTGGTAAAAGTTTTAAAGATTTATTTATGTGATTATTAAATTTTGAGTCACCAGATCCTCTTAACAGAATCTGTTGAATAACTTTTTTTTTTATTTCAATACCATCAGATCGGATTACTTCAGTCATGAAACTAACCTTTTATTACCTTCATCATAAAAAACTGGTTTAACTATATCCACACCAGTTGTGCCCATACTTGATGTAGAAGCGTAAGCTTTTGTTCCAATCATAGAGTGGCCATTTTTGATAACAGCTAATGCAAAATCATGACCTAATGTAGGACTATAATAACAAGATGTAATATGACCAAGCATTGGAACAGGAGACTTAATTTCTTTATCAAGAATGATATGTTGTCCTTCCTCTAGTTTATCGGTTTTATTCGAGGGAATAATACCAACAAGTTGTTTTCTATCTTCTCTTATAGTATCAGACCGAGTAAGTGATCTTTTACCTAAAAAATCTTTTTTTGATTTACCAATCATCCAGCTAAGTCCTAAATCTATTGGCGTTATAGAACCATCTGTGTCTTGTCCAACAATAATGTAACCCTTTTCTGCCCTTAAAAGATGCATTGCCTCCGTGCCGTAGGGAGCAAGACCAAATTCTTTTCCAACACTTTGAATGTTATCCCAAATTTTAGGGGCACTATTTGACGGAATATATATTTCGTAACCTAACTCCCCAGTAAAGCTTGCTCTTAGAATTCGTATTGGAACACCATTAAATTCATGAAATTGGAAAGTCATAAATGGAAACTCCTCATTGCTAAAATTGATATTTGGAAAGGCTTTTTTCATAATTTCTCTGGTTTTTGGTCCACTGATGTTGAAAGTTGCATATTGCTCTGTAATCGAGTTCATAAAAACTTTTAAATTTGGCCACTCGGTTTGAGCATATTCCTCCATGCAACCTAAAACAGTAGCAGCACCTCCAGTAGTTGTAGTGGCAATAAAATGCTGATCAGAAATTTTACAAATTATCCCGTCATCTTTTACCATTCCATCTTCCCCCAACATAAGAGCATATCTTGCAGAACCTTGTTTCATCTTAGTAAAACTGTTTGTGTAAATTAAATTCATAAATTCCAACGCATCCTCACCTTTGATCTCAATTTTTCCTAATGTGCTCCCATCTAAAATACCTGCGTTTTCTCTTACATTTTTGCTCTCTCGTTGAACAGCATCATGCATCGACTCATCTTTATTAATTTGAAAATACCATGGCCTTTTCCATTGCCCGACATCCTCAAAAATTGCACCATTTTTTAAGTGCCAATTATGTATTGGTGATTTTCTCTCTGGGTCATAAAACTCATAGCAATTTCTGCCAGCTATTGCAGAAAAACTTAAAGGAGCATAGGGTGGTCGATAAATAGTTGTGCCAACTTCATTTACTTTTTTATCCAGAAGATCAGAAACTATTCCCAGTGCGTTAATACTACTAATTTTACCTTGATCGGTTCCCATACTATTTGTTGTATATCTTTTTAAATGTTCAATTCTATCAAAACCCTCTGTTATTGCTTGACGGATATCTTTAGTTGTTACATCATTTTGTAAGTCAATAAATGATTTAGCCCATAATGATTTCTTTTGCGGAGAGACCTCCCACAATTTTTCAATGTTATACTTAGCATTTGTATTTAATTCGAGTTTAACGTCTAATTTTTTGACTTTAAAAGTTTTCAATTTTTCATTTATATCAGAATTTAAATTATCAAAATTAAATTGTCCTGAAGCAGAACCAAGAGTTATGGTAGGTTGAAAAGGTTTTGATGGTTTGTAAGTTAAATCTTTCTCATCCCAATCTAATAAACCTTTTGATTGAGTAAACAAGTGAACATCTGAATTTATTCCACCTGACAAACATAAGCAGTCACATTTAATTTCATTCAAGGCACCAGAACTATCCTCAACAAGAATTTTTTCAATTTTTTTGTTTCCAAATGCTCCTTTTATTTGTGAATTTGTGTAAAGAGGAACATCATTTTTTCTTATCAAGTCAAACAAATTTGGCTCAATTTCCTCCCCGGATCGTGAGTCGATATATGCTTTTGGTTTTAAACCAGCTTTTATAAGACTATAAACTAAGCTGTTTGAATTCGAATTATTACTGAAAATAACAGGTTCTTTAGAAGGTGCTAGTCCATATCGGCACATATATTTTTCAAAGGAAGAGCTTAGCATTATGCCTGGGAGATCGTTATTTTGAAAAGATAAAAATCTCTCAATGTGTCCATTACATAATATTGTGTGACCTGTGCGTATCTTATGTAAAGTGCTATTAACTTTTCCTTCTATCGGTTTAGAGCCAACAAATCTATCTTCAATGGCTATAAGATGATTAATGTAATTATAAGTAGTAACAAGTGTGTTTTTTAAAATCTTTATATTCTTAGAGTCTTCTATTTCTTGTATAGTTTCTTTTAACCAATCTTTAGGCTCTTTGTTATCAATTGATGATATTTTGTTTGAATTATTTATAATGCCACCAAGCTGTTCCTCAAAGTCAATTAACAACACATCATAATTTGAGTTGATGAAAGATTTAGCTGCGAGGAGTCCATTTAATCCTCCTCCTATAATTGTAATATCGACATTGTGATGGATATGATTGCTTATGCCTTTGAAATCTTTGGGAGGTTTACCTAATCCAGCGGCTCTTCTAATAAGTGGTTCATACAAATTTTTCCAAAATTTCTTATGCGGCCCCATGAACGTTTTATAGTAAAAACCAGCAGTAAAAATTGGAGAAAATAAGTTATTGATACTTCCAAAATCGTTTTCAAGAGAAGGCCATCTGTTTTGACTTTCAATTTCCATTCCTTCATAAATTTTTTTTATAGTTGCTCTTGTGTTTGGTTCGGAATATTCACTAATTATTTGGACTAGAGCATTTGGTTCTTCTATACCACAAGTATAAATTCCTCTTGGCCTATGGTACTTAAAACTTCTCCCTACAAGGTTAACATTATTTCTTAATAGAGCTGAGGCTATAGTATCGCCTTTGTAGCCAAAATATTTGACCCCATCGAATTTGAAGCTAATTTTTTGATGAAACTGAATAAATTGATTTTCTTTTAAATTTATAGATTTCATTTTTCAACCGTAAAATTACCCGACCCAACTTCTGGTTCACCAGAGGGCGTTTTAACAACACTTTTAAAATTATTTAAATTTGGTTTTTTTTCATCGAGCTTGTAGGTCACCAAAATTTCATCAGTAGATGTATCTCTTACACAATTAAACCATTTGCGACAACCATGTGTGTGTACCCAGCGCTCATAAAACAAACCTTTTGGATTTGCTCTTATAAAGACGTATTCTCCCCACTCACGATCACCAATTTCTTTTGATCCATCGGGTCTTTTTACATGAGCCTCTCCTCCATTTGAAAATTCCGATTGATCTCTCGGGCCGCAATAAGGGCAATTAATTATGAGCATATTTATTAATGTGCTACGGCAGCAGCACCGTGTTCGTCTACTAATCTTCCACTTGCAAATCTATCAAGATTAAACGCACTATTAATTTGATGAGGTTCATTTTTTGCAATGGTATGTGCGAAAACATTTGCACTTCCAGGTGTAGCTTTAAAACCACCTGTGCCCCAGCCACAATTAAAAAATAAACCTTCAATGTCACATTTACTAATAATAGGACTAGCATCTGGGCAGATGTCAACAATACCACCCCATTGACGAAGCATTTTCATTTTGCCAAATACTGGATAAAGCTCGACCATAGCTCGAATAGTATCTTCAATAATGTTAAAACCACCTCTTTGAGTAAAAGAATTATAACTGTCGGTTCCTGCTCCAATAACTAATTCACCTTTATCAGATTGACTGACATAAGCATGAACTGCAGAGGACATTACCACTGTATCAATAATAGGTTTAATTGGTTCAGAAACAAGTGCCTGAAGTGGCTTACTTTGTAAAGGTAATCTGATACCCGCACTCTCTGCTAAAACACCAGTATGACCTGAAGCAACAACTCCAATTTTATTTGCCCTTAAAAAACCCTTGGAAGTTTCGACACCTTCTATTGTTCCATTTTTAGTCCTTATTTGATGTGCCTCACAATTTTGAATTATATCAACTCCCATCTCATCAGCGCGCATTGCAAAACCCCATGCTATTGCATCATGTCGTGCTACACCACCGCGAGGTTGGTAAGATGCACCTAGCACTGGATATCGAAGATTGTCAGTATTCATTATAGGAACCTTTTTTTGAATTTCTTCTTTAGATAACCAAAATGAATCAATACCATTTAAATTATTTGCACTAACTCTTCTTTTAATTTCTTTTATATCATGTTCGTTATGGGCTAAATTCATAACCCCTCTTTGACTAAACATTACATTGTAATTTAATTCGCTTGATAGGTTTTCCCATAACTTCAAAGAGTGTTCGTACAAATGAGCACTATCATCCCATAAATAATTTGATCTAATGATAGTGGTGTTTCTACCTGTGTTACCTCCACCAAGCCAACCTTTTTCTATTACGGCAATATTTTTTAATCCATGTTCTTTTGCTAAGTAATAAGCAGTTCCTAGTCCATGACCCCCACCACCAATTATTATGACATCATAAAACTCTCTGGGTTCGGGGCTTCTCCACATTTTTGGCCAGTCTTTATGGCCAGATAGTGCATTTTTAGCAAGGCTAAATATTGAATATTTTTTCTTCACATCAGCAAATTAGCAAAAAATAAAATAATCAGCTAGTTATTTTCAGGGGCGAATTGTCATTAATTTTTTTAAAAATTTTAGGGAACTTCCATTGCAAATCGCAGTCTACATTTGGGGCTTGAGCTGAACTATTTAAGTCGTTTTCACAAATAGTTCTAATTTCAAAGCTTATCCTTGTATTTTCAGACTTTTCTTTTGATGAGCTATGTAAGTGAGCACCTGAAAAACATAAAATTTCTCCTGGTTTTATAGTTACTGGTATTTTCTTAATATTGCTGGGCAAGTCCTCTTTTAATTGTGGAGCAGAGGGATAAGAAAAATCGCCTTTTTTTCTATTGGCTAAATAAATGTTTAAGTCCCAAGTCGAAGTAGTATTTTTTACTGGAACATCAAAATAATCTGGATAAAAAATCATAGTATTTTTTTCCTCTACTTTGCTTACTGGTGCCCACCAATTAATTTGTTGATACAAATTTGTGCCCCAAGTATCACGATGAATATTTATTCTAGATGCTTCTCTGTAAGGTAAGTTATTTTCTGCTGGTGCTACTCTTACAACAAATCGATCCCAAAAAGTTTCACCTTTATTATATCCAATTTCATATAAAAAGTTTGAAAATAGTTTTCTGAAATCTTCATGGTTTTTTAATTTTGATACAATATCCTTACTTATATCCTCAGAATTTTTTAAATGGTGTATTTCTTCTATTTCACCATCATAAATATTTTGTATTTTATTTTTAATTTGGGTTATTAAATCATTTGAAGTTTTTGATTTTTGAAATACAAAAACTTTTCCACTAAAAATATCTTTTTTAAATTCTTGAAGATTTGAAATTTTTTCTATTGGTATAAACATTCACTTTATATCACCAACATATACCCCAAGTGCTAAAGCAGTTTCAATTAGAGGATCGGATCTATCTACAACTTTATAAGTAGAAATTCCTTCACTAATTGGAACATCAACAACTTTTCTATCTCTCCATGCAACCATTCTTCCATATTTTCCTTTTGCTATTAAATCAACAGCATAAACTCCAAAAGCACTTGCTAAAATTCTATCACGTGGAGTAGGGGGCGCACCTCGTTGAACATGCCCCAAAGAAGTAACCCTACACTCTATATCAGTACTTTTCATTATTTCCTCTGAAAGATAATTACCTATACCGCCTAATCTTTTTTGACCATCAGCGTATTCAACAGTATAACTTTTTCCGCTTTCTGTTTTTACTGCCTCTGCTACTACAATCAGCGAATGAACTATTCCTCTATTTTTCATTTCAGTGAGTTTATTGACAATTCCTTTGATAGAGTAATTTAATTCAGGAATTAGGATTACATCTGCTCCACCTGCAATGCCAGCGTTAATAGCTATGTGTCCTGCGTCTCTCCCCATTACTTCTAAAATCATCGTTCTTTGATGACTTGCAGCAGTTGTTTGTAAGTTATCTAGTGCTTGGGTAGCAACATTTACAGCTGTATTAAACCCTATGGAGCTTTCAGTAGCTCCCACATCATTGTCAATTGTTTTAGGTATGGCTACAATATTTAAGTCACCTCTTTTTGCAATTTCAGTTAATATCGACATGCTTCCATCACCGCCTATAACAATAAGCCCATCAAGACCTAATTCTTTGTAACCATCAATAATGTCTTGGGATCTATCTTTGTATTTACCATCTGGCATGGGAAATTTAAAAGGATTACCTTTACTTGTTGTTCCCAAAAATGTCCCACCTTGTCTTAGAAGAGAACCGCTAAAAGTTTGATAGTCTAATGGAACATAAGCCACTGGTCTTTGCATTAAACCAACAGTGCCATCACGAATACCCATAACTTCCATCTGATATGTATTTTTAGCTCTGAAAAATATCGATCTAACTGCCGCGTTTAAACCACCACAGTCTCCACCACTAGTAAGAATTCCAATTTTTTTCATTTAAAATTTATCTGAGTCCCACAACCACGCTGCTCCTCTAACACCGCTGGAGTCACCGTGAGTATTCCGTAAGATCTTATTCCTTATCTTATCACTAAATGTGTATTTAGGAAGTAATTTAGGTATATTGTCATAAAGTCTACCAACGTTTGACATACCTCCACCAAAAACTATTACCTCAGGGTCAACGATACCTATCATGACAGATATTAATCTGGCAAAACGATCTTCATATAATTCAAATTCTTTTTTTGCTCTTTCATCTCCATTTGCTTCCAAAGCAACTATTTCTCTTGTTCTTAAACTGGTGCCATATTTCTCGTTAAATAATTTTGTAAAACCTATTCCTGATATAAATTGCTCAGCACATAAGGGTCTTTTGCAATTACCTACATTACATTGGACATTAGAATTAATTTCCTCCTCAGTAGGATAGGGCAATGGTTGATGTCCCCAATCTCCTGCAATTTGGTTGACGCCCTCAATGACTTTCTTTTCATAAACAAATGATCCGCCAAAACCAGATCCAATAATTACACCCCAAACTGATTTATAATTTGCCCCAGAGCCATCGATAGCTTCAGATAATGCAAAACAGTTAGCATCATTCATGATTCGAATTTCTCTATTTAAACTTTTTTCTAAGTCTTTATGAAATGGTTTGTCATTAATCCATATACAATTAGCATTATTTACTAAGCCAGTTTCATATGAAGAAAATCCTGGTATGCAAACCCCTACAGAATTTTGTTGATCTGTAAATTTATCAAATTCTGAAACTAAAGATTTTACGGTATTTAAACCACTTTCGTAATTTTTTTCATAAGTAGATCTTTTTCTCAGAATTTCTTTACCATTTGAGTCTATTAAAATACCCTCAATTTTGGTACCACCGTAATCAATGCCTATTTTAAAATCACTCATTTTTAAATAGATACCATAAGTTATAAAATAAATGTATGAAATCTTTTAAATATATGTATTGATTGTAGTCAGATAGTTTTAAATTTTTTTTATGAAAAAAAAAATTATTAATTGGGGCATATTAAGCACTGCTAAAATTGGTTGGGAGCACGTAATACCTGCAATAAAAAAATCTAAAAATAGTCAGGTTATAGCGCTCGCTAGTAGAAATTTATCCAGAGCAACAGCTCTAACAAAAAAATTTAAAATACCAAAAAGCTATGGTTCTTATAAAGAGTTGTATGAAGATAAAGATGTAGATGTAATATATAACCCTCTTCCTAACCACTTACATATAAAATCAAGTATTGAGGCCTGTAAAAATAAAAAAAATCTCCTATTAGAAAAACCATTATCTTTAAAATCAAAAGATATAGATCCATTAATAAAAATTGCCTCACAAAATAAAGTTATTGTTAAAGAAGCATTTATGGTCAGGCATCATCCTCAATGGCGATGGGTTAAAGAATATATAAAATCAGGTAAAATCGGATCAATATCAAGTATATCAACAGTGTTTTCATACAATAATAAAAATCCAAAAAATATCAGAAATATCAAAAACTTTGGTGGAGGGGCCATCTATGACATTGGATGTTATCCGACTGTCATATCAAGATTTCTAATAGATAAAGAACCAAAAAGAGTTATTGCAACTTCTAAAAATGATAAAAAATTTAAAACAGATATCTTATCATCTGCATTATTAGATTTTGGAGATATTTTCTCAACCTTTACAGTTGCTACACAAAGCACATATTCACAACAAGTAGTAATTCTTGGCACAAAAAAAACAGTTGTTATTGAAAATCCTTTCAACGCAATTGCGAATAAACCAACTACAGTTGTTATCTACAATGGAAAATCAATCTATCGAAAAGACAATACAATAAAAGTATTTCCAGCAGCTGATCAATATGAGCATCAAGTTACAAAATTTTCTAATGAGTTAATTTATAAAACTAAAGTAGATTATGGATTATTAGATGCAAAAAAAAATATGAAAGTATTAGATGCAATTTTTATGTCTATTAAGAAAAAAAAGTGGATTAAAATTTAATTTATCAGTGAGATAATAAAAAATTTAAATTAATCAATGGGCACTAGAAGGAGCCCATATATTTATATCACCCTCTTTTGCCGCTTTATTTATTTCTTTTATTTCTTTTTTTGAAAATTTTAAATTATCAAGTGCAGCTAAGTTTTCTTTAAGCTGTTTTACTGTTCTAGCTCCAATTAAAGCAGAAGTTATTGCACGATTATTTAATACCCATGCTATAGCCATTTGGGATAGAGATTGATTTCTTCTTTTTGCAATTTTATTGAGTTCATTAATAATTTTAGTATTTTTTTTCGTTATTAAATCTTTGCTGAAAGAGCTATTTTCATTAACTCTTGAAACTTTAGGAACACCTTTCAAATATTTATTAGATAAAAAACCTTGGGCTAGTGGAGAAAAGGCGATACAACCAACCCCTTTTTTTATTAGAGTTCTTGTTAAATCTTTTTCAATCCATCTATTGATTAATGAATAAGAAGGTTGATGAATTAATAATTTGATTCCTTTGCTCTTTAAAATTGAAATCATTTTATTTGTCTTGTTGGAGGAGTAAGAAGAGACACCAATATACAGGGCCTTACCAGCTTTATAGATACTTTCTAAGGCATCAGCTGTTTCCTCAAGAGGTGTATTCGGATCAAAACGATGTGAATAAAATATATCTACATAATCCAGTTTCATCCTCTTTAAACTTTGATCGCAACTAGCAATTACATGTTTTTTTGAACCCCATTCACCATAGGGTCCATCCCACATATCGTAACCTGCTTTAGACGATATAATTAACTCATCACGGTATTTTCCAAGATCACTTTTCATGACTTTTCCAAAATTAGACTCAGCACTGCCATAAGGTGGTCCATAATTATTTGCTAAATCAAAATGAGTAATTCCTGCATCAAAAGACTCAAAAAGAATTTTTTTAGACTCTGAAGCCATTCCATTGCCACCAAAGTTATGCCATAACCCTATTGACAAGACAGGTAGTTTTAAACCACTATCACCACAGTTTCTATAATGCATTTTTTGATAGCGATTTTTGTCTGAAATATATGGCATTTTTAAAGTAATTCCTCTTTGTATGGCATTGAATTTGCTGCTCCCTCCCTTGTAACTGAAACACCTGCCACAAGATTAGCAAACTCAATAGCTTCTTTGTAGTTTTTATTTTGTGAGATTGCCACACTTAGAGCCCCATTAAAAGCATCCCCCGCACCTGTTGTATCAACTACTGGTTTCTTTAGATTTGATGCAGGTACCATAAACTCCTCTTTATTGTTTTTAAAATAACAACCATTTTCTCCAAGTGTAATAATTATATTTTTTATCCCTTTATCTAAAAAAAAACTTCCTGCTTTTTTACAGTCTTCCTCATTTTTAATTGATTGACCATAATAAAAACTTGCCTCCGTTTCATTCGGGGTAAAAAAATCAAAATATTGAAAGTTATCATCATTTATTTCACTGGCGGGTGCTGGATTTAGAATTGTTGTACAATTAAAATTTTTCGCTTTTTTTAGAGCATAGAGTGTTACCTCTTTTGGTGTCTCTAACTGTGTTAAAAAAACATCAGAAGACTCTATTATTTTTAACTTTGAGTCGATTAACTTTTCATCGATTGTACCAGCGGCTCCTGGAACAACATTTATTGCATTTTGCCCAGTTTTTTCATTAATCAAAATACCTGCAGCCCCAGTTGATTCATTTTCAGAGATAACCAAACCATCATAATTTATTTTATCTTTGTCATATAAAGAGATTGCAAGATCGGCATAGCTATCTTTACCTACTTTACTTATAAAAGATACATTACCTCCAGCTCTTGCTGCTGCTATTGCTTGGTTTGACCCTTTACCACCTGGTCCGATGATGTGTTTTTTTCCTAATACCGTTTGACCTGGTATTGGAATATCATTTGCAAAAAAACATAGATCCGCAACGAATATCCCAAATACACAAATACTCACTTATCTAGTACCCAAACAGTACCATCAGGTTTAACAACTCCTTTTGTTAAAATAAAACAACCAAATGGTCGTGTCTCATTAGTTGTGATAATTGCAAAGGCTTTTTTTGCCTCTTCATAAAACATAAATCTTTCGATTGATCCTATTTTCCAGTTTTCACCTGCTACACTTCTAGTTACATCAATAATTTCTTTATGAACATCGTTAAGCTCATCAGGTTTGTTATCGATTTGCATTCTTAGTATTGGAAACTCTATAAAACTATCCAGAGGGAAAATAGATAATATAGCTTTTGCTGCTTTTGCTGCATCAACTCCATCTAAACGATGTACAACTGAATTCATAGAATAAGCTGGAAAGTTTGAGTCACATAAAATGAGTTTGTCACCATGGCCCATAGCACGAAGGGTGTGAAGAACCTCAGGTCCAAGAATTGGATCAATATTAATTAACATGTACCTATAGAACTAAATAAATTAACTATATTCAATATAATTAATTTATAACAACTGGCTTAGATCTTAAATTTTTGACAGTTTCCAATTCTGCTCGACGACATAATTTAGGAGGCAGTCCTTTTGTGATCAAATTTAAATCCTCATAAAC
Source organism: uncultured Alphaproteobacteria bacterium (assembly GCA_902530745.1). Classification (GTDB taxonomy): domain Bacteria; phylum Pseudomonadota; class Alphaproteobacteria; order HIMB59; family HIMB59; genus HIMB59. The sequence continues at coordinate 15,576 of CACABO010000003.1, read as the reverse complement.
AATCTCTCCCATTTCAAAAAAAACACTATTTAAAGCTCCCGCTCTGTGAGAAGAAAAAAGAATATTTTTTTGTCTTCTTATTGGATCATTTTTAGGAACAGGTTCTTGAGGAAAAACATCAGTGGCAACTTTAATTTTACCTTTCATTAAAATTTTATTTAAATCTTGAAAATTAATTACATTAGCTCTACTTAGAATGATTAAACAAGCATTTTTTTTCATTAATCTTAAAAGTTTTTCATCTATCATGTTTTTATTTTTTTTTGTTATTGTGGTAAGTATGTATATTACTTCACAATTTTTGAAAATTTTACCTAATGATGCTGGCTTGCAACCATTGTCCTCTATAAGTTTATTTGGAAGCCAAGGATCATAAACTCGAAAATCTGAAGTATAAGGTACCAACATAGGTTTAAGACTTTTAGCTAAGTCTCCAAAACCGACAATGCCAATTTTATTGTTAAGCAATAGACTGCTTCGCTTATTACTTTCTAAGCCATACTTTTCCTTTTTTTTTATAAAATCTAAATGTGCTGTATGTATTTCTCTTTTCAAAGAAATAGTCAAACCAATAGCTATTTCAGCAACACTCTGAGCAAAAACAGGAGCCGTGGATAAAACATAGATATTGTTATTAAAGCAGTAATCATAGTCCATGTTATCCATAAAATTACTTTCAACATTGAAAATAGCTTTAAGTTTTTTACCTAAAATTAATATTGATTTTGGTAAATCAGGTTGACCAATAATAAAATCAGCATTAGGAATATTTTGTTTATAAAATTTTAGTTTATTTTCTTTAGGTGCATTAATTATATTAAATTTTTTTTTTAAAAGTTTAAGTTTACTAGATTTAAAAATTAGTTCCATTTTACGTGGAAATGGATCAACAATAATTGTTTTCATTACATGATTATATCAATTATTTTTATTTTTGATAATCTTACTCCATGAAGCGCTCAGAGATTAATAATGCTATAGAAACAGCAAAAAAAATGATGGATACATATAATTGGACACTTCCAAAATGGGGTTATTGGTCAAAGGAAGATTATAACAACAATCCCGAGATGACTAAATACCTCAAAGATCATCAAATGGGCTGGGATGTAACAGATTTTGGAAAAGATAATTTTAATAGTCAAGGTATAACACTTTTTTGTATTAGGAATGGCATTCAAAGTAATTTTGATGATAAACCTTATGCAGAAAAATTACTCTTCATGCAAGAGGGCCAGGAAATCCCTTTTCATAGTCATAAGATTAAATTGGAAGATATTATAAATAGAGGTGGTGGAGATTTAGCAATTGAGTTTTTAGAAATTGATAATAACAAGCAATTATCAAAAAAAATCACTGTTCTTGTTGATGGAGAAAAAATAGAACTAGATCCACATGAACCTTTGATTTTAAAAAAGGGTCAAAGCGTTACTGTTGAGAGAAATATTTTTCATAGATTTTATTCTGTTAAAGGCTCTGGAATGGTTATGGCTGGAGAAGTGTCCCAAGTAAATGATGACAATAATGATAATTATTTTCTTGAGCAAGTTGGAAGATTTAGTCAGATACAAGAAGATGAGCCACCTCTTCATCCCTTATGGAATGAAGTTTAATGCGCCGTGGGGTTGTAGGATTAGGTATATGGTGCGTAGATACAACTTATAAAATTGACTACCTTCCTGAGAGAGGCAAGCTTGAGTCTATCAAAGGTCAATATCAATGTGTTGGCGGCGGTCCTAATAATGTATTAACAAACCTATTTTCTCTTGGTTTCAAATATAATTTAATTGCCATGGGATCTATAGGAAATGATGATAATTCTAAACTTATTAAAAATCATTGTCGAAGTAATGGCATTATTTCAAAATACCTTTCAGTTTCATCTAATATCCCAACTTCATATTCTTTGTGCATGTCTGAGAAACAAAATGAAAGAACTTTTCTCTACTACTCTGGGGCAAATGATTTATTAGACATAGATCATTTTAGATTAAGTAAACTTAGCAATTATCCTAAAATTTTATATGTAGGATATCTCAGCCTTTTAGGAAGATTAGACGAATTTAGTGGGAAAGAAACAAGACTTTGTAAAGTTTTAAAAGAGTCAAGAAAAAAAGATATTATTAACATCATTGATTTAGCATCAAACAATATTCCAAATTTTCAGAAAATTATTTTTAGTGCTCTTCCTTATACCGACTATCTTTTACTTAATGAAATTGAAGCACAATTACTTTTTAAAAAAAAAATTATTAACTCAAAAAACCGATTAAACAAAAAACTCATTATAAACTTGTCTAGAAAAATTTTTCAAAAAGGCCTTCAAAGAGCTTTTATTATACATAGCCCGTATGAGTCACTTTATATTTCTAAAAAAGATATTTATCACTCCCAGTCTCCCAAAATTCAAAAAAAAAATATCAAAAATGCTGTTGGCGCAGGGGATGCTTTCTGTGCAGGATTTATTTTTGGTGTACATGAAGACTGGGATATTGAAGTTACACTGAGGAAGTCTCATGCAGCAGGATCAGCTATGATGAAAATTGACTCATCGTCAGGTAATTTACCTAATATCAAAAAATTATAATTTTAAAATAGGATCAGTTATTTGAAGATCTTTATTAAGAGAGTGATCTGGTCTTAAATTTTTTTTATTTAATTCACTATGATATAACTTAACAGCTTCAATAGTTTTTATATCTTTTTCTATTACTGCCCTCATTAGCTTTACTAACAAGATTGGATCCTCTGCAAGATTAATTTTTCTACCAAAAAGAGCAACTCTTGCACCATAATGACTAGCTTTTTTAATTAATTCAAAACAATCTCGTGTGGTTCCTTTACTACCACCTAATATACCAACTATTAAATTTGCAGGATCATAAGTTGCCAGTTCCTCCATCGCTTTTGGACCATTGTATGCAATTTTCAAAAATAAAGGTCTTTCCTCTTTAGTTTGTCCTGCAATGGCTTTAATGATGCAATCATTAATGTAGTCACCCAGATTATTTGATTTCATGCCGATATTAATTGGAGGGTTAAACACCTCCAAAAAATGATTAAATTTATATTCAATAGCTTCAATTCTAAAATCTCTATAAGCATTTAACATTGCTAAATCAAAATCTACATTTTTAGAGAATGTCATTGAAAATAATCCTAAATTTGCAAATTTTGATACACTTTTTAGACGAGCAGATCGGAAAGGTCTTGGATAAGTAGATCTGTAATTACCATTTCTCATTAACCAAATATCTGTAGTATCATTCATTCGAATAGCAGGAGTAACTTTGGAGTTATTAAATATTTTTTTTTTAATTAATTCTTCACCAGTTGATGCAGACATCAACATAATATCAACAAGATTTGATTTAGACATAGATATCATAGCTTGCTTATAATCATTAAGCTTCTTGAAGGATTTTAAAATTTTACCCTTACTGTCTCTTTTAGGCCCAGGCGTTACGATGCCCATTGCCATATCACCGTCTTTTGCATCTGCAATAATAAAATCTTTGGGTTTATAAATTTGTTTTTTTATTTTTTGTAGTTTCGTCTCTAAAGATTTATTCATTATATTAAAACTTTATCATCAAATTTCTCACAGTATAAATAGAAAATTTTTTTAAAGATTGTATAGTAATAGTTATGTATTTAGGAATAGATCTTGGAACTTCATCAATGAAATGCTTAGTCATTGGTGAAGAACAGGAAATTATTCATAGTGTTTCGAGCGAAGATATACCTTCATCTAATCCTCAAAGTGGATGGTCTGAACAAGATCCATCCTCTTGGATAGTTGCTCTTGATCAATGTATGTTAAGATTAAAAAGTAAAATTAACATCAACGAAATAAATTCAGTTTCTTTTTCAGGGCATATGCATGGCGCTACTTGTATTAATAAGGATTATGAAATAATTAGACCTTGTATACTTTGGAATGACACAAGAAGCCATCAAGAGTGTTCAGAGATAATGACAGATAAATCTGTTATGGATATAGCCGGAAACATTGCAATGCCTGGTTTTACAGCACCAAAAGTTCTATGGATTAAAAGAAATGAAAATGAAAATTTTAATAAAATCTATAAGGTTCTTTTACCAAAAGATTACTTAAGATTTTACCTAACAGGAGAATTTTTCAGCGATTTATCTGATGCTTCTGGAACTTATTGGCTAGATGTAGAAAAACGAGATTGGTCTATAAAATTACTTGAAGCAAGCTCTATGAATATTTCACAAATGCCAAATGTTTGTGAGGGTACTGATCAAACTGGTATTATTAAAAAGGATATAGCTGACAAATATGGCTTCAATATGAAATGCAGAGTTTACGGTGGCGCAGGAGATAACGCAGCTGCTGCTGTTGGTTTAGGATTGTATGAAGAGGGTGATGCATCAATATCATTAGGTACCTCAGGCGTGATATTTGGGTCAACAAAGAAATTCTTAAAAAATTATGATGATGCAATTCACTCCTTTTGTCATTGTTTGCCTAATACTTGGCATCTTATGTCAGTAATGCTCTCCTGCACATCAAACATTAATTGGTTTATAAATACTTTTGACTCTTCAATTGATGAAATTACAAAGTGTTTGAAAGAGTCTATGAGTTCTGATACTTCAATGAGTAACTCACCTTATTACTTGCCTTATTTGACAGGAGAAAGGACTCCATTAAATGACCCACACGTTCGAGCAAGTTTTCATAATATGGGAATAGAAACAGATAAAAATACACTTGTTTATAGTTTAATCGAAGGTATTTCTTTTGGTCTTTTTGATAACTACCAAGCTCTTTCAAAAACTGGCATCAAATTGAATAATTTATTTGTAATCGGTGGCGGGTCGAAAAATAAATATTGGATTAAACTGTTAGCATCAATACTTGACAGAGATCTGGCTATTACAGAAGCATCAGATTCTATGGCTGCTTATGGTGCTGCAAGGTTGGCATATCTTGGTTTTAATAATCTAAAACATCAAGATGTATTAAAGCCACCTTTAGTTAAAGAAATAATAAAAAAAAATAATAATACTAAATCAATACTTAAAGATCGCTTTGATGGTTGGAAGAAATTCTATGTTAAATAGTTTTTCTTAACAAAATAATGTCAGGATTAACTTATGATCAACTTATAATATCAGTTACAGATAACATTGATAAAAATGATAAAAACCGTTATTTTATTGCTCTTTCTGGCCCTCCTGCCTCTGGCAAAAGTACAATATCTGAAAATTTAGCAAAAGACCTTAGTGCAAAGGGTTATAACTCTAGTATTCTTCAAATGGATGGTTTTCACTATGATGACCTAATTTTAAAAGAGAAAAAACTTTTATCAAAAAAAGGAGCACCAGAAACATTTGACGTAATGGGTTTAATCAACTTTGTATCTAGATTGCATAAAGAAGACGAGGTTGTAATACCAATTTTTGATCGATCATTAGAATTATCAAGATCCTCAGCAGTTATAATTTCAAAAAATACTAAAGTAATTATAGTTGAGGGAAATTATGTCCTTTTAAATTCCTATCCGTGGAGTGAGTTACATAAATTTTTTAATACAACTGTAATGATTAATTGTGAAAAAAAAATTTTAGAAAAAAGACTAATTGAACGATGGGAGAATTTCAATTTACCAAAAAAAGAGATTGATGAAAAAGTATATAAAAACGATCTACCTAATGGTGTAAATGTTTTAAAAAATAGTATTGGGGCTGAGTATATTCTTGAAAATTAATTTAGTGGTGGTTCTTTAGCACCAGTCATAAACGCAACAGCATCTGACATTTCATATTTTTTTGGATCAATAACACAGAGTCTAGTACCTAATCGATGTACATGAATTCTATCTGCTACTTCAAATACGTGGGGCATATTGTGAGAAATTAAAATGATAGGTATTCCTCTTGCTCTAACTTCTCCGATTAACTCTAATACTCTTCTACTTTCTTTTACACCCAAGGCAGCAGTGGGTTCATCCATAATTACCACCTTAGTTCCAAAAGATGTAGCACGTGCAACGGCCACACCTTGTCTTTGTCCTCCTGAGAGTGTTTCAACAAGCTGATTAATGTTTTGAATAGTTAGAAGGCCTAGATCAGAGAGTCTTTTTCTTGCTTCTTCCGCCATAGCTTTTTGATCTAGAAATTTAAGAAACTTTCCCATGAATCCTTTTTGTCTAATTTCTCTACCTAAAAACATATTATCTGTGATTGATAAAGCTGGAGAGAGTGCAAGGTTTTGGTAAACAGTTTCAATACCTAACTTTCTAGCCTCAATCGGAGAAGTAAAAGAAACTTTATTTCCATCCAATTGAATTTCACCACTATCTGGAATTACTGCACCACAAAGAGCTTTAATCAATGTTGACTTTCCTGCACCATTGTCACCAATTACTCCTAAAACTTCACCTGGGTATAATTCAAGATCAGCATTATCTAAAGCTACTACTTTTCCATATTTTTTTGACAGTTTTTTCGCAACAAGAACTGGATCCATCAGTTTGACACCTTTCTTATCCACTGATCTATTCCAACGGCAACTATTATAAGACAACCCAAAGCAAATCGCTGCCATAAAACATCTAAGCCCGCTATTGATAATCCAGAACTAAAGACTCCCACAATTAACGCTCCAAATAGTGAGCCAATTATTGTTCCCCTTCCTCCAAAAAGTGAGGTTCCACCTATAACAACAGCAGTAATTGAGTCTAAGTTACCTTCATAGAAACTTGTAGGTGATACTGAGCCAACTCTGCCTATTGAAACCCAAGCTCCGATTGCAACTACAAAACCTGCCACTGCATATATTGAAACAAGCATTCTATCTGTTCTAATACCTGAGAGTTCTGCAGCTTCTTTATCATCACCAATTGCATAAACATGTCTGCCCCATGCTGTTCTGTTAAGCAAAAACCATAAAAAAATAAAAATTCCAATCATAAGGAAAGCGCCATAAGTAAATACAAAGCCTCCAAGATTAATTCTTTCTCCCCAAAAATGTAAAAGAGGAGCATTTACTTCAATGTCAGAGCTTCTAATAGATTGTGACCCAGTAAAAAAGATCACTAAAGCAAAGAATATGTTCCAAGTTCCCAATGTAACAATAAATGGAGGCAATCTTAATCTTGTAACTAATAATCCATTGAATGCTCCTGTCGCAACACCTGATATCATTCCAACAAGAATAGCAGGTAATGTAGGTATGCCCATTTCGACAGAAAGTTTACCCATAAAAACTGATGCCAAAACCATCATAGCAGCAACACTTAGGTCTATACCAGCAGTGAGAATAATTAGCGTCTGAGCAGCTGCAAGTATCCCAACGATTGTAACTTGTTGAACAATTAAAGATAAATTGAAAGCAGAGAAAAATTTTCCCCCAGCTATAAAACCGAAAGCGATAACGCTTAAAATCAAAATTATAACAGGAACTATAGTTGGGTTACCATGAAGAAAATGTTGAATTTTTTTTAGTGTGGTCTGTTCACCTAAATCAAATGAGTGATGATCTTGATCTTTCTCACCGATATCAGTTGTAAATTTGGGTTGATCCTTTAGATCTTTAGAAATGTCATCAGAAATTTTATTCATATTAAAAATGCAAAAGTTTCAGGGCAGAATAATCTGCCCTGAATAATAAAATTATTAGATTAACCCCAACATCTGTCCATACCTTCTTTGACACTAATTGATGGAACTCCGCTAGCAGCATCATCTGTAACTAAGTTCACACCAGTGTTAAAGAAGTCAAGACCTGGAGTATTTTCAGGCTTTGATCCATCTTCAGCCCAAGCTTTAATAGCTTCAACACCTAAAGAAGCCATTAATAATGGGTATTGTTGAGATGTAGCACCAATGATACCTCTCTCAACGTCAGCTACACCTGGGCAACCTCCGTCAACTGAAGCAATGAGAACACTACCATCATCTTTACCAACTGCTTTTAACGCCTCATAAGCACCAACAGCTGCTGGCTCATTAATAGTGTAAACAACGTTTATGTCTGGATCTTTTTGAAGACATTTTTCCATTGCAGTTCTACCACCTTCTTCGTTACCGTTTGTAACTTCATTACAGATAATTCTTGGATCATCTTCATCTCCCCATCTGGAAACATCTTTTACATCGATTCCAAATCCAGTTAAGAAACCTTGATCTCTAAGAACACCAACAGAAGGTTGACTCTCGTTAAGGTCTAACATTGCAATTTTGGCATTAGCAGCATCTGCTCCTAACTTTGCAGCAACCCAAGCTCCACCTAATTCACCTGCCTTGAAGTTATCAGTTGCAAAAGTAGAGTCTGCAGCTGTAATTGGCTCTAGTGGTGTGTCAAGAGCAATGACTAATAAACCATTGTCTTGAGCATTTTTTAATGGAGTAACAATAGCTTTTGTGTCAGATGCAGCAATTAAAATACCTTTTGCACCTGAAGCAATACAAGTCTCAATAGCTCTTACTTGAGTCTCATGGTCACCATCAACTTTACCCGCAAAGAATGATAATTTGACACCTAATTCATTAGCTCTCGCCTCTGCACCTTCTTTCATTTTAACGAAGAAAGGATTGATGTCTGTTTTTGTAATTAAGCAAGCTTCAACAGCATGGCTCCCTGCTTTTGCTGGCATAGTAGCAAAAGTAAAAGCAACTGCCATAAGTGAAGCTAGAACTAGAGATAATTTTCTCATAGTTATTTCCTCCTATATATAGTCACAACAACAATATCTTATTGTTATGCTAACTTACTAGTTAAATTTTAATTTTTTAGTCTTGATTTTTAATGAAATGTTTATCTACGATATCTTTCCATAAGTTATAGGAGTTTCTTGTAATCTCATTATTACCGGGGCTAATTACTGAACTTTTTACTTTAAAATCTCTCAAATCGTCCAAATTTTTAAAATTATGAAAATATTGCATCCCAAAAAGTAAGGCTCCATAGGAGGACATATCCTCCATTTCAGGAATAGTTAAATCAATTTCTAATAGATCACTAATTATTTGAAGAAAAAAACTATTTTTTATCATTCCACCATCAATAGATAAGCTTTTTAAATCCAAATTTCTCGATTTCTTCATAGTTTCTAAATATACCACCATTTGATAAGCAACTGACTCTAATCCAGCTCTAACTAAATGATTTCTATTTGTTGATGCACTGATACCAAAGAAAGCAGCTCTTGCGTTAGATTTCCAAAATGGTGGACCCAGTCCAGAGAAAGCAGGAATGAAGCACACCCCATTACTATCTTTTTCTTTTTTAGAACAGATTTCACTTTCGCTAGCTGTTTCAATTAACTTTAAATTATTCTTTATCCATGAGATTGTTCCCCCAGCAAATGAGTTCAAACACTCTAATGCATAAATATTTTCTTTATCATTTGTGAAAGCAAGTGAGGTAAGTGAATTTTGATCAATAATCATCTCATTGCCAATATTTGTTTGAATATTAAAACCTGTCCCAGTTGTAATTTTCGTATCACCTTTTTCAAAACAAAAATTAGCAAAAAGTGATGCTTGTGCATCACCAGCTACTCCAATTATTTTTATAGGATTTTTAAAAGCTTTATTAAAATCACTTTCTCCAAATATATCTGAGCTTTTAATTATTTTTGGAAAATTGAGATTAGTGCCATCAAAAATATTTAACAATTCATTATCCCAAGAATTATTTAAACAATTAAATAATAAAGTTCTTGATGCGTTAGTTGTGTCAGTAACATATGATCTAAAGTTTGTGAGTCGGTAAATGAGATATGTCTCAATTGTCCCAAATAAAATATCACCTTCATCAATCTTCGATTTAATTTCTGATTTGTTGTTATATAACCATTTAAATTTACTTCCCGAAAAAAATGTATTTGGTTTTAGGCCTGTTTTATTTAAAATTTCATCACTTTTTGACTCATCTTTCAGAATATCTTCACAAATTTTTTGACCTCTAGTGCATTGCCAAACAACTGCATTATGTATTGGTTTCCCGTTTTTTTTATTAAAAAGAGTAAATGTTTCTCTCTGATTAGTTAAACTAATGAACTTGGGATTAGGCACTATTTCAGATGCGTTTTTAATTAAGTCAAGTAAGTTTTGATAAATCTCCTCTAAATCGTGCTCAATGTATCCTTCTTCTGTAATTATTTGACGATGTTCTTTTTGAAATCTTTTTATTGCTTCTAATTTTTCATTAAATACAAGAACTGTTGTAGAAGATGTGCTTGAGTCTATGGTCAGATAACTCATTTGTTTAGTAAATCTTTAGATATTTCAACTATCTTCTGTGGACTCATATTATAGTAGTCTAACACATCAGATTGAGATCCATTAATCATATATTCATCAGGTATCCCAAGTATTTTAAGTTTTGTATCTATTTTATTTTGAGCAATTAGGTTTGCACAGCATTCTCCGAGCCCCCCAAACATACTATGTTCTTCTATTGTTAAGATTGCTTTGGAATTTTTTGAAAATTCTAAAAATGTTTCTTTATCAAAGGGCTTTATTGTATGCATACTAATAATAGAACAATGAATGTTGTTTTCTTTTAAAATTTCATAAGCCAAATATGCTCGTTGTAAAGTTTCACCAGTTGCAATGATTGTTAAATCCTCTCCCTTTTTGACCAAAATAGATTTTCCAATTTTAAATTTTGTACCTGCAGGATGAATATCCATCATTGGTTTTTTTCCATACCTAATGTAAAGAGGTTGATTATAAGAAACAGCCTGTTTAATAACCTCTGATGCTTCAAAGTTATCTGCAGGCGCAACTATAGTCATATTATTGATTGCCCTTAATGTAGCAAAATCATGGATTGAGTGATGTGTTGATCCAAGCTGCCCATAACTTATCCCTGCACTGATCCCAATTAATGTAACATTACAGTTAGAATAGGCGACATCATTCTTTATCTGCTCTAAAGATCTAGCAGTTAAAAAACTTGCAGGGGATACCCCAAATACAATTTTTCCCCCAGCAGCTAACCCCGCTGAAACACCCACTAAATTCTGTTCAGCTATACCTACTTCAATGATTTGGTCAGGCAACTCTTTACCAAAAGGGACTAATTTACCCGACCCCCTCGAGTCACTTGTCACAACTATAATATCCTTATTTTTTTTCGCTTCAGATAGTAATGTCTCAGAAAAGATCTCAAGGTTAGGTTTACCAATTTTATTCATAAGAATTTAGTTTCTCGTTTAACTCTGAGATTGCCCTCCCATACTCATCCTCACTAGGTACTTTATGGTGCCAATTGATTTGGTTTTCTATGAAGCTTACACCTGACCCTTTAGTAGTTTTTGCAATTATTACAGTTGGCTTACCACCTTTCATAGGTATTTTTTTAAATACATTTAAGAGATCAGATATATTATTCCCATTTGTCAAAATAGTTTCAAAACCAAATGACTCAAATTTTTTATCAATGGGTTCAATAGGATTAACTTCTTCAGTCTTTCCAGTAATTTGTAAATCATTTCTATCTATAATTACGATTAAATTATCTAATTTATATTTAGAAGCAGTGGTACAGGCCTCCCAAACTGAACCCTCAGATAATTCACCGTCTCCCAACAATGTAAAAACTTTATTTGTTTTTTTATCTATTTTTTTAGATAGCGCTAAACCTACAGCAACTGACAGACCATGTCCTAGAGCTCCAGTATTATGTTCAATTCCAGGTACCTTTATTGTAGGGTGACCAATAAAGTGCGAATTAAATTGATTTAAAGTACTTAAATCTTTTTTTGAATAAAAACCACAATCACATAATACTGTGTATAATGCTTCCACAGAGTGTCCTTTACTTTGAATAAAATGATCACGATCCAAGCCCGAAAAATTTTTGGGAGAAATATTCATAACTGAATTGTAAAGAACATTCAAAATATCAATACAAGAGAGACTCCCCCCAGTATGACCTGCACCAGATTGAAAAATTATTTCAAGGATAGTTTTTCTATATTCTAATGATTTCTTTTTTAAATTTTTCTCATTCATAGTGAATAGATAAAGAATATCCCCTTTCTAGGCTTGATCAATTATTATATATTACATTTAGTAAGGTAGGAGGTAATAAGACGTGTCATCAACATTAGGTATAATAATAGGTAATAGAGATTTTTTTCCAGATCATCTTATTACTGAGGCTAGAAATGAAGTTTTAAATATTTTTAAGAATAAAGGTTTAAAACCTATTATTTTGAAAGACTCAGACACTAAGCTGGGTGGAGTGGAAACATTTCTTGAAGCTCAAAAGTGCGCTGATCTTTTTAAATCCCATAAAGATGAAATAGAGGGCATATTAGTGGTCTTACCTAATTTTGGTGATGAAAAAGGAGTAGCTGACACAATTAGACTATCAGGTTTAGATGTGCCTGTTCTGGTTCAAGCAACTCCAGATGATTTAGATAAAATGCAACCCTCAAATAGAAGAGATGCTTATTGTGGTAAAATATCTGTTTGTAATAATCTTTATCAATATGGAATAAAGTACTCGTTAACAAAAAGCCATGTTGTAAGTTTGTCCGGAAATGAATTTGATCATGAGCTAAATAAATTTATTTCAATTTGTAAAGTAGTGAAAGGTATGAGGAGAGTCAGAATAGGAGCTGTTGGAGCAAGACCACAAGCTTTTAATACAGTCAGGTTCAGTGAAAAAATTTTAGAACGCCATGGTATTAGTGTCACTACTATCGATTTATCAGAAGTCCTTGGTAAAGCTAAAGAACTTAATGATGATAGCAAAAAAGTTAAAGACTCGATGAATAAAATTTCAGGTTATGGAGATTCTACTGATACTCCATCTGAAAAATTATTACAGCTTGCGAGGCTCGATGTTGTTTTAAATGATTTTGTTGAAACAAACAAACTCGATGCTACTGCTATTCAATGTTGGACAAGTGTTCAAGAAAATTATGGATGTAATGTTTGTACATCAATGAGTATGATGAGCGAAAATATGCTTCCAAGTGCTTGTGAAGTAGATGTCACTGGAACTTTAACGATGTATGCTATGCAATTAGCCTCGAACAGTCCTAGTGCTTTAGTTGATTGGAATAATAATTATGACCAAGACGAGGAAAAGTGTGTTTTATTTCATTGTGGAAATTGGGCTAAAAGTTTCCTCCCTGATTTGAAAATAAGTACAGCACCTATATTGGGAAGTGTTTTTGGTGAGGAAAAAACCCATGGTGCACTTGAAGGTAGAACACCAGCCAATCCTCTAACTTATGGAAGGATTTCCACTGATGATAATTTAGGTAAAATAAAATGCTACTTTGGAGAGGGAGAGCTAACTGATGATCCTTTAAACACTTTTGGTACAAGAGCAGTTGCGAAAGTACCTAAGCTTCAAAAATTAATGCAATATGTTTGTAGACACGGTTATGAACACCATGTAGTGATGAATGCTTCAAAAACAGGCGAAATATTAAATGAGGCTTGTGGGAATTATCTTAATTGGGAGACTTATATTCATTGTTAATTTAGCTAATGTGCTTTGATTTATTATGAGTAAAACACTAGGAATACATATATTTTTTGATTATTAAAACTTTTTGAGAAGTTTACTCTGATTTTTTTTGTCGCAAATGATCAAATTGCATGATTTTTAGTAACAAATGTTTTGGATTTGCTTGAAAAAATTAATATTATGCTTTCGTTATAATTAAGGAGGAATTTATGAGAAAAATAATTCTTACAATTCTTGTATCATTCTTATCTCTTTCTGCATTTGCTGAAAGATATGTAATGGTAACACACGGTGAGGGTAAAGACCCTTTCTGGCCTGTTGTGCAAAAAGGTGGTGAAGATGCTGCTAGACACGTAGGTGCAGATTTTGAATATATCTTCAACCCTTCAGGTGACATGGGCGACATGGCAAAATCAATTGCTGCTGCTGCAGCAACTCAGCCTGATGGAATGGTAGTTTCACTTCCAGATCCTGAAGCTTTAGGTCAAGCAATTAAAGACGCTGTTGCTGCTGGTATTCCAGTCATCACAATGAACTCAGGTCTTGAGTCTTCTGCTTCACTTGGTGCATTAATGCACGTTGGTCAGCCTGAATACCTTGCTGGTCAATCTGCTGGTGCAAGAGCAAAAGCAGAAGGTGCTACAAAAGCTCTTTGCATGATTCAAGAAGCATACAACACAGCTTTGACAGATAGATGTGGTGGTTACGGTGAAGCTATTCCTACTGAATTAGTAGATAGCTCAAACGATCCAGCTACTATCCCAACAAGAGCTGCTGCTGGTTTACAAGCAAACCCAGATGTTGATGCAGTATTATCAGTTGGTCCGCACGTTTGTGTTGGAGTTCAACAGGCTATCGATGAGTTAGGTATGTCAGTACACCACTCTTGTTTTGACTTAAGCCCACCTGTTATGGACTTAATCAATGAGGGTAAAGTTGCTTTCACAATTGACCAACAACAACGTCTACAAGGTTATATGCCTGTTGTAGTATTACACTTATACAACAACGGTGCTGGCCTTTTACCTGGTGCAAATATTCCATCAGGTCCAGGATTTGTTGACAAGTCAAATGCTTCATCAGTTGCTGCTTTAGCAGGTATTGATAGATAGTATAATCTTATAAACTTTGAAAAGTGGGTATTAAACTGCCCACTTTTTTTTTAAATTTAAGTAAAATTAAACTGAATGACTTTTATTAAAATTATATAAAATAAAATATGGCAACAACCTCTACTCCCCAAAGACAAGAGTCTGATAGGCATCAAAAGAAAACTTGGCTAACCACACTGGTTTCAAGACCAGAAATTGGACCTATCGGAGTTATGCTCCTTTTATTTGGAATGCTTGGTTATTTCTCCATCCCTACTGGTGAAATGTCTTGGAACCCTTTTACAGGCGAGGGTTTTAATGCATTAGGTATTAGAAACTTTCTAAGAGTTATATCTCAACTTGGTATCATAGCAATTGGTGCTGGTCTATTAATCATAGCAGGCGAGTTTGACTTATCTATTGGATCCATGATTGGTTTCGCAGGAGCCTGTATGGCAATGATTCTTAGATGGGGTTTTTCATTTATTGTGCCCTACATATCTTTTGAGGGAGGTTTCCATATAGAATTTTATACGGTTTTCCACATTGCTGATGTTTCCCCAATACTAGCAATATTTATTACTTTATGTTTCACACTTTTTTTTGGATGGATACAAGGTACCATTGTAGTTAGATCAGGCTTACCTTCTTTCATTGTTACCCTTGGTGGATTATTTTTTTTAAGAGGACTTACAGAAGTATCTCTACGCTCTTTCAATCATAGACCAGATCAAGCTAAAGGCGCTACAACAGTTACAGAAATCCCAGATATTAAAAATATTGTAAATGTCCCCGGACATGGTGAAATGGTTCGTGAAAAAGCAAAAGCTCTTCCAGAAGCTGACCTTGTATCTTTAGCTCAAACATTACCAGCTGATACAGTCGCAGCAATATCTGAAAGACTCGAATATACATATCAAAGGGTAGCAGATGCCAAAACTCAAATTTTGGTGGATAAAGGCACCAAACCTTTGCAAGAAGCTCTAGTAAATGCTCAGGCTACCGGAAACG
>CACABO010000002.1 GCA_902530745.1 uncultured Alphaproteobacteria bacterium | reverse complement strand
CATTTGCCCAAGTGAAAGTTCCGTCGTGCTTCTGATTATTTTGCCATTTTCCAACATATTTATTACCATTCGCATAAGTGTAAGTTCCCTTGAGTATCTTATTATTTTGCCATTCACCAATGTATTGTTCTCCATCTGCCCAAGTAATAGTTCCTTGTCCGTGTCTCTTATTATTTTGCCATTCTCCAACGTATTGGTCGCCACTTGCCCAAGTGAAAGTTCCTTGTCCGTGCCTTATAAAATTATCTAAATATTCTCCAACATATTTATCACCATTAGCATAAGTGTAAGTTCCCTTGAGCATCTTATCATTTTGCCATTCACCAATGTATTGTTCTCCATCTGCCCAAGTGAAAGTTCCTTGTCCGTGTCTCAAATCATCTTTAAATTCTCCAACGTATTGGTTGCCACTTGCCCAAGTAAAAGTTCCCTCTCCATTGGCACAATCACCCTCTTGGCATTCAGCAATAACGATGTTGCACCAAAAAAAACTAAGTAATATTAATCCTAAAAATTTTTTCACAGATAAAAATTATTTAAATTTCATTAATTGATCAATCCAAATTATCTAAAAATTGTGCGAAAAGTGTGTGAAAACTTTTTCTCTAATATTGTTGATATAGTGAAATAATAATTAATCTGAAATAACTTCGGATCATTTAGTCAGGGTTCGAATCCTTGCTGAACCGGCAGTTTTATTTATAAAAAACTCCCTAAACCTTGAAGCTTATTAATGAAATCTCTAATTTGCTCGTTAATTTTTTGATTATCTATTTCTATTTGATCATTTTCACTAAAATCTAAATCAAATAAACCCTCTCTGTCTTGAAGTATTTCTTCTAGTGTGAGATCTGCACTGTTGTCAAAATCAAAATTATTTAAAATAACTTTAGTAAGTAAGGGGGTGATAGCATAACTAGAAATTATTCCAAACAGACCTGCCTCATCAAATTCTTGCCCATTTATTGTGCTAAAAAAAACTAAAAGTTTAGAAGCCCTATTAATCTCAGCATTTGAAAGTGCTTTATTACCAGAGACATCTAAAAAACTAAAAACATCTTCAAAGCACTTTCCCTTATTCTTGGAGAAATTTGAACAGGATAAAGATGCCTTTGAATTCATATATGATAATACCTCTCCAAATAATAGAGTTAAACTAGCAGGCGTGTTATCGCATTTAGCATATGTAAAAGTGTTGTTAGTATTATTCAAAAAATCATAGGATCCATCTAGATTATCTTGCTCTTCGAATACAACCTCTAAAATATCGTCATTCAGTTTCATAAAAACATTTTTAAATTCAAATATTTCTCCATCCAGATAAATCCAATCTTTATATTTCTTTGAGTCTGAAAACTGAAGATAGAAATACGCATACTCGTCTATTTCATCCTGACTTTCATAGAGATTGAAGTAGCTACTTTCAGTAATAATAAAAACATCTTGTTCTTTTGAACAATCATTGCTCCAAGTACCATGCAATTTTTCTGGTATCAAATCTGCTGCGAATAAAAAGAATGGACTTAATAAAGAAACTAAAAAAAAGCTTAAAAAATTTTTCACGATATAAAATATCATAAAAATCTATATATATAAAATTATATGTATTTTTAATTAGACTTTTTCTTAGTCAGCCAAGAAGGTTTTTTTAATTGATTTAAATTAAGATCCTCTGGAAAATTTTTAAAGATATCATTGAGCCCCTTAATTATTACATATGTGATTATAAAACTCATAATCGTATCACTCAAAAAATGATCACCCTCCATAATTCTTAATAATGAGATTAAAAGAATTGAGGCATATGCAAATGTGTTCCATGAAGTTTTATTGAATATAATTAGTAAAGCTAAAGATAACGTAAAAAAAGACACGTCACCTGAAACGAAACTACAATTGGTACTGCAATAATCAACATTTAACCATGGAATGGTAAATGGCTCTTCTCCTCCAAATTGAATGGTGTCATTAGGCCTTGCACGACCCCACAAATTTTTAAAAATAGAGTTTACAACAATACCTGTTCCGACAATAAGACAAGAAAACAAGTAAACCCATTCTCTAACAGCAACATTTAAAATTTTTTCTTTATAATAAATTTGTTTGAAAACAGCAGCTATGGGGACAAAAAAAACTAATAAAGCCATAAGTGGTAGCAACATCTTACGAACAAAATAGATAAACCAGTCAGACTCTGAAGCAATAAATTTACCGTCCTGTCCAAAAAATAGGCCACTAACAGTTATGTCTAATGAGGGAAATATGAAAAATACTATAGAGAGTAGGAGGGTTATGGTTAGGGTTTTAAAGTAAAAATTAAAATTCAAGTAAAGAGAGAAAATGTTTGTATAAAAATTGGAAATATTACTTGAAATTATTTCAACGTTATTGTTTGGGATTAATTTGTCATTCTCTGATGTAAATAGCTTTTTTTTATCTGCTAGTTTTTTTGAAATAAATATTGTTGAAAGATATGCAACAAGCGTGCCACCAAAGATATCACTAATAAAGTGAGCACCGACTATGACTCTCGTGGATGCAATTATAATTGCAATGGTTATCAATGCATTTTTAATTTTCGGAAAGAGAAATATCATACAAAAGATAAAAGCAAAAATAGTTGCGGTATGACCTGATGGGAATGAATGCCATTTGGAGTCAAATTGTATTATATCTAACGATTTTAATTCAAAGCCATTATATAAGACTGGCCGTGGTCTTCCAAAGATATGTTTTAATATTTGTGTAACTATGCCACTTAATAAGATATTTAAAAAAATAAATAGACTAATGTCACTTACAGTTTCCATAATCTGATTTTTACTTTTGATAATTTTTATTAAGCCCCAGATTAAAATAGTAGGTACAAAAAAATATAAAGAGTCACCAAAGTGAGTGAGTGTTCCAAAAAGAGACTTTGTTTGATGATTAATACTGTCAAAAAAAGAAGCTACTGAATAATCAAATAATAAGAAAAAAAAAGCTCCAATTAGCAGATAAATACTTATTCTTTTTTCTTGCGAGTTTAACTGATTGAAGAAAGTCATAATTTATTAAAGTTGATATTTATGAATGATTTTGTTGTCATATCGAGTATGGTTTTATTTATTGAGTCACTATCTTCTATTGGCGTTGTATCAAGGGAACTAAATTTGAATTCTATTTGGCAATCTGAAAAATAGTCTGGTTTCACTTTGTCACTAAAAAACAACATTAAATCTAGTGGATAATTTTCTTCCAATATAAATTCGGATTTTTTTATATCACAATTTAAATCATTTTTTAAAGTATCATAGATAACGGGACTCAATGTTTTATTCTTATACTGTGAATAAAAAAAGACTGAAGTAAAAAACACAACTAAAATCAAAGAAAATGAGATAGTTTTATATACTGTAGTTAAGGATTTTCCTTGGAGAGAAAAAACTGGATTAATTAATGATACTAAAATTATCATTAAATAAAAAATATAATTTATCTGAGGTATCTCTGAAGTACTGTGATAAAGGGAGGTATCAAAATAAATTATGCCTGCAGGTATAAAAAAAAGGGTAACTAAAACTATTTTCGACCATTTTAATTCAACAAATTCTAGTGTTCTAAAAATATAAATAGACATTATTGGTAATAAAAAGACTAAAATCGATATATTTAATTTATTAGAAAAAATAAACATAAACCAACAAAGAATTATTGAAAAAAGGAATATAATCAATTCCTTATTCCAGTTAATTCTTTTTATGCCATTATAAAAAATAGAAATAATTAGCAAACTTAATAAAGGTAGTAAAAAAATAACACTCTTTGAAAGTTTCTTTAATAAAATATTTGGATCGAAATTAAGGATGGAATAGTAATCCGTTTTATTAATACCCTGAATAATCAGAAAAACTAAAAAAGATATATAAATAAAACTTAGATAAGAAATTAAGTTAAGACGTTTTTTTTTCTCTAGCTTTAAATTAAATAATTTTATGAATATCAAAAATGTTATTAATATAACAAAATAGAAATTATTGAGAATTAATGCAATTAAACTAAATAATATAAAAAAAAATACATTATAGAAGTTTTCATCATCGAAAATTTTTAGTAAATAATAGAATATTAATAAAGTCACCAAGCCTGAAATAAGAGAACTATCAATGGTTGTCATTGAAATTAAAATTGTGCCACTCAACATCACTGCTGTAAGAGGCATTAAATAATTGAGGTCATAAAATTTTAATTTAATAATTTTATATGAGACAAAAATTAATAATCCTAAGTATATAAAATTTGGTAGTCTAAATAGAAAGTAATTGTTAAAACCAAAAAAATTTGTGAGCTTTGATGCGATATTTAGAAATATCAAATGTGGATTGAAAAACTCTGAAAAATTTGAAACTAATTCATTATCTTTAATTGTGATAAGAATTTTTATGTCTTCAATAGAAATATATGGTGCACCTAAAGTTATTGCACCGAGTAATACAATCCAAATGATTGTGAAAAGAACAGTTGGAATATTATCTAGGAATCTAAAGATACTCATTTTCTGATTTAACTAAGTTTAGTAGCATATAGATCTAATTTATTCTATATATTGTGGTTATTTCAATTTTCTTGAAGTTATTTTTACCCCTAATTATAATCAAAAATAAGAGATTAATCTCTTTTTACAGCCTTATAGAAGCGGCTTTTTTCTTAGTGGGCCACTTCTTTCTTAAAGGGTTAGGACAAATTGTTCTAACCCTTTTTTGATTTCTATATTATCTTTTTTAAAGATGTTGAAGTTAATTTTCATGATACTCTTCTTTTTTATTGGATATTTTCTTGCTGATACAGGATTAGTGGATATTCCATTTAGAAATATTCCAATTTTAGAAAGTTTATATGAGGTTGTAGATTAAATGATTAATACAGATAAAGTTTTGCATGGTTTTACCGATCTTAAAAATTTAAATGTACTTGGTCCTATTGTTTTAAACCAAGCGAAGGGAATATATGTTTACGATCAAGATGGAAAAAAATATTTAGATGCCAATTCAGGATTATGGAATTCTGTGGTTGGTTTCGATCATCCCAGAATGGTTGAAACAGCAAAAAAACAATATGAAAAATTTTCTGGTTACCACGCTTTTTTTGGAAGAATATCTGAACCAGCTGTAGAACTTGCAGATAAGTTAATTGAAATATCTCCTTTCACGGATGGTAAAGTTTTTTTTACAAACTCAGGATCTGAAGCTAATGACACTACTGTAAAATTATTATGGTTTATTAATAAAAGAAAAGGGCATCCCAATCGAAGGAAAATAATTACTCGAATAAATTCATATCATGGTGTAACGGCTGTTTCTGCTTCGATGACAGGAAAACCATACAATAGTGAATTTGGATTACCCTTAGATGGTTTTTTACATTCAGCTTGTCCTCATTATTGGAAATATGGCTTAGAAAAAGAGAGTGAGGAAATGTTTACAAAAAGAATGGGTGAAGATTTAGAAAATTTGATTTTAAAAGAGGGACCTGACACCATTGCAGGTTTTTTTGCAGAACCTGTTATGGGGGCAGGTGGTGTGATCCCTCCCTCAAAAGGATATTTTGAGATAGTTCAAAAAATTTTAAAAAAATACAATATTCCATTTATTGCTGATGAGGTAATTTGTGGTTTTGGTAGAACTGGTAACTTATGGGGATCTCAAACATACGATATTGATCCCGATATTATTATTGCCTCTAAATGTATAACATCAGGTTTCTTTCCACTTGGTGCAGTTATTTTGGGAGAAAAAATGACAAAAGAAATGATGGAGGCCTCTTATGAGGCAGAGGAATTTTTTCATGGCTTCACAGCTGGTGGACACCCTGTAGGTTGCGCCCTAGCACTAGAAGCAATTGATATTATAATTAATGAGAAAATGATTGAAAATGTTAGACATCTTGAGCCAATTTTTATGGGAGGTTTAAAGAACTTTGAAGATTTAGAGTTTATAGGTGAGTCTCGCGGCATTGGACTTATGGGTGCTTTAGAGATGGTTCAAGATAGAAAAAATAAACTACCCTTCGATGGTTCGATATCCATTGGCGAGCGTGTTGCTAATAAGTGTATTGAAAATGGTTTGATATGTAGACCTCTTGGCCCATCAATTGTGTTGTGTCCCCCTTTTATAACATCAGAGGAGGAGATGGGTATAATATTTGATACTCTAGAGAAAACTCTTAAAGAAGTATTTAGTGAAGTTAAATCTTTAGGACAATAGATCCCGTAGTCTTTCTATTTTCGATATCTGTGTGAGCGTCAGCAACATTATCAAGATCATATTTTGTAATTTTATCCAATTTAATTTTATCTTTTACAATCATCTCAAATAATTTATGGCTTGCAATTTCAAGCCACTCTCTATTAGCGTAAAAATGGAATAGTGTAGGTCGAGTTAAATAAAAAGAACCAAATGCTAGATCTGTCATTTGAATGTCTTTATATGGTCCAGATGATTGACCAAAGCTAACTAACATCCCATGTTTTTTTAAACATTTAAATGATTGAAACATTGTGTCTTTACCAACACTATCATAAACCACGTCAAGACCTTTGTTATTTGTGATTTTTAATACTTCATCTAAAAAATTATTTTCAGAGTAGTTTATAACCTCGTCAAAGCCTCTTTGCTTTGCTAACTCACATTTATCTGAATTACCAGCTGTTCCTATTAATTTTGCACCAATATCTTTTATCCATTGGCCTGCGATTAATCCTACGCCTCCAGCCGCAGCATGAAATAATACCTCATGATTACTTTGTAAGTTATAACTGTCACAAACAAGATACTTTACTGTAAGTCCTTTAAGAATTGATGCGGCTGCTTGATCGAAAGATATGCTATCTGGGATAGAAACTACGAGATCCTCTAATATTATTCTATGTGTTGCGTATGCATTATTAGGTTGCGCATATGCTACGCGATCCCCTATTTTAAACTTTGTAACATTAGAGCCTATAGCTTCAACCTCGCCTGCACCTTCAGAACCTAAAACAAGATCTTTGTCAACAGGCCAAGGATATAACCCTGCTCTAAAATAAATATCGATGAAATTTACTCCAATTGCTCTATTTTTAATCAAAACTTCATTCGATTTAAGGTCAGTTAGATCAATACTTTTCCTTTGAAGAACGCTTGTATCACCTGGCTTATTTGCAACAATTGAATACATTAAAGGTGCCTATCATCTAAAAAAATGATCCAACAGTCAATTTGAAAGTCTTGAAATTCACAATTGAAATCCCAAATTAATAGTAAGAGAAATTGCCATTTGGAGTTTCTTTATTAACGCAGGTTTAAAAACTGCAATTAACAATTAATGCTTAAGGAGGTTAATTATGACTACATTTGACTTATCTCCTCTATGGAGATCATCGGTTGGTTTCGATGAGTTTGATAAACTCTTTGATACCGTCTTTTCTACGAACAATAAAGGTGCTTCTTATCCACCTTATAATATCGTCAAACATGACAAAAATATTTACCAAATTACCATGGCAATCGCCGGTTTTGGTGAGGACCAAATAGATATATCCCAAGAGGGTAATCTTTTAACTGTTAAAGGTGAAATGGGTGAAGATAAAACTATGAATAAATCAGAATATCTTTATCGAGGAATTGCAAACAGAAATTTTGAGAGAAAGTTTGAGTTAGCTGATACTGTAAAAGTTATTGAGGCTGATTTAAATAATGGTCTGTTAAGTATAAATCTTGAAAGAGAAATACCTGAACACCAAAAACCCAGAAAAATAAAAGTTAATACGAATTCTAAACTTTTATCAGCTTAAATAAAATAATAGGGCTGTTTTTTTATAAGCAGCCCTAATATTTAATCTAATTGAGAAGCAACAAATTCCCAGTTTACTAGACTATCTAAAAAAGCTTTTAAATAATCAGGTCGTTTGTTTCTATAATCTATATAATAAGAGTGTTCCCATACGTCACATCCCAGTATTGGCTTCATTCCATCAACTAGAGGATTAGAGGCATTAGGTGACTTTGTGACCACTAATTTACCATTATCGATGGCAAGCCAAGCCCATCCAGAACCAAATTGAGTTATTCCTGCCTGAATAAAAGCTTCTTTGAATTGATCAATCCCTCCTAGGTCTGATGTAATTCTACTCTCCAATTCGGACGGCATGGAGCCTCCCCCATTGGGTTTCATACATTGCCAAAATAAAATATGGTTCCAATGTTGACCTGCATTATTAAAAATTCCTGCCATCGATGAGTCTTTACTTGATTTTACAACTATATCCTCAAGAGAAGAGTCTTTCATATCAGTGTCTTTAACGAGATTATTTAAATTTGTTACATATGTTTGATGATGTTTGCCATGATGGAAATCAAGAGTTTCTGATGACATATATGGAGCTAAAGCATCATTTGCATAAGGTAAGCTTGGTAATTCAAAAGTCATATTTATTTCCTTTAATTAAAATTCTTAATGCGTATTTTTTATATTATTGTGGAAACAATGACAACCTTTGAAGAAATAGATACTTAAAATATGAGGAATATAGTTAGTATTCAGTCTACTGTCTTAAATGATAAAGTTGGAAATCATGCCGCTCGATCAATCTTGAGTGACAAAGGTTATAACATTTATGAGATACCAACTGTAATTTTAACATCTCATAAAGCTGTAAAGGGCACCCTTCAAATCAATAACAACAGTTTAAATCCGTGGGTAATTTTTAATAAAGTCAGGAAAACATATAAATTAAGCTCAAATGATTTAACAATTATTGGCTACACACCCAACTCAAAGATTTCAAAATCGATAGGTAAAATTATTAATAAACAAAATAGAATTGTTTTAGACCCTGTAATGGGAGATATAGGAATAGGTCTATATGTAGAAAAAGACGTTGCAAATTTTTTTAAAAAAGTAATTACAAAAGTTAAATATATATCAGCAAATTTTTTTGAATGGTCATACTTAAATAATAAAGGTGTAAAAAACTATAGTATTAGCGAGATCATAACCGATCTCAAATCATTTACGAGGAAGTTTAATTGTCAAGTATTAATAAGAAGTATTCCAAAAAATAAAAAAATATTAAATATTATTTGTAACAAAAGAGAGATTTTTGTCATAGAAACACCTTACATAAATTTTAAAGAAAGATTTCATGGAGCTGGCGACCAATCTACAGCTTTGTATGCTCACTATATCTATAAAAAAAATACAACAAGAGAAATACTAGAAAATGTTACGAATGATATTTATGATATTTTGCTAAAAAATAAAATACGTTCTAAAAAAAGAAAAAAAAGATTTAAAGCTAAGAGCTTAAATAATCTTTGATCAAGATTTCTGCTATTTGCACGGTGTTTAAAGCCGCTCCCTTTCTTAAATTATCAGACACGCACCAGAAATTAAGACCATTTTGAATAGTAGGGTCTCTTCTAATTCTGCTAACGTAAACAGGGTCTAAGCCTGCAGATTCAATCGGAGTTACGTACCCCTCATCAGCACGGTAATCGATCATTTTCAGACCAGGGGATTTCTTAAAAATCTCTCTTATTTGGTCCTCATCATAAGGCTTTTCAAACTCGATGTTTACAGCTAGTGAATGAGATATAAATACTGGTACACGAACACAAGTTGCAGTTAGTTCAATGTTTTGATCAAGAATTTTTTTTGTCTCATTGTACATTTTCCACTCTTCTTTGGTTTGACCATCCTCTAAGAAAACATCTATATGCGGGATAACATTAAAAGCAATTTGTTTGGTAAATTTTTCTTTCACTACTGCTTCATTAGCATAGATTGATTTAGTTTGATTGAATAATTCATCTGCAGCCTCTTTACCTGCACCAGATACTGATTGATAAGTTGAGACGACAATTCTTTTAACTTTGAAATGATCATGCAAAGGTTTAACCGCAACTAGCATCCCCATAGTTGAACAATTAGGATTAGAAATGATATTCTTTTTTCTAAAGTCTTTTAGCGCCTCAGGATTAACCTCAGCGACTACTAATGGTACATCTGGATCTGTTCGAAAATGAGAAGTATTGTCAATTACTATACAACCTTGCTTGGCTGCTTTAGGAGCAAACTCACTTGAAACTTTCGCACCTGGTGAAAAAATAGCTATGTCAGTATCAGAAAAATCATATTCAGCTAAATCTGCTACTACAACAGACTTGTTTTCTCCGTAATCAATCGTACTTCCTTTTGAACGAGAAGAAGCTAAAGCGATTAAATCAGAATATTGAATTTCTTTTTCATCGATAATATCTAAAACCTCTCTACCAACATTTCCAGTTGCTCCGACAACAGCAATTTTAGGTTTTTTAGAAGAAGCCAACTTAAATTCTCTCGATTATTAAATCGCCCATTTTAGAACAGGAGACAAGAGTTTGGTCTTCATTTGTGTAAATATCTCCAGTTCTATAACCCTCAGAAAGAATTTGCTGGACAGCGCTTTCTACTTTATTTGATAAGTCTGTTTTATTGAGATTATATTTTAGCATCATAGACAAACTTAAAATGGTAGCGATTGGATTTGCTTTATCTTGACCTGCAATATCAGGGGCGCTTCCATGAACAGGCTCAAAAAGTCCATGTCTTTTGCCATTTTTTTCTTCCCCCAATGATGCTGATGGTAACATTCCAAGCGAACCAGTCAGCATAGCAGCACAATCACTCAGCAGATCTCCAAAAAGATTATCTGTAACTATTACATCAAATTGTTTTGGGTTTCTAACAAGTTGCATGGCACAATTATCTGCTAACATATTTTCTAGAGTAATATCTGAAAAATCTTTATGAGTTTCTTTCACAATCTCTCTCCAGAGTACACCTGTTTCCATAACATTAGCTTTCTCGACAGATGTTACTTTATTATTTCTTTTTCTGGCTAAATCAAAAGCGACTCTAGCAATCCTATCGATTTCGTAATCGTGATAAATTTGTGTGTCAATCGCTTTCTTACCATTTGGTGTGTTTTCTATTCCTCGAGGTTGACCAAAATATACACCACCAGTCAATTCTCTTACAATCATAATATCTAAATTGTTTACCACTTCATTTTTTAAAGTTGAAGCTGAAACAAGAGCATCGAAAACTAAAGCAGGTCTCAAATTTGCAAAAAGTTCTAATTCTTTCCTCAAACCTAAAAGTCCAGCTTCTGGTCTTTTTGATCTTTCTACATCATCCCACTTTGATCCACCAACTGCTCCCAATAATATAGCATCTGAATTTTTTGCTTTCTCTAAAACAGAGTTAGTTAGAGGTTCGCCATTAACATCATATGAAGCGCCTCCAACTAAATCTTTTTCATAGCTAGCATTAAGACCTTGCTCATTTAATTTTTCAATTACTCTAATTGCTTGATCTGCAACTTCCACACCAATGCCATCTCCTGGCAAAACTAAAATTTTAGAACTCATTTAATTATCTTTAAATAACCAAGGTTTTTTATTTTTTTTATCCTCTTCGTAAGTATTAATTTTGTCTTTGTAACCAAGGGTAATGCCAATATCGTCTAATCCCTGCAAAAGTCTTTCTTTTCTGAATTCTTCAATTTCAAATTTGATTAAATGGTTTCCGGCTTTGATGACTTGCTCCGGAAGGTCAATAGTGAACTCAATTTGATTTTTAGCTGCTGTCATTAACTGATCAAGGTTTTCAGGGCTGACAACAATCGGTAAAATTCCATTTTGAAAGCAATTATTATAGAAAATATCAGCAAAACTTGTTGAAATTACGCTTCTTATTCCAAAATCTTTAAGAGACCAAGGGGCGTGCTCTCTACTTGAACCACAACCAAAATTGTCACCAGTAACCAAAATTTTTGACTGATCATAAGGAGATGTATTCAAAACAAAATCTTTGATGAGGTTTCCATCGTTATCATATCTCATCTCATAAAACAAACTTACACCAAGACCAGTCCTTTTAATTGTTTTGAGAAATTGCTTTGGGATGATCATATCAGTATCGATATTAACAATTGGCAAAGGAGCTGCGATACCTTTTAAAGAATGAAACTTATCCATTTTATGTAAAATCTCTTATGTCTGAAATGTTTCCCGTAATAGCAGATGCTGCAGCAAGCTCAGGACTCATTAAATGAGTTCTACCACCTCGGCCTTGTCTACCTTCAAAGTTTCTATTAGAAGTTGATGCGCACCTTTCACCAGGTTTTAATTGATCAGGATTCATACCAAGGCACATTGAACATCCAGCCTCTCTCCATTCAAAGCCAGCATCTTTTAAAATTTTATCAATTCCTTCTTCTTCAGCTTGTTTTTTAACTAAGCCTGATCCTGGTACTATCATTGCTTGAACGTGTGAAGCAATCTTTTTATCCTTTACTATAGATGCAACTTTTCTTAAATCCTCAATTCGACCATTTGTACAAGAGCCAATGAATATTTTATCTAATTTTATATCTGTAATTTTTGTTCCAGGCTTAAGGCCCATATACTCAAGTGATCTTTCTATACTTTTCTTTTTATTTTCTGTTTTAGCACTGCTCGGATTTGGTACTGTGCCTTTCACTGACACAACATCCTCAGGGCTAGTTCCCCATGTCACCATTGGGTCAATTTCTGAACTATCTATAACTATTTCATGATCGTAATTTGCATCATTATCTGAGGGAAGAGATGACCAGTATTCTACTGCTTGATCCCAGTGTTCAGTTCCAGGAGCATAAGGTCTGCCTTTTATATAATTAAAAGTTGTTTGATCTGGGCTAATTAAACCGGCGCGAGCTCCAGCTTCAATGCTCATATTACAAATAGTCATTCTGCCTTCCATTGAAAGGCCCATAATAGATGAACCAGCATACTCAATTACATGACCAGTTCCTCCAGCTGTTCCAATTTTTCCAATTATGTACAAGATTAAATCTTTAGAATTTACACCAAAAGGAAGTTCACCATTGACGGAAATTCTCATATTTTTTGCTGGATTTTGAACAATTGTTTGCGTAGCCAGAACATGCTCAACTTCACTTGTTCCGATACCAAAAGCGAGAGCTCCGAAAGCTCCATGGGTAGAAGTGTGACTGTCTCCACAGACAATTGTCATGCCCGGTTGGGTAATTCCCTGCTCAGGTCCAATGATATGAACAATACCTTGTCTTTGGTCCATTAAATCAAAATATTGAATTCCATGCTCTTTAGTGTTTTTTGCTAGAGTTTCGACCTGAATTTTACTTTGTGGGTCCTCAATATTTTGTCTATTTATAGTAGGAACATTATGGTCTGCGACAGCTATCGTAGCCTCTGGTCGATGAACAGGACGATTGGAAATTTTTAATCCTTCGAAGGCTTGAGGGCTAGTTACTTCATGAACTAAATGACGATCAATATATAAAAGATTAGTCCCATCTTCTCTTTGACCGACAAGATGCTCAGACCAGATTTTATCAAAAAGTGTTTTTGGGCCTTGGTTGCTCAAGATAATACTTTTAGCTTTTAGTTTCTGCCTCTTCTATTTTTTTCTCTACAGGCTTTTCCTCTTTTGGCTCATCTTCAACTTTGGGTTCTTCTTGTGGTGATGATTCCTCTGATTTGGTTTCTTTAATTTCTTCTTTAGAGTTGTCTTCAGACTTAGGGGCTTCTTGAGATGAAGTTTCCTCTTTTTTGGTCTCTTTAGCTTCTTCCTTCGGTGAATCGTCAGTTACAGGTGTTTCTGATTTATTTTCTTCAGTACTAACCTCTGAAATCTCTTCAACATCTTCGATTGTGGATACAAATTGGTTATCATCATATGATCGACCATCAGTTCTTTCGGCAATTCTTGCTTTTTTACCAGACAAACCTCTTAGATAATATAATTTAGCTCTTCTTACATCACCAACTTTTATACGTTCGATTGAGTCGATAACATTACTGTATAGTGGAAAAACCCTTTCGACACCTTCACCACTAGAAATTTTTCTAACAGTAAATGAAGAATTAAGACCGTTATTTTTTTTACCAATACAGACACCTTGAAATGCTTGCACTCTCTCTTTATTTCCTTCTTTAATCTTAACGTTAACTTTGACAGTGTCACCTGGCGCGAAGTCTGAAACCTTTGAACTTTTTAAAATCTGCTGAATTTGTGATTGTTCGTAATTTTTAATAATTTCATTCATTGTGTGCTCCATCCAATATTAATATATGGGTGGTATCAGAGCGGCATATTCTACTCATTTTTGTTTTTTTTTAAATAGTTTTTAAATAAATCTGGTCTATTTTTTTCAGTATTTTCCAACGAATTTTGGTGTTTCCAAAGATCTATATCAGCATGTTTACCACTCACGAGTATAGAAGGTACTTCTATTTCTGACTGATCAGGGGTTATCCATGGATTTGGTCTAGTGAATTGATCATGTTCAACTAGTCCATTTTGGAATGACTCAATAGTGTGGGTATCATTATTTCCAAGAACACCAGGTTGGAGTCTCATTAACGCCTCAATAAATAATAATGATGCTATCTCTCCTCCGTTTAAGATGACATCGCTCACAGAAATCTCTTGGAATTTATAATAATCAATTACTCTTTGGTCAATGCCCTCATATCTACCATTTAGTAAAATAAAATCTTTATTTAAATTATAATTAGTTAATTTTTTTTGAGTGAGTTGTTTACCTTTGGCAGAAAAACATATTTTAATACAGCTATCTAATTCATTTTTATTAAAGTTTGCTTCTATAGATTTTGAAATTATATCAGGTCTTAATACCATACCTGCGCCACCACTAAATGGTTTATCATCAACAGAGTTCGCAGATAAATCACTGTAATCTCTTATGTTGATCGTATTGATTTCGAAATGATTTTTTGACAGAGCTTTGCCTAACAAGCCATGTTGTAAAATTCCAGGAAAAACTTCTGGAAATAAAGTAAGGATATTGAATTTTAACATTAATTTTTAATTATAATTTTTTTTTCTTTAATATTTACAAATGGAAAGTTTTGCTCAGTAAATCTGAAAAATTCCTTTTTTTTACTTTTAATAAAATATATTTCCAATAAATCCCCTGCACCAAAATTTACAACTGAAGCAACTTCTCCAACTCTCTGGTCTTTATTATCAAATACCTCAAGGCCCTCTAAATCGTGGAAATAATATTCGTTTCCTTTTACTGGTGATAGTTGTTCTTTTTTTAAAAAAATTTTTTTATTAACAAACTTTTCAATGTCTGTTCTATTATTTATTTCGTCGATTGTTATAAGTGGGCTTTTTTTATCAAAAGATACTAGTTTTAAGTTAATAGTTTTTTCATTATCTAAATAAAATTTATTAAATTGATTTAAATCACGATCATCATTTAAATAACTGTGAAACCTTAGCAGACCCTTAGTTCCTTTAGGTCTGCCAATTACACCAACTTGTATGAAATGCTTCTCAAAGGGAGTCACAAGTAATTACTCTTTAGTCTCGGGTTTATCCTCTGAAGCCTCAGTTGAACCCTCTTCCTCTTTGGGCTCTTCTTTTGCAGAAGCTTCTTCTTTCTTTTCCTCCGGCTCAGAAGTCTCTTCTGTCTTCACCTCTTCAGCTGGTTTTTCAACTGCTACTTCTTCAACAGGCGGTTGCTCTTCTGTGGTAGTTACCTCCTCAGTAGGTTTTTCGTCCTCTGCTTTAGCTGCTTCTTCAGTAGCTTTTGCATCTTCTGCAGCTTTTGATGCTGCTTCTTCTTTTGCTTTAACTCTTTCTTGAGCCTTTGCCTTTGGTAAATGCTTTTTTGTTTTCTCAGTTATTTTTGGAGCTTCCATCATTCCTAATTCAGAGAGAATTTTTTGAACTCTTTCTGTTGGCAGGGCCCCAACCTTAAGCCAATGTTCGGCTCTTTCTTTGCTAAGCATTACTCTTTCCTTGTGATCCTTGGGTACCATTGGATTGAAGTTGCCTATTTTTTCGATGAAGTTACCGTCTCTTGGTGCTTTCTCATCTGCAACCACAATTCTATAGAAAGGTCTTTTTTTTGAACCTCCTCTTGCTAGTCTTATTTTTGTCGCCATGATTTCTCCCTTCTGTATTTATTCAATCGTTGGCATTTGGTTTCCGCCTAATAAACTTTTTATTTTATTTGCAAAACCTGGTTTTTGAGCTTGTTTCATAAGTTTTTTAGTTTGCTCAAATTGTTTTAAAAGCCTGTTGACCTCGTGTACCTGTCTACCAGACCCTGTTGCTATTCTTCTTTTTCTTGAAGCTTTTAGTAAATCAGGATCTAATCTTTCCTCTCTTGTCATTGAGCAAATAATTGCAATTTGATGATCAATAACTTTTTCGTCAAAATCTCCACTCTCCATCATATTTTTAATTTTGCTGACACCTGGCATGTGTGACATAAGTCCAGACATTCCTCCCATTTTTTTCATTTGAGAAAACTGTTTTAAAAGATCATTCATATTGAATTTCCCACTCATCATCTGAGATTGGAGATTTTCCATTTCTTTTTGATCAAAATCTTTTTGTGCTTTTTCAACTAATGAAACAACATCTCCCATACCAAGAATTCTAGAAGCTATTCTCTCTGGGTGAAAAACTTCAAAATCTTCAATATTTTCTCCTGATCCAAAGAAACGAATTGGCAAACCTGTTTGATATTTTGCTGAAAGTGCAACTCCTCCTCTTGGGTCTGCATCTAATCTTGTTAATATAAATCCAGTAAGTGGTGCTGTGGAGTTAAAAGACTCTACAACGCTTAGGGCTTGTTGACCCATCATTGAGTCTAAAACAAGTAAATTCTCTTGTGGTTTTGCCAGATCATTAATTGTTTTCAGTTCTAAAAGTAATTCCTCATCTGTACTAATTCGACCTGAGGTATCTATAATTAAAACATCCGATAAAAGTTTTTTACTTTGTTCAAGAGCATTATTGACAATATCTTTTATATTTTCATTTATTGGCTCAATAAACTGAATATTATTTTTTTGGGATAAAATACGAAGTTGGTCTATAGCGGCTGGTCTTCTTAAATCTGTTGACACAAGTGCTACAGATTTATTAAGAGAATTTTGACAGTAATGAGCAAATTTTGCAATTGATGTTGTTTTACCTGCACCCTGCAGACCACACATTAAAAAAGTTGAGGGTTTATTTTTAAAGTTTAACTCGCTACTTTGAATACCAAGTATTTCTGTTAGTTCATCACTTACTATTTTAATTATTTGTTGTCCTGGCTGGACGTTTTCAATTACTTTTTGACCAAGTGCTTTTTCTTGGATTTTTTTAATAAGATCTTTAGATACCTTAAGAGAGACATCTGCCTCTAACAGAGCAACTCTAACCTCTCGCAGGGTTGTCTCTAAATCTTTTTCAGTGATAGCACCTTTATTTGATAGGCCTTGAAAAATTCCAGTTATCTTATTTGTTATATTTTCTAACATTTAAAAAATAAAAAAAATCGGCGAATGATACTCATTGGCCGACTAATTTTTCCTTTATTTAGTGATGAATTTATATCACTATAGCTGGTCTATGAAAATACCTTTTATGAAAGCTCAAGGAGCAGGAAATGACTTTATTATTGTGGATAAAAACGTTGATTTCATTAGGAAGTCAAAAAAGGTTATTAAAAGACTTTGCGACAGGCGTTTTGGGGTAGGTTGCGATCAATTAATTCTATTAAAAAAAATCAGTTCATATTATCAAGTTACATTTTATAACTCAGATGGCTCACTTGGGAAAAATTGTGGGAATGGATTGCGATGTGCCTACAAATATTTAGTTGAAGTAAAAAAAGTTAAAAGGGCAGTCATTAAAACTCATAAATTTTTACATTTTGGTAAGAAAACTCAAAAGGAATACAAAATCAATGTTGGGGAAGTAACTTTAGATTGGAAAAAAATTCCTTTATCAAAAAAAATTGACTCTCAAAGTATTCAAATTAAAAGAATAAAGATACCTGGGTTAATAAAAATAATGGGGGCAAATATTGGAAACCCTCATTGTGTAGTATTAGTAAAGAATTTAAAGCTAATTAAATTAAATATGTTAGGGCCTTTACTTGTAAAAAATAAATTATTTCCTGATCAAGCTAATATTACTTTTGTAGAGGTATTAAAAAAATCAAAAGTAAAAGTATTATTTTGGGAGCGAGGTGGCGGACATACACTAGCATGTGGTTCAGGAACCTGTGCTACTGCTTTTGTTTTAAATCATAATGACTTTGTGTCCTCTAAAATCAAAGTAATTACTGAACGATCAGTATTAAAAGCAGAAATCAAGGACAGGATGGTATTCCTTCAAGGCCCTGCAGAGTTAGTTTATCAATCATCGATTAATATTTAAATGTCTAAAGTTGTTAATTTTGGATGTCGACTAAATAACTTTGAAGGAAAAAAAATTGAAGAATTATTAGTAAATAATAATGAAAATATGGTTGTTATAAACTCTTGTGCCGTCACAAATGAGACTGAGAGGCAGGTAAGACAAACTATTAGAAGAATTAAAAAAGAATATCCCAATAAAAAAATTGTAATGACAGGTTGTGCTGCACAAATATCTCCAGATAAGTATTCTTCAATGACAGAGGTTGATAAAGTTATTGATAATATAAGTAAACTGAAATCAGAAACTTGGACATCCTTACTTGATGAAGAACTCGAAGTAGATTTCAAGGAAGACATATTTGACTCTCCTCAAGATATCCGCCCATCTTTAGATAATAAAAACCTTAACATAAGAGAAAGCCTTGTAATTCAACAAGGATGCAATCATAGGTGCACATTTTGTATTATTCCTTTTGGTAGAGGTAATAATAGGAGTTTTGATCCTTTTTACTTAATTGATGAGGTGGAAAGAGTTGTAGAAAATGGTGTCAAAGAAATTGTTTTAACAGGTGTTGATATATCAGATTATGGGAGCGATTTTGATCACAAATATAACATGAGCAATTTAATTTTAGATATTTTAGATAAAACTAAATTGCAACGTCTTCGACTATCCTCAATAGACTGTGTTGAAGTTGATGAAAATTTTAATGAAGTACTAAAAGATCAAAGAGTAATGCCGCATCTTCACCTTAGTATACAGTCAGGTGATGACATGATACTGAAAAGAATGAAAAGAAGACATAGCTCAAAAGATGTATTTCAATTTGTTGATCGTTGTAAAAAAATTAGAAAAGATATTTCATTTGGTGCAGATATTATTGCAGGATTTCCCACAGAAACAGATACGATGTTTGAAAATACATACAAACTATTAAGAGACAATGAAATTTCTCACCTTCACATATTTCCTTTTTCTCCAAAAAACAATACTCCTGCTTCAAGGATGCCTCAGGTCTCTAAATCAATTATTAAAAAGAGAGCAAAAGTTTTAAGAGATCTTGGAGAATTAATTTTAAAAAAAGTTAAATCCAAACTTTCATTACCAAGGGAGATCCTTATTGAAGAGTTAAATTCAGGATTAGCAATTGGGTATGATCAAAATTATATCAAACATAAAGTACCCTTAGTAGGTGTACCCGTCGGAGAGGTTATAAGAGTTTAATGTTTTTTTTAAAAAAAATCTTTCAAAAGAATTTAAATATAGATGAGATAGAAGATCTTTTGTTTGATAATGGTGTAGAACCAAAATTTGCTGATTTAATAATTTCAAAAATAAAAGAAAATAAATCACAAGAAGAGGATATTAAAAAAGTGATTAAAGATGAACTGCTTACAAAATTCAAAGAAAAAAAATTTGGTGGTTTTTCTCCTCAAGATAAAAGCTTATATATTATTGCTGGAAATAACGGCTCGGGAAAAACAACATTTATAGGTAAATTTATAAATCTAATTCAAAAGAATGGCTTAAAACCTGGCGTAATTGCAGCAGATACATTTAGGGCTGCCGCAATCGATCAACTTGAACATTTCACAAATCAATTTGAAGTGCCCATTCATAAGGGTAATAATATGGAAGATCCATCTGCAGTTATTTTTCAAGGTATTGATAATCTGAAAGAGAGTGATGTTATTATTGTTGATACATCTGGGAGACAGCATAACAACAAAAATTTAATGGCTGAGCTAAAAAAAATCTCAGATATAGTTTCAAAAAAATCTGAGCAATTTAATTTAATAAGGGCTTTTTTAACATTAGATGCTAATACTGGCCTTGCATCAAAACATATAATAGATGGTTTTCAAGAATATATCACTTTAGATGGTATTATTTTAAATAAGGTAGATTCTAATGCCAAGTATGGAGCTCTTCTAACAATAATAAATGATTTTGATATTCCTGTAGTATTTGAGGGATATGGCGAAGGCATGAATGACTTAAGAGAGTTTCAATTTGAAGAATATTTAGATAGACTAATATAAAATGAAACAACTATTTGAATTTTTTCCCTTAATTGTTTTTTTCGCAGTCTATTATAAATCAGATAAAGATCTCTATTTGAGTATTGCTGCTGTAATAGTCGCAACATTTATTTCCCTTATAGCTATCTATTTCAAAGAAAGAAAAATTTCAACCATGATGTTAGTGAGTACAATTATCTTAGTTGTTTTTGGTGGTTTAAGTATTTTTCTAAAAAATGAGATATTTTTTAAAATGAAACCAACAATTATAAATGCTCTTTTTGCTGCAGTTTTGATTGGAAGTACATTAATTAATAAACCTGTTTTAAAGTTATTATTAAACTCATCATTAAAATTGACTGATGAGGGTTGGGGATTAATGAATAAAATGTGGTCAAGCTTTTTTATTCTTTTAGCTGTTTTAAATGAAATAGTTTGGCGAACTCAAACAACTGATGTTTGGGTAAATTTTAAAGTATTTGGAATAATGGGAATTACTATTGTGTTTACAATAATTCAAATTCCATTGTTAAAAAAACATTTTATTAATCAGCCATAAGGGCTTGAATTCCAGGAAGATCTTTATTCTCGAGCGCCTCAAGAAAAGCACCGCCAGCTGTTGAAACAAAATAAAAATTTTCAAATTTTTCCTCAGCCATGTTGATTGCTAAAATTGTGTCTCCACCGCCTATGACAACATCTGCTTGAGATTTTGCAAGGAGATGTGCTAAATTTATTGATCCCTTTGAAAATTTATTGTCTTCTATCATTCCCATTGGTCCATTCCACAAAACGATATCACTGTTACCTATCAGTTTTTCTAAAACCGCGTGTGAAGAAACTGATATATCTAGGATTTTAAAATCAGAGCTTGTAGGAAGCTCATCTATTAATTTTTTTTCATTTGAGTCAAGTATAACATCTGATGGAAGATGAATTTTACAATTTGTTGATTTTGCAGAATTGTAAATCATTTCAATCATACTTTCTGTACCCTCTTCAATTAAAGAATTGCTTACATTTATACTATTATATTTAAAAAAATTATTAGCCATTGCCCCTCCAATAAAAATATCTGAGCAAGAGGATGTTAAAGATAGAAGTGTTTTTATTTTAGTTGAAACTTTTGATCCGCCAATGATTGCTAATTTTTTCTTTGAAGATTTTTTTATATTTTCTATTGCTAAAATTTCTCTTTCAAAATTAAATCCAGGTGCTGACAATATATTTTTAGCCATTTGATTCACTGATGAGTGAAATCGGTGAGAGGCAGAAAAAGCCTCATTAACATATAAATCTAATTTATCTGTAATAGATTTGCTAAAATTTAAGTCATTTTTTATTTCTCCCTCAAAAAATCGTATATTCTCTAAAAGGTTTATAGTTGGCTTATCAACATCTAATTCATTAAGACCGCTTTGTAAAAAACTATCATAAGTAATAAAATTTAATTTTAACTCCAATATATCCTCAAACTGTTTAATTAATCTTGAGAAAGAATACTTCTCATCAAAATTTTCTTTTGGTCTTCCAAAATGTGAAATAAGCAAAATATTACATTGTTTATTTTTAATAAAATCGATGGTCTCTTTGGATCTATCTAATCTTGTTTTGTCTGTAATTCTAAAATTTTTATCAATAGGAACATTGAAATCGACTCTAACTCCTACATTTCGGATTTTTTCAAAGTTCAGATTTTTAAGAGATTTCATATTTATTCACATTTTTTTAATCATTTTAGGCTAGATTACTACTACTATATATAGTATAAAACTACCCATATATGTAACTAAATAGAGTGGGTGTATTAAAAATGTCTTGGAATAACCAGAAAGTAGAAGATCTTAAAAAACTTTGGAATGAAGGGGTTGCTACAAGCCAGATTGGCGTGCAGCTCGGATTTACGAAAAATGCCGTTATTGGTAAGGCTTTTAGATTGGGCCTAGAAAGACGTCAAAACTCCAGAAAAAAGTCAACTCAAAATCAACAATTTTCATCAGTGACCATGTATAGGGAATCAAGTAATTCATCTTCCCAAAATACAGTAAGAAAAGAACCTGTTCGAAGAAGAGAAAAATTTAGTTTTAAAAAGAGTATTGTTGGTACCGGTAACTTTAAATCTTGTCAATGGCCAATTGGCGATCCACTTGAAGAGGGATTTCACTATTGCGGTGGTCAAAATATTCCAACAAAACCATATTGTATTGAACATTATAAAAAAGCTTATAATGTTGATGAGAAATATTTAGACAGACTTTTAGATTTCTTACACGAGAAAAATTAACATTAATTCTTTGGCGCGCTTGGCAGGAATCGAACCTGCGGCCCCCAGATTAGGAATCTGGTGCTCTATCCTACTGAGCTACAAGCGCCTTTATAAGTATACTTGATAATAATAATTCATAAAATAATATAAACTATGAAAAAAAAAGCTGATGAATACTTATTCAATGAAGCAATTAAATATTTAGGAAAATATCCAGCCACTAAAAAAAAGATTTCAGAAATACTTGAAAAAAAACTAAGAAACAAAAAAACTTATCAAAAAGTCATTTTTGCAGAAAATATCTCTAAACAAGAACTTATTAATAATATTATTCAAAAATTAGATGAGTTGAAGATAATCAACGAGAGGCACTTCATTGAAACAGTATTTCATTATTATGAGCAGTCCTTATTTTCTATCAAAAAAATTAAAAATAAACTGTTTCAAAAAGGTTTTGAACAAAACTTAATTGAGGAATATATCTCTAAAAAAGTATCTGAAAACCCAGATTTAGAGCTGGATATTTTAAAACGATTTATTTTAAGAAAAAAACTATCTAAGTTAGAAACTACTGAGCTTAAAAAAAAGCTCTATCAGCAAAGCTTTTCAGAAAATTCAATTTATAAAGTAATTAGAGATTAATTATTTAGAAGCAGGAGCTTCAATAGTTTTAGTTGTTTCGTCAGTATTAACAGGTGCTTGACCCTCGGCATCTTTATCTTTTTTGGTTTTTTTAATAATTATTTGTTTACCTCTGTACATGCCAGTACTTAGATCAATGTGATGAGGTCTTCTTAATTCACCTGATTTTTTGTCTTCTGCAAATAGTTGAGTTCCTGCTCTATGATGAGAGCGCCTCATATTCCTTTTTGAAGGTGTGGTTTTTCTTTTTGGAACTGCCATATTAGAGCGATAACATAATAAAAATTTGTATAAATTACAATAATAATGTATAAATCTGCCCACAATGCAAGAAGAGCAAATCGATTTAGGCCACAAAAGAACATGCCCATGTGGTAGCGTAAAGTATTATGATTTTTATCAGGATGTAGTTAATTGTCCAGAATGTGGTAAATCCATTGAAGCTGTAAATATTGCTAAACCTAAAAGAGGAAGAAAAGCGGGAATAAGTGTTGCAACACCCACTAAGACTGCCAAAGAAAACGATGAATTAAAAGACCTAATTGAAGAAACAGAAGATACTGATGCTCAAAATGAAGATACCGATAACCTAGCTGAAGATATAAGCATTGATATCCCAACTGATAAAAACGAAGAAGAAACTAATTAATTTATCTTTTATTTAAAATTTCTAATATTTTTGTTGATGCTTCCTCAAACTTTAAACTTGAAGATATCGCAAATTCTCTAGTGTATCTCTCAAAAGCTACCTGAAACATTTGGCGCTCACTATAAGACTGCTCAGTTTGATCATCTTTTCGAAATAGATCTCGAACGACCTCTGAAAGAAGTTTTATGTCACCAGAGTTTATCTTTTGATCGTATTCTTGAGCTCTTCTACTCCACATTGCCTTTTTAATTTTAGGCTTTTGCTTTAAAACAGAAAGTGTTCTAGTCATAGATGGTTTACTAGTAATGTTTCTTAAACCAATCAATTTTGCTTTAGCAAAAGGAACTCTGATTGTTAACTTGTCTTGAAAAAACTGTATTACATACAGTTGTTCTTCCACTAGATCATATTGGAACTTTTCTATAGTTAGAATTCTTCCTACGCCGTGGGTTGGGTAAACAATATTTTCTCCTGGTTTAAATTCTTGTGGGACTATTACTTTTTTAATCTTAGGGGCTTTTGGTGTAACAATTTTTTTAGCTACTTTTTTTACTATTTTTTTTGCAACTTTTTTCTTAGCTATTTTTTTTACGGGTTGTTTTTTTTTAGCAGGTAACTTTTTCTTTGTCTTAACTTTTGTAGTTTTTTTTATTAGTTTTTTTTTTGTAGCTTTTTTTTTAACTGGCATTAATCAGCTCCTTTTTCACTAAAATGATTTTCGAATTTATCCTCTACCCCTTCCCACTGTTTTGCATCAGCAGGTGCATCTTTTTTTGTAGTTATATTAGGCCAAACTTGTGAGTATTTTTCATTTAAATCTAGCCATTTTGTACCATCGTCCAAGTCATCTGGGATAATCGCTTCAACTGGGCATTCCGGTTCACATACTCCACAGTCAATACATTCATCAGGGTTAATAACAAGCATATTTTCACCTTCGTAAAAGCAATCCACGGGACATACCTCAACACAATCCATGTATTTACACTTAATACACTTATCGTTTACTAAGTAGGTCATAGGCTGTCTTTTACTCTATTTCTAATCAATATAAAATCTTTATCTTCTAGGCCGAGTAAAGTTGATATTTTTCTAGCAGTAGAAACTTCAAGCTGATCCTCTTTGCCATCAACCATTAAAACTTGCCAACAAATTAAAATTACGTCCATTCTCTGTTCATAAGTAAGTGATGTTTTTAATCTGTATGAAAACTGAGATAAATCAGTATTGAAATGTTGTTGATTGGCTAATTTAGTAAATTGATCTTTATTACTTTGAATTGGTATCTTAAAGTAAAACTCTACTAGTTCTGAAGCAAAATTAATTTCTTGTTCCGAAATTTCGTGATCTGCAATAATTATTTCGTAAATCAAGTTATATAAATCTGACTCAAAAGAGTGATCATCATTTTTATCCTTTTTTTCATTAAAGGATTGGAAGAATTTATTTAACATTTATATTTTTTAATTGGTCAAAAGGATTATTAAATAATTTTTTTGGTGAGGTTTTTTTTACTTTTTTTGATGGTTTTTTCAATACTTTTTTGTTTTTATTTTGTTTTAACTCTAATGTCTTATTTGCATTAATTTTTTTTGAAATGATTAAATCATTTTCTGCTATCTCTTGAATGTTAAAAGATCTACTTTTTAAAATACTTATTAATTTATCTTTTTTAATTCCCAAAAGATTAGATAAATCCATAGGAAGTGAGAATGGGCCTCTATTTTCTCTTTTGAATAATTGTTTTTCAAATTCATTAAAAATATCAAGTCTGATTAGTAAGTCATTTTTGGAAATAAATCCTAAGAAAGTTAATAGTTCTTCATTTAGCCTATTTTGAACATTTAGAGTTGCATTGCCATCTTTTGGTATATATTCATCAATATTTAAACATTCATTATTATACAAATTCCATAAACTAAACTTTAACTTCATGTATTCTGGTCTTATTAATTCAGAATTAAAAATAACATTCTTTCCTAATCTAAAATTAAGTGAATGAATTTCTTTTCTTTGTGTTTCATCAATTAATTTAAATTCATCTAATATATTTACTTGGTAAAGATTGTATTGGCTTTCTATGATCTTAAAAATAAAACTTCTTTCCTCAGGTTTTGTATTAAATTTTTTTAGTTTGCTCGATAAATCCAGTTTTGAGAGGTAAGTATCTTCGAACCATTTTTGAATTTTATCCTGAATTTTTTTAATATGATCAGGTGATAATAGCAAGTCATCTAAGATTGGCTCTAAAATAGGATGAATAATATCACTCCCTTTTTTAAATATCGCAACATTTGCATCCCCCCATTTAATATATAAATTTTGGAAATTTCCATTCTCATCTACTTTTGAATCGATTTTCAAGCTTTCATTCGGTGCTGCTATAAAATTATTAACGTTAAAAGACATATTTGGGGAAATTTGTTCTTTAATTATTTTGTGGTAGTTGTTATTTAAAATATCTTTATATTTTTCATCAAAAAAGATTTTAAAACCTTTTATAACTCCTATTTTTTCATCTTTTATCTTAACATATCTATTATCAGTTAAAGATATATTTTTTTCACTAATATTTAAATTTTGTATCATCTCACTTTTATTTTTGTCGACAAATTTTTGCATTAGGCTTAAATGTATCTCCTCAGACAGTTTGTTTTCAATATTTTTAACAGTTTCAACCCAAATAGAGTTACTTATCCATTGTTTCTGGTTAGTAATGTATAGCCAGGTTCTTGTTTCATTTAAGTTGTATATTAGGTCATCAATGCTACCGTTGTAATTTTGTAAGTAAGAAATTTCTTTTTCTAAAAATTTATCACTAAATACCCATTGATTTTTTATGAGTTCATTAAATATTTTTGTTAACAGTTCGACATGTTTTTCATCTGAAATATTTTGATAATCTGGTATTCGACAAACGTCCCATAATTTTTTTAAGGTTGTGGTGCTATTAAATTTATAATTTTTTTTATTATCTTTTAGAAACCTAGATAAAAATTTTTGATCCTCAGCATCTTTTTTTTGAATTAATCGATGGTTATCAGGTTTCTTTTTTAGAGAGTTTAGTAAATCATATTCTGACTTAAACGATAAAAGATGATTTCTCCAAAATATTTTTTTTACAGGTTCAAATTTATTTGCCTGAATATTTTCTATTGACTTTAGATTTGTAAACTTAGCTCCAAGAGTGCTTCCGAAATAACCAGATTTTGTATAGCGACCTGCTCTTCCTGCTATTTGACCAATTTCCATATCATTCAAAGGTCGAACATATTTTCCATCAAACTTTTCAAGACCAGAGAAATAAACTTGGTTAATATCTAGATTCAAGCCCATTCCTATAGCATCAGTGGCTACAATATAATCTACCTCTCCATCCTCATATAGTTTAACTTGGGAGTTTCTTGTTTTAGGACTTAGTGCACCAGCAACAAGTGCCACACCTCCTTTTAAGCTTCTTATTTGTTCAGCTATTTCGTAAAGTCCTATTAAGTTAAAAGCAATAATTGCTGATCTGGGTTTTACATTTTGAATCTTTTTGTGCCCTATAAAATTTAATTCTGAAAACCTATTTTTAAAAGTTATTTTTGCTTCGGGGATTAATTCTCTAATAATCTCTTCCATAGTTAGAGAGCCAAGGAAAATAGTTTTTTGTTCTCCTCGAGAATGTAAAAGTCTTTGAGTGAAAATATGACCTCTTTCATAATCAGAGGCTAATTGAATTTCATCTACGCAAACAAATTCAAAAAAGTCATCTGGCATTGATTCGACTGTACAAAAAAAATATTTTGCATTTGAAGGAATTATTTTTTCTTCTCCTGTTATTAATGCAATTTGATTTATTGGATAAAGTTTGCATGCTTTATCATAATTTTCTCTTGCTAAAAGCCTTAAAGGGAAACCAAAAACACCGTTTTTAAAGGAAAACATTTGTTCAAAAGCATTAAATGTTTTTCCAGTGTTAGTTGGTCCTAAAATTATTTCAATTTGATTCATTCAATGAAAAGAAGTTACCATAAATAAAATGTTGACTTAATTAAATAGTTTCTTAAGTTTTTTTTAAGAAAATGAATATCATTAGATATTCGTTTTATACTTACTAGTAAGTGTAAAAAGTAAGGAGGCTATAATGGCTAAAAAGAGAAAAGCTGCAAAGAAAAAGGCAGCTCCTAAGAAAAGGAAAGCTGCAAAAAAGGTAGCGCCTAAAAAGAAGAAGGCTGCAAAAAAGAAAGCAGCACCTAAAAGAAAAGCTGCAAAAAAGAAAGCAGCACCTAAGAAGAAAAAAGCCACTAAGAAAAAAGCTGTAAGAAGGAAGGCTGCAAAAAAGAAAGCAGCTCCTAAAAAGAGGAAAGCTGCAAAAAAGAAAGCAGCACCTAAAAAGAAAAAAGCAGCTCCTAAAAAGAGGAAGGCTGCAAAAAAGAAAGCAGCTCCTAAAAAGAGGAAAGCTGCAAAAAAGAAAGCAGCTCCTAAAAAGAGAAAGACTTCTAGAAAAAGAAGATAATTTTTTAAGTTTTAAATATTTAAAACATCAAAAGCGGGTTATAATCACCCGCTTTTTTTATGATTGAAGTTAACAACTTATCTTTTGCTAGAGGAAATACTCTTATCTACAAAAATATCAATTTTAAAATACATCCTGGTGAATTATTACTCATTCAGGGTGCAAATGGTGTGGGCAAGACAACCCTATTATCTAATATCGTCAATTTTATCGATCCACTAGAAGGTAGTATAACTTACAATAACTTAGTAATTGATAATTATATTGCCTCTCAATTTTTTTTATATGTTGGCGAGACTAACTTTGCCCATGACTCACTAACTTTAAATCAAAATATTGAATACTGGCTTTCAATACACAATGTGAAATTTAATAACTCTATAAAAGATAAAAGTGTAAAATATTTTTTTGAGGAATTAAATCTTGATAAAAAATTTTACCAGCTTTCATATGGTCAGAAGAAAAAACTTCAATTGCTACTACTAATGTTAGTTAATAAACCAGTTTGGATACTAGATGATCCACTTAACGGACTTGATGATAGAACAATAATAAATTTAAATAATTTATTTGAAAAAAAGTTAGAAAATAAGGGAATTATTATATTATCGAGTCATCAAAATATTAGTTTGAATAATTATAAAACTCTTCAATTAACATGATAAATAATTTTTTTAAATTAGTTTTAAGTGAATTTCAACTTATGCTTAAAGGAAGTGTATTCAGTTTTGTTCTTTATTGTTTATTAATGATATCGTGTGCTATTTTTGCATTATCATTGAAACATCAGTCAGTGGGAATTAATGCTCAATTATCTTTCTTATACATAATGATTTTTTTTATTTCATTATTTAAAGTTGAAAAAATTTATGGTCAAGATTTTAATGAAGCAAAAATTCATCAGTATCTACTTTCTCCTTTTTCTTTAGAAATAATTGTTTTCGTTAAAAATATGATGATATATTTTAATTTAATTATTTTTTTCATCATATTTTCACCACTAATTTTG
This sequence comes from uncultured Alphaproteobacteria bacterium, assembly GCA_902530745.1. Lineage (GTDB taxonomy): Bacteria > Pseudomonadota > Alphaproteobacteria > HIMB59 > HIMB59 > HIMB59. Next base: position 133,345 of record CACABO010000002.1, on the reverse strand, counting down.
ATTATTTTAAATATCGATCTTATTTATTTGTTAAAGATAAATATTCTTCTAGCGCTGTCTCTTTTGAGTATTATTTTTATATCTTCAATGACTGCCTCTATAACAATCTCTAAGAGTAATAAACTTTCACTTACAAGTATTTTAACATTGCCCCTTTTTGTCCCTATTCTTATATTTTCTATGGCAATAACTGATTTAATTGATTTTAATACAGGTAAAATGTATTTATTTTTTATAGCTTATTTTTTATTAAATTTGGCCTTTTCACCTTTGCTAACTAGTTTTGCCCTTAAAAAATTATCAGCCTAATGTTTGCTATAACTCCAAACACACTCTCTAATATTATGAACTCTCTATCTAGATATGCTATTTTATTATCACTTGTATTAATATGTCTTTCTATTTTTCTAATTATTTTTTTAGAAAATGATTATTATCAAGGCATCTCATTCAAAATAATGTTCATCCATGTACCTACTGCTTGGTTATCGCTAACAATTTTTCTAGTGATGGGAATTAGTAGTATCATTGGCTTAATTTTTAAGTCTCCAACGGCATTTACAGTTGCAAGATCTCTATCTCCGATAGGATTGATAATGAGCATTATCGTTTTAGTTACTGGATCTATATGGGGAAATTTGACTTGGGGAGCGTATTGGGTATGGGATGCGAGGTTAACATCAATGTTAATTTTAGCCTTCATTTACTTAGGTCATATTCTTCTTTTATATTCATTTGAGCACTTCCAAAAAGCAGATTTTGCAGCCTCTATTTTGGCAATAATAGGGCTAGTGAATCTACCTATTGTTAAATTTTCTGTTGATTGGTGGACTACTCTTCATCAGGAAAGTAGTGTTTTAAGAATAGGAGGGCCCAGTATGACTAATGACTATTTAATTACATTATTTGTCAGTTTCCTTGGTATTTTTATGCTTACAATATTTTGGTTTTCTAACATTTTTTATATAATTGTTGAAAAAAGGAAAATGGAGAGAGCTAAATTACTAAATGACTAGTTTAGAATTCGTACTAATTTGCTATGGATTTTTTGGGATCGTCTGTGCTGTGACAACGATTATAATTATGCTGCTTAAGAAAAAAGTCTTTAATATGGTTAGTGCGAATAATCAAATTAAATAATCAAATAAAAAAGCGATTTATTTTTTTACTAATAATATTTGCCTGCTTTTCTGCTTCTATATTTATAATAAGTTATTCTTTAAAAGATCAAATTGCATATTTTGTTGAACCAACTGATCTAAAAAGTATGGATGGGCTAGAAAATAAGTATCTAAGGGTTGGGGGGCTTGTTAAAGCAAATAGTTTGAAATTTTTAGATGGAAACTGGATTTTTGAAGTAGTTGATCAAAATCAAAATTCTGTAAATGTTGTATTTTCTAAAACACTTCCAAATCTAGTAGAAGAAAATAAGGGTATTATCGTTGAAGGAAAATTTATAGATAACATTTTTGTTGCAGAGATAGTTTTGGCCAAACACGATGAAAACTACATGCCCCAAAGCGCCATAGACAAACTTAAAGAAGAAGGAAAATGGAGAGGAAATTAATTGATATCTTATTTAGGTAATAGCTTTATTTATATTTCGTTAGTGCTTACTATTTTGTTTTATACAAATTTATTAAAAAAAGTAATCCCATCAACTACTTCTTCTTTAAAATTAATTTATTTTATAAACCTCATTCCCTTTGTTCTTTTAGTATATGCATTTTCAATTTCAGATTTCACTTTATTGAACGTTGTCGAAAATTCTTATGTTGATGATCCTATTTTTTATAAAGTGACATCTGCCTGGGGTAGTCATGAGGGATCAATTTTATTATGGGTTTTTTTAATTAACTTATTTGGAGTTTTTTTCCTTTATAAAAATCAAACTCTTGAGATTCATAAAAATATATTATTTATATCAACTTTATTTATTCTTTATGTAGTAGTTAGCTCAAATCCATTTACTTATGTAGAAGCAAATGAAAATGTTTTAGGTTTGGGTTTGAATCCAATCTTGCAACATTTTTTATTTGTAATTCATCCACCAACATTGTTCCTAGGATATATTGGTTTAATTATTCCCTTTGTGGTATCTGCACATATGCTAGTGAATAAAAACTTTTCAGAAAAATTATTCAAAGAAATGTTGATTTGGTCAAAAATCTCATGGTTTTTTTTAACCGGGGGAATAGTTTTAGGTTCCTACTGGGCATACTCTGAACTAGGGTGGGGAGGTTGGTGGTTTTGGGATCCTGTAGAAAACATCTCGTTAATCCCTTGGTTATTAAATACCGCCTTGATACATTCCCTTCAAGTTTCAATCAAAAGTAACCAACTAAAATTATGGAGCCTAAATTTAGGGCTTTATTGCTTCATTGCATCAGTGTTCGGAACTTTTTTAGTTCGTTCAAATTTAATTGTATCTGTTCATAGTTTTGCCACAGATCCACTTAGAGGATTATTTTTGATTATTATAATTGCATATTTGCTAGCTATGACAGTAAGACTAAATATAAAAAGTATTTCTAATTTCAACGAGGACTCTTTTAATTTACTCAGCAGAGAGAGTTTTCTTTTATTAAATAATATATTTTTTATTTGTTCTGCACTCGTTGTCTTCATTGGAACAGTTTATCCATTATTTAGCGAAATGATTTTAAAAACATCAGTATCAGTAGGTGCACCATATTACAATTTCGCATTTAATTTGTTGCTAGCACCATTAATTTTATTTATGGCATTTGCACCGCAGATAAATTGGGGAAAACATGAAAAAAAAGATAAACAAATACCCTTTATTATAATTTTTTCATTATTGATTTGTTTGGTATCCTATTATTTTTCAAAAAATTTTTATTTTGCGCTTAGTGTGTTTATTACAGTTCCATTATTTTTAAAAAGTATTTTAGTTTTAAAAAATAATTTTAAAAAAAATATAAGTTTTTATTCTCAATGGCTGGCTCATTTAAGTATTGGTTTTTTTATTATCGCAGCTGTATATACAGAACAATTTGACTACGAAGAAAATTTACTATTTGAAAAAGAGTCTACTAATGAAATAAAATTACAAAATAATAAAACTGCAATAATTAAAAATATTAAAGATGAAAAATTCCAAAATTATCAAAGAATATCAGTGGATTTATTAATTTATGATGGACAAAAAGAAAAAGAGCTCTCACCCTCAAAAAATATCTACCAACCCTCTGGGCAAGTCACAAGTGAGGTTAGTACTACTAATAAACTCTTTAGTCAATATTATGCAACAATATCAACAATTGAGAGCAATAAAGTTGGGATCAATTTAGTATATAAACCATTTATAAATTTATTATGGTTAAGTACAATTATGCTTGTTTTTTCGATATTTTTATCTGTTGTTAAAAAACGATGAAAAGGCATCTATTATTACCTGTAGTTGGATTAATAGTGTTAGTTGTAAGTGTTTTATTTTACTTTAATCAATCAACTAACAAAAATAATTCAAGAGATGATGTATCGAATTTAATATTTGAAACACCGGACTTTTACAACAATAAGTTAATTAATGAAAATACATTAGGTGAATTTTACATTGTTAATTTTTTTGCTTCTTGGTGTAAGCCATGCTTAGCAGAGCACCCTTTGTTAATGGAAATGAAAAAAAAAGGCGTAAAAATTATTGGTATTAATTTTCGAGACGATGAAGAAAATTTTAAGGAGTGGATTAATGAGCATGGGAATCCTTTTGAGTATGTTTTAAGAGATGATGGTACCATCGCTTATGAGATGGGTTTAATTGGTGTTCCAGAAACGTTTTTTATTGTTAATAAAATAACCCAAAAAAAGATACAAGGTCCTTTATTTTATGAAGATGTCGAAAAGTATTTATAGAGTAATTATACCATTTTTAATAATTCATATATCTTTAGTTAGCTTTGCAGAAGTGAATGAGCTAAGTGATTATTACAAAACAATCAGATGTCTGGTTTGCGAGGGTCAGAGCATTCAAGAGTCTGATACAGAGTTTTCAATAAATTTAAGAGAGCAAATCCAAAAAAAATATAGCTCTGGAATATCCATTGAGGAAATTAATCAAGAACTAATCAAAATTTATGGTGAAGAAATATCTTTTAATCCACCTAAAAATCACATACTACTTTGGGGGACTCCTTTGATTGTGCTAATAATTATTTTTATATTTATTAGAAATAAAATTAAATTTTTTAAAAGAGTATAAAATGAGTTATTTGAACGACTCATCTAATCAAATTGTACTTATTAAACCTCAATCTTTTTCTCTCGTTAGTTGGTAAATGTTTATTCAATCTTCTATTTATTAAGCCAAATAAACCAATTATCAATAATGTTAACAAAATAAAGTAAAAGCCAACAATTGGATAAGGAACAAACGGATTAAAGGTTTTATCAGCGAAATAACTGGCATAATAAATTGCATCTCCTTTTTGTTGCCACGCTGGAAAACCAGTAAAAAACACCAATGTTGTTGCATGAAACATAAAAATTGCCTCATTTGTGTAAGAGGGCCATGCCAAGCGGAGCATTGTAGGCCATATAATACTTCTAAATTTTTTAATCCCTGTAAAACCAAACGCATCTGCTGACTCTAAATCTTGACTTGGGACAGCACGCAACGCTCCGTAAAAAATCTCACCTGCGTAAGCAGATGTATTAAAAAATAAAACAATTAAAGCTCCTAACCAAGCTTTGGTAAGCCAACGCGTTTCAACTGTAACAACAAGAAATCCTAGGTCAATATCAAATCCTAATCGTGGCAAAAGAACAAATAAATCATATGCAAAGAAAAATTGTATGAATAAAGGGGAACCTCTAAAAATAAAAATAAATAATTTACAAGGTGCACTAAATAGAGGTAGATTTGAATTTTTTCCTAAAGCCAAAACTGTTGCAAAGAAAAATCCAAAGAGTAATGCTAAAACGGCAAAATATATGTTCCAAATCATTCCAGAACCAATTAATACAAATTGCTCACAAAGTGTAATGTCAGCTTTTGGTAAAAGTCGCTCTCCATAACCTATAGATCTAAGACCATAATCAGATAGTGTTTGAAAACAACTCGACATCAGCTAGCCTTACCTGCCATGGTGGCTTGTCCTTGAGAAAGACGAGCTGATATTTTATCTAATACAGATTGTGACAAGTAAGTTAATGATAAATAAAAAATCATTAGTACTCCAAAATACCAGGCTCGCCAATCAGGATGCGGGTACTCGTATACACCAGTTTTAATGCCGCCTAGTTCTTTAGCCCAATAGACTATATCTTCTATGCCAAGAAGAAATAGAAGTGGGGTTGCTTTAATTAAGATCATCCACAAATTGGACAGACCTGGTAACGCATAGATCCACATTTGTGGTATGAGAATTCTTCTAAATATTTGACTTTGAGAAAAGCCGTAAGCCTCTCCTGTTTCTATTTGAGATTTTGGAACTGCAGCCATAGCTCCAGACAAAACGTTGCCGGCAAAAGCTCCAAAAACAAAGCCAAAAGCAAGTAAAGCCAGAGAAAATCCATAAATATCGTGCACCCACTCGCCAGCTGTATTTAAAGGAAGTTTAGCAGCTGCACAAACGACAAAATCATTGCCTTGCCTTATTGGCTCAGTAACTTCAGAACATAAAACTTTATGACGCAAATATTCAAATGCTTGATCAAGTGCTATTGGAATGAATAAAAAGAAAACAATATCTGGAATACCTCTTATCATCGCAAGATAACCTTTTCCTAAAGAGCGAATAATTCTAAAGGTGGATCTTGAAGCAGTTGCGCCTGCAAAACCAAATGCCATTGCCAATGGAGCCGCCAAAGAAAGCAAACCCATAACAACTAAAAAAGAAAAATAAAATGACATATGTTTTGTTGTAGTTACATAACATGATAACCATATTAATCCTTCTAATGTTTTAGGGTCCGCACAATAACTAAACATTTGGAAATTCCTCTTGTATATCTGTTATTTGAGGTGAAAAATCTCTGATTAAATTATTTCTTTTTCCAGATAAAACTTCATCTATACCAAACTTACCAGCCAAAGGTGCATTAGTTATACCTGAATGCATAACTGCCAAATATAATCCATTTAATTTTTCACCTTTTTGATTTATGAGACGTCCAATTTTCGGTCTTCCATCAACTGGCAAAGGCCGTTTACCAAGTGTAAAATGATCTAAAATCATATTTCCATTATAGTTGAGCCTAGTTGCCATGTCTTGGATAAGTTTTTTTGCAGTGCCCTTAATATTTTCTTCTTGGCTTGAGTCATCATCAAATTTTCCACCTATTATTAATCTTCCTTTGTCATCTTGTCTTGCATGGAAATCAATACCTGTAATCGGGTATTTCAATAATGGAGGCAATGGTTTTGTATAAACTAATAAACCTAAACTTGAGTGAATTTCAAAAGGAACATTAATTGTAGATAATAATTTAGAAGCGCCAAGTCCAGCAGTTATAATTACCTCATCGTCATTAATAATTTCATCATCGGTTTTGACACCAGTAACATTGTTGCTCTGGCACACTATCTCATTTACATTAGTTTTTATTATTTTTGATTTACAAGCTTTGAAAAGTTCTTTAGTTGCTCTAACACCATCAATGGCCAAGTCATCAACACCAAAGCCGGCCATAGTTGGAATATTATTTAGATAAGGTAAATGTTTTTTTAGTTCAGATTTAGTTGATATTTTTACAGATTGCCCCCAACTTTGGTGCTGCTTTATAGTATTTTGAAGCTCTTTCTCTCCTTGATCCCAAATAAATGCACCTTTAGACGTATAGTTTAAATTTGAAATATAATTTATTAATTTTGGCCAGTAATTCAAATTAGCCAAACGAAAATTAGCATAGCTTTTATCGTTACAAGCATATCCATTCACCCAACCCCAAGTATTTGATGTGGCTTGGTTATTATCACCAGGTAAATGTGATGATAAAACAATTATCTTATCTACACCATTTTGGTAAGCATGGTAGGCAAAGGAAGCACCTACAATTCCTGCTCCAATTATAATCATCGTAAGAGGGATTTTATATTATGTTTAAATATTTCTTGAGTAAATATTATAAAGAAAAATAAGAGGACGGATATTCCGTCCTCTTATTCGGCAATTTAAATTAAATAATCTTAAAAAGTTGCAGCTTCAAAACCAAACCACTTTTTAATAAGTGCATTTAGTGATCCGTCGTCTTTCATGGAGCTAATAGCTGCATTCATTTTGGCTTTTAACTCTGTATCAGATTCACGGATACCCATTCCAACACCGCCACCAATTGAGACTTCTCCTATATTTGCAAATTCACCGTTTGATTCTGCAATTATAGATGCGAGGTAATCACCATCTGCTAAGACAGCGTCAGCTTCACCATTTTGCACTGCAGATATTGTTTCTTCTGCTGTTGCAAATTCAACTAAAGTTGCTCCACTTTCAGCAACATAACCTGCCTGAATAGTTGCAGTTTGAGCAGCAATAACAGCACTATCTACATCAATGTCTGCACCGCTCATTCCCATGTAAACTGATGGAGACGGTGGAAAATAATCTTGTGTAAAGTCAATCACCTCATCACGTTCAGCTGTAATAGACATACCAGCAATAATTGTATCGTAGTTACCAGACACTAAATTAGGAATGATAGAGTCCCACTCGTTAATAACCCAAACACAATCTAAATTTGCACGAATACAAAGCATGTCGCCAACATCTTTTTCGAAACCATCTACTTCGCCATTATCATTTATAAAATTATATGGAGGATAAGCACCCTCTGTGCCCATTCTTACTGTTTCTGCAACAGCAGAACCAAACAAAAAAAGCGCAGCAAATGCTGATAGTATTATTTTTTTCATAATTTTCTCCTTGTTCTTCCTCTATTACTTCGAATAAATACTTACTAAAATATAAACTAAAATAGAGTAAATAGATAAACTTTTTATAAAAACACTATGAATATTTGATTAATTATGATGAGTAGAACAAATCTGCGTTGATTATACTACCGTTTTGAATATCAATATTTTGATAGCGAATATTTCCCTTAATTTTTGCTGTTGACTTAATATAGATATCTTTAGCTTGAATGTCTCCGTCAACTTCACCCTCAACTGTAATAGTATCAGCAGTAATAGTTCCCTTAACATAAGAACCTGGTTTTAAATTAATGGTTGATGACTTTAAAGTACCCGTTAAATGCCCAGAGAAATCTAAATAGTCTGTAGACTCGAGAGAGCCATTTATTTTTATATCTTTTGCTAAAGTTGACTGATTGATAGTGCTTTCAGTATCAAACATAAATTCAGTTTTTACTTCAGGTTTTTTTTCACTAGATCCAAATAATGCCATTATTGATCACCCTCATGGTTTTCATTTATTTCATCTTCTTTAACTTCATTAGTAGAAACTGGTGAATATGATTGGACACTACCTCTATGTCTTAAAGTACCTTGAATTCTTGCACCATAACTTACTTGTAATGAAGTATATTCTATTACTCCTTTGATATTTGCAGAGTTGTTGACAATCAAATAATCCTCTGAATTTATCTCACCATCCACACTCCCAGAGATGGTTATCTCTTGACCTGACATGTCTCCACTAAAAGCACCTTTACTGTTAATGTTAATATTTGAGGATTTGAGAGTTCCTGTAAGAGTTCCAGAAATGTCAGAAGTTTCTGCTCCCTCTATTCGTCCATCAACTCTAACGCCAGAACCTATGTTAACAGCTTTAGCATCATTATCTATTGGAGTAGATTGAATTTCACCATCCACTGACTCAGCACTATTTTCATGCATATCAGTATTATTTTCATCCATGAATCTATCTTAACACAATCTAAATATTCATAAAATCTAAATTATTTTCTAAAAACATTGAATTGATTAGGTTTTTAGAATTAATAAATCTGATTTTTATAAATTTGATGTAAATTAATAAATTAACTTTTAAATCTAATCTTTTTAGCAATATCTTTGAAATCAAAAAAATGAAATATTACTAAATTATGAAAATACTTGAGCTAAATCAGTTAGAGAAAAAATTTGGTGACAATAAAGTTTTAAAAGGCATTAATCTTATTGCCAATAAAGGAGATGTTGTAAGTATTATTGGAAGTTCTGGATCAGGAAAGAGCACTATGCTTCGTTGTATAAATTTTCTTGAAACACCAGATAGTGGTACCGTAAATGTTTGTGGTGAAATTATCAACTGTCGCGATGAAAATCTAAATAAACCCAATAAAAATTTACTATCAAAAATCACTTTAATTAGGAAAAAATTGGGTATGGTTTTTCAAAGTTTCAATCTTTGGTCGCACATGAATATCTTAGATAACATAACAGAGGCTCCTGTAAATGTTTTAGGAATAGATAAAGAAGTCGCTCAAGAACAGGCAATGATTCTTTTGAAAAAAGTAGGAATCGAGGACAAAGCAAAAGAATACCCCTCTCATCTATCAGGAGGTCAGCAACAAAGGGCAGCAATAGCAAGAGCACTAGCCATTTCTCCAGAAATATTATTATTTGATGAGCCAACATCCTCGCTTGATCCAGAATTAGTAGACGAAGTCTTGTCTGTTATTCGTAATTTAGCTGAACAGGGAAAAACAATGTTAGTTGTAACTCATGAAATGGCGTTTGCTAGAAAAGTTTCAAATAAAGTTATTTTTCTTCACGATGGTCTTGTGGAAGAGGAAGGACATCCTGACACAGTTTTCACAAATCCCCAGTCAGAGCGTTGTAGGAATTTCTTATTTAATAGACGTGAATAATAATTTTTTATAATTTATCACAGTGAATTCATTACTACTGTTCTTGGTAAGACTATTAGACTTTTACACACTTATTGTGTTTTTTTATGTAGTCGTGTCTTGGTTGTTTCATTTTAACATATTAAATAGTCAAAATATTTTTTTGTGGCGTGTTTTTGAAAGTTTTAAAAAACTAACTGACCCTCCCTTAAATTATATGAGAAGATATTTACCAAACTTAGGTGGCTTAGACATTTCTCCAGTACTTTTAATACTAATAATATACTTGTTTAAGGATTTACTGATTGAGTATTGGCCAAGAGGATAATGATAAGGAGAATAAAAAAATGGCAGATATAATTGATGGAAAAGCTTTTGCAGCAAAAATTAGAACTGAGGTAAAAGAGGACTCAGACAAATTAATATCTCAAAAACAAGTAGATCCCTGTTTAGCAGTGGTGCTAGTAGGAGAAAATCCAGCTAGTAAGGTTTATGTAGGTCAAAAGACAAAAATGGCTGCAGAATGTAATATTAAAACTAAAGATTTCAAATTAGAAGCAAGCACAAATCAAGAAACATTATTGAAATTAATTGATGAGCTCAACAATGATAGCACGGTTCACGGTATTTTAGTACAATTACCTTTACCTAAGCAAATTGATGAGAGAAAAGTGATCGATGCAATTGTTGTAGAAAAAGATGTTGATGGTTTTCATGCTATAAACGCAGGAAGACTTTCCATTGGGGGTGATATGTTGAAAAAAGCTTTTATCCCATGCACGCCTTTAGGTTCTCTTTTACTTTTGAAGGATCATATAGAAGATTTAAAAGGTAAAAGTGTTGTTGTAATTGGTAGGTCAAATATAGTGGGTAAACCTATGTCGCAACTTTTAATCGAAGAGTCATGTACCGTTACAGTGGTACACTCCAAAACCAAAGAAATTGAAAAAGTTTGTTCACAAGCAGATATTATTGTTGCAGCCATTGGAAGAGCCGAGATGATTGACTCAAAATGGTTAAAAGATGGTGCTGTTGTAATCGATGTTGGTATCAATCGAATATCTATTACAAAAGAAGATGGAAGTGAAGGAAGCAAAATAGTTGGCGATGTAGATTTTGATAGTGCATCAGAGAAAGCCTCTATGATCACTCCCGTACCAGGAGGGGTTGGGCCGATGACCATTGCTTGTTTACTAAGAAATACCGTAACATCAGCATATCGTCATGCTGGTCTTGATGACCCGAGATCAATTTAAAAAAATAAAAGTTAATTAAGTTTTAATTTTTCCTGAAATAGTTCCACCTGGACTTGTGACAAGTCCTTGCTCATCTATTATTACTGGACCAGATGCAGGATCAGTAACGCCTAGCTCCGGGCTAATCTCTTCAAGTAAATCTCTCACTGTATCCAAGTATGCGATCATCTGCTGACGAGCTTTTGCTAAACTATCCTCGTCGATCCACTCCACCACACTGCAATAAGAACGGTCCCCTGTTTTAATGACTTTTCGAAAGATCACACCATCTGGGTTAACAAACTTTTTCATCGAAGCTGTAAAATTTTCAACCTCACCTTCTTTAACTATGAACTTAACAACACTAATAAATTTTGGCATCTCTTAATTTTATTAATATTTTCATCAAAAAATAGATAATTTTAAAAATTTTATTCTTTGACAACCCATTTTGGGTTGTAGAAAACCCATTTTAGGTTTTAATATTATATAAATTAAAAATGGATACAAAAAAAGATTCTGATCAAAAATCAACTTACAGTAAAGCAGCTTATGCTTGGCTTATGACTGTTACCAGCTATTACAAAAGAGTAAGTGATTTGGGAATAAACATTGATGAGTTAATGACACTTAATACGGTTGCTGCTAATTGGCTGTATAAGATCAACTCCTCTGACACCAAATCACTGGAAGAACTAAAGGGAATGTCATCTGATGAAATAAAAAAATATTTCAAAGGTTCTAAGCTATCAATATTAAGTATTGCCAACATTTTATCTCAACCTAAAGAAAGTATCCGAAGACGTGTTCAAAAATTAATTGACTTTCAATTATTAGCAAAGGATGAGAGTAGTGGAATTATATTAGGAGAAAATTATACAAAAATTATGGGTGGGTTTGGTGAAGTAACTACTAAAGAGCTTGCACGACTAGTCTCTAATCTAAATGAAGTAAAGTTCGTTGAAGAAGTATCAGGAGTGAATTTAATTAAAAAATTAAAATGAAAAAGCTTTTATCATTTTCTTTTTACGATTTTGGGAATTCTGTATTTCCCATGATTATAATTACAACTTTAACATCTAGTTACTTTGTTAATCATGTTATTGAAAATCAACAAACAGGGACTGCATTATGGCAATTAATTATTGGTATATCGGGAATTCTAATTGCATTGATGATGCCCTTTATCGGTAAATTATCTGATGCAACTAATAATGGGCGTGTAATTTATTTAAGATTTTTTTCAATTATTTGTATTTTATCAATCGCTGCGTTTTGGTTTGTGCTACCAGACTCAAATTATGTTCTATTTTGTCTTTTTTTATTATTTTTAGGAAGTATTAGCTATGAAGCATCGAATAGTTTGTACAATGCAACTTTAAAAAGTTGTTACTCAAAAGATTTATCTTTTGGCTCTGGAGTTGGTTTTGGAACAGGATATATAGGAGGGGTGCTTGTCCTAATAATGATACTTTATCTATTCATTCTTCCAGATGAAAATGTCTTGGGATTGGCTAAGGATAATCAAACTCCTATTCGTTTTTCTCATTTAATATTATCTTTATGGTTTTTTGTATTTTGTATTCCCTTAATGTTTTTTACTAAGTTCAATCAAAAGGCCTACGTTATTCCAAATAAGACAACTCATACAATAAAAGATTTGATATGGGATAATGGTCTTACAAATACAGGTAGGTATTTAATCGCAAGAATGATTTACATGGACGGTTTAATCATTGTGATGACAACAATTGGAATTTTTGGAACTTCTGTAATGGGCATATCAATCAGTAAGATCATTATAGTGGCGATATTATGCAATGTTAGTGGAGCTGTGGGTTGCTATATCTTTGGAATATTTTTCAAAAACGACAAAAAAGTTATAATAATTTCTCTTGCATTGCTCTCCGCTATTATCATTTCCATGTCAATAAACACAAATCCAACTACATTTATTATCCTTGCAGTAATCGGTACCTTTTTTTCAGGACCTTTACAAAGTTCTAGTAGAGTTGTCATGGCAAAACTAATACCTGATGAGATGCAAGGTTTAGGGTTTGGTATGTTCACATTTTCAGGAAAAGCAACAGCTTTTTTAGGACCCCTTTGTGCTGCAGCAATTACTTTTTTATTCTCTCAACGTATCGGCTTTGGATTTTCAATAGTGCTACTTCTATCGGGTATGTTACTTATGTTAAAGGTCAGCTACCAGGATAATTAGAAATTTAAAATTTTATCTCTTATTTCGTAAAAGTCATTTTTTGAGATAGCTTGTGACAGACTAAAAAAAATATTTTTCTTTTTGTTACATCTTTTGTAAGCCTTTAAAAAAGATGAATAAGGAGTAAAACATATTGAGGGTGTTTGTAATATACCCTCCCAACAAAAAGTTTTTAACTCAGATTGTTGATCATGAATTTTAAATTGACCCAAATCAATGCATTGAAATAAGTTTTTTAGTGTCACTATATAATAATCTAAAGGTATTTCCTGTATGTCTAAACTTGGAAACAGTGAAGGCTCGGTATTTTCAAATGAGCTATTTGCCTCAGAAAGATATTGGCATTCCTTTGCTATTATTGAAAATTCATCAAATATACTTGTAGAAGATATATCAGCACCGCTTGCGTCTTTTAAAATAATTTCACTAGGACTCATTCCATGTTTAAGGCGACTCTTTTTTAAAGATTGGCTAATCTCTTTTTTTATCTTTTGACAGTGTTTTTCTATCTGTTTTAAACTTTGTGTAAGTGATTTGATCATTTGATGATTCATCACTTTTTTATTTTGAATTGAGTACAAACAATCTAATGCCTCTAGCTCTTGAGAGGTTTTTTGAAATTCTAATTTCTGATATGGCTTAATAATTGCTGTCAGCTTAGCAAAGATTTTGAAGTCACTTGATCTCTTAATATCAAGCAGTTCTAAGAAACGATCATAATCAGTTGCTTTAGAACTTTTAAAAAATAGTCTTTCTTTTATTACGTCGCTAAGCTCTGCGTTATTTAGGTGATCAAAGGTTTTCTTTTGATCTTGTTCTTCTAGCCATTTAGATTTGAAAAATGAGCTCGGAGAGCTTATTTTTTTTCCAGTTTCCTTTTGAAACTGATCTTTCATCGACTGGTGCAAAATAATCATAAGGTGTAATAATACACTGATTTTAGATGCTTTTTTTTAATTTATGACCCAAAATGAGCCACTAATTTAGAAATTTAACTCTCTTATTAAAGTGGCTGATGAAAAGTCAATAAAACGTTTAAAGTAACTTTTTGACTCAATTCCCATGTTCACAAAACCAAGCATTTTATTGTCCATGGCTGAGGTATTATCCTCTAAGTCTAGTGTGACTTTATAATATGCTTGTTCAGACCGAATACCCCCTGAAGGATTTTCACTAGCAGCAATCGGACCATCAAATATTGAAGTAACCATAGGGTACATATCAAAATTATTAATCGGTGATTTGCTTATTGAATTAACATAGGCAGCGATACTATCTTGTGATGTAGAAGAAGGAGTGAACCAAATTTCTTTGTTGATATCCAAAGAAGAAATATTTTTTTCAGAAACAAAAGCAATTACTTGGTAATTATTTTTATCTACTAGTTTGAGTATTGCTGTATCTTCATTTAACCATTGTTGCTCTTTTAAATTACCTAAATTAGTCACTTCACCATCAAAAGGGGCTACAATTTCCAGAGAAGATTTGATTTTATTTAAATTATTAATTTGAGTTTCAAATTTATTTCTTTCACTTTTTAAAAGTAGTAAATCAGACCTATTGCTCTCTGTATCTAAAGCATTATTTATTTTTATTTCTATCAATTCTAATTCTGCAACAGCTATTTTTATTTCAGAGTTTAAAGCAGGTGAGTCTAAATTAATTAATTTTTGATCTTCCTTAACAATTTGTTTTTCCACTATATAAATATCTTTGACTTGTGAATTAATTGGTGGAAAGATTTCTATAAATTTTTCAGATTGATATATCGCAGGAGTTTTTTGAGAAGATTTCCAAGGATAAAATATAATAAATGCTAAAGCGCCTAGTACAAGAATCGACCTTATGAATTGTAAGGAGAGATAAATATTAGAACGTAATCTCCACCATTCACGCATTTCTCTAAAAATAGGCAGTAAAATAAACCACACAATCTCTACTACAAATAGGAAGATACCTAAAAGCTTAAATGCAAAGTAATAAACTAATAAGGCTATCCCTAAAAATAAAAAGAAACGATATATCCAAGTTGCCCAAGCATAAACAATGATTAAGTTTTGTTTTTGAATATTGATTTGCTCAGGAGGGTTGTGTTTGAACCCAAAGATCCATTGACGAAGTTTCCATTTTGCGAGAGCAAAGGCTCGAGGTTGTAAGTTTTCAACTTTTAAATAATCTGCAAATACATAATAACCATCAAATCGCATAAAAGGGCTTATATTGATAAGCAAGGAGGAGATCCACCCAGTTGTTGCAACAAAAAATGCTATACTTTTCAACATTCCCTGGTCTGTGATCCCCCATAAAAAAGTAGCTAATAAGGCAAGATGTAGTTCTGTGGAAATGCCAGCGAAGTTTATTGAGAGTCTTTTTTTGTGATCTCTTAGCCTCCACGCATTGGTGTTATCGGTATACAAAAAAGGGAAAAATACAAGAAAAGCAATTCCCATGGAATTGACATTACAGCCAAAATTTTTTGCAGTGTACGCATGTCCTAATTCATGAATTGCTTTCACACCAACCAAAGCAAAAGCGTAAAACAACAAACCATTCCAATTAAAAAAATATAAAAATGTTGTTAAGAACTCATCCCATTGCTGGATGACAAAATAAACGCCCATAACGCCTATAATGTAAATCAATAGTCTTAAAAATCTTTGGCCAAAAAATTTTGCAATGTGTAATGTTTTATCTAAAAAAGGGTCAGGTTTAATTAAGGGAATTTTAAAGAATAAATAGTTATGTATTAAATTCATAAACCAATGTTTTTTTTGTGCGTTATGTTGATGCAATAAAATCTGTACATCCTCTGCATTGTTATGGGAAATCAGACTATTAGTTTTTAAAAAATTGATAAAGTCGTTCAGCTGATCCTCTTCTATGTCCAAACCTTTTTGTTGTACTTGTTCAATAAATTGCTTTGTATCCACGCCTGCAATCCAATGTTTGAGCATACGAAAGGCATTTACACCTAAGGTGAAATATTTATTTCTTAAGTTATCGTAGAGTAACCAAGATGGTGACCCATCTTCCATAGGTGTACCTTGAAGAAGTTGTAGGTTTTGACGTATTGAAGGTGTAATCATTTATAAGCCAAGTGTCTGTCTGACAAAAATAATTGGCTTTCGAAATAAAAAGAAAAATAATTTTACTTCCTCACCAAAAATCTTTGCAGTGCCTCTAAGCCCTATTCTAGGTGGGGTATCATTGTCAATTAGCTCCGCGGTTACCCGATAAGCAAGAAGGTTTTGAGTTACAATTTCAGGCTCATATGAAAATTTTGTAACTTTAGCCTTGATAACATTCATAGGATCAGAGTCCAAAAAAACATTTATATTGGCATCTTTTTTAATTGTAATGGAGTCTTTTACTGGCATGAAAATGTTAACTTCCACTAATGAGGGATTAGCAACAACCATAATGTTTTCGCCAATGTTATAGGGTTTGCCGATAAGCATCGATTTATCTTGTAAAACGGCTACCCCCTCAGCAGGGGAGTAAATAGTTGATCTGTCTAATAGTATTTTTTGATAATTGAGGGTTTCTTGTGCTAGTTTTATTTTACTTTCGAGCTGGCTCACCAAAGCCTTATCCTCTTTGCTTTGGAACGAAGATTGTCTGGCTTGAAGTAACTCAGTTTCGATTACCTGTAATTCTTGAAAGGCTAGATCATAGTCGTTTTGTAGTTGAGTTTTTTCAAATTCTAACAACGGGGTTTCTAAATTCACTTCATCATTATTTTCAACATACACCTCTTTAATAACTCCATCTATTGGTGCATTAATAATATTTGGATCTTTAGGAGCTATTTCAGCCTGTCCAATTGTTGACATAGACACAGGATAAAACATGCTCGCGACTATTCCAGCGACCACAAAAAATTGAAACCATGTCTTGCGAATTAATTTAGCGGCACTTTCAAAAAAGTTATTCTCCTTTAGTGATCCCATTGCATGTCCAACGGAATTACTTAAATGTCGGATATATTCTATTTCTTGTTCCGTCCAACTTTCGTCTCTTACTAATAATAAAACAGCCTGTGGTCCTTTTTGTGTTGAAAAGCATGGAATCCATAAAAATTGATCGGGTAGAGGGCTTTCCCCTTTAGCGGGGACCAATGCGTCTTTACCTAAAGAAAAGGGATGGGTTTCAGGAGAGCCCTCTTGTAATTTTTGTCGAATGATTTTTTGAGCGAGTGTGGTAGTGGCAGACGTTTGCTCAACTACTGCAATATCTGAGATTGCCTCAATTTTAAAGCTATTTGGTTTTGTCCAAGACCCAAAAAAAGCATACATAAATGGGGCGATACTTCTCAGTTCATTGGTGACTGTGTACCTTATTTCAACAAAAGATTGAGCATCACGTAACTTTTTCTCAAAAGAGAAAATTCTAGATAATCGATTTAATTGGTCTTCACTCAAAATACAACGCGACCACTCATACCTGGCAGAAGGGCAGGGCTGGTGTCCGTGATGGTGCCTTTGAGTTGTATAGTTTGACTAACTGCATCTACATTTGCACCGATACCACTAATGGTGGCATTAAATTCTTTTTGAATTTCATCAATATAAACTTTAATGGGATGTCCTATCTTTAACCAAGAAATCCATTCACTAGAAACTACCATCTCTAATTCTAAAACTTCTGTTTGGATGATTTTCATTAATTCTACTTGAGGCTGGATTGTTTCAAACGTGTTAACAACAACCTCTTCTACTGCTCCATCAAAGGGTGCTTTTATCTGACACCTCTCAACGTTTAATTCAGCAATGCGTAGTTCTGATTTTGCTTTTTCATATTCTGATATTGATAGTTCTAATTCATATTTACCGATTGATCTCATTTGAAGCATTTGTTCGTCACTCTTTAATTTTATTAAAGCACTATTAGCGTTTGCGCTGACGACATCCTTTTGGGCTTCATATAAACTACAATCAAATTGAATTAATAAATCCCCTTTTTTAAATCTTTGCATTTCTTTTACAGCAATGTTTTCTATTCGAGCAGCAAGCTCGCTAGAAAGAATAGCTTCTTGCGAGGCTACAACTAATGCTCTTGACTCTCTAACTTCAGCTTTAGCATAAGAGAGCATTAAAATAATTAAGACAGCTGTCTTAGCCAGATACTTTAAGGATTTTATCACCATAGTTTTCATGTTCCTCAAATTCTAAATCGATTTGATCTTGAAGAGAAGCAAACTTTACAACTTTTTCTTCTAAGTCAGGATTTTGGGAGTTCAATGCTAGATTGTCTTGAGTGGGCGATTCCTCAGTAATTTCAGGTAAAACTGGTACATTATCTAGGTTAGATTGATTATTTGGGTCTGAAGTTTGACTGTCATCATTGGTTGTGTCATTTGGATTAAGAACATCATTTGTGATTTGATCTTCTCCAGACTCATCATTTGACTCCAATATTATTTGGCCTTTATCATCTACAGTCACTTCTGTTTTTAAAGCTGTGCTTCGATCAATAAAAGGCTCTAGGTCACGCTTTAAGGTTGAGTCTCTGCTTACAATGTTCTTATCAAGTGTAACATTAATTTCTCTAGTTGTATTATCTGAGTCAATGGCAATTACTTTTACATCAACTGAATAAACGTTCTCAGGAAACTGGACAATTGTCTGACCAGTTGAAGGATCAACACGTATCCAGTTTGGAAGTTCAGAACCGTCCTCTAATGTCCCTGTGTATTGTTTAACATTTAGTCTGTAGTCATCTCCGATAGCAAAACCTAAAATTGTATTCTCATTAATTCCTGGTCTACCACTTTGATCAATATTTAAATCTTCAACTGCAACATCGATTACTTTCATTCCTCCATTAAATGAATATTCTTTAACGATAGATTCCAGTGAACTTCCAACCTCTATAACTTCCATTTGTAAATCGACTTGTTCAGGAGCATCTTGGAAGACGACTATTTTATTTGCTACAGCATCGTCAAAAGTTTTAGGAGTGACACGAATTGGAGGAGGCTTTGGTTTATCTGGCCCTCCAGCCTTGCCAATAATAAGAGTAAAAGTTTGTTGGGTAGAGAGATTACCACCATCAGTTGCAGTTACGGTAAAGGTATAGGTTCCCTCTGGAAGTCTTCCAACAATTCTTCCAGCATCATTAATTCTTAGGCCTGATGGCAGTCCGCTAGTTGCATAAGTTAAGGTCCCGTATGTACCATATGCTCCAGTTCTAGGATCAGGGTCATCAAAAAAGGTTTTCGCTTGAATAATTATTCTTTCATTTTCGGCACCATAAAATGTTGGAGGACTAGTTGAAGTAGGAGCATCATTAATTCCTGTTACTGTTATTGTTATTTGCCCAGTATCAGTACTGGTTCCATTTGAAATGGTGTATGTAAAATAGTCATCTGCAGTTTCGGTTGGTGCTAAAGCTTTCGCAGCATCTGTTGTAGCAGTATAAGTATAGGTTCCATCAGAGTTTAATGTTAAGGTTCCGTAAGTCCCAACTAGTGTTGAGCCAACCGTTCCACTTGTTCCAGTTGCGCTCTCTTGGCCTGTTCGAATTTCAGTTACAGTAGTTGCTCCCTTTGTATTTGCATCCTCACCACTGTCTGTATCATTCTCTATTACACCTGCGGATATCACACCTTTAGAGAGAGTGCTTCCGGCATCGACAGCGCCTGTATCGTTAACAGCGACAACTTCATTGTTTTGACCATTGATCGTAATAGTCAGAGTAGCGGTGTCAGTACCGCCGTTACCGTCAGATATCGTATAAGTAAATACATCTGTTTCACTAGAGCCACTTGCGATACTATCTGCTGCATCTTGATCAGCAGTGTAAGTATAAGATCCATCAGCACCAATTGTAAGAGTACCATAGGTACCTACGATGGTTGTGCCATTACTCTCGTAAGTGCTACTAGTGGCGACAGTTCCACTATTACCATTGGTATGAGAAATATTTGTTACAAATAAACTTGGACTTTCGTCAGGATCGGTATCATCTTTAAGAACATCATCCTGAGCGCCTGTCTTTATGACGGTCGCATCCTCATTAACACTATCCGTATCATTAACAGCGGTTGGAGTGTCATTAATTCCAATAACTGTAATTGTAATATTTGCAGTAGTGGACTCGGTGCCGTCAGAGAGTGTGTAGGTAAAAACATCCGTTACCTCGTCACCTTTATCTAAAGCATCTGTAGCATCTTTGGTAGCAGCATAAGTATACGATCCATCAGCACCAATAGTTAAAGTTCCATAATCACCTATGACGGATGTACCGCTGCTGTCGTAAGAACTGCCAGAGGAAACAGTAGAATTAGAACCACCGCTTTTTTTAATATGGGTTATAGTTAAGCTAGCAGATGCGTCAGGATCACTATCTGTATGAGAGCTGGAGCTAGTGTCAATAACATCACCTGAGTGCTCACCAGTTGCGTCATACGTGCTGCCAGAGTCATCAGTCTCATTAGCGTTAGCCCCATTTGCAACGGTTAAAGTACTATCTTCTGCAATCACACCCACATCATTTTGAGCAACTGGGTCATCATTTATACCAGTCACGGTAATGGTAATAGTTGCTGTCGTGGTATTTGCACCATCTGAAACTGTGTAAGTAAAGACATCATCTTCGGTATCACCAGCATCCAATGCATCAGCTGCTGCTTGATCTGCTGTGTATGTATAAGAGCCATCAGCACCGATAGTCAAAGTACCGTAAGTTCCTGTTACTGTTGTGCCTCCACTTGCATAAGTGCTGCCTTCAGAAACAGTCGATGTAGAACCACCACTAGGCGCGATTGCAGTGACTGTCAAAGCGTCTGAGTCATCCGCATCAGTGTCATCGTAAAGAGCGTCATCTTGTGAACCTGTTTTGGTAACTGTCGCATCCTCGTTAACACTATCTGTGTCGTTTACAGCAACTGGAGTATCGTTCACACCAACTACTGTAATCGTAATAACCGCTATGTCTGTTTCATTGCCATCAGTAACCGTATAATTAAAGTAATCGTAAACGATGTCACCTGCGTCTAGATCGTCTGCAGCAGATTGATTTGCTACATAAGTGTAAGAGCCATTAGCATTCAGTGTTAGCTGACCATAAGTGCCCGTTAGAGCAGAGCCGACAGTACCAGCAGTACCAGACCCCTCAGAGTTACCCACCCTAACGGCAGATACAGTTAATGTCTCCACATCAACGTCAGTATCATAAGAGCTTGTATTACTTGTATCGATTACATCTCCGGAATGCTCGCCATCAATATTAATTAAACTAAATGGAGTGGTTAATGTGTACTCAAAAACTTTTCCATTATCGTTACCTAAAACAAATAATTTAGTACCATCATGATTAAAACCAACTGCTTTTGGAGATGTATCTTGAGAACTCACGTCCAAAGCTCCAACAAAAGAAGCAGTGGAAACATCAAAAGGTAAGGTTAAATCATACTCATTGATGTCATTACCTTGATCTCCAACTAGATACATTTTAGTACCATTAGGATTAAATGTAAGGCCTTGAATGTGAGTGTCTTGACTAGAAACTGAAAAACTATCAACAAAAGAGGCTGTCGATACATCAAATGCAGTTGATAGGGTGTATTCGTTTACATCATCATCGTCATTGCCAGATATGAACATCTTAGTACCATCACCGTTGAATGATAAACCGGTGCCAAAATTGTCCTGAGAAGAGATATCAAATTCTCCTCCACTTACATGAGAAGCGGTGGATGCATCAAAGGCTGTAGAGAGAGTGTATTCAGTCACATCATCGCCATCCACACCCAAAATAAACATTTTTGTACCATCAGTGTTAAATGCAAGATCTCGAGGAGAGGATTCCTGACTACTAAAATCAAAATTATCAACGAAAGATGCTGTTGAGATATCAAAGGCAGTAGAGAGAGTGTATTCGCTGACAGCGTCAGTATTATTACCCACAACAAACATCTTGGTTCCATCGTTATTAAACCTAAATCCTTGCGGGCCTCTTGCCTGCGTATTCGCAGCAATATATGTTGAGTCGACTACAGAAGCGGCGCTCACAACATTGGCATTATCTCCATCACTAACCGTCAACGTGGCGTCTTCTTCAACAGTGCCCGTATCATTTCTTGCGACAGGCGCATCATTAGCGCCGTTCACTGTAATTGTTATAGTAGCAGTTGCCGTAGCACCATTTTCATCAGTAACTGTATAAGTAAATGTATCGGTTGCTGTCTCTGTGTCATCAAGAGCGTCTGCTGCAGCTTGATCGGCTGTATAAGTATAAGATCCATCTGCGCCGATAGTAAGAGTACCGTAAGTTCCTGTTACTGACGTCCCGCTGCTATCATAGGTGCTTCCAGAGGAAACGTTCGAAGAGGAGCCGCCACTTGGTTGAATTGCGGTCACAGTAAGAGTAGCTGATTCATCTGCATCGGTATCGTCATTGAGAACATCGTCTTGTGCTCCTGTTTTTGTTACAGTCTGATTTTCGGTTACAACGTCAGTATCGTTTACTGCAACAGGGGTATCGTTGACACCTATAACAGTAATCACAATATTGGCAGTTGTTGAAGCGGTGCCATCTGAGAGGGTGTAGACAAAAGTATCTGTAACATTATCGTTAAGATCAAGGGCATCAGCCGCCGCCTGGTCTGCTACATAAGTATAAGAGCCATCGGCGCCAATTGTTAATGTTCCATAAGTGCCGGTGACAGAAGTACCATTACTATTATAAGAGCTGCCTGAAGAAACCGCAGAGTCAGAACCGCCATCTTTTTTGATTTGAGATACGCTTAAAGAAGCAGAAGCGTCCGCATCACTATCTTCGTGTGTGCTACTACTTGTATTAATTACATCCCCGGAGTGCTCACCGGTTGCGTTATAAGTGCTACCAGAGTCATCAGTCTCGTTAGCATTATCGCCATTTGCAACAGTTAAAGTAGCGTCCTCTTCGATCACACCCACATCATTTTGAGCGACTGGTGTATCGTTTATACCAGTAACGGTGATAGTAATTGTTGCTGTTGCAGTAGCCCCATTTTCATCAGTGACTGTATAAGTAAAGACATCATCTTCGGTATCACCAGCATCCAATGCATCAGCTGCTGCTTGATCTGCTGTGTATGTATAAGATCCATCGGCACCAATCGTAAGAGTACCATATGTACCAGTTACTGAAGTACCGCTGCTATCATAGGTGCTTCCAGAGGAAACATTCGATGAGGAGCCACCGCTCGGTTCAATTGCGGTAACTGTCAAAGTAGGTGACTCATCAGGATCAGTGTCATCTGTGAGTACATCATCTTGAGAGCCTGTCTTAGTAACCGTTCCATCTTCATTGACACTATCTGTATCGTTTACTGGAGTGGGGGTGTCGTTAATACCTAACACAGTAATTGTTAAAGTTGCTGAGTCAGTGAGTGGCGAGCGAGGAGAGCTTGCGTCGTCCGTAATAGTATAAATGAAAGTATCAGTAGCAGTGTCATTAAGATCGAGAGCGTCAGCAGCTGCTTGGTCTGCTACATACGTATAAGAACCATCGGCGCCAATTGTTAAAGTACCATAGGTGCCAGTTACACTTGTTCCACTACTATTATAAGAGCTGCCTGAAGAAACTGCAGAGTCAGAACCTGAGCTTGTTCTAATTTGGGTGATAGTAATTGTATCGCTATCTGCATCTGTATCGTAGTGTGTGGTGGAACTAGTATTAATTACATCACCAGAGTGTTCACCGGTTGCGTTAAATGTACTGCCAGAGTCATTAGTCTCGTTAGCGTTGGCACCATCAATAACAGTTAACGTGCCATCTTCTACAATGACACCCACATCATCTCGAGCTACAGGAGCATTGTTGGTATTACCGTCGTCTCCTAAAAGTGTAATTACGATATTAGCTGTCGTAGTCACTATGCCATCTGAAACTGTGTATGTGAATGTATCAGTCAGCGTCTCTCCTGCATCAAAACCGGAAATATCTGATTGAGCAACATATTTATAAGAACCGTCTGCACCAATAGTTAAAGTACCATAGGCACCAGTAACCGCAGTTCCGCTGCTGTTATAAGAGCTCCCTGAGGAGACAGCAGAGTTAGAGCCACCATCTTTTTTGATGTACGTGATTGTTAATGTGTCAGAAGTGTCTGGATCACTGTCTTTATGAGAACTAGAGGTAGTATCAAGAACGTCACCAGAGTGCTCACCGGTAGCATCATAGCTTCCAGAAACATTGGCGTTTGAGCCATTAGCAACTGTTAACGTGTTACCTTCCATGATCACACCCTCATCATTTTGTGCGGTAGGGCTATCGTTAACACCTATTATAGTAATCGTAATATTGGCTGTCGTTGTATCCGTTCCATCAGTTAAGGTATAAACAAAGACATCGGTCTCTGTCTCTCCCGTTGCAATTCCATCGGCCGCGTCTGCAGTAGCAGCATAAGTATAAGAACCATCAGCACCAATAGTCAGTGTACCGTAAGTTCCTGTGACAGAGGTGCCATTACTATTATAAGAGCTGCCTGAAGAAACCGCAGAGTTAGAACCACCATTTTTCTTAATCTGAGAAACGCTTAAAGAGGCAGAGGCGTCAGCATCACTATCTTTATTAGATGCGGAAGTTGTATCAATCACATCACCAGTGTGTTCACCATTAATATCAACTACATGAAATGGGGACACTAAATCATATTCTTTTACTACTCCTGTTCCGCCACCTTGTGCGATATACACTTTTGTTCCACTGCTATTAAAAGCTATACCAGCGTTTTCTCCTATAGATGCAGCACCATGATAAGTTGCCGTTGACACATCAAAGCCAGTGGAGAGGTCATACTCATTAATTGATTCACTACTTGAGCCAATGAGAAACATCTTTGTGCCATCAAGATTAAATTCAATATTTCTTGGGTCAGTCTCTTGTGAGCTTACGCTGAATGAATCAACATAGGAGGCTGTTGAGATATCAAAACCTGTAGAGAGAGTATATTCACTAACATCATTGCCATTTCTACCAACAACAAAGAGTTTGGTACCATCATTATTAAAGGCATGTCCTGCGGGTTGGCTATCTTGGGATGAAAGAGAAAATGTGGAGTCAAATGATGCTGATGAAACAGTAAATGCTGTGGAGAGATTATACTCATGGATACCATTACTACTGTCACCTGAAACGAACATTTTAGTTCCATCATTATTAAATGAAACCCCCCATGGGAGTGAGTCTTTAGAGGAAATTGAAAAATTTCCAACGTAAGAAAGAGTAGAGGTGTCATAGGCTGTAGAGAGAGTCCATTCATCGACCGCATCTCCGTTGGCTCCAATAACAAACATTTTTGTTCCATCGTTATTAAAAGTGACATCTCTTGGATAAGTTTCCTGTGAGGTAATATTTACTGTCCTTACAAGAGATACAGATGTAACAGCAGTTGCGTTATCGCCATTAGCTACAGTAAGAGTGGCGTCTTCGTTAACTACACCGGTATCATTTTGTGCAACAGGAACATCGTTTCTACCAAAAACTTTTATTTCGATAACTGCTGTGTCTGTCAAAGCCCCATCAGTGACAGTATAATTAAAAGAGTCTGTTACTGTATCGCCTACATCAAGTGCTTCCGCTGCAGCTTGATTAGCGACATATGTATATGAACCATTCGAGTTTAAAGTTAATTGACCGTATGTACCAGTGAGTGCTGAGCCAACTGTGCCTGCAGTACCTGCGTCCTCAGTACCACCAGTTCGAACTGCGCTAACAGTAAGTGTATCTCCATCAACATCCGTATCAGTTCCCGTATAGGTTGTATTGATTACATCACCGGAGTGTTCACCTGTGTCATCATATCTTTGGTTTGCTGTAAAGTATTGATTATCTCCATCAGCAACAGTTAAGGTGGCATTCTCGTTAATAGCACCGTAATCATCAGCAGCAACAGGAGCATCATTAGCTCCCAAAATTGTAATTGTTAGCTCTGCAGTTGTCGTAGTGGTGCCATCTGAGAGAGTGTAGACAAAAGTATCTGTAGCGCTCTCTCCCACATCTAATGCGTCAGCCGCATCAGCAGTTGCAGCGTAGGTGTATGATCCGTCAGCACCGATAGTAAGTGTTCCATATGTTCCAGTGACCTGGGTGCCACTGCTATTATAAGAACTTCCCGATGCTACGGCAGAATTAGATCCATTTTCTTTTTTAATTTGTGTTATTGATAAAGATGCAGAAGTATCAAGGTCTGAGTCAGTGTGGCTTGATGAGCTAGTGTCAATTAAATCACCAGAGTTTTCTCCAGTAGCATCATAAGTGCCTGTTAAAGTTGCGTTAGCACCATTAGTAACAGTTAAAGTACTATCTTCTACAATCACACCCACATCATTTTGAGCAGAAGGAGCATCATTGATACCAATCACAGTAATGGTAATCACCGCTATATCTGTAGCCGTGCCATCACTAACAGTGTAATTAAAAGAGTCTGTTACAACGTCGCCTGCATCTAAATTGTCAGCAGCAGTTTGATTGGCAACATAGGTGTAAGAACCATTTGAGTTAAGTGTTAATTGACCATAAGTTCCTGTAAGAGCAGATCCTACAGTGCCGGCTGTACCCGACCCTTCAGAAGAGCCAAGACGAACAGCTGTTACCGTTAATGTTTCAACATCTACATCAGTATCGTAAGTAGACGTATTAGCAGTATCAATGACATCACCGGTATGCTCACCACTAACAGCAATTAAATTAAAAGGAGTGGTAAGTGTATATTCAAAAACTTTGTCTTCACTGCCACCAACAAGGAACATTTTTGTACCATCATTATTAAAAGCTAAACCTCTTGGGTTTGTTTCCTGTGAGCTTATATCAAATGCCCCATCATGGGAGGCAGTAGAAATATCGAAACCAGTAGATAAAGTATATTGATTAACATCATCGCCTGTATATCCTAATACAAACATTTTTTTTCCATCTGGACTAAATTCTATAGCAGCGGGAGTTTGTTCTTGACCAGATACATCTAATGAACTGTCGTGAGATGCAGTGGAAACATCGTAAGCTGTCGACAAATTATATTCCTCAATGGTTTCTCCTGCGTCCCCAACAACAATCATCTTGGTCCCATCACTATTGAAGGTAAGGTCTCTTGGTCGGAGATCCTGTGAGGATAAATCTTTTTCACCTCCACTAACATGTGAAGCGGTAGATACATCGAAAGCTGTAGAAAGTGTGTATTCGGTTACATCATCTCCTGACGTTCCAACAATAAACAATTTGGTTCCATCATTGTTAAACTCTATGCCTGATGGCTCACTTTCCTGAGAGGAGATATCTAATTCGCCTCCACTTACATAAGTGGCAGTGGATGCATCGAAAGCTGTAGAAAGGGTGTATTCGGTAACATCTTGGCCAGTAAATCCAAGAATGAACATTTTTGTTCCATCATTATTAAATGCAAGACCACGAGGGTCATTTTCTTCAGTTCTAACACTTGTTCCATCTACAAGAGACGCTCCAGAAATAGTGCTAGTGCCATCACCATCATTTACTGTGAGAGTGCCGTCTTCAACAATTGTT
The DNA here is from genome assembly GCA_902530745.1 of uncultured Alphaproteobacteria bacterium. Lineage (GTDB taxonomy): Bacteria > Pseudomonadota > Alphaproteobacteria > HIMB59 > HIMB59 > HIMB59. The sequence continues at coordinate 105,607 of CACABO010000002.1, read as the reverse complement.
CCTGTATCATTCCTTGCAACAGGAGCATCATTAGCTCCCAAAACTGTAATAGTTAAATTAGCTGTCGTAATAGCATCTTGATCGTCTTTGAGTGTATAAACAAAAGTATCAGTGCCTGACTCATCGGTATCAAGAGCATCAGCGGCGGCAGTAGTAGCTGCATAAGTATAAGAACCATCCGCACCGATAGTCAATGTTCCGTAGGTTCCTACAATCTGTGTTCCATTACTGTTATAAGAACTGCCAGATGCAACTGTAGAGTTGGAACCACCACTTAACTTAATATGTGATATACTTAAAGTAGCAGAGGCGTCCTCATCGGAGTCAGTGTGTGAACTGGAACTAGTATCAATTACATCACCAGAGTGTTCACCGGTTGCGTTAAATGTACTGCCAGAGTCATTTGTTTCGTTAGCGTTATCACCATTTGCTACAGTTAAAGTGCTGCCTTCCACGATCACACCCACATCATCTTGAGCAACAGGGTCATCATTGATACCAATCACTGTAATAGTGATTAAACCATGGTCTTCATCATTGGTTGCACCCGTTTGGTCATCGACAGTGTAATTAAAATAATCGTAGACAATATCACCATCATCAAGTGCGTCTGCTGCTGTTTGATTAGCAACATAAGTATAAGAACCATTTGCATTGAGAGTGAGTTGACCATAAGTTCCTGTTAACGCAGATCCAATTGTGCCTGCTGTTCCTGCGTCTTCAGTGTTTCCTGTTCTCACCTCTGAAACAATTAATGTGTCTCCATCTGCATCTGTATCATAATGAGTGGTGGAACTAGTATTGATTACATCACCAGAATGCTCTCCGGTTGCGTTATAGGTGGTACCAGAGTCACTTGTCTCATTTGCATTATCACCATCATTTACTGTAAGCGTGCCGTCTTCTAAAATAACACCCACATCATCACGAGCAACTGGCTTAGTATTTGCAGCACCAAGCACAGTTATTTTTAATTGAGCGGTATCAAAGGCACCATGCTCATCAGTGACTGTGTAAGTAAAATAATCGATGACTGATGATCCTGAGCCTAGTCCAGAAATACTATTGTTTGCTGTATAAGAATAAGAACCATTAGAACTAATAGTTAATGCACCATACGTTCCAGTTAAAGATGAACCCACGGTACCCGAGGTGCCACTACCGCTTTCTTGACCTGTTCTTATTGCAGAAACAGTCAATGTGGCGCTAGTATCAGCATCGGTGTCTTTTGACCCAGCAAGGCTGGTATGTATTACATCCCCTGTATGCTCACCTGTAGAGTCATAAGTACCTCCACTTTCATTAGCATTGTCGCCGTCTGAAACAGTTAAGGTGCCCCCTTCAGTAATTAAACCTTCATCATTTCTTGCTACTGGGGTGTCATTAGCCCCTAATACGTAAATTCTTATAACAGCAGTGCTAGTAGCATCATGCTCATCATCCATCGTGTAATTGAAATAATCAGAAACAGTATCACCTACATCCAATGCATCAGCTGCATCTTGATTTGCAGTGTAAGAATATGAACCATTAGCATTTAAAGTCAGCTGACCATAAGTTCCCGTTAATGCAGATCCAACTGTTCCAGCTGTCCCTGATCCTGCTGTAGAGCCAATTCGAACGGCAGTAACGGTGTGAGTAGGAGAAGCGTCATCATCATCGTCATTTGATAAAATGTCACCCGAGTGCTCATCATGAGTGTTATACTCAGAGCCAGAGAGATTTCCACTCTCATCATCATTTATGGTAATGGTCAAGTCTTCAGTCACCGCCCCGAAATCATTCACAGCAGCTGGGGCGTCATTAACACCTGTTATTGTAATGGTGATAGTTGCAGTATCTGTTCCGCCGTTGCCATCAGAAATTGTATAGACAAAAACGTCAGTAGCAGTATCACTTGCATTACCCCCAGTACCTGCATCCAATGGGTCTGCTAAAGCTTGGTTTGCAGTGTAAGTATAGGAGCCATCTGCGCCAATGGTTAACTGACCGTACGAGCCTGTAACTGTAGTACCACTGCTATTATAAGAGCTCCCTGAAGAGACAGCAGAGTTAGATCCACCATTAGGTTTGATTTGAGTAACAGTAATTGTATCTCCATCAGCATCGCTATCATCATTAAGAACATCGTTTTGAGAAGATGTTTTAGTTACCGTTGCATCTTCATTAACACTATCTGTGTCATTAGTAGCGACCGGTGGACTACCGCCAGCACCAGTAAAGACTCTTATTATGTCACCATGTTTACTGTTATTATTAAATCCTACATACAAAGTATTGGAGTCTGTATCCACACCAAACCAGTCACTTTTGTAGCTTTGACCGTTTACAACAGGTTTTGAACTCAATGTTATATTGGTCCCCCAATTTGTTCTAAGATTCTCTGTACTAAACGCATTTTTATTACCACTTCCGTGCTGACTGATTGTGTGATACGTGGCGCCGTCTTTGTCTACTGTTGAATTCTCAATAATGTTTTCCATATTGAACCAAACACCTTTAATTTCATTATCAAAAGTGATTGATCTCACAGTATTTCTACCTGAAGACTCAGTGGCCATGATATAGTAAACGTTAAATTGGTTGCTTGATGAGGCGGTTTCTGTCGTAGTGTTAGAGGAGATACTTTGCCCGGTATCTGTTCCATTATTACTCTCCTCAAAACCAGAACCTGTTAAACTTTGCTTGTAAAAAGTATAAGAACCAGTCGTTACATTCTCTCTTTCTAAAGCGACAACAAATGGCTTGGATCCATCAGAAACAGTGCTCGCATTAGAGGCTGTATTTGCTGCATTTTGACCTGCTCTTAAATTAGTTCCTGACTCAACAACAAAACCAAAACTTGATGAAACTCCAGTTAAGCTTACAAGATTAGAGTCATAATGATTAACTTCTAAACTCTTAGCCTCAATAATTCCTTTTTCTACTTCCAATAGCCAGTCTCCATCTTTACCAGTTACATTATCTGAAGCTGCGATATCAGCTTGTGTGATATTTCCAATTTGTTGAATAAGTAATTTTCCTTGTTCACCTTGCGCTAGGTTACAACCATAAAATAAAAGATCACCGTCTTGCGTTAAAGAATTTCCTATGGACTGCAGTGTATTACTAAAAGAATTTATTGTGTCAGCATTTAAAATAGAATTACCTAAAACTACTTGACCTGCACTTGCGTGTCCTATTATATGAACCGCGTCGACATCACTTTGCCCTTGTAAAACATTTTGCATTTTTTCAAAACCATTTTCATTGGAATCAATAAGAAAAATGGATTTGGAAGAGTCAATTGCATCAACAATAGTTTGATAATTGTCTACACCGCTATCAATAAAAACAATTTCTTTTCTTGAATTTGAATTTTCAATGATGGGATTTAAATCTGAGGAAAGACTTTTTTCATCAACTTGAATTGATTGTTGTTCACCAAGTATGTCCAAGGCTTCACTTGCTGTATAAATCGCAGCACCATCGAACATAATCCTTGGCTCCAACAATTGAATGTGTAGCTGTGGATAATTTTTATTATCTTTGACCAAAACTTGTTTTCCTCTTATTTTGTAGCAAGTGGATAATACAATAAAATCAGTGTTATTTTTTAATTTATTACCCAAAATGGGTCATTTTTATATTGTCTGGATGCTTAAATTATGAGATTTTATCATGCTTTTTGCGGGAAAATAATGAAGTTACTTAAAACTACTACATTAATGTCACTGATCTTATTAGTGGGGGCGTGCAGTCAAACGCCAGAACCGCTTATTAAAGAACAAGTACAATTATCCTCTCAAGAAGACTATGAGTATTTAAAAGAAACTTCAAAAGCAGCCCCACTTGAAATTGACCTTTATAAAGCTATTGCCATTGCCATTAAAAATAACCGTGATTTGAGAATTGAAATTATGAACTCAGCTCTTAATCAAGGACAAGTTGATGTCGTAAAGTTTGATATGCTGCCTAAGCTATCTGCAAACGCAGGCTATAAAGTTTTAGAAAAACATCCTGCCTCTACCAGTGTTAGTATGGTCACAGAAAAAGATAGTGAGGGAAATGATATCACGGGTGCGGAAAATACAGCTGCAAACGCTCTAGGGGATACACCATCTTATACGGTCTCTCAGGAAACACCATCAAGTACAACTGATATAGGCTTTACTTGGAATGCCTTAGATTTTGGATTGTCTTATGTTCGTGCAGGACAGCAGGCAGATCGTTATTTGGTTTCTAAGGAATTAGAAAGGAAAGCTATTCATAATCTGACCAAAGAAGTTATATACGCTTATTGGAAAACACTTTCAGCAGATGAGCTTTTAGCAGAAATTAATCCATTAATGGAACGTGTCAATAAAGCATTGGATGATTATGAATATATCGAACAGCTTTTAATAAGCTCTCCTATGGATGCTTTATTATATCAAAAAGAATTACTCGATGTGGCACAAATTTTAAATACTCAAAGAAGGGCACTCATGGACTCAAGAACTCAACTTGCTACACTGATGGGTTTAATGCCAAGCCAAGAGTATATTTTAGTCAAAACAGAAAAGCCTTTGACTGAATTAGTGATGGGCTTAGAAGAACAAGAAGAGGTAGCATTATTTTCTAGACCGGAATTATTGGAAATACGATACCAAGCTGAAGTTACAGCTAAAGAAGCGCGTGCGTCCATGCTTTCACTCTTTCCATCCTTACAGTTTAATGCAACATGGACTTACGACTCCAATAAGTATCTTTTGAATAAAAATAATACTGAATATGGCGCTGTATTTGGTGCAAATTTAATGAATATCTTTCAAGCAGGAAACATCAATGATGTAAATAAAATAAATAAACAGATTATTGAAGAACAGCGATTAGCTCTTTCAATGGCAGTATTATCTCAAGTCCATATTGCCAATATCAATTATGCACAAAGTTTAAGGGAGTACAGCAATGCTAAGCATTACTTAAGTGTGGCCCAAAGAATCAATGAACTTATAGCTAATGCTCAAAAAATTTCTAGATTTGGAGAATTAGAGGTAATCAGAGAGGAAGCTAGCCTATTGGTCTCTCGTTTGAGAAATGATATTGCCTTTGCAGAGTTACAGTACAGTTTGGGTACTTTATACTCATCTGTGGGTATGACTTTTGTACCAGACAATATTGCTCAGATCTCAGATGAGGAACTGGCTGTTGCCTTGAAGGAAAATCTTAATAGATGGACAAAGTCATATAATGTATTTGTTAGTAGACCAATTAACGAACAAAACCCTATTTTAGAAAAAACAGATAAAGTAACAGTTGGGAATGTAGATTCATATTTTGATTTTGTAGAATATAAATTTGAATTTGATAGAAATACATTTTACCTAGAAGGAAGTGGAAAAACACGACTTACCGCAAAGTTAGCAAGTGATGACAGTCTTCCTCCATGGCTTGTGTTTCTTCCCTCTCAATTTATGTTCGCAGGTAATCCTCCTCAAGAGTCAGGATCGTTAGATATTACCGTAGAAGCATCTAACGATGTAGCGTTTGTTTCAGATACTTTTACCCTATCTTGGGGAAATACTCAGATATTAACTAAATTGAAAACAGAAGAGGAAGACACAAACCAGATAAGCAATGAAGTGGTAATTAATGAAGATCAATTAAATGCACTCAATATAGCACTAGAGAAGAAATTCTCAGAGGTTGATGTCATAGAGGAAAAGATCAATGAAGAGCTGCTGGATAGTTTAATAGCAGCCCTTAATTCAAAAGAACAAGAACAAGTGAATGATATTATTAGTGAAGTTTTTGACTCAAGTTTTCAAGTAAAATCAAAGCCAAAACCAAACAAAACAGTTTTATTAGCAGCACTAGAAGATAGCCTCTCTAATCAAATTAACTCCATGACTTCTTATAGCCCTACTCAATCCGCATACATACAAATTGGTGCATTTAAAAAAGAAAATGTCTCTCAAGCGGTTGCAAATGATGTGTCCAATAAAATTGGCTCTGATGTTGAGGTGAAACCCACTCTTATCTCTGATCCCGTAATGTATAGAATACTGGTAGGCCCAACACATAAAGATGAAATAATTGGTGTCATAGCTGACATCATGGGGCTAGGTATTTCTGATTATTTTTTAACTCAAGGTTAATAATTTAGAAACTAAAGTTTAAGTTTATTCTTTTTTAATCTTAGGGCATTGAGTTTTATAAAACCCTCTGCATCACGTTGATCATAATTAGAGCTCTCAAATGTTGCGAGATCTTCGTCATATAGGCTATTAGGTGACTGTCTTCCGATGACAATCACATTGCCTTTATAAAGTGCGAGTTTTACTTGTCCATTTACTCTTTTCTGAGTAGCATCAATTGCTTTTTGCATCATCGCTCTCTCAGGTGCAAACCAATACCCATTGTAAATTAACCTAGCATATTTGGGCATGAGTTCATCTTTAGTGAAAACTTCTTCTCTATCAAGAGTTATGCTTTCCATAGCACGATGTGCTTTTAATAAAATTGTTCCACCTGGTGTTTCATAAACACCGCGTGATTTAATTCCTACATATCTATTCTCTACAATATCAACTCTTCCAATACCATTAAGGGAGCCTAATTTATTAAGTTTTTCTAATAAATTAAAAGGTGAGAGTTTTTTTCCATTTATGGCAATTGGATCACCATTTTTAAATTGAATAGTTACAACTGTCTCTTTGTTTGGAGCTGATTGAGGGCTTTTTGAAATTCCAAAAACATTTTCAGGTGGTCTTTTCCAAGGGTCTTCAAGGATTTTTCCTTCAGCAGAACGATGAAGAACATTTGCGTCCACACTATAAGGAGACTCCTTTTTATTATGTTTCATTATAGGGATTTTGTTTTTTGCTGCAAATTCCAAGAGTTTGGTTCTTGATGATAAATCCCACTCTCTCCAAGGTGCAATCACTTGTATTTTAGGTTCTAATGCATAATAAGAAAATTCAAATCGTACTTGGTCATTTCCTTTACCCGTTGCTCCATGGGAGACAGCATAAGCTTTTTCTTTTTTTGCTATTTCAATTTGTCTCTTAGCAATTAATGGTCGAGCGATTGATGTACCTAAAAGATACTCACCCTCATAGATTGTATTACAACGAAACATTGGAAAAACATAATCTCGAACAAATTCTTCTTTTAAATTTTCAATGTATATTTTCTTTGCACCAAGTTTTTTTGCTTTGATTTTCGCTTCAGTTAACTCTGCACCTTGACCAAGATCCGCTGCATATGCAATGACATCTGCGTTATATTCGGTTTGTAGCCATTTCAGTATGACGCTTGTGTCCAACCCGCCTGAGTAGGCTAAAACAATTTTATTTTTCATTTGCTTAACAGTCTTGTTGAAGAGAATTATATGCGTTAGTGAAACCTATTAACGTATACGTATCTGTTGTCTCTGTACCTCTTTTAGAATACCCGACAACTGTCATTTTTTTACCAGCTTTTAAAGCTTTAATGATGACAGTGTCGTCTGCCATCGACCAAGCAGAATCGTCTTCTCCAAAAAATTGATAATTTTTTGAGTCAATTGTAACTTTAACATATTTTTGTGAGTCATATGGATAGCCAGCGTCTATTCTAACGTATTCAGCAGCACCTTCTTTGAATACATAAAAAATTACTGCTCCTCTATTGGTGTAGTCGCCTTTTTCTGAAGTCGGTACCTGAAAGATTGAACATGTTTTGTTGTTGATTTGTTTAAAGGACCACTTGCCATGCTCAAAGTCAATGGAGTGACTGGCAAACAAATTACTTATTAAAAAACATAAGCATAGAGTTAAGTATGATAATTTTTGTTTAAACATGCTGACTTAATGTCAGAGAATATACCAATTAAGATTGATTTTTAAAATAATAAATGGAAAGATATAAATGGAGATATTAATGGGTAAAGTTAAAAATCCTTTTGTGGAGGCACTTCAGAATATTGCTGAAAGGCAGGATATAGGGAGTTTTAAGAAAATTTTTGATTATTTTGGCCCAAGGCTAAAGTCTTTTTTGATGAAGTCAGGCGCGGATGACGCCATTGCAGAGGAAATCATACAAGAAACTATGACAATTATTTGGACCAAAGCTGATTACTATGACCCCTCAGTTGCTTCACCGAGCACCTGGATTTATACTATCGCTCGTAACAAGAAAATTGATATTTTAAGAAAAACTAGAAAAGCGATCTTGGAGGACATTGATACTGCTATTTTACCTCCTGTTGAGTCTAAAGCAGACGAGAATATCGAGCATGATCAAAAATTTGAAATGGTGGCACAATATTTAGATGATCTTCCAAAAGATCAACTAGATCTGCTAAAAATGAATTTCTTTGAAGAAAAATCACATGGTGAAATCGCAGAGATAACCAAAATCCCTTTAGGCACCGTAAAATCAAGAATTCGTCTAGCATTAGAGAAGGTCCGCGGCAAATTGGAACAAGACGGCACTATGGTTAATCTAAATAATGACAGTGGAAGTATGGTTAACTGATGACATTCGAAATTCTTAGTACACCTGTAAATTCAGCTGCTAGCCTTATTTTCCAACAGTGTTTAGCTGAAGTTGATCCTGATAATAGATCACTAAACTCTGCGATGAATGAGGTAGGTGGGTATTTTTTAGAAAAGGTTGAGAAATCTCCTTTATCTAAAGACTTATGGAATAATATTTTAGAACAAACTAACATTGTAAAGTCAAAAACTCAAAATAACGAAGAGCATGATCCTTTGTTAAGTCAACTACCAGCTACTCTTAGATCTCATTTAAAAAACAAAGAAATTAAATGGAAATCTTTTAAAGATGTTAAGGTTGCTTCTATACTTCCCAAGGAAAATAATGAAAAACTAGAACTCATCCATGTAATGCCTGGTGCAAAAATTCCTCAGCACACACACGAAGGCAATGAGAGTTTTTTAGTTTTACACGGCTCTTATAGTGATGAGTATGGGAATTATAAACAGGGATCTGTCCAAGTAAGAAGTGACGACCACAATCATACCCCTATTGGTCATGCTCAAACCGGTTGTATCGGATTAGCTTACACACACGGTAAAATTAAATTCTCTGGTAAGTTTGGTAAGTTATTAAATTTAATCGCTAATTAATTTTAATTATAAAATGTATAGAATATGAGCGGGAGCAATTCCTGCTGTTAAGATTAATCTCAAAATGAAATAATCGGTTCGAATTATTTTTTCTTTAAAATAAAAAAAGAAATCAAAGCATAAAATTACGAAGTAACCTGCTATAAAAAACCCAATAATTTCATCAAATTTTAAATTAAATGCTAAAACCAAAAATGCATAAACAGCAGGGCAAACACTAAACAAAATTGCAATATTATTTTTTGATTGAAGATAAACACCCCAATAAACGGCACCTAAAAATGACATTATAACCGCGGAATAATAAACGAACATATCTCTATCAAAATCAAGAAAGATTAAATCAATATTATAAAAACAAAGGTAGAATGGAATTAAACCAGGAACACCTATTAAATATATCATGTTAATTTAAATTTTTTTTTGATTTATATCTAAGAAAACGTTTCATAATATTAATTTCATTTTTCCAGTCTGAAATATTTTTTTGTTTAATTATTCTAACTGAGGAATACCATTTTGTATATTTGTAATCATCAAACCACCTCCAATCAGAATTATAGTTTAATAGAAGTATACAATTCACATTAAAAAAACCACATAGGTGAACAAGGAAGGTATCAGTGGTTATTATCAAATCAAAATCTTTAATTTTATCTGCAATCTCCTGAATTGATAAATGTCCAACATCCTCTACATTTTCGTGTCTGTCCACATAAGGCTCGTAATGTGAGTTGATTTTAAAAAAATTAATTCTCTTGAGTGAAAAAATACTTTCAAATTCATCGGGATTTATGGATCTATATGAATCTCGGAAATATGACGGGTTGCCTGAGTGAGCAAAACCAACTCGTTTTATGGGTTGTTCTATTTTTTTATTATGAGTGAATTCAAATTTATCAGTTGGTATTTCGTCATAATTTGAATTTAGAATGCCAATCAAATTTAATAATGATGTCTGATAATCATATCTATTATCGATTACGTCTTCATAACTAAAAACTTTTATATCATCATAATATTTTTTAAAAATCTCATATAACTTTTTTTGCACAACAAAAGTTATTTCAGGTCGATATTTTTTGATTAATCTTATATACCTGGCAAAATTTAGTGTGTCTCCAATACCTTGCTCGGACCATATTAAAATCTTTTTATTTTCTATATTCTCTATTTTTTCAAGAGGGGGAATTTTTGTAAATAATTTGTTTTGAGCGTCATGGCCTTCAAGACGATTATTCCAATATTTAAATCCATTTTTAAAATCTTTTAATTGAAGATAACAGAAACCTAAGTCAAAGGCATAGGCTTGGTTAAAACTTATATTTAAAGATTTTTGAATAAACCATTTAGCAGCCCTTGGTTTTGAAAGACATAAAAGTATGTTACCTACAGAGAACAATCTTTGATTGTATAAACTTTTATCTTTTAAAAGTTTTCTTGAATACAAAAAAACATTAGAAATATCATGAGTTTTAAAATAACTCTTAATCAAAATATCATATAACTGAAGTATTAATGATTGATTTTCACTTAATAATAATTTGTTTGAGTCCTCAATACATTTATGGAAGTCTTCCTCCAGATAATTCAAATATATTTGTCCTAAATTATATAATTGTTTATTTTGTGAAGAGGTTACTTGGGTAAGAAAAGTTTTTAATTTTTCATTTTGTTTAAGAGTAAAGTATAAAATTATAAGATTATTAATGATACTATCTCTAGATGGCACCAGTCTGAAAGCTTCTTCTAAACATTCAATTGCATTTAATAAATGTCCACTATTTTGATAATCTATACTTTGAACAAAAAGTTCTTTAGCTTTGATTAAATCTTCATCTTCAATTTTTGTGCTCATTTAATTAGTTAACTAAAACACTAGTTAATTAGTCTATATAAAGCTTATCAATTTGATTTGCTAATTCTATATCTCTTTGAGTAATTTTTTGAACATCATGAGAAATTAGTGAGACTGTCACTTTATTATAGTCTAAAACTATTTGAGGGTGATGATTTTTTTTTTCGGACAGCATTGCAACTTGACTGGTGAAGGCAAAGCTTTTTCGATAATTTTTAAATTCAAAAATTTTTGATAATCTACCCTGATTATCTATTGGCCAATCAGTCATTTTAACATTTAGGGGGCTGGTGATGGATTATTTTCATGCACATCATTTATCTCGTCAATTATTTCTTTTGAAAGCTCAATATCAGCTGACTTTATATTCTCTTTCAATTGATCCATTTTAGTTGCCCCTATTATATTGCTTGTAACAAAATCTTGTTGATTAACAAATGCTAATGATAATTCTGTTGGGGTAAGACCGTGCCTCTCTGCAATTTTGCAATACTTATCTGTAGCATTCATAGATCTCTCATTAGTGTATCTTGTCCAATCATCCCAAATTGTCAACCGAGCCCCATCAGGTTTTTGTGAATTTCTGTATTTACCTGTCAATACACCGCAAGCTAGTGGTGAGTAAGCTAATAAACCCACCTGATCTCTTATTGAAATTTCAGACATACCCACTTCATAAGTTCGGTTTAATAAACTATATGGATTTTGAACTGACATGACCCTTGGTAAATTTTTATATCTAGATAAATTGATATAATTAGAGAGACCGTAAGGAGTTTCATTAGATAAACCTAAATGTCTAATCTTTCCTTGATCGATAAATTTTTTTGCTGTTTCTAAAATTTCTTCAAAGGGAGTCCATTTTTTCTCTTCTTTATGATTTTTATATCCCAATTTCCCAAAAAAATTTGTTTTTCTCTCTGGCCAGTGTAATTGATAAAGATCAATGTAATCTGTTTGAAGTCTTTTTAAGCTGCCCTCTAATGCTTCAGTGAAATGCTTCTCATTGAATTGTAAACCACCACCTCTAATCCATCGCACATCAGGGCCAGCGACTTTTGATGCTAATATTATTTTTTCTCGATTATTTTTTTGTTTGAACCAATTACCAATAATTTTCTCAGTGGTGCCATAAGTTTTTTCTCTGCCTTTAACTGAATAGAATTCTGCCGTATCAAAAAAATTGACACCTTTTTCATAAGAATAGTCCATTTGCTCGAATGCTTCATTTTGTGTATTTTGCTCGCCCCATGTCATTGTTCCAAGGCAAATGAGGCTAACTTGAAGGTCTGTATTTCCTAAAGGTTTGAATTTCATAAAAGATTCATACGGTTTTACTTGAAAAATATCAAGATAATAGCCATATTAAAAAGTATTAAGGAGAAATAATGGTCGAATTAAAACAAAATACATATTCGCAGTCACAATCAACCGCGATAGATCAGGGCCTAAGAGATTATATGATGAAAGTCTATAATTATATGACCTCTGGTTTAGCGATTAGTGGTTTAGTGGCATGGGGATTTTCTCAGTCTCCTACTTTAATGGGGGCTATTTATGGTACAGCACTTCAATGGGTTGTAATGCTCGCTCCACTTGGATTTATTTTCTTTTTAGGTGCAAGATTACAAAAAATGTCCACCTCTGCAGCTCAAATGACATTTTGGGCCTTCGCTGCTGTGATGGGAATTTCATTGTCTTATATATTCATAGTTTTCACTGGCGTAAGCATTGTTAGAGTATTTTTAATCACAAGCTGTACGTTCGCTGCGATGAGCATTTATGGATATGCAACTAAAAGAGATTTAACTAAGTTTGGTTCATTTCTTATGATGGGGCTCATTGGAATTATTATTGCTAGTATTGTAAATATATTTTTACAGAGTTCAGCGATGCAATTTGTAATTTCTTGTGTGGGTGTTTTAGTGTTTGTGGGTTTAACTGCTTACGATACTCAAAGAATTAAATCAACTTATTATCAAGTTGCTGGAACTGCTTTTGCAGGAAAAGCTGCCATCATGGGTGCACTGACATTATACTTAGACTTTATAAACCTATTCATAATGTTGATGCAATTATTTGGTCAGCGTAGATAAATTTATTGAAAATAAATTTTTTAAAGGGGCTATCTTTTTTAGCCCCTATTTTATTTTTGCCATATTTAATTTGGGGAAGTGTGATTAATGAAAAAACTACAGTTCCTAACACCGTAAATCATAAAGCAGATCACAATTATAAAAACTCCGATATTGAAGTAAGACTAGGTGAGTCATCACAAAGATTTGAGTTAAGGCATGGAGAATGTGGCCAAGATGAATATTGGGACGATTGTTCAAACGATAGACAGAGAATAGAAAGAGAAATTGTATGGAGCGGTATAAATAATACTAAATGGTTTGGTTTCAGTATTTATGTAGATAAAGATTATCCTACACTAAATAAAGCTAGCTGGGCTCAATCTAAAATTCATAATTGGAGACATCCAATTTGGATGCTCCAAGCCAATGGGATAAGTGTTAACCTTACATTTAATTCTTTGGGTCAAAGAAACTGTTATATTGGAAAGTTATCTAGCTTCAAGGGTCAATGGAATGATATTTTGATAAAGACCGAATATTCTTTTGAAGGTGGAAAGAAAGAACTAGGTGAAAGTTATACAGAATTTTATTTGAATGGAAAAAAAATAAATAAATGTTCTATGAGATATCCTGTATTAACTGAAGATGCTTATAAAGAAAGCGGAAATAAAGATTTATTTTTTAAATACGGAATCTATAACAGTCACATTAGCAATTGGTTAGACAAAAATAAGACTAAAGAAGTGGATGTAAAAGAGTGGAAAGATACGCATGAAGATAGCAGTGGTAGTGTTATTTCAAGCAAAGCTAAAAATCCTTTTGAAGTTGATTGGGGAGTGAAAGTACCCAATCAAGTAGTTTATTTTGATGAAATGAGGATTGGAAATAGTAAAGAAAGTGTAGATATAAATTTAATTAATAAGGCTGTTGATTAAATGAATTTAATAAAAAGGTATTAATTTTAAACTTAACTTGTAAGATCCCCGCGTGATTGGGTACTTTTTAGCAATTGGTGCAGCGGCGATTTGGTCAGGTGTGGCTCTTTCTGCTACGAGAATAGTCAGATATTTTGGGAGCTATAATTATAACTTACTAAGACTTTTAGGAATAATTTTTTTTTTCTTTCCTTATATCTATTTAAATTGGAAACCAATTTATTTTAACGAGTCTATTCTTACAGCAATTTTTCTTTCATCAATTATTGGTATAATTATTGGTGATACATTTTTATTTGTGTGTCTCAAAAGGTTAGGACCTAGAAGGCAGGCATTACTTTTCTCAATGCAAATTCCATTTACTATTATTCTTGCTGAAGTTTTTCTCAAAACATTACCTTCTTTAATTGAATTAATTGGATGTAGTTTAATATTTATTGGCATAATGATTGCTATTCAATTTAATAAAACTATTCCTGAAGACGACTTAGAAAACATTCAAGGAAATAAATATATTGGTTTACTTGCTGGAATAGGATTGGCTCTTTGCCAATCTATCGGGATAATTCTAATGAAGCCTGCATTAGCTTCAACGGATCCTATAATTGTTTCCTACCTTAGGGTAATTGTAGCTGCGATAATAATGTTTATGAGCTTATTTTTTATAAAAAATAATCAACTTTTGGAAAGAATGAAGGATGTTAAAAAAACTTTTTATAGTATTTTTCTTGGCTTTATGGGAATGGGCGTTGGAATGACTATGTTAATAATTGCTCTTAAGAATGGTGATCCTGGAATTATTTCAACTTTATCAAGCACTATGCCAATTATGATAATACCGATATTATGGATTGTTACTAAAAATTATGCAGGGCATTTAGCAGTAATAGGCGCTACTCTTACTTGTTTTGGAGCAGGGGTAATTTTTTTAAATTAATCTGAGCCTTTCTCAACATTAACTATTTTTAGATCCTTAGTCTTTTTAATTTGTGTTTGTAATATTTTGTTTAAAGGATCTTTGCCCAAGTATTTTTTGAATTTTTTCTGACTTTGTGTAGCTTTATCTGTATTGCCTTCAGTTATTGCAACTAATGTCTCTCTTAAATGTTCAAGGCCTTTTTGCTCATTTGAAGATTTGTAGCGCATATATGCAGCTCGTGGATAAATAAAAAGCTTTGTAAAAGCGTAAGAAAATAAAATTAAAAGAATAAGAAATGTTATTAAGACAAAAAGAAATTGAACAATGGGAATACTCAGTTGCCAAATGCCTAAAACGAGTGATAGATTTCCGGCATTGTTAAATAGATAAAAAAGAGCGCCATAACCACTTATGAAAATTATTAAAATTATTAGTAGTCTTATCATTAAATCATATTCTCTAGAAAAATTTGGTTATCATTATAGATTTGAGCTAATTCATAAGAAGATTTAAAAAATATTTTTTGATTAGGATTTAATTTCTCGTATTCAATTATTGCCTTTGTATATTGTCGATTGTACATCGCATCAATAAATGATGGTAAGGGTTCAGATGAATTTTTTGTTATTTGAATTTCAAATATATTCTCAATAATTCTTTTAAGCCATTTAAAATTATTTTGTTTCATAAACTCATTTTGTACATATGTATTTTCATTAATCTGTAATTGCTGTACTGAATATGTATAATCTGGAATAGTGAGTAGTTCTTTAAATTTTTCATCATTAAAAAATAAATATTGATTTTGAAGTTTTTGAATATTTTTATTTCGAATTTGTTGCTGATCAATGTTAATTATAATCTGATTTATGGATAAAATTAATTCATATGCCTCATCGTTGGATAAAGTAATTTGTTGTGGCTCTGTCTCTGGCTGAACAATTGTAGTTTGAGGTATTTCTTGAACATTTTTTGCTAACTCTAGTATAAGAGACTCAAGACGATCTACTTTATCTTCCAGTTCTTTGTTATTTAAATCATTAACAGAAGTTATCTCTTTTTGAATATTTGGTGATTGAGTTTCTTGGTTTAATTTGCTGAATTGAGCCTCATCAAATATTAAAAGGTTATTTCGATACAAGTAGCCCCCTGCAACAGTTATAATGATTAAAAATATTATTATTAGGAAAAGATTTCGTTGAAGAAAGCTTTTTTTGCTGTCATTTTTTTGATTTTCAGACATTCAATAAGAATCTATATTTTTTTATAATAATGAAAGTTTTAGCAATAGAAAGTTCTTGTGATGATACGTCTATTGCCATTGTAAAAGATGATAAAAGTGTTGAGTTTCTTGAAACAATTAATCACAGGAAATTTCATAAAGATCATGGGGGCGTTATACCTGAAATGGCAGCAAGACAACATTTGGAAATTTTAGATACTTTGGTCAAATCAATTAAAAAAATTAATTTTTCAAAAATTTCTGCAATAGCAGCAACTTTTGGACCTGGGCTAATAGGTGGATTAATTGTAGGGTCATCATTTGCAAAAGGTCTATCAATGTCTAAAAATATTAAACTTATTCCAATTAATCATTTACAAGCACATTTGTTATCACCTCGACTTGTATCTAAAATTAAGTTTCCATATTTATGCCTACTCGTCTCTGGAGGAAATACGGCTTTAGTATTGGTAAAAGATCCAAAAAATTTTATCACTCTCGGATCAACAATTGATGACTCTGCAGGTGAGTGTTTTGACAAAGTAGCTAAAGGATTAGGTTTAGGTTATCCTGGTGGTCCAGAAATTGAACGTCTAGCAATAGGTGGAAATATTAAGAGGTTTGAACTCCCAATGCCTTTGACAAAAAAAAATAACTGTGAATTTTCTTTTTCAGGTTTAAAAACAGCAGCGCTTAATACCATCACCAAAAATAAAAAAACGAAAATATTTCTAAGGGACTTTTCGGCTTCATTTCAACATACTGTATATAAAGTCTTAGAAATTAAAATATTAAATAGCATTAAACTTTTACAAAAAGAAAATATTAAAATTAATGATTTTTCTATTTGTGGTGGAGTAGCGGCAAATAAATATTTAAATACTGAGCTTCAAAAACTTGTTTCAACAAAGAAACTGAATTATCATCAGGTACCTTTATCTTTATGTACTGACAACGCTGCAATGATTGGTTGGAACGCTATCGAATATATGAAAACTAGAAAAATCAAGTTTAATAATTTCAATGTGAGACCATCACCAAATATATTAATTCATGAACTCTTCTAAAAATTATTGGCTCCTAAAATCAGAGCCTAGCTCTTGGTCATGGGACCAACAAAAAAAGAAAAAAACTGAACATTGGGACGGTGTTAGAAATTACCAAGCAGCAAATAATATGAAAAAGATGAGAAAAGGAGATGAGTGTCTGTTTTATCACTCAGTAACAGAAAAAGCTATAAAGGGAATTGTAAAAGTTACTAAGGAATACTATCCAGATCACACAGATAAAAAAGGAATATTTGGAATGGTTGACGTAACATATGTCAAAGATCTAAATGAAGTTTACTTATCAGAAATAAAAGCAAACCCATTTTTCCATGATTTTCCACTTGTAAAACAAGCTAGATTAAGTGTCATGCCTGTAACATTGAAGCAGTGGAAGAAATTAATTAAGATGAGTGAAAAAAATGAGAGAATTTAAATTATCTAATCCACTTTTATCAAAAGAACAATATGAGGAGATGTATGCAGAGTCTTTTAGTAATAAAGAGCAATTCTGGTCTAAAGTGGCAAAATCTCAAGTATCGTGGTCTAAAGATTTCACTAAAGTAAAAAACACCAACTACGACGGTGACGTATCTATCAAATGGTTTGAGGATGGAGAATTAAACGTTTGTTTTAATTGTGTTGATAGACATGCAGAAAAACAACCAGATGAATTAGCAATCATTTGGGAAGGAGATGATGCTAGTAAAAACAATACCTACACCTATAAAGAGTTAAAATCAGAGGTAAGTAAATTTGCAAATGTTTTAAAAAAACTTGGTGTACAAAAAGGTGATGTAGTAACAATTTATTTAACAATGATACCTGAAGTTGCATTTGCAATGTTGGCTTGTGCAAGAATAGGTGCAATACATTCAGTAATATTTGGAGGCTTCGCCCCAGACTCAATTGCAGGACGAATTAAAGATTGCAAATCTCAATTTGTAATTACTGCCGACGAAGGTGTTCGAGGTGGAAAAATAATTCCACTAAAAAAATATATTAATACAGCTTTAGAGAGTTGTGATAGTTCAATAAAAACTCTAGTTATCCAATATACAAATACTCAAGATGAACTACATAAAAATAATAATTTTTATTATGATGAATTAGTTAAAGAGGTAAATGATCAATGTGAATGCGTATCAATGAATGCAGAAGATCCTCTTTTCATTTTATATACTTCTGGTTCTACTGGTAAGCCAAAAGGTGTTCTTCATACTACAGGGGGATATTTGGTTTACGCATCGTTTACACATAAGTACTCCTTTGACTATCACCCTGGGGATATCTACTGGTGTACAGCAGATGCTGGCTGGATCACAGGACACTCTTATTCAGTCTATGGTCCATTAGCAAACGGAGGTAAAACATTATTATTTGAAGGCGTGCCTAACTATCCTGATTTTTCTCGTTTCTGGGAAGTTTGCGATAAATATAAAGTTAATATTTTCTACACTGCTCCAACTGTATTGAGATCTTTGATGAAAGAGGGGAACTCTTATATTGAAAAGTGTGATCTAAGTTCTTTGAGAATTTTAGGGACAGTTGGTGAGCCAATTAATCCAGAAGCTTGGAGTTGGTATTCATCGATAGTTGGTAAGGACAAATGTCCTGTTATTGATACTTGGTGGCAGACAGAAACAGGTGGACATTTAATTTCACCAATACCAGGTATATCAAAACTTAAGCCTGGAAGCGCAACCCAGCCATATTTTGGAATAGAAGCAGCAATAGTTGATGATAGTGGAAATATATTAGAGGGAGAATGTGAAGGTAAGCTTTGTATGTTAGATAGTTGGCCCGGTCAAATGAGAACAGTTTATGGCGATCACCAGCGTTTTGTTGATACTTATTTTAGTCAATTCAAAGGAAAATATTTTACTGGAGACGGCTGTCGTAGAGATAAGGATGGTTTTTATTGGATTACAGGTAGGGTGGATGATTGTATTAATGTATCTGGTCACTTGCTTGGAACAGCTGAGATTGAAAGTGCATTTGTTGAGCACGAACTAGTCTCTGAATCAGCAGTAGTAGGCTACCCCCACGATATAAAAGGCCAAGGTATTTATGCTTATGTTACAACAAATACTGGAGTTGAGGTTAGTGAAGATCTAAAAAAGGAACTAATACAATGGATTAGGACAAAAATAGGTCCAATAGCAACACCTGATAAGTTGCAATTCTCACCAGGACTTCCAAAAACAAGATCAGGCAAAATAATGAGAAGGATTTTAAGAAAGATAGCATCAAAAGAAGAAGAAGAACTCGGCGACACATCAACATTGGCGGACCCTAATGTTGTCCAATCATTAATAGACGGGTCTAAAAATATCTAAACCAACTGATATCACAAACTTATTTATCTCAATTAAAAAAATTGGGCAGGGAAATAGTATCGATCATGTCATAAATCAGTTTCCAGAAGTAAAAAGAAATTTTTTGTTTTTAGTAATACAAGAGTATTACAGAAATTATGAAAATAATAATAAAATTCTTTTAAATTATGTCCATGACAAAACTCCGAAAAATATTTTAACGTTACTAAAAATATGTTTAACATTATTATATTTTTCAAATAAACCACAATATGCAATTGTTAATGATGCCGTAGAAGAAGGAAAAATTTTAAAAAAAGAAAAACTAATAAATGCTGTCCTTAGAAATATTTTACGAAATAAAAATAAAATTAAATACGGAAGGTTTATTTACCCCAATTTTAAAAAAATAATAGATAAGATATTTTCAAGTGACTCAATAAGAAATTATATCTATTCTACAATATTTACAAAGCCTAAGAGTTATCAAATTAGTTTAATTGATAATCAAAAAGCTCTTTATAAAAAACGTGTATTTATCTTAGAAAGAAAAATTATAAAAGGATACTTTGTTCAAGATATTGGTAATTTTGAAGTGATTTACTCTGTACGTAAATTTTTTAAAGATAAAAATTTAATTGATGTATGTGCTGCACCAGGAGGTAAAAGCATATTGTTAAATTCATTTGGCTTTAATGTTATTGCTATTGATAATTCTCAAAGTCAGATAAACAAATTTAAAGAAAATCTTAGTCGATTAAATATTAAAATAAATATTCATAATTTAGATTTTTTAAAAGCAAAATTTACTCAGAAATATAATTCAATTTTGTTGGATGCTCCTTGCAGTGCGCTAGGTACATTTAGGAGGAATCCGGATGTAACTGTTAAAATTGAACAATCTAAAATTAAAAAACACCAAAAAATTCAGATAGAGATGATAGAAAAATCACTAAAAATACTCAATAAAAAGGGTTTTTTAGTCTATATTGTTTGCTCATTTCATCCATTTGAGACAATCGAAGTTATTGATAAAGTTATGCAAAAACATAAAAATATTAAATTGCATAAAATTAATTCAGATAAAATGATTAAGAGACAGAGTGGATATTTTATTAACCCGTTAAGCTTTAAAGAGTTTGGAGGATCAGATATCTTTTTTGTTTCTGTCTTGGAAAAAATATAATGAAAACAATAATATCACCATCAATTTTAGGTGGATCATTTTCAAATATGGAAAAAACAATTTCTGAACTTGATATGTCAAAGGTAGAGTACATTCATTTTGATGTCATGGATGGTGATTTTGTTCCTAATTTAACTTTTGGTCCACAGTTTATTTCAGATTTACGCTTGAAAACAAATAAAATATTCGACGTACATTTAATGATTCATAGAGTAGATAAATTTTTAGACGATTATATTAAGGCAGGTTCAAATATAATAACTTTCCATTATGAAATTGATGAAAACATAAATCATATTATTGATAGAATTAAAAAAGAAAATATTAAAGCAGGGATTGCTATAAAGCCAAATACTTCGTGGGAAAAGATTAAAAAATATTTACATTTGGTTGATCAGGTAATAATTATGACTGTAGAGCCTGGTTTTGGGGGGCAGTCATTTTTAACGGACCAGGTAGAAAAAATTAAGAGTATTTCTCATTACATCAAGAAAAATAATTTAAAAGTTGATATTGAAATTGATGGTGGTGTTAATTACGACACTGGGAAACTTAGCATAGATGCAGGGGCAAATATACTTGTTGCAGGATCTTTTTTATTTAAACAGAGTAACCTAATTGATGCTTCTAATAAATTAATTGATTTTTTTAACTAATGGGAAAAAATAAAAATGCTCTAATATCAGTTTTTGACAAAAAAAATCTAGAACTAATATCAAAATTTTTAATGGAGAAAAAATATACTATTTATTCAACTGGTGGTTCTTCTAGATATTTAAAAAAAATTCATATACCCCATGTTGAAGTGTCTAAGTATACTAAGCAAAAAGAAATTTTATCTGGAAGAGTAAAAACATTACATCCTAAAATCTTTGGTGGGATACTTGCGACTAATACGCAAGATCATCAAATGGAACTTAAAAGAGAGAAGATCGTAAATTTTGATTTAATTATAGTTAATCTCTACCCCTTTAAAGAAACAATAAGAAAAACAAAAAATAGCAATGATATAATCGAAATGATTGACATTGGGGGTCATAGCCTTATCAGAGCGGCAGCAAAAAACTACTCTAATACTGTAATCATTGTTGATCCTTTGGATTATCCAAATTTTATAAAAAACTTTCCCAAGACTGCCTCAGCCAAAAAGAAGTATGCGGTTAAAGCTATGAAAAAAATAACTGAATATGACATGGCAATTATGAAATGGTTTCAAGGAAACGAAGATAAAGAATATTTGCTTAGATACGGTGAAAACCCCCAACAAAAGGCAAAAGCTCTAATTAATAATAATTTATTCAAACAATTAAGTGGAGAGAAAAAACTCAGCTATAACAATTTATTAGACTTAGATGCAGCACTAGCAATAGTCTATGCATTTAAATCAGATAAATATATTTGCACAATAATTAAACACAATATTCCTTGTGGTGCATCGATAGAAAAGGGTCAAATAAAGGGTTACAGAAGTGCACTATCTGGTGATCCAATAAGCGCATTTGGTGGAGTTGTAGCATTCAATAAAAAAGTTACTGTTGCCACAGCAAGAAATTTAATTAAGAATTATTATGAAGTGGTTGCTGCACCTGACTTTGAAAGTGAAGCCTTAAAAATACTTAAAAGAAAAACAAACTTAAGAGTTTTAAAAGTAAAAAAATTTAAATCAAAGATAGAACAAAGATCTATTTTTGCAGGAAAACTTATTCAAGATGTTAATAATAAAAAAACAACAGTAGAAAATATATATGGTAAAAATAAATTAAATGAAGAAAAAATTAATTTTTTTACGAATGTTTTAAAGGTAATAAAGTCAAATGCTATTGCACTTTTTGATCAAACTAGTTTAGTCTCTCAATCTGGTGGGCAGACTTCGAGGATAGACTCACTCGAAAATTGCCTATACAAATTTAATTTAAAACAGAAAAAAAAGAAAAATAGTAAATTATTTTTATTCTCAGATGCCTTTTTCCCCTTCACAGACTCTTTGGAGTTAATAAAAAGTAAAAATTTAAAAATTGATATTTATACACCTATGGGATCAAAAAATGACACTATCATCAAAAAATTTGTAAAAGAAAATAAATTGAATTTTTTTAAGTTGAACAATCGTCACTTTAAACATTGATAGATATATTTAAAAATTTTCCTCCAAAAAATAATTACACTTTAATGAAAAGATATCAGAATGTTGAATTTAAAAGAAAATATTCTATCAAACTTTTAGAAAAATTTTTTAAAGAATTTCCTGAAGAAAAAAGAGGGAGAAAAAGATTTAAAGATAAAGAAATACAAAATGTTAAATATCTTATTTATGATGAGATATTTCAAAAGGGGATAAAGATCAAAGCAGATTGTATAGGCTTAATTAAAGAAAAAGTAGAAAAAGAATTAGTAACGATTAAAGTATCTTTTTTTAAAAAAAATGGATGACAATAGAATATTATTTGTTGATTTAGATGGAACATTAATTAAGGAAGATTTATCAAATCTTGCTTTTATTAATTTTTTAAAAAAATATCCACTAAAATTAATTTTTTACGTATTGGTATTCTTAATCAAAGGAAGACCCTATTTAAAAGAGAAAATATCAAAAAATTTTGAAGTACCGATAAGTAAACTTACATTTAATAAAAGCGCATTGAATTACATAAGAGACGTAAAAAATAGACATAGAGTGGTTTATCTAATATCTGGAAGTCACCAAATCTTAGTTGATCAAATTGATCAACACCTAAAAATATTTTTTGAGTCTTTTGGTACAAAAAATAATTTTAATATGGTTGGTAATAATAAGGTTAAATTTATAAACGAAAAATTAAATATTAAAGATTTTGATTATTTTGGCAATAGTAAGAAAGATATACCAATATGGAAATACTGTAAAAAAATTATTTATACAAATACCTCAGCTAGTCTCAAAGATTTTATTAACGCGTCTAAACTAGATAAAATAGAAGTCAAAGAAGATTTTAATTAGACTGAATGTCTATAATTATTTTTATTAAAATTTTGATCGTATGTCTGCTGGGCGCAGTGTCACCTGGTCCAAGTATGGTAGTAGTTATGAATAATGCTTTATTTAAGAATAGGTTTCACGGAATTTTAACATCCTTAGGCCATGGATTTGGGATTGGCATGTATGCTCTATTTGCAGTTCTTGGGATTGCTTTAATTATTAAAACTAACTTATTCGTTTTCAATGGAATAAAATTTATATCAATAATTTTCCTAATATACCTAGGTGTAAAATCAATAATTAGCAAAAGTAAATTAGATTTTGGAAAATATAATTTAAATGACGGAATTACGTCATTTTCCCAAGGAGTGAGCATATCATTATTAAATCCTAAAATATTCATATGGTTTATTGCTATTTATTCTCAATTTATGTCAGTTGATAATGATTTGTTTTTTAATACTGTTCTAGTTCTAACCGCTGCGATAGTCGATGCATTATGGTATATAACCTTGACATTATTAGTAACATCTAAAATTGCTTTAGATTTTATTAAAAATAAAAATGGTTTATTGCAAAAATTTGTTGGAATTATTTTTATAGCGATAGGGTTGTTGTTATTAATAGAAATGTTAGTTTAAAGTTGGAGCGGGCGAAGGGATTCGAACCCTCGACTTCAACCTTGGCAAGGTTGCGCTCTACCCCTGAGCTACGCCCGCGTATTTAAAAATATTAAACGTAGTATTTTATAAACCTCCTTTTTAGGGCTATCAAGGTAAAAGGAAAATTATTATTGTTGTAAATAACTCATTTGATACCATTTCTAATATATGAGTAATGTAGTTGATATTAACGAAGATCAATTTGTAAATGAAGTTATCGAAAAGTCTAAAACTATCCCTGTTATTGTTGATTTTTGGGCACCATGGTGTGGTCCCTGTAAGCAGTTGACTCCTACTTTAGAAAAAGTAGTTAATCAAAAAAACGGTAAGGTAATTTTGGCCAAAATTAATGTTGATGAAAACCAAGGTATTGCCGCACAATTGAATATTCAATCAATACCCACTGTTTATGGTTTTGTTGATGGAAAACCTATAGATGCTTTTCAAGGTGCACAGCCAGAGAGTAAAGTTGAAGTAATGGTCAATAAAATGATCGATGCAACTCCAGGTAATGAAATTCCTAAACTGATAGATGAAGCAGATCAGTTATTTAAAGATGAAAAGTTTGAAGAGTCTTTGACTTTTTATGAAAAACTTGCAGGTATGGATCCTGGTAATCAAAAAATAATTGCTGGTTTACTAAGATGTTTAATACAGCTAAAACGTTTAGAGGATGCTAATGAAATGTTCGAGTCCCTAGACGAAAAAATATTAGAAAGCGATGAAATATTAAAGATCAAAAAACTTCTCAATAATTCTAATATAAAAAATACTGGAATTTCTTACGAAAAATTGGCTGAAGAATTAAAAATGAAACCAAATGATAAAGACTTAAGATTTAAGTTAGCTGAATGTTATTTATCTTCAAGTGAAACTAAAAAAGGTTTTGACGAGCTTCTAAATTTATTTGCACAAGACTCAAAATGGAATGAGGGTGCTGCCAAAAAAAAACTTCTAGAATACTTTGATTTATTAGGCTTTAATGATCCAAATGTTATTGAAGCTCGAAAGAAATTATCTAGCATAATGTTTAAATGATGGAAGATAATATTAAAAAACTTTTTGATGTAAGCTCTAAGGATATTCCAAGTTCTATCCCTATCTTTCCACTTGATAATGTCCTACTACTTCCATTTGGAAAGTTGCCACTAAATATCTTTGAAGAGAGATATATTAAAATGACTTTAGATAGCTTAAAGACTCACAGAATGATTGGGATTATTCAGCCAAAGAACAATAATAATGAGTTATTTCAAATGGGCTGTATAGGAAAAATTACGTCATATATTGAAACTCCAGATTATAGGCTTGTGCTTAACTTAGAAGGTATTTGCCGTTTTGTTCTACACGAGAGAAACTTAAATACTCGAGGTTACTATCAAGCTACGATAGATTGTAATGATTATCTTGAAGACCTAAATGATATTGAGCCAAATTTTGATCGCTCTAGTTTAATACAAAAATATACAAATTTTTTTAAGATGAAGAAATTAGATATTGATAAAGATGTTCTCTCCGAGACATCTAATTTACAACTATTATCAACCTTAGCTATGTTGGCACCATTTAACAAAATAGATAAGCAGGCTATATTGGAGTCACCCAATATATCATCGAGGATAAATACTATTAACTCTATTCTTGATTTAAATACATTCCAAGTTGTGAGTAGTAAAGAGCCTAGTCAATTAAATTAAGTCTACCCATTGCTTGCTTAATAAATAAATCTCTAACTAGACTAAAATTCTGTAAGCCCTTATAACCCACTTTAATTAATCTTTTGTTGAATGATGAATGATTTTCATAAAGGAAATTTACCAAAGAGGTAAAAGCAAAATATATAGAGCTATCAATAGCTCTTCTTGAGTAATAAAT
The DNA here is from genome assembly GCA_902530745.1 of uncultured Alphaproteobacteria bacterium. Classification (GTDB taxonomy): domain Bacteria; phylum Pseudomonadota; class Alphaproteobacteria; order HIMB59; family HIMB59; genus HIMB59. Next base: position 79,457 of record CACABO010000002.1, on the reverse strand, counting down.
AGAATTAAACATTTTACTTTCTATAGGAAATTGATCAATTAGATTAGATAACGTTTGAATGTCTTTAACGCCTAAATTCCAGCCTTGACCAGCAACTGGATGAATGGACTTAAGGCTATCTCCAATGTAAATGAAATTTTTATTATATTTTGCGATATGTGGGATTACTGGAAATTTATTAATTTTCTTATCAAAAATAATATTTCCGTGAGTGGCTGAAAAGCTTTTCTTTATAATTGATTGTATTTTAGAGTATGAAGTTTGTTCATTTGTTGAGTATATAAATGTAGATTTTTTGTTATTTAAAGATGGACAGGGTAACACTGCTAATGGTCCCTCTTTATTAAAAAATTCATAGGCAACACTATTGTGATTCCTTTTATGCTTAAAAAATCCAACATATGAATAAACCCCATTATCGAAAATAATACTTTTTTGTTTTGAGTCGGACACAATACTTTTCCCAACACAAATAATTATTTTTTTAAAAATGTAGTTTTTCTTGTCAATACTTAATAACTTATTTGGAACAAGTATCTCCAAACTTTTGTTAACAGGGGTTTTTAAAATATTTAATTTTATTAATTCTTTTCTAGCAATTTTAAGTAGCTCTGTGTTGTATATTACGTTTCCCATTGCTTCTTTTTTACTATTAAAAATTAGAGGCGATGAGTTGACAAAGTCTTTTATGACTATTTTATTTATTAATTGTGGCTTAGATTTAATATTTTTCCAAACACCCAATTGTACTAGAAAATCTTTAGAATTTGCATTTACTGCCAGAGTCCTTTGATCAAATGGAATATTTGTTTTGTTGTCTATGACTAGTACTTTTAATTTTTTTTTGTATAAATTCAGCGCCGTAAGCGCTCCAATAAGTCCTCCACCAACTACTAAAAAATCATATTTAAATATTTTATTTTTCATTAAGACGCATATATTTATAAAAACTATGAATAGCAACTATATTCCTGAAATTTTAAAAGAAAAGCTCTTATCGGCATACAGGTTAATTTACGCCATGTTGTTATTTTTGGTTTCTATATCTATAGCGATCGCGTTGTTATCATTTGACATAAACGATAACTCCTTCTTAACAAGCACTAGTAATGTGTCAACAAACTTACTAGGCGATGCAGGGTCATATCTAGCAAGTTTTATTTTTTACACTTTCGGAATATTGGGTTACTTAGTAGTGTTATTTTTTTTTATTTATTCAATTTTAATTTATATCAACAAACCACCTAAATATATCTTTATAAGATTATTATTGTTTTTTTTTAGTTTAATACTTATTCCACAAACATTTATCCACTTAGATCTACAAATAGAATTTATTTACTCAATAAAAACATGGGGGAACTTTGCGAATGACTTACATAGTTTTCATAACTTTAATTACTTGAGTTATTTATTATCTTTGACAGGGATATTAATATTTTTATTTTCCCAAAACATTTTATATCTATTTAAAGTACCAAAAATTAAATTTTCGAACTTGCTTAAAAGAAGTAATGATATGAAATTGGCTAATACTCAAATCAAAAAAGATCCTATAATTAATAACGTGATTGAAGAAACACACAGTCGTGAAAAAAATGACTTAAGTGATATAGCATATGAAAATGACACAAATTCAGAAAATAATTATCTTTCTCCCTCACTTGAAATCCTTGATGCCAGTAACGAATTGGTTAAAGATAAAAATGATAATGATATTATTAAAGCAAATTCTGATTTGTTAGAAAAAGTATTTGAAGATTTTAATATTAGTATTCAAGTTATAAATGTAAAGCTAGGGCCTGTAGTGACGTTATTTGAAATTTTGCCAGCAGCAGGTATCAAAATTAATACTATTATTAATCTTGCTGACGATATATCTAGAAGTATGGGTGTGGGAGCTGTTAGAATAGCGCAAATTTATGGTACTCAATATTTAGGGGTGGAAGTTCCTAATGAAAAACGTGAGACTATAAATATAAAAGAATTGTTGAGTAATGAAAATTTTAAAAATACATCACACAAAATACCTCTTTGTATAGGGAAAGATATATCTGGAAATATAGAAGTAATTGATTTGAGCAAAACTCCCCATCTTTTAGTTGCAGGTACAACTGGCTCTGGTAAATCTGTATTTATAAACACTTTACTTGCAAGTATTCTCTACAAATTTTCTCCTGAAGAATTAAGACTAATACTAATAGACCCTAAAATGCTCGAACTAAGTGTCTATAATGATATCGCACATTTATTAACTCCAGTAGTCACAGAACCAAAAAAAGCAATAATTACTTTAAAGTGGGTGTGCAAAGAAATGGAGAGAAGGTATGCTCTCATGAACGAAGAAAATACTAGAAGTCTTGAAGGCTATAATCAAAAATCAATTGAAAAGCTTCCATTCATAGTTGTTTTTATTGATGAAATGGCAGATTTAATGATGACTGCTGGAAAAGAAGTTGAACATTATGTTCAAAGATTGGCACAAATGGCAAGAGCGTGTGGTATACATTTAGTGATGGCTACACAACGCCCTAGTGTGGATATCATAACTGGAAGTATAAAAGCAAATTTTCCATCAAGAATTAGTTTCCAAGTAGCCAGCAAATATGACAGCAGAACTGTATTGGGCGAAATTGGCGCAGAACAACTATTAGGCAATGGAGATATGTTAATGTCTAAGAATGGTGGGAATATCATCCGCTACCAATCAGCATTTATTTCAGATAATGAAGTGAATAAATTAATTAAAGAAATAAAAAAGAACAGAGTTGTCAATTATCTTGATGAATTAGATGAAATAATAAAAAATAACGATGAAAACTTTGACTCTTTAACTGAAGAAGATGAAGCACTGGTGTCGAAAGCTATAGACCTTATAAAATCAACAAATAAGGCCTCAACTAGTTTCTTACAACGTAATTTTCAAATTGGATATAATAAGGCAGCAAGAATAATGGAAACACTTGAAAAAAGAGGAGTCGTTTCAGAACCAAACCACACAGGCAAAAGAGAGGTTTTAATTAATAGCTAATTTAATAATCCCTGACTTTGAAGAAAAATTTAAGTCATACCCTATATCATTAAATAGACTTTTTTTTAAATTTGTTAGATGGGTATCTAATTTATTTAAAAAAATATCTTTATCATTTGGCCATATAGTTCTAATTAGATCAATTTTCTTTATTCCCTTTTCAGAATTTAATAACAAATTACACATTATAGTATTTTGAATATCAGTGAGAAAAGCACTGCTATGCTTTTTTTTAATTAATTGTTTAAATGGATAGTAGTGATTATCTTTTATAACGATTGGAATATTTGAGATTTTGTTGAAAACATTTTCAAATATTTCATTGAAACTTTTTGGTAAATTAAACTTAATTTTCTCATCATTTATAGAAAATTCTAAATAATTTTCTGATTTTACAATAAAAATTGTAAAAAAATATTGATCATTGAAATGTAAGCTTAAGAAAAAGTCTCTTTGTTCAAATAGATCTATAAAATTTTTTTTTAGAAAATCATCATCGCATTTGATATTGATCATTTAATATTTATATTTGAAAAATGGACTGTAAGAAAAATATATATTTTCTATGGAGGAAAATTCACAATCATTGATATAAACACTTAAGTTAACTTTATCAGATAATAATACTATTCTTTTTATAAAATCCTCTTTATTAAGCTCGACTCTTAATGAGGCATTTTTTAGATAATAATTTTTTTTGAAATCTGGATAATCATTAATGATTGTTAACATAGACTCTAAAACTTCAGTATCTTTATCTATTTTAAAATATTTTGTTGTATCAATATTTTCTATCAAAAGAAAAATGTTTTGGTTATGAATAATTGTATAAAGATCTTTAGAATTATACTCATATCTAAATTTATTATCTTTAACTAAAAAAAATCCTTGTTGGATTTCTCCGTTTTGGTAAACCTCTTCAAATTTACAAAATATCTCAATTGCACTAATATTTTTAAAAATCATAAGAAAAAAAAATAAATACAGGACTTTCATGAAAAAATCAGCGAACCTATTCGTATTTCATCTGTTTTGCAGTCTAAAGCAATTTCATAATCTGAGCTCATTCCCATACTTAGAATTAAATTTTTATTAGTATTGTTTTTCAATGCATGCATTTTTTCAAAAAAAGGTCTTGGATCTTTATCTTGTGGTGGAATACACATTATACCAGAAATATTTAATTTTTTGTTTATGCAATAATGGTAAAATTCATTGAAATTATTAGGATGAATTCCACTTTTTTGAGATTCTTCTCCTATGTTTATCTGAATATAAAAATTTTTCGTTTTTGAGTTAGAGTCTATATACTTGGTAATCTCATTAACAATTTTTTCACGATCAACTGACTGAATTGTATCAAATAGATTTAATGCTTGTTTGACTTTGTTAGATTGTAGGGGGCCAATTAAATTTAATCTTACATCTTTGTTAGATAAAATATCTATGAATTTTTTTTGTGCTTCTTGAACTCTATTTTCTGCAAAATCACTATAGCCCATTTTTATTAACCTTATAAGGTCCTCTTGAGATCTGTTTTTTGTGACTATTAGTAATTTTATATTTTTACCGACTATGTCGTCATTAATTTTATCCAAAATTTTATAATTAATAGACAATATAACTAACTAAGATCGTATCCGAATTGATCAGAAAAGCTCTCTACTTCTCTTCTTAAAATTTTTTTTTCATTATTTGAAATTTTAATATCTATATCGCCTCTATGAGGGACATCTGATGATAAATACTCAGATATAAGAGAGTAATTTAAAGGTATATCATAACCTGATTGTCTTAAATGAAGAACGACACTCGCAAAAAACTCATCAGGATCATCAAAATAATCTGTTTTTTTTAAAATTACTCCTCTTAATGTATTCGCTACATTTGGATCAGACCAACTATTATTGTAAACTGCCCAATTTTTTCTAGTAACTGTAAGCATTGAATTTTCTAAATTGTACTCTAATGGTTTATTGTCTGAATTCAAAAAAGCATTCATGGCTAAATCTTTTGATTTAAATTTGTTTTTGTAAGTTTTGTAAGATGTATATGGATGATCAATTAAGAGAAAATAACATCTTGTAATTCTTGTATTTGTAAAATTTAAATCTGTGGGTGTTGAAAAAAAAGCATGTTGATTGTTTAAGAATTGAACTGTTTCACTTTTTAAGTATGTAAGTATTGCTTGATAAAAAAGTGTGTTCTGGAATAGGTCATCTGCTGTTATATTTTTTTCATTTTTTATTTTATTAATCGTAAAAACTAATTCCTTATTGTAATCTGATATTTCATAATTAGAAAAATTTACTTTATTTAAATAAAAGTCTATGAATTTTGTAATTATTTCAGTGTCACTCTGCTCAAAAGAATTAATAAAAACCAAGTTATCATTCAATATTTTCTCTTCACTTGTAATATTCAAAATTTTCTGGATGAAATTTTTCAATAAGTTGTAGCTATCAGTTGGATTTTTCTTTGTTATTGATGAGAGAGTTAAATTAACTTCGGAATATTTTGAATTTTGCAGTAAGTCCTCAATAAGCTTAATTTTGTATTGAAACTTTATATTTTGTATAATTTTCATATTTAAGTTAATTTAAGCTAATAAAATACATACATTATGAATAAAGTAGTAAAATTACTTCAGCAATATATTTCTGAAGGTCAGTTAGAAAAAGCATTAATAGAGTGTGAAAAATTTGTCAAAGCTAACCCTAATGAAATATATCCTTTAAAACTACTAGCACATATCTATTTTTTACAAGAAAATTATCGATCTGCTATTGAAACTACTCAAAAAGTATTAGAGATAAAACATGATGATTTCGACGGTAATAACAATCTTGGAAGTTACTATTTAAAACTAGAAGAATTTAAAAAAGCATTGTTTTATATTGATAAAGCAAAACAAATTAACCCTGAGCATCCTGCACCTTATCAAAATCACTGTGAAACATTGATGAAGGTGAGAGATTTTAAAGGAGCTGCGGAGCAGATAGACAAATGCATTTCTCAACATGAGTCTTACTCTAATGATTATACCACATATAAGTCTACGCTTCTTATAAGAGTTGAAATTTTTATAGCTCTTAAAGAGCAGTCAAAGGCAATAGAGTTCATTAAAAAATATTTGTCTATAAAATTTGATGCGGAACTTTTATTGCACTTGATTCAAATTGATAGAAATGAAGCATCAGATGAAATGATTAATATATGTAAAGATAAAATTAAAAATAAAACATTTGGATCAAAGATGGAGAGATATCAAGAACAGGTTCCACTATATTTTTCTCTAGCTGTTTATTATGAAAAAACAGACCCCCCTAAATCAGATAAATATTATATAAAAGCAAATGATGAAGTAACTGAAATACAAAGACTAACTATGATAAAATTTCAAAAATCTGTTTTAAGGATTATTGATAATTACGAAATGGTTAAAAATTTTATTCCAAAAAATAATAATAAAGGAGAGGATAATATTTTCATATTGGGAATGCCTAGGTCTGGGACGACTTTAACAGAGTCTATTATCACGGCTAACACAGAAGTTTTTGGTGGCGGAGAATTAATGTCGTTTTATGATCTGGCTTATAGATTATTAGTAGATAAAAAATACGATGAAAATAGTTTTGAAATGGTTGGTGAGCAGTATATTAAAAGAACAGAATATCTTCTAATAAATCAAAAAAAAATTGCAGACAAGCTTCCAAACAACTATGCTTTTATAGGACATATAAGAAAGTTTTTACCAGGGGCTAAAATTGTTTTAGTGTTAAGAAATCCATGGGATTTGGCAGTCTCACTATATAAACAAAGATATGTGATGAATATTTCTTTTTCATCTTCTTTTTTTAATCTTGGTATTCAAATGGCAAATTTTGAAGCAAGTTTACTGTATTGGAAAAAATTGGGTATGCTCGATAATAATGTCATGATTATAAAATATGAAGAGCTAGTGAAGAATTTTGACGATTCTCAAAAAAAGCTTTATGATTTTTGTGAAATAAGCTCTAAATACGAACCAGAAAAGAGAGAGAGTTTTTTTGCGAAAACAGCAAGCATTAATCAAGTTCAAAACAAAATTCATACTGAGTCGCTGGAAAAGGATAACTTTTCCAGCTTCAAAAAAGAGTTTCGAGAAGCTTTTTACTCTCAAAGAGAATTTTGGAAGTCTAGGAATTTTTTTGATATTCCAGCTGATTTTTTTGGTTATGAGATATGATTTGTGTGTTGCAAAAATGCAACATTTTTTAATTTTGACGTGAATTTCTGTCAATTTGGTATGAATAAACTCATTTATTAATAGTATCTACCTCGAACAATATATTGTTTTATGAAAGGACAATTATAATGAAAAAACTATCATTATTAGTGTCTGCTCTTACAGCTGGTATTTTTACCACTGCTCAAGCGGACATTTCAGTAAGTGGTTCAAGTGTAATCGCTTATCAATCTGCTGACTCAAATAATAACTCAGCACATGGTGGTTCAGTATCATTTGGTTTATCAACAACTACAGACTCAGGTATGACTGTTTCTACAGGTGCTGGTATTACTTTAAGTGCTTCTGATACTACTTCTCCTGCAAAAGCTATTAGTGGTTTCCAAAACATCACATTTGCAACAGGCGGTACATCAATTACTCTTGGTAATGACGTTGGTCTTCCTGATGGCGTTGGTGACGTTGGTGGAGCTGTTGGAAGTATTGCAATAATTAACAACAACGGTATGTCAAAAACTGTTGGTATCACAGACGATGAAGGTACTGGTGTTTCTGTAACAACTTCATTTGGTGGTGCTACAGTTGGTGTTTACTATGTAGCAGACGCTTCATCAGAAGTTCATACAACAGGTACGAACGCTGGTGACATAGATGGTGCTACAGATACAGGTACTGGTCTTAAAGTTTCAACTACAATGGGTGATCTTGGTGTAACTGTCGGTTATGCAACACACACAGATACAGGCATTGATGATACTGAAACTGGTATTGCAGTAACATACGCAGCAATGGGTGGAACACTTACTGCTGGTTATGAAACATCAACTGGTGCAAAAGATGGTAACCAATTTGGTTTAAAATATGCAATGTCACTTGACGCTGCTTCAGTAACTATCGGTTACTCATCAGCAGATGTTGACAGCAAATCAGGAAACCAGACAGACGTAGCTGTTTCATACCCAATGGGTGGTGGAATGTCTATTTTTGCTGAAATGAGAACTGTTGCTGGTGATACAGGTACAGATACATCTTCAACATCAAACTCAACAATGGCAATTGGAACTTCAATCGCGTTCTAATCAGCTAAATTGATTTATAAAACAAGGGGAATTTTTCCCCTTGTTTTTTCAATAACACTTAACTTAATCTCAAAAAATCGTTATAAATAAATGCATTAATATGCGAAAAATTAAGTTATTTATATTTGCTTCAATTTTTTCACTCTTAATCTCATCTTGTCAGGGCACTAGAGAGCAGGAACTAAAAAAACTTGATAAATTGTGGGGTTATTGTGACAACCCTCATAGAGAGTTAAATGAATTGGAATACACTACCTGTAAAAGAAAAGAAATGTCAAAACGAGCCAAAGATGCAAATATGGAGCCCTTTAGTATTACAGATTTCCTAGAAAAAGTTAATAGTGGCGTTGGAAGTGGTACAGGTTTTGCTAATAACTCTGTAAACCCTTACTTGTGGCAAGGTTCTATAGATGTAACATCTGCATACAATTTAAAAATTGCTGATGCAACAGGTGGCTATATTCAAACTGAATGGATATATGAAAAAAATTCTTCTAACAAAAGATGTATGATTAAAATTCAGATAGTGTCTGCAGAGTATGTAAGCACTGGAGTAAAATCAAACTTTATCTGTGAAAATAAAATCCAAGAAATTTGGAGCTCAGATGGCAAAACATATTTAGACGAACAAAAAATGTTAACTCTAAAAATATTAGAAGCTTCACAACAATATTCCTCATCGGCATTAAATTAATTTTCTAGTGCCAAATAAAAACTACATATTAGAGATGTTTCCTTACCCCTCAGGAAATATACATATGGGCCATGTTCGTAATTATGTAATTGGGGATATATGCGCAAGGTATCATAAATTGAAAGGGGATGAAGTTATACATCCTATGGGTTGGGATGCTTTTGGGCTCCCTGCAGAAAACGCAGCAATTCAATTTAAAACACATCCTCAAGACTGGACATTATCAAATATAAAAAATATGAAATCTCAATTACAAAAACTTGAATTAGACTTGGATTGGGATAGGGAATTAGCAACGTGCAATGAAGATTATTATCGACATCAACAGGAGTTATTTATTGATCTTTACAAAGCTGGCTTGGCTTACAAAAAGGATGCTGTAGTTAATTGGGACCCTGTGGATCAAACAGTCCTTGCAAATGAACAGGTTATCGATGGAAAGGGGTGGAGAACTGGGGCTCAAGTTGAAAAGAAAAATTTATCACAATGGTTTTTTAAAATAACTAATTATGCCGAGGAGCTTTTAAATGATCTTGACAAACTAGACTTATGGCCAGAAAAGGTAAAAATTATGCAAAAAAACTGGATAGGAAAATCTTTAGGGGCAGAGATAAAGTTTAAAATTTCTAATCAAAATGAGTTTTTGAATATATTTACCACAAGACCTGATACAATTTATGGAGCGACATTCATAGCTGTTTCAATAAATCATCCAATTGTTAAAAAAAGTCTTTCTAAGTTGGAGATAGATAAGATAAAGAAAGATTTTAATGAAATTGATGATGATAAAGAGAAATTAGGTTACAAGATTAAAATTAGCTGTGATCATCCTATGCTTGACAAAAAAATACCTGTCTATGTTGCTAATTTTGTCCTAGATACTTATGGGGAAGGGGCGATTTTTGGTTGTCCAGCACACGATGAGAGAGATTATGAATTTGCGAAAAAATACTCTTTACCGATAATTAAGGTTATAGACTGCGATGATGATCAGCTTCCATTCACAGAAGATGGGTTTTTAGTTAATTCACCAATTCTTGATGGCCTTAATAAAAATGATGCAATAAAAAAAATAATTTTTCATTTAAAAAAAGTTGGAATAGGAAATGAAAAGACGAATTATAAAATAAGAGATTGGGGTGTATCAAGACAGAGATATTGGGGATGTCCAATACCTGCAATCTATTATGAAGATGGATCATTTCGGGTGCTTGAGAAGAATGAACTGCCTGTATTATTACCATATGATGTTAATTTAGAGGGAAAAGGCAACGCACTTTTAAATTTGGATAAATGGAGAAAAGTAATTTGCCCTTTGACCAATAAACCTGCACTAAGAGAAACAGATACACTAGATACTTTTGTTGACTCATCTTGGTATTATATGAGGTTTCTAAATAATAAATTAGACAGACCGTTTGACGTTAATCAAATAAATGAATCTCTTCCAGTAGATAAATATATTGGTGGGATTGAACATGCAATACTGCATCTTTTGTATTCTAGGTTTTTTATGAAGGCACTAAGAGACATATACAAATTGAAAGTAGACGAGCCATTCAAACAATTATTCACTCAGGGGATGATTACGCACAAAACATATAAAACAAAAAAAAATGAATGGGTAATGCCAAAAGATGTCATATCAAGAGACGGTGATCTATATAGAGAAAAATCCTTTGAGCGCGTAGAAGAGGGCCCAGCTGAAAAAATGTCAAAATCAAAAAAAAATGTTATTGAACCTGACGAAATATTAGATAACTACGGTATCGATGCTACTAGAATTTTTATGATATCTGACTCCCCTCCTGATAGAGAACTAGAATGGACAGATGAGGGTATTCAAAGTTCTAAAAATTTAATTCATAGAATTGAAAGATATTTTTCTCAAAAAATAACCCCTTTAAAAAATGATACAGAAAAAAAAGTAGAGAAGTTTGTAAATGATTTAGAAAAAAATATATTAAATTTTTCACTTAATAAGTGTGTGGCAGACATATACACACTTTTTAATTATTTAGAGAGAGAGAAAGTCTATCTTTCTGATAGCAAATTGAGTCATAAGATAATTATATGTATCTTTCCCATACTCCCTAAATTATCATTATCCCTTAATAAAAATTTATTCAATTCTTCAAAATTTAGTAAATGGCCAACCGTCAGAGCTGAGTTATTAATTGAAGATCAAATTAATCTACCTGTTCAAATAAACGGAAGGTTTGCAACTACAATTCAGACTAAAAAAGGCTACGATAAAGATGTTATTCTAGATACTATCTACAAACTAGATAAAATAAAAAATAAGATTACAGAAAAAAAAGTTATAAAGGTAATAAATGTTCAAGATAAAATTATTAATATTATCATTAGTTAGTTTTATTTTTATTTCTTGCACTAATAGTGAGAATAAAAATTATGAAATGAAATATTCATTAGGCTATATTACTGGTGAATATGACGGTCTTGTCTTAAAAAATTATTTAAAAAATTATCTAAAAAGTTTTAATTTGTATGACGAAAACTCTCGCTTTGAAATTAAATCTTCTATAAGTCACTCCTCTGAAGTCTACATAACAAACATAGACAACACTTCTGATAGAAGAAATGTGCAAAGCAATTTAATAATTGAAATTGTTGATAAAGTTAATGATTGTAATATTTATAAATTTAATAAGCATGTGTCTCAATTTCAGATACTTGCAGATAGTAGTAAATACATAAGTAACAATATTGCATATGATGAGATAAAAGCTGAAAATACTGAGAACCTTGTCGTAAATTTCATCAATAATTTAGATCAAGAAAAAAATAGCTGTTCAAATAGGGATATATTGAGAAATAAATTTAGGACTGTTCGTGATGAATAACATTTTAGAGATAAAGAATTTTTTATCTGATGAGAAAGAGAATAAAATGATCATTAATCAGGTATCAGATCATATTGGTGCATTTTATGATAATTTAATTTGTTATTATTGTGATAAGTTTAAAATTAGAATTGTTAAAGAACAAAGCTTAGAAAATATTGAAACAGACGATTTATTTTTAGAAAAAAAAATTAATTTATTCTACTCAAATAATTTAAAAAATATTGAAAAAATTATGAAAATAAAAGATAAAGCAATTATATTTTCAGATTATAAGGTGTATAAAAAATTTGAAAAAAATGTTTTGGCTTTAAATGGTTACAATTATACTAAAGATATAAATTATTACATCAAAGATGAACTTGAAATTAGTAATTTAAATATAAAAGAATTTTGTGTGTCTAGTCCTCACTTAGCATTTTCAGAGATATCAAAATATTTAATTAATAGTGATGGTTATGTTGCAGACAGATCTATAAGTGAAAAAAATAATTCTATATTAGATATTAGAAAAGAATTATTTAACTTAAAAAGGAATGGTAGCAATTTGAAAACAATATACGAAAACCTAAAAAAAGAAGTAAAGTATAAAAAATTTAATTTTTTAATTTATTAATTAAAAAATTATATTGCTCTAAATTTTCATAAAAAATTTTTATATTTCCTTTCCCTTTTGAACTGTATGTAATTTTTGTCTTAAATCCTATTGTGTCACTTAGATTTTTTTCTTCATGTAATAAATTAGGCTCTTTTGATAACTTTATTTTTTTGTTTTTTTCAAGATCTCTAACAGAAAGTTTGCCTTTTGCAATCTGACTCAGTGTTTTTTCATCAAAGTCTCCAGGGGTCTTACCGATCAATGCTCTTGCATGTCCCATTGATATATTTCCGTTATTTAAAAGACTTAAGAAATATTTATCTAGGGTTAATAAACGTAGTAAATTTGTTACGTGTGATCTACTTTTTCCGACAATATTTGCTAAATTTTCGTGTGTATAATTATTTTTATTAATTAATCTCTGATATGCATTCGCCTCTTCTGAAATTTTCAAATTTTCTCTTTGTATATTTTCAATCAGTGATATTTCATCTTTGTCTAAATCATCAGGAATCAAGAGAGATGGTAGTGTCTTAAGATTAGCAATTTGAGCAGCTCTCCATCTTCTCTCTCCTGCTACAATCATAAAATTGTTATCATTTCTTTTAACAAGAATTATTGGCTGAATTAGACCATTTTTTTTTATTGACTGGGCTAATTCATCAATCTTGTCCTTATCAAATTCTTTTCTTGGCTGGGTTTCATCTCTAAATATTTTTTCTATTGGGACCAAAAGTAAACCATTGTTCTCAGTGTCTTTTTGTTGCGTAATAGTATTTCTATTTCCTAACAATGATGAGAGGCCTTTACCTAATTTTTTATTAACCACTTTGGGAGGTGCTCCTTTCTAAAAATTCTTTGGCTAATGCAATATAAGCTTGCGAGCCACTACATTTTAAATCATAGATTATTGCAGGCAAACCATGACTGGGAGCTTCTGACAATGTTACGTTTCTAGGTACATTAAATTTATAGACATTAGTTTCAAAATATTCTCTTGCCTCACTTTCAATGAGTGATGATAAGGAGTTTCTTTTATCATACATTGTTAAAATTATACCATTCAATTTTAAATTAGTGTTTAAATTACTTTTAATAGCATCAATAGTTTTAATTAATTTTGAGAGCCCCTCTAAAGCAAAAAACTCACATTGAACTGGGATTAATATTTCATCACTAGCAGTTAATGAGCTAATTGTTAACAATCCTAATGTAGGCGGTGTGTCAATAAATACATAATCATAATTTCTTTTTATATTGCTAATATGGTTTTTTAAGAGAAAATTTCTATTTTCATCATCTGCTAATTCATACTCTGCAGCAGCCAAATCTTCACATGATGAAATAATATCTAAATTAGGTATTTGTGATTTTTTTATTGCTGTATTTACATCAACTTCATTACTAAACACCCTATAAATTGAAAATTTAGGATTATAAGCATTGAATGACATTGATGAATTGTATTGTGGGTCCATATCTAAGACTAATACTTTTTTGTCTATTGATGCCAGTGCTGTTGCAAGATTTACTACTGTGGTTGTTTTTCCAACGCCACCTTTCTGATTAGCTATTGTAACTATCATTTCAAACCAACTATAACTATCCTTGACTCGTTCGATGTTATACTCGGGTGTAATTCCCAAAAATATTTTTTTTTATTTATAAATTGTAACTCAGACAGATATGATTTGCCTTTTAATAAAATAAATTTTGTATGCTTATTTATAATTTTTTTCGTAATTGATATTATTTTTTCAACTGGAGCAAAAGCCCTGGCAGTTATATAATCAATATTCATATCTGATAAATCAGCAATTGAGTTGTTATGAACTTTATAGTCAAGACCAAGTCGTGATTTACAATTCTCTAAAAAAATTGACTTTTTTACAGATCTTTCAACTAAATGAAGGTTTTTGTATCCTATAATCGCGAGGATAATTCCTGGAAGTCCAGCGCCTGTTCCGATATCCATATGCGCTTTTTCAACATGAGGTAAATGCTTGATGACTTGAATACAATCTAAAAAATGTCTTTGATCAAAATTTTCAATTGTGCTTTTCCCAATTAAATTAATTTTTTTATTTTCTTCGATTAATATTTTTTTATATTCGTCTAATTTTTGTAAGATGTAATTACTCTTTTTAAAATTATCATTACAGAATTGCACTAATTTTTTATCAAGCAACTTTGCTTCCTTTAGTTTTTCTATGTTTTATTATTTGAAAAAGTGCACTAGGTGTGACCCCAGATATTTTTCCAGCATCATACAAGTTTGTAGGTTTGTATTTATTTAATTTTTCAAGAATTTCTTTAGATAAAGAGGGGATTTTATTAAAGTTAACATTGCTCAAATTCATATTTTTATTTTTATGTAGCTGTTGAAACGATTTTCTTTCTCTGTCATAAAAAACTTCATACTTTGAGTCAAAGTAAATTTTAGTAAGCAGTTTCTGATTTATATTTAATTTGTAAAATTTTTTAAAAGTATTAACTGTTGGTTCTAAAAATTTTAGTACTTCAAAACCATTTCTAATTTTTCCATCTTTTTTGACTTTGATATTTTTTTTCATCAGATCATTTGGTGTATATTTTAATAAACTCAATTTTTTCAATATGCTTTTTTCATTTTTAATATTTTTTGTAATTAGATTATATTCTAAATTATCAAATATTTTTGTATTTATAACATCTGAAAATCTTTCGTACGAGTTATCAGTTCTAAGTTTCAATCTATTTTCAGCTCTTGATGTAAACATACGATATGGCTCTGTGACTCCTAGTTTTGTTAGGTCATCGACTAGAACACCAATGTAACTATTATCTCTTTCAAAAACTTTTTTACTAAATTTTATTTTTTTTATTTTTATTGCAGCATGAATAGCAGCATAGATACCCTGCCCTGCTGCTTCTTCATAACCTGTAGTTCCATTTATTTGACCTGCTAAATAAAAGTTTTCTATTTTTTTTGTTTCAAAATTATTTTTTAATTCTCTTGGGTCAACAGAATCATATTCTACTGCGTATCCAAATTGATCTACCTCGCATTCTTCTAGGCCTTTTATTGACCTTAAAAATTTTAGTTGGATTTTTTTATCTAAAGAATTTGATATACCGTTTGGATAAACAAGATCAGAGTTTAAACCTTCTGGTTCTAAAAAAATATTGTGACCGTTTCTATCTCCAAATTTTGTTATTTTATCTTCAATTGAAGGACAGTACCTTACACCTTGGGATTTAATTATACCTGAGTACATCGCTGACTTGTTAAGATTATCTCTGATTATTTTATGGGTCTTATTATTAGTTTTGGTGATGAAACAATTAATTTTTTTGTTCGTATTTTGTTTTGTGAAATATGATAAAAATATACCATTATTTTCAGATGTCTGAGGTTCTAAAACATCATAATTAATAGATTTAGCATATATTCTGGGAGGTGTTCCTGTTTTCAGCCTCATTGTTTTAAAATTCTTATTAATAAACTTTGCAAGGACTTTTGAAGAGCTATTTCCTATTCTCCCTGCCTCTTGCGACTCATTACCAAAATAAATCTTTCCATTAAGAAAGGTCCCTGTAGTAAGAATAACCGCCTTTGATTTTATTTTTCCAATATTAGATAGCTCAACGCCTATAATTTTATTATTTTTTTCTAATATATTAGTAGCTTCATCTTCAATAAGATCAATTTTAGAAGATTTAATATATTTTTTCATATTTTGAGAGTATAAATCTCTATCAATTTGAGCTCTTACGCCCCACACTGCGGGCCCTTTAGAAAGATTTAATACCCTGTAATGTATAGCTGATTTGTCACCAATTTTACAAATTATACCCCCTAAAATATCAACTTCACTAGCTATGTGTGTCTTACCAACCCCTCCAACACTAGGATTGCATGATAATTTGCCCAAATCTGAGTAATTTTTAGTTATAAGTGCAGTTTTAAGCCCATATTTCTCAGAAATATTAGCTGCTTCTACTCCAGCATGACCAGCACCTATAACTACAACATCATAATGTTCCACGTGAAACAATCTACTTTCCTATGCAAAATTTGCTAAAAACTCTATCATAAATATCTTCGTTATTAATATAACCAAATTCGAATGAAAAATCATCTAATATATTTCTCATTAGCTGAGCTATGATCAAAATATCCTTTTCCTTAACAATATCAGGTTCATATTCTAAAATTCTTGCCAAAAAGTCGATTTCTTCTAAATTAAGATCGATCATTTTATGCTTATTTTTTACATATTTTTGATGAATCGAAGATAATTTTAATTTCTGATATATTTTATCCCTCTCTAAACTATGATTTATTTTGATATTTTCTGTTTTATATTTATAGATATCTGATTTTGTCTCAATTAAACTGTAATTCGAATGTATCATAAAATCCTTAATAATTGTTGATATATCTGATTTTTTAGTATTTTGATCGATTAAAACAAAAAAGTGGTCTATTTCTCTCGATATTTTTTGAGCTTTTTTATAGCCATATTTTTCTATTTTACCTTGTTTAGATCTTTGACCTGCGGTATCGAAGATTTCAAAGCGATTACTACTTATTATAAATTCGTTTGAGAGAATATCCCTAGTAGTGCCCTTAATGTTTGTGACTATTGCTCTATCTTTATCAATTATTTTATTAAATAGAGTTGATTTACCAACATTTACTGGGCCTACTAACATAATCTTGCAAATATTTTTCTGTTCTATATTTGTTCTATTTTTATGTAATAAATTATTACAATTAGTGAAAAATTTCCTTATTTTTCTTTTTATTTGACTAAAATTAAAGTCCTCATCGTCAACGAAATCAATCGATGCAGTAATTTCTGAGAATAAATTTATAACTTCCTCCCTGAGAGGAACAAGACCGCTGACAATATCTCCCTCAAAAAGTAGTTTTTTGTTATATTCTAACCCTGAAAAGCTTTCATTGGAAATTATTCCATTAATAGCCTTAGCTTGTTTAAGGGAATTCTTGCTATTTAGAACAGACCTGTAAGAGAACTCTCCATTTTTTGCCAATCGTAAGTCAGGAACCTTTAGATCCTTTAATAGCTGCTCAAATTGACTAGCTATTAGTGGTGAGCCGTGTAAAAAAATTTCACAGACATCCTCTCCAGTAAAGGATTTGGGAGATTTAAAATATACCACACTACATTCATCCAATATGGACTCATCTTTTTGATAAATTTTAACTACTCGGATTAAAGAGTGATCTTTAGAAAAATTTTTTTTAGTAATTTTCTTTAAGATATTCAAAACGTCATCTCCAGAAATTCTATAACCAATAACTGGGGCCTTCACTAAAGGAGTAAAGTTTGAATATATTGTTCCTGAATTAAACAAAACTTGGTTATTATAAGTTTATAATTATTCTAGTCCACCTATGAAAAGAACAAAAAAAATAATCAATTGATATTAACAAAACCAAATCACATTAAAATTTATGGTCATAGAGGGGCTAGGGGGGACCTACCAGAAAATACTTTAGAGAGTTTTAAGTATTTGTTTGAAAATAAAATTAGCGCTTACGAAACAGATGTCTTACTTACCAAGGACTTAATTCCAGTCGTTTATCACGATTTTAGATTAAACCCGGCATTCACAAAAGATAGCAAAGGTAATTGGATTGAGAACGATGATATTAAAATTTTCGATTTAACTTATGAAGAATTGTCTAAATTTAAAATTGGAGAAATTGATAAAAAATCTAAATACGGAAGGAGATTTGATAATCAAAAAAGTTTAGGTGAAATAAAAATTCCAAAATTATCTGATCTACTTGAATTAACATCAAATTATATTTCAGACGCTTTGATAATTAATTTAGAAATTAAATCAACACCTGTTGAAGACAACTTAACACCACCTCCAAATGTAATGGCAAGTTTAATAATTGATGAAGTCAATAAAACAAAATTAAAAGATAAGGTAATCTACTCATCTTTTGATTGGAGGGTTTTAAGAGAAATAAAAAATATAGACTCCAAGATCTCAAGAGGCTATTTAACATCTGAGCTTAAAGGAAAAATCTATGATAAATCTCCTTGGTTAGACTTCATGCCTTTATACGATAGCGATAGCAGAGAGTTACCCAGGCTAATCAAAACATTAGGCGGTGAGGCATGGCATCCTTCACGTAAAGATATAGATAAAGAGATGGTTAGAATTTCTCATGAGGAAGGTCTTCCTGTAAACGTATGGACTGTTAATGAAAAATATGAAATGTTGAGGATGATCGAATACGGCGTGGATGGAATTATAACTGATTATCCTTATAAGTTAAAAAAACTTTGTGAAGAAGAAGGCGTAGATTGGTATTAATTTTCAAATTGGTTTTTTATCAAAGATAATTAAACAAGTAAAATTGGTTACAAGTGTTTTTTTGACAAACAACTATTTTTTTTTTATAAAAAAGTATGAGAAAAATATTATTCCTTCTTGTAATAATTCCTTCAATTACTTATGGACTAACTTTTAAAGATGGAAAGCAGGTTGATGAAACTCAGCCTAATTCCGACTCTCAAACATCAGCTAGCGCACAGACAAGTAAGAGTGAAAATAAAATGTTCAAACCTTTTGACTGTCGTAAATTAGAGACTGAACACTTAAGAATAAATAATCGTAACGATTGCTTTATTATTCATGAATTGAGTAATAAATATAATGTAAAATCACATGATGTAGATCCAAATACTTGGAATAGACCTCTACTTTTAAGATATATTAGCAATAAAGATGGAGAAAAAATTATTGCTCATACATGGAATAATGTAGTCAAATGGGGTGAGAGTTCAAATAAGCAGCCTTTATCACACTTAGTGGTTATAGATATACCTAATTTAAATAAACTTTTTGAAACCAATATAAATCAAATATCATCAAAACTTTATAATTTACCCCTCACAGCTAGGAGGGTTGATACGTTCGATGCAGACAATGATGGTGATGAAGAAATAATTTATTTATCGAACAAGGAGGATGGCAGGAATAGAAATAGCAGTTGGAAAGATGTTAATTATATATTTGATTTAAATGACAATAGTCTTTCAAAGTTTGGTTCTTCACATTTTTCTCACGACTTAATGTACACTGATTTTGATAAAGATGGATATTTTGAGGTAATTGATTATTTTTATGACCCTGGTGGTCAAATTGAAGTTTGTAATTTAAAAACAAATAAATGCAAGAAGGCTAAAAATTCCAGTCAGTTTATTGATATTGGCTTTAACCATATCCTGCAATCAAAAGATGAAACAATTTTATTTGGAGGATGCCCAGATTTAGGAGACACATCTTTCTGTTGGTCGAAGATTGATTATCAAAATGACAAACTTACTTTTGAGAAATTAGACAGCTTTGAACTTAAATCTAAGCCAACGGATGAAGCTAAATTTTTAATTTGGACTGGCGATGTTCAAAAAAAACCAGGTTACTGGGTAAAAAACACCAATAAAAAGGAATTTAAACTAGCTGATAGAGCTTGGATGTCTGCATCAATTGATTTTAATAATGATGGCTATGTAGATAGTTTAGGAATTGAAAAAGAAGTTGTATGTAAAAGAAAAGACGCATCAAAACCTTTTAGCCGAAGTAAGGGTGATTGCAAAGATGAGGCCTATTTACATGTATTTAAGAATCTAAATAATAAAAAATTTGAAAAACATCAAGTTATACCAACTTCCATTAACGATGCATTTAGAATAGAAAAAGCCGATATAAACAAAGATGGTACATTGGATGTGTATGGATTTAAACAGGGTTACTATAATCCATGGATGGCTTGCAAATACCCTCAATTAAAATCTATATATTTAAATATAAATAATGAATACTTTGAACACGCCACAAGTAAATTTATCAATGAAAATTTTGGCCTATATGGGTGCGAGAGGGCTTCAAACTTTTTTGAGAAAAACAATCAGTATTATCGTTTATTTATAACAATACCTAATGAAGAGTCAGAGATAGCTTATATTGGTATTGAAAATTATACTGGGAAATTATCAGCAAGTGAAAAAGAAGAAGTAAATACTGATCAACTAAATGCTCTAGATGATTTATTAGATTTAGATTAATCTATTGATTCATACTACTGAAAAACTCTTCGTTAGTTTTACAGTCTTTCATTTTATCAAGAAGAAACTCCATAGCATCAACTGTTCCCATAGAGGATAGAATTTTCCTTAAAATAAAGACTTTTTGTAGATCTCCAGCATCTAAGAGTAAATCTTCTTTTCTAGTGCCTGACTTTTGAACATCAATAGCAGGATATGTTCTTTTATCAGATAATTTTCTGTCGAGGACAATTTCTGAATTACCAGTTCCTTTGAATTCTTCAAAGATGACCTCATCCATTCTACTACCTGTTTCTATTAATGCAGTGGCAATAATTGTTAGTGAACCACCTTCTTCTATATTTCTAGCAGCACCAAAAAATCTTTTAGGTCTTTGTAATGCATTAGCATCTACACCACCTGTTAAAACTTTACCACTTGATGGCACAACAGTGTTATATGCTCTACCTAATCTTGTAATAGAGTCTAAAAGAATTACAACATCATATTTATTTTCAGCTAGTCTTTTAGCTTTTTCAATTACCATTTCAGCAACTTGAACGTGTCTTGCAGCTGGTTCATCAAATGTTGAGCTAATTACTTCACCTTTGACAGATCGTTGCATATCTGTAACTTCCTCTGGTCTTTCATCTATTAAGAGAACCATTAGATAAACATCAGGAAAATTTTCTGCGATTGACTTTGCTATTTTTTGTAAAATTACTGTTTTACCTGATCTTGGTGGTGCAACAATTAAAGATCTTTGACCAGCACCAACTGGTGCAATAATATCTATAATTCTTGATGATAAATCTGTGTCTGGTTTTTCTGTTTCTAGATTAAATTTTTTCTCTGGATAAAGAGGGGTTAAATTATCGAAATTTGTTTTAAATTTATTATTTTTAGCTATTTCAATAAAATTTACTTTATTGGTTTCCACTAACGCAAAGTATCTTTCACCATCTTTAGGAGGTCGGATAGGTCCTTCAAGTGTATCGCCTTTTCTAAGACCATATTTCTTTATTTGATTTGGGCTGACATATATATCATCTGGTCCTGGAAGATAATTAGAGTTTGCTGATCTTAAAAATCCAAAACCATCTTGCATTGTTTCTAATACACCTTCGCCTATTATTTCTTCATTTTTTTCAGCGAATTTTTTTAAAACAGAAAAATATATGTCTTGCTTCTTTAAACCAGAGGCATTTTCTATTCCTAAAGACTCAGCATAGTCTAATAGTTCTTGAGGTTTTTTATCTTTTAGTTCGTTTAGATGCATATTGGAAATAACCTAGATAGTTAGATATATTGATAAGGTATATAACAAAAAATAAAGAGAAAATATATATATTTATATATTAGGTATGTTGTTGTATGTCGAATGACGGGGATTAACAACTTCTTATTTAAAAAAAACCATATTTAAGTACTTTTTTAGTTATTTAATAACAAATGTTGATAACTTAATATTAATAAATTAATGGTAATTTCGTTGTTTAAAACTCACAAATTTTATGAATAAGTCACTTAATCCACAATTAACTAAACAAGTTATTATTGGTACAAAAAGCCAATCTAGGAGAAAAATTTTTAAATTAATGAACCTAAAATTTCAGTACAGATCACCCAACATAAATGAAAAAAAGGTAAAAGATTTAAATGATGATAGATATGATGCATTAAAAATTGCAAAAGCTAAAGCTGAACACCTTTCTAAAAAATATAGAAACAAAATTATAGTAACTTTCGATACAACAATCTTATTTAAAAAAAAAACTATTTATAAATGTGCCAGTCCCGAGTGTTGCAAGAGAACCCTTAAAGCATTTAATGATAAATCTCATGATCTTTACACAGCCATAATTTTTATGATAAATAACCATCTAATAAAAAGCACTCTGACAAAAACAAAAATAACTTTTAAAAATACTAGAGTAAAAGATATCAATAATTATGTTGATAAGAATTTTAAACAAGTATCTAAGGCCGTAGGTTGTTACAACATAGAAGGAAAAGGAAATTTTTTATTTAAAAATATATACGGCAGTTATTTCAATGTTATTGGGATAGATGTTATTAGTTTTTTAAAGACACTAAGAAATATCTAAATGAATAAAAAAAAAATAGGCATCGTAGCAAGGAAACTTAATCATTCATTATCTCCATTAATACATAATTATTGGGCAAAAAAAGATAATAATAAATTTATTTATAGAAAATACGAGGTACAGGAAAAAAAAATAGATAAATTTTTAAATAATTATAGAAGAGATAAACAATTTGTTGGGTTTAATATTACTATACCATATAAAGAAATTTTTGTTGGTTTTTGTGATAAAGTCACAACAAGAGCAAATAAGATCGGTTCTGTAAATTTAATTTATAAAAAAAATAAAACAATTTTTGGAGATAACACAGATGTTATTGGTTTCAGTAAGACTTTTAATTCTTTAAAAATTAAAAATACAAAATCTGTATTATTAGTTGGTGCAGGGGGCGCCGCAAGAGCAATTTTATATTTTTTAAATAAAAAAAGTATTAAAAATATAGATATTTTTGCAACATCGTTGAGAAGAGAAGGGAACCTCAAAAAAAAGTTTAAATTTAATCGTTTCCTGGTTAGATCAACTCATCTCAGGAAAAGATATGATTTGATTATCAATGCATCTAGTGCAGGGATGACTAAAAAAAATAAAATCAACAGAAACATTTTGAATTTAGTTAAGAACGCTAGAGGCGTAATTGACATTGTTTATAACCCAATTGACACAGATCTTTTAAGAAAAGCAAAAAAACATGACATAAAATACTCAGGTGGATTGAAGATGCTGGTAGAACAAGCAAAACCATCTTACGAAATATGGTCAGGCAACAAAATAGAAATAGACACAAAAATTTATCAAATGCTTATAAATAAAATATGATTAAAGTTGCTGTTACAGGAAATATAGGATCAGGTAAAACTGAATTTATCAATTTTATCTCAAAGCTAGGTTTTTCTTGTATATCATCTGATGCTATAATCTCAAAATTATATAAAGATGACCGCACTAGAAAAATAATTTTAGAAAAATTAAAACTTAATGATCATAATTATAAAAAAGAAATAATTAATATGTTACAGAATGAAGATTTCAACAGGAAACTTAAAAGAGCAATATATCCTCTTCTATACTCCAAAAAAAAATTAGTAGCCCAGAAACATCAGTCTTATCAGCCGGTATTTTATGAAATTCCATTACTTTTTGAAGAAAATTTGTTTAATAATTTTAATGTCACTGTATTCGTAAACTCGGATATCACTAAGAGAAAACTAAGAGTTTTAAAAAGAGGTGTAACCGAAGATTATTTTAAATTAATGAATAATAAACAGATTAAAGAGAATATAAAAAAGAATAAATCAACTTTTATAGTAAACAATAATGGTTCAATCTTGAACTTACGTTTAAATATAATTAAATTGTTAAATAAACTATGAGAGAAATTATACTTGATATTGAAACCACAGGCTTAGAATTTAAAGAGGGGCATAGAATTATTGAAATTGGGTGTATTGAACTTAATAAGAAAGAAGTTGGGTCAACCTATCATGAATATATAAATCCTTCTAAAACTCTTACTAAGGATAATATTAAAATTCACGGAATAACTAATGAATTTTTGACAGACAAACCGATTTTTGAAGAGATCGCAGACGTTTTCCTAGAATTTATCCAAGATAGCTACATTGTCGCTCATAACGCATCTTTTGACATAGGTTTCTTAAATTTTGAGCTTGATAAACTATCTAAACCAACAATATCAAAGGAGAGAGTTATAGACACAATTAAGATTGCAAGAGAAAGATTTCCAGGTCAGCAAGTTTCATTAGATGCACTTATTAAAAAGTTAAAGATTAACAGCCTTATAAACAGAAATCAGCATGGCGCTTTGAAAGATGCAAAGCTCCTGACTGATGTATATTTGGAATTACAAGGTATAAATCAAATAGGTTTACAACTAACTGATAAAAAATTAGAAAAAATTGCTTTAGCAAGTGAGCCGAATTACGCCTCAATCGTATTAACAAAAGAAGAGACAGAAGCCCATAAAGAGTTTATAAAAAGTAAAATACATAATTCCAATTGGGCTAAAATGTTAGAAGGTTATGAGTAGCGAATTTATAGATATTGTGCTTTTTGGGGCAATTGCCATATTTTTGGTTTACCGTCTTAGAAGTATTCTTGGGTCATCAGATGGAAAAATTGTAAATATTAGAACAAAAAAAAATCCTCAATCGAAATTTAAACCCAAGATTGTTCAAAAAAATAATGATAGTGAATTTTTAGATGGCGCTAATAAAGCATACGAAATGATTGTCCAAGCTTACCAAAGCAATAGCATTGAAAAAGTAAAAAATTTGCTTACACCTGAAGCAATGCAAGCAATGGAACAAGCAAAAGCACCCAAAGAAATAAAATTTTCAGAAGTAAAAAATAGTTCTATCTTAGATGAAAAATCTGATGACCTAAGATTAATTAAGT
This sequence comes from uncultured Alphaproteobacteria bacterium, assembly GCA_902530745.1. GTDB lineage: Bacteria > Pseudomonadota > Alphaproteobacteria > HIMB59 > HIMB59 > HIMB59. Next base: position 54,362 of record CACABO010000002.1, on the reverse strand, counting down.
CCGTAAAGTTTGAAACCGAACATTATAATGTGGCTAACAATGAAATTTTAAATGTTATAGAAGAGTGGGGCTTTGAAAAAGATAAAAAATCCTCCGACCCTAATTGGAAGCTTTTTTCTATTAAACTTGTCTCATAAAATTAAATTTAATCTAAATAAAAAACAAACTAAAAAACAATTAGAAGAGCAACCTAACGAAAAAATTAGTATTTCAATCAGTAGCTCTAAAGAGAATAAGAGTGAAATTTATGAAAAAAAAATTACAAAAGCCAAAAAAATATTAATTAAACCAGTTCTATTAGATAACAATCTTTATAAACAATTTAAGAATAATCACTTTAGAAAAATCGATTTACATGGATTAACTGTTGACCAAGCACATCAAAAATTAGTTGAATATTTTTCATTCAATTACAGTATGAAAAACCTATTTCATATAGTGGTTACAGGCGTTGGTAATAAAACCAATGGTGAGGAATTTTTTACAGGAAAAATAAGAAGACAGTTCCCTTTTTGGCTAGATACAGAAAAGTTTCAATTTATGGTAAAATCATATTCTCCCTGTAAAATACAACATGGCGGTTTGGGGGCTTTTTATATCAAGCTAAAAACTAAAGAATAAATTTCTTTTCGTCGGTAGGTTTTATTTCTGACTTTACAGCATCCGTAACCCAGGATTTGTTTACTACTTCAGTTTTTTGATCACTTAAGTTTGCATCAAAACTAATTCTCTCGAGAATTTTCTCAAACATTGTTTGTAATCGTCGTGCACCAATATTTTCAACCTCAGTATTTATTTGTTCAGTAAGAGTTGCTATTTCTTCTAAAGCCTCATCCTCAAACTTTAATTCTATATTCTCTGTTGCAAATAGTGACTTATATTGTTTTGTTAAGCTATTATCTGTTTCCTTTAAAATTCTAATAAAATCATCTTTTTTAAGGGCATTTAATCTTACTCTAACAGGCAACCTTCCTTGAAGTTCTGGTAATAAATCACTAGGTTTGGATTGATGAAAAGCTCCTGACGCGATAAATAAAATATGATTTGTTTCGATTGTTCCATATTTTGTGCTGACAACTGTGCCCTCAATAAGTGGGAGTAAGTCTCTTTGCACACCCTCTCTTGAAACATCCCCGCCTCGTCTTTCACTATTGGGTGCAATTTTGTCAATTTCATCTATGAAAACTATTCCACTTTCCTGAACACTTTTAATAGCATTTTGAACAACATTTTGTTTTTCAGCGATTTTCTCAATTTCTTCTTGAATAAGCGGCTCATAAGCTTCGCCTATTTTAAGTTTCGTTTTCTTTTTATTTTTTAAACCTTTACCAAATATATCATTCATATTAATCATTCCCATTTGAGCACCGGGCATTCCTGGTATGTCCAATGATTGAAAAGGATTGGATTTTTGATCTAATGCTATTTCGATCTCTTTATCATTAAGTTGATTATCTCTTAGCATTAACCTAAATTTTTCCTTGGTTTCTTCACTTGGATTGTCACCAAGCAATGCCTTCAAAACAATTTCTTCTGCATTTTTTTTGGCCTCATCTATAAAACGATCTCTTATTTTTTTCTTTTCTAAATTAATTGCAACTTCAATTAAATCTCTAATTATTTGTTCAACATCTCTTCCTACGTACCCAATTTCTGTAAATTTGGTTGCCTCAACTTTTATAAACGGCGATTGTGTAAGTTTAGCTAATTTTCTTGCAATCTCAGTTTTACCGCAACCTGTTGGTCCAATCATTAATATATTTTTTGGGATGATATCATCTCTGAGCGTCTCATCTTTCACATTTAATCTTCTCCAACGATTACGAAGGGCTATGGCGACTGCTTTTTTTGCATCATCTTGACCAATCACATAGCGGTCAAGTTCTTCTTTAATAACTTTTGGTGTAAGTGATTGGCTATCCATTAAATTTTAATTTCTGAGATGTTTAAAGTATCATTTGTATAAATACAAAGCTCTGCTGCAACTTTAAGTGATTCTGCCGCAATATCTTTTGCTGACAAATTAGATTTTCTTTTTAGAGCCCTTGCTGCGCTTAGAGCAAAGTTGCCACCTGATCCAATTGCAACTATACCTTCTTGAGGTTCCAGAACGTCACCAGTTCCACTAATAAGAAACGTCTCACTTTTATCAGCTGCAATAATCATCGACTCTAATCTTCTTAGATACCTATCGGTTCTCCAATCTTTAGCTAGTTCTACACAAGCTCTTTTTAGATTATATGAAAATTCTTCACACTTTTTCTCCAGTCTATCAAAAAGAGTTAATGCATCGGCGGTTGATCCGGCAAACCCAACAATAATTTGATCATTATGAAATGTTCTAATTTTATTGGCGTTTGACTTAATTACTGATGTACCCAAAGTTACTTGTCCGTCAGACGCTATAACAACACTTTCACTATCACGAACGCAAACAACAGTTGTGGAGCGTATTATTGTTTTATTTTTATCCATTATTCCTATAAATATAGGTACTAAATAGCTGATTACAAATGCGTGAATTTACATTTAATAGAGACACAAAAGAAACAAAAATATCAATTAAAATTAACCTTGACGGCTCAGGAGTAAACAAAATTGATACTGGGATTGCTTTTTTTGATCATATGCTTCAACAAATAAGTACTCACAGTTTGATAGACTTAAACTTAAAATGCGATGGTGACCTAAAAGTTGATATGCACCATACTGTTGAAGATGTCGGCATTGCTTTAGGCGAGAGTATAAAAAATGCTCTTGGTGATAAAAAAGGTATAACACGATTTGCCTATTCTTATGTTTCTTTTGATGAAACATTAACAAGATCAGTTATTGATCTTTGTAATCGCCCGTATTTTGTTTGGAATGTTAAAACATCATTAGAAAAAGTTGGTGAAATGGACCAAGAGTTATTTTCGGAATTTTTTAAATCTATAGTTACTGAGTCAAGAATGAATTGCCATATCGAAACGTTATATGGAAAAAACAACCACCATATCATTGAGAGCTGTTTTAAATCATTTGCGTTATCCTTGAAGAAAGCAATATCTGTTGACCCCAGAAAAACAAGTATTCCGAGTTCTAAAGGGAAACTTTGAAAAAAAAAGTCATAGGACTTATTGACGGGCAATCTGGAAATATTGGATCGATTAATAAGGCAATCAAAGATATTATAAAAGGAAAGCCATATCGATTAAAGATTATTAAAGGCCATTTCAACTATTCTTCATTTGATAAAATTATTTTGCCTGGACAAGGCGCTTATGCCACTCTTATGTCAAATTTAAAAAAATTAAAAATTATTAAACCACTAAAAGAATACCTAGCAAGTAACTCTTCATACTTAGGTATTTGCGTCGGGATGCAAATTTTATCTGATTGGGGATATGAAGATAAAATTACAAGAGGTTTAGGAGTTATTAGCGGAGACATTAAAAAATTTAGAAATAAAAAACTTATAATTCCCCATATGGGATGGAACACAATTAACTTAAACAATGATGACACTATTATTACAAATAGTTTCGACAAGAAGGATTTTTACTTTGTTCATAGTTACATTTTCCAAAACATTAAAAAATCAGATGTTTTAGCTTTCACTCTTTATGGTCAAAAATTTCCTTCTATTGTAAAGAAAGGCAACATTTATGGAGTGCAATTTCATCCTGAAAAAAGCCACAAACATGGCCTAAATTTGATAAAAAATTATATTTTGAAATCATGAATATATTCCCAGCAATTGACATAATAGACGGAAAATGTGTGCGATTAACCAAAGGTATCGTCGATGATAAAACAACCTATCAGCATTCCCCTCTTGATATGGCTAAAAAATATCAAGATGCAGGTTTTAATACTATCCATGTTGTTGACTTAGATGCCACTCTAGGAAAAGGTAATAACAATCAGGTTCTGAGCCAAATTAGAAGAAAAATTGATATTAATATTGAAGTTGCTGGCGGTATAAGAACCAAAGAAGCCATTATTGAAAAAATTAATGAAGGATTTAATACAATAGTAATTGGAACCTTTGCAATAAAGAATATTGATGACGTTTTAAATTTTGACGATACTTTAATTGAGAAACTATCCATTGCTTTAGATATAAAAGATAATCAAATTGCTTCTCATGGCTGGCAAGAGACTACTGATCAACCCTTGGAGCACATTGTAGACAAATACAACAACCGGCCTATTCATTCCTACTTTGTCACTGATGTTGCTAATGACGGAATGCTCTCTGGCTTAAATATGGAAACATTTAATTCTATAAAAAAATTAACTGATAAGCACATTACCATTGGAGGAGGTGTTAAAGACCTTAATGATATTGAATTGAGTAGAACAAATGGTTTTAATAATATTGTTGTCGGTAAAGCTATATATGAAAATAAAATTTCTATCGATAGTCTGGCTCAGTTCAATGCTTAAAACAAGAATAATCCCATGCCTTGATGTTATAAAAAATAAAGTTGTTAAAGGTGTTAATTTTAAAAATATTAGAGTCATGGGTAATGCAGTTGAAATGGCAAAATATTACTCTTTATCAGGCGCTGATGAGCTCTGTATGCTTGATATAAATGCATCATACCAAAATAGAAAAACATTTATTAAAACTGTTGAAGCTATAGCTAAGGTAATAAATATTCCTTTGACTGTAGGCGGAGGGGTCTCAGATTTGAGCGATATAACAGATTTGCTTAATGCTGGAGCAGATAAGGTATCTATTAATTCTGCAGCAGTTAAAAATCCAAAATTAATTCGACAAGCATCATTAAGACACGGCTCCCAGTGTATAGTTGTAGCAATTGATGGGAAAAGACATAAAAACAAAATGAGAGTAGTTATTAAAGGGGGTAGAGAAATCACCAAACGCGAACTAATTTCTTGGGCAAAGCAGGTGCAATCCATGGGAGCCGGAGAAATATTAATGACCTCAATGGATACAGATGGTGTTCAAAACGGCTTCGACAGCAATATGCTTAAAAAAGTGACAAGTAATGTAAGTATTCCTGTAATAGCAAGTGGGGGTGTTGGAAGTTTAGAGCATTTTTATTTAGGGCATTTAACAAAATCAACAGGCCTATTAGCTGCGAGTGTATTTCACTCTGGAAAATATAAAATTAAAACTGTAAAAAAATATCTTAGTACTAAAGGTGTCCCTGTAAGAAAATGAGCTATGATAAAGAAAATATTTTTGCAAAAATATTAAAAGGTGACATTCCTTGTGATAAGGTTTTTGAAAATGAGTATGTGCTTTCATTCAAAGATATTAGCCCAAAAGCAAAAACTCATATTTTAATTATTCCCAAGAAACCTCTATCAGATATTTCTGATTTTTTACAAAATGCAGACAACTTATATCAAACCAATTTTTGGAAATCCGTCGATGAAATTATAGATATTTTAAGTTTAAGAGATAAAGGTTTTCAAGTTAAGACACATAAAGGTAAAGACGGCGGCCAAGAGGTATTTCATTTTCATCTACATTTGTTGGCAAATGTTTAGTCTATCTGGCTTGAATATAATTAATTATATCTAAGACACCTTTTATGTTTTTAGCATGCTCAATTACCATATCTATTTCTTTTTGATCACTAGAAACACCAAACAGATATACAATTTGTTTTTGCACTTCAAAGTCATATTTGAATTTTTTAATATTTGAGTCTGTGAAAATCTTTGTAAAAAGTTGTGTACTTATAAATTTGTCTTTAGCTATATCATCAAGCCCATATCCGGTATCAATTGAAATTTCATTTAGCACTTCATTTACACCATCTTGTTGCCAAGCTAGCCTTACCGCCTCTAAGCGCATGTCGCCATAGGGCACTACTCCTGTCAAAAGAACTTTGCCCAATTCAACTTCAACGTCAATCCTTGTAAATAATGTTGCATCGTAAGAGAAATATTTTTCTTTTATTCCAAGTTTTATAGTGGCGTCATCCCAACTTTCACTAAATGTTTTTTCATCTTCGTTTTCCTTAATTACAGTTTTGGCACCTGTTGATACAAGAGTTGGTCCACAGCCAATAAAAAATATTGACAGTAAAATTATAAAATTCTTAATCATTCTTTAAATCAATTGATAATTTATAAAAATCATTTCTTGATATTTTATACTTACTTTTAAGCTGTTGATAAGCCTTTTTTACACCTACCTCGTTAATTATCGCCTTTATCTCCCTAAAATTGATATCTTCAATTTTGTCAGCCTCTTTTTCAATGCTCACCGCTAAAACTAACTCACCTTTAAGTTTAAAGTAATTAAAGTCTTCATAATTTTTGTAATCTATATAAATTCTCTCTTCATATAATTTTGTAAGTTCTTTAAGTATAACAATTTCAAATGTTTCAGAAATTGATGCAATAGCATAGACATCTTTCTGTAATTGTTGCTTAGTTGAGTAAATTATTAAATTATTAATTTTATTCTCTAACAGCGCCTTTTCTTTATGTTCTTTTTTTTTGGGAAGAAAACCTATAAAGGTAAATTTTTTTTTATTTAAAAAACCACTTAATTGAATGCCCGAGATTAAGGCACTAGCACCAGGTACAGAATATACGTTTACCTGATTTCTGAACAAAAAATTAATTAATTGGTTTCCAGGGTCTGATATAAGGGGAGAACCAGAGTCTGATATTAATGAAATAACTTGATCAGACTTTAATAATTTAAGTATGTAATCTTTCTTTTTAATAAAGTCGTGATCAGTGTACTTGGACAAAGAAGAATTGATATCATATCTTTTTAAAAGCTTTTTACTATTAACAGTGTTTTCGCATAAAATTAAACTAGAATTTTTTAAAACATTTATAGCTCTTAATGTGATATCATCTAAATTTCCTATGGGAGTTGAAACTAAATAGAGACCCGAGTTCATTATGAGTTTTTTTAAAAATATAACTATATTATTGACATTAATATCACTTTTTAGTTGTGCCCCAACAACAATCGAAAAAAAAAAGTCGATTGAAAAAGTACCAGAAAAAGTTGAAGAGGTTGAAATTGTTGAAGAAGAAGAAAAAGAGGTGGAAATAGAGAAGGTTGAAACAATAAAGAAGCCATCTAAACCAGAAGATAAAATAATTGATTTTAATAAAATCGATAAAATAATCGTATTATTATCAGAGGATGAAATCTTAACATCCTTATTTTACGATGTTTTTTTAGAAGAAATTGATAAATTCCCTGATATCACAAAAATAGAGTTTATCTATTCAATTAATGCAATACAAAATCAAATCAGTGACACTCTCATTATAGGCCCCACTAACTCTAAAGATTTGTTCGATTTGCCAAATAAGCTTGGTGAAAATACATTCACAATTTCTTTATCAAACGATTACTCTTTAATGAATAAATATGCAGATAATGAAATCATTTTTGTATTTAGCAGCCCTTATCAACATGTTGAAATACTTGGTGATTATATCAATTCATCAAACTCACTTGGTGTATTGTATAAACAAAACGAATATGGATTAAAATTATTTGAATATTTTAAGGACACCTACCCTTTGAAATATATTAAATCATCTCCATTTGGAGACAGTGCAGTAGATTTAGAATTATCAGTGAAGTTGATGGGAAACTTAAATACATATGACAACATAATTATTTTTGATGATACTTTTAGTTACAAAGACTTAGTGGGTTATTTAGCAACAGAGGACGGAACTTATCCCCTTGAGAGAACATACTTAATTGACAATTTTTTAGAGCAAAGAAAGAATTTAGAAAATTATTATAAGCCTATTAATCGGACTTTCTTGCAAAATATCGATTTGACTACCATGGATGAGCCGCATCGGGAATTCTTCTTCAGGACCTCAGTAAAAATATCACTTACTATTGCTAACCAAATTCTCAAAAACAATTTTTTACCAAGTGCTATTGATTTAGAGGATTTTGGAAGATTGCCATTAGAAAATATGATGATTAGTTATCCTGTAATATTTGATTAGATAATTTTTTAAAAGCTTCATACCTGTGAGAGTTTAATAATTTTTGCTTCTCACTCATTTCAGCAAATGTCTTATTGTTATCTGTAGGAATAAAATATGGATCATAACCAAAACCACAATTGCCTCTTTTATCTTTTATTATAAAGCCCGGTATGGACCCTGATACCATATATCTTTGGTTTTTTCCTAAAACACAAATAGAACAAAAAAAAGTTGCATCAATATAACTTAAGTTCTCAAATTTGCTAAAAATAAAATCTATAACCTTTTGCTCTCCACCTAATTTTTTTGCCTCTCTTGCTGTTTTTATTCCTGGATAGTTATTTAATTTATTTACAACAAATCCACTATCATCACATAGTACGAGTGTATTTGTTTTATCTAAAAAATATTTTGATTTAATTTCACAATTTTCTTCAAAAGTTTTACCATTTTCAGTTGGTTCACCAATATTGTTAAATTTATTTAGATTTAAAACTTCATATTCACTAAATAGATTGAAGTGCTTTATATAAAAAATAAATTCTTTTAATTTTCCAGTATTATTAGTGCCAAGTAATAAATTATTTTTCAATTGCCAAGTTTTGAATATTAAAAATTTCTGGCATCGATCCCTCAACTAGTTCTATAAAACTCATAATAGTTTTCTTGCTAAATTTAGCCTCTTCACCAGTAGATTGAAACTCAATAAATTGACCATCATTTGCCATTACCACATTGCAATCTACCTCAGCACTCGAGTCTTCAATGTAATTTAAATCTATGCATGATGTTCCTTTAACAACACCAACCGATATTGCTGCAACTTGATTAACTATAATTGCCTTTGATAAATTAAATTTATTTTTGAACTCATTAATTGATCGAACAAGACTAACGTATCCGCCAATGATAGATGCTGTCCTTGTTCCTCCATCAGCACTAATCACATCACAATCAATCTTGATAGTTTTTTCGCCAAGTATATCTAAATTAATAGCACACCTTAAACTTCTTCCAATAAGTCTCTGAATTTCTTGTGTTCTTCCAGACTGCCTACCTTTGGCTGCCTCTCTGTCCATTCTTTCAGATGTAGAAGAAGGTAACATACCATATTCTGCAGTTAACCAACCTTTCCCAGAATTTCTTAAAAATCCAGGAACTCTATCTTCAATAATAGCTGAGCAACAGACATGAGTATTTCCTAACTTAACTAAACATGATGATTGATTATTTGGTTGAAAGCCTGGAATTATTTCTAAATTTCTAATTTTAGAGAGCTCTCTATCATTTCTTGTATATCCAGACATTTATGTTTTATTATTTTAAATTATAAGATTAATTAAGATTAATGAATAAAAAAATTACAGATATTGGTACACGATCAAAGCTTATATTCAAGTCACTTGTCGAAAGTTACTTGAAAACAGGTGAGCCTATGGGCTCCAAAGCACTTAGTTCAAAAATTTCTTATAAACTTTCACCAGCAACAATAAGAAATGTTTTAAACGAAATAAATTTTCACGGACTTATACAAAAAGGACATTTCTCTGCAGGCAGTATACCAACTGATTTAGGTTTACAATTTTATACTCATGCACTTTTGGAGCCAGGATCAATTAGTAAAAGTGAAAAAGAGATTATCGAGAAGTCATCTAAAATGAATAATCTTTTAAATGAACAAGAAATAATTACTAATACTTTAAATGGACTATCGAAACAAGCTAGTCTTGTTATTAATAATGAAAAAATAGCAAAAATTAGAAAAATTGACTTTCACAAAATAGATAATCATAAAGTAATATTCATTATCGAGCACGAAGATGGGTATACATCAAATAGAATAGTAGAAATTGATGAAAATATTCAAACAGAAGATTTAAATAGTATTGTCAACTTTATAAATAAGTTTTCAAAATCTATGTCACCTACAGAAATTCAAAATAATATTAAAATTTTTATAAAATCAGCAAGAAATCAAATAACCAACACCTCAAAAAAACTATTGCTGAAAGGAATAAAAATTGAAAAGTCTCAAAATACAGAAACTTTTTTTGTTAGAGGCCTGCCAAATTTAATTAAGAATAATTTAGAAACAGATTTAGACAGCATAAATGAGCTTTTGAGTGACATTGAAACAGGTAAAATGGCAAACAAAATGATTAAGGCCTTGAAAAAATCAAAAGGAGTGCAAATATTTATTGGAAGTAATACAAATTTTTTTAAAAATACAAATTTATCCATGATTTTATCAAATTATAAAACTAAAAATGGACTCACTGGTGCTATTGGTGTAATAGGTCCGAAAAGAATTGATTATCAGCGAATTGTTCCTATTGTGAGTTATATGTCTGAAACAATATCAAAAAAATAAAGCAATTATTATGGAAGAAGATAAGAAATACGAAGATCAAGTACAACACCAAGAAGAAGATGTTACAGAAAATCAAGAAACCAATGAGACTGATGTAGATGAAAATTCAGATGCAAATGATGATGAAATCCAAAAACTCAAAGAGGAAATTGAGAGTTTAAAAGATCAAAGGTTAAGAGCTGTTGCTGAACTAGAAAACTTTAGAAAAAGGGCAGAAAAAGATCAATCAGATGCATTGAAATACGGTATAGCTAATTTTGCAAAAGAAATAATTAATATCGGTGACAATATAGAGAGAGCAAAATCAAGTATTTCAGAAGAAGTGAGATCTAACGAAAGCATAAAGTCTGTTGTTGATGGTTTAGATCTAATTGCACAATCCACTATGGCCACTTTCGAAAAAATTGGCATCAAAAAAATTGAAAGTATAAACCAAAAATTTGACCATAACTTACACCAAGCCATGATGGAAATTGAAAAAAATGACTGCGAGCCCGGGACTATTGTTAAAGAACTAATACCAGGCTACACATTGCACGATAGATTATTAAGACCAGCAATGGTAGGGGTATCAAAAAAATCTCAAGAAAATCAAGACGATAAAGTCATCAAAGAAGAAGAGAAATCCGAAAAGTAAGAAAATTCAATAGTTTTAATGCTCTTGAATTAAGTAAGTATCAACCCATATAAATATAAGATTATTTAATTTTTAAAGTAGGAAAAACAAAATGGCTAAAGTAATTGGAATTGATTTAGGTACCACAAACTCTTGTGTGGCAATAATGGATGGAAAGAACCCAAAGGTAATAGAGAATTCTGAAGGTGCTAGAACAACACCTTCTGTTGTAGCTTTTACTGAAAGCGAAAAACTAATTGGTCAATCTGCAAAAAGACAAGCCGTCACCAATCCTGAAAATACACTTTATGCTGTAAAAAGATTTATTGGTAGAAGCTTTGAAGACGACACTGTCCAAAAGGATGTAGGCTTATCCCCATTTAAAATTATTAAAGGCAATAACGGCGATGCATGGGTTGAAGCTCAGGGTGAAAAATATAGCCCAAGTCAAATTTCTGCTTTTATTCTTCAAAAAATGAAAGAGACAGCCGAGTCTTATACAGGAGAAACTATTACACAAGCAGTGATAACTGTTCCTGCTTATTTCAATGATGCACAAAGGCAAGCAACTAAAGATGCTGGCAAAATTGCTGGCTTAGAAGTTTTAAGAATTATTAATGAACCAACCGCTGCTTCATTAGCATATGGACTAGATAAAAAACAATCAGGCACTGTAGTTGTTTACGATTTAGGCGGTGGTACATTTGATGTATCAATTTTAGAAGTTGGCGATGGTGTGTTCGAAGTTAAGTCAACAAATGGTGACACACACTTGGGTGGCGAAGACTTTGATTTAAGAATTATTGATTTTTTAGCTAGCGAATTTAAAAAAGAGCAAGGTATAGATTTAAAAAATGACAAATTAGCATTACAACGTTTAAAAGAGGCTGCTGAAAAAGCAAAAATAGAACTGTCAAGTTCAACTCAAACTGATGTAAATTTACCTTTTATTACAGCTGATCAATCTGGGCCTAAACACTTAAATGTAAAACTTACCAGAGCTAAGCTTGAAGAGTTGGTTGACGACTTACTTCAAAATACAATTGAACCTTGTAAAAAAGCTCTTAGTGACGCTGGTCTTTCAGCAAGCGACATAAACGATGTCATTTTAGTTGGCGGAATGACAAGAATGCCAAAAGTAACAGAAATTGTTAAAAACTTTTTTGGGAAAGACCCTAGTAAAGGCGTTAACCCTGATGAAGTTGTGGCTATGGGAGCAGCTATTCAGGCAGGTGTATTGCAAGGTGATGTAAAAGATGTCTTACTTTTAGATGTGACCCCACTTTCTTTGGGTATAGAAACACTAGGCGGAGTATTTACTAAATTAATTGAAAGAAATACAACTGTTCCTACAAAAAAAAGCCAAGTATTTTCAACAGCAGAGGATAATCAAAATGCCGTTACTATCAGGGTATTTCAGGGTGAAAGAGAAATGGCCGCTGACAACAAGCTTTTAGGTCAATTCGATTTAGTTGGCATACCTCCTGCTCCAAGAGGAACACCACAAATCGAGGTGACTTTCGATATTGACGCTAATGGTATAGTCAATGTATCTGCAAAAGATAAATCTACAGGAAAAGAGCAACAAATTAAAATCCAAGCATCTGGTGGTCTATCAGATGAAGAGATTGACAAAATGGTTAAAGATGCTGAAGCCAATGCTGAAACAGATAAGAAGAAAAGAGAAGAGGTTGATGTTAAGAATCAAGCCGATAGTCTTGTCTTCCAAGTGGAAAAAAATATAAAAGAGCATGGCGATAAAATTAGCCCCGAAGATAAGTCTAAAATAGAAGCAGATTTAAAAGATTTAAAAGAAGCGCTCGAAAAAAATGAGATTGAGACCATAAAACAAAAAACACAAGACCTAACTCAATCATCTATGAAAATGGGCGAAGCTATGTACAAAGATCAACAATCATCTGAGGCTCCTGGCGCAGAACAACCTAAGCAAGAAGATAACACTAGTGAAACTAAAAGTGATGATGATGTTATAGACGCAGACTACGAAGAAGTAGACGACGATAAAAAAGCAAGCGGACAGTAACTCTTAGCTTGGTTTAAAATATTATGGCTGAGGATTTTTATGACACTCTTGGTATATCCCGTGAAGCTAGTGACTCTGAAATAAAAAGTGCTTACCGAAAATTAGCAATGAAATATCATCCTGATCGAAACCAGGGTGACTCTGCTGCTGAACAAAAATTTAAGGATGTGAGTCAAGCATATGAAATTTTAAAAGATCCAAAAAAAAGACAAACTTATGATCAATTTGGCCATGCTGCTTTTGAACAAGGCGGTGGTGGAGCCGGTGGATTTGGCCAACAAGGCTTTGGCGGTTTTTCAGATATTTTTGAAGATATTTTTGGTGCATTTGGTGAGGGCGGTCAGCGCGAAAGTAGAGGTGATGATTTGCGCTACGATGTTACTATTGACCTAGAAGAAGCTTTTACTGGAAAATCACTAGAAGTAACGATACCCAAAATGATTAATTGCCCTGAACAGCATAGTTATAAAAGTTGTTCTACTTGCCAAGGTTATGGAAAAGTTAGGACTCAGAGCGGGTTTTTTTCTATGGAGAGGACCTGTGGTAGATGTGGTGGAACTGGGCAAGAAATGAAGGGTCGATGCTCAAAATGCAGTAACACTGGACGAATTAAACAAAATAAAAAAATTCAGATCAAAATACCTGCTGGAGTTGAAACAGGTAACAGGATTAGAATGAGCGGAGAAGGAGAGGCTGGAGAAAGAGGCGGCTCCTATGGAGACCTTTACGTTTTTATAAATATAAATAACCACAAACTTTTCCAGAGAGAACGAGATAACATTATTTGTGATGTTGCTATACCTTTTACTACAGCAACTTTGGGCGGAAATATAGAAGTTCCTACTATAGAAAAAAAAATGGTTAATGTTTCCATACCAAAAGGAATGCAGTCAGGTCATAAACTCAGAATCAAAGGCAAGGGAATGAGTATTCTGAGAACAAACACAAGAGGTGATATGATTGTTAAAGTACATGCTGAAACACCAGTAAACTTATCTTCAGATCAAGAGAAACTTTTAAATCAATTTAATGAAACCCTTACTAAGAAAAACTCTAAAATGACGGAAGGGTTTTTTGATAAAGTAAAAAAAATGTTTAATTAATGAATTATTGTTTTGATTTTATCGAAACACCAATAATTAAACTTTTTGTCCTAGATAGTTCAGAGGGAGTTCACTTTCTTATAAAAGATAATGATAAAAGAATTAAAAACATACTTAATTTATATAACCCAACTAAAGGTTTAAAATTAAAAAAAGCAAAAATATTAATAAACAATTTATTGAAAGGTAAAATTTCTAAACAAAAAAATATAAAAATAAAATTCCTCGATGGAACTACACTACAAAAAAAAGTTTGGACAGAAATTACTAAAATTCCTTATGGTCAAACAATTTCCTACAGCGAGCTTGCTAAAAAAATAAAGAGACCAGATGCAGTAAGAGCCATTGCTTCAGCGGTTGGTAAAAATCCTGTTGGATTATTGGTTCCTTGTCACAGAGTAGTAAAAAAAAATGGAGATTTCGGAAGATATATGTGGGGTGATAAAATTAAGAGAAAAATACTAGATATAGAGGGTAGAGGAACGGCTGACTCGACATATAGAGGAGGAAAGTGAGATACCGAATCAGCCCCCGCATGAATGCTAACTGAACACTAATAAATATTTTGATATAGTCAAAGTTGTTCAAGTATTAAATATCCAAAAATGAGTTTAAAATCGATTTTATCCTATAGTTTTCAGTCATTTTACCTTGCTGGGAGTTTTTTATTATTATTTATTTTTTTGCCCACATTTTACAATTTATCAATTGGTATCTCTTTAAGTGTTATCGGTCTAGTAATACTGATATCTAGATTTTTTGATGTCTTTTCAGACTTTTTAATTGGTTATTTAACAGAAAAAAGAATTATTTCAGGTCGATCAAGAAAAAATCAAATTCTTTTAGGAATAATAATATTTATTTTCTCCTTATTTGGCCTTTACGTTTTCCAATCTTCTAATATTTATTATTTTATTTTTTTTTATAACTTAGCATTGATAAGTTACTCTATTGCAATCATTCCTTACGACTCTATAGTTATCGATCAAAAAAAAATTTTAAAAAAAAGATTTCGTTTGGCAGCAGTCAAAGAAGTATTTGCAATTCTAGGAGTTCTTGCAGCTCTTATTATTCCAACGATTATTTCAAATTTAAATAATGTTGAGCTATTAAACCCAGACGTTATAAAAACAAGTGGTTTTATTTTTATTTCTCTTGCAATTATAGGGGGATTAATTTTTTATTTTTTCTATGATGATGAACTGAATTACAAGCCAAATGAAATTTCTTGGATAAAATTAAAAACTTTCATTAAAAAAAATAAAAAAATCTTACCTTTTTCTTATATTACATTTTTTAATTTACTTGCTAATAATTTTACTGCCAATTTATTTATTATATTTGTATCTGAATATCTGGGTCTTAGTGATTATGCAGGCCATTTATTAATTTTGTATTTTCTTATAACATTAATTTCCACGCCATTTTGGTATTTTTTTGGAAAAAAATTTTCAAATATGTTTTTATTACAGATTGGAACCAGTATAACTATTTTTGGTTTTTTATTTGTTATTTTCACTAGCAGTGACTATTGGCAAATATATATATTTGTCATACTTATTACAGGAATTGGAATTGGAATTGATCTTATAATACCCCAGATTGAGTTAGCTGACATATTAGATGTAAATAATGAAAATCGTTTATCACAGTTTTTTACCTCATTTTTCTCAATTATAAGAAAAGCTGCTATAGGAATTGCTGCTGGTATAGCACTAACGGGATATGGTTACTTACAATCAATAAATTTTACAATTCACCCAAATATTCCAAATATTATGATTTTTTATTTTTTTATACCGCTTACCATTAAATTGTTCGTATTAATCTTAGTAATGAGATATAGAAGTAAATTCAATGTCTCAATTAGAGAGTAAAAAACACGTAATTTACATACTAGGCACTGTTGCCTTTTTCTTATTTTCAATTGCAGACACTATTATAAAGTTAATTGGAAATTTATATAAAGACACAGTTATATTTTCCATAGCGAGTTTCTCCGCAATAATCCCAGTGCTCTTTTATTTACTGTACAGAAAGAGCTTAGAAGAAATAAAAACAAGCAATTATAAACTTCATTTTATAAGAGGTATTTTAATGACTTTGACCTATTATTTTGTTGTAAAAGGTATCATTTTATTACCTTTATCTATTGCTTATCCAATAATTTTGTCAGCTCCTGTGTTACTCTCAATTATGGGAATAGTAATTTTAAAGGAGTCGATTTACCTATCCAAAATAATTTCTTTAATACTAGCTATGATTGCTGTTTTTATGGTCTCAGGTTTTAGTTTAAACGCAGGTTTTAATGCTTTGGGAGTAATATTTCTTATATTAGGAGTAATTTCATTAGCGTGTCTAGATTTTACAGTGCGAGTTTATGGGAAATCTGAAAGAACTATGGCTTTGACTTTTTATAGTATGGGAATTACTGGCATAATTTTCACAGTATTTTCAATCAACCATTACAAAGATATCGCTTTGTACGATTTTTTAATAATGGTAGGTGCAGGGCTTATTGATGGTGTGGCCATGATGATCTTAATTTATTCTCTTAGGAGAATAGAAGCTTCATTTTTTAGCATCACACATTATTCACAGATCATTTTTGGAATAGTAATTAGTATTTTTGTTTTCAATCACTACCCCTCAATTATAGAATTATGCGGTGCTATTTTAATAATAATTTCTGGATATCTTGTTTATTCTAAATTAAAAAAGCTAAATTGATTGCTTTTCCATTGGGTAAATAGAGCATCCTGAAATTTTCCACTCTCCCTTGTCTTTAATGAGTGAGTACATTGCTAAATAAGAAACATTATCTTGCGAGACGATTTGTAGTTGATGATATATAGCTCCTTCAAAAAATTTTGATTCCATAAAATAGTAATTTTTAGGGTTATAAACAGGCTCATAATAGTTTTTCACCATACTCATAAAATCTTGAGGATTATTGAACCTCATCTTGATATAAGGTGAGGCATGGAAGAAAGCCCCTTCAGCATCTTTGTTAATGAAGGCCTTTAGTTGACTTTCAATCACTGCTTGCGTTTCACTAAACTCATTTTTATCAATAGTTTCTGCAATAGATATGGTGTTAAAAAGTAAAAGGCACAAACTTGTGTAAATTAATTTTTTAAACTGCATACTATTTATATGCGTAATTAAACAATATAGATGAAAATCATTTTAATTATATTCGCCTTGTTTTTGAACATATCCTATAGTTACGCAGATCAAAATAGCCCAAAACTTGATGAATTATTTAGTCAGCTCTCCGAGGTAAAGGACTCAAAAGAACAAAGTCTAATTATATCTAAAATATGGGGAGAATGGATGAAAATTGAAAATCCAGATGTAAAAATAGTAATGGATAATATTTCAGATTTTTTTAAATCTAAAAATTACCAATCTGCGATATCAGCTTTAACTCTTGCTATTGAGTTAGAGCCAAATTACGCGGAGGCCTACAACAAAAGGGCAACTTTTTATTTTATGATGGGAGACTATGAAAACTCTATGAGAGATATTGAAGCTACATTGTATCTTGAACCAAGACATTTTGGTGCATTAGATGGTTTGAGTAGAATTCTTATAAGCTACAAAAATTATGATGGAGCACTTAAGGTTTATCAAGAAATGAAAAAGTTAATGCCAAATGATTTGTCTGTTGATATGAAAATTGAAAATCTAAATCAAATGGTGTCAAAGGAAACTTAATTTAACCAATTGGTTAAGAATATAGATTAACGAAATAATGAAATTTATTGCCCCTTGCCACCTTCCTCCTCGACAATGTCTCAACCCAAGCGGCTAGGGGACAGGTATAATATTCGAATTTTGGTTGATATGAAACAGATTTCTTATAATTTAAAAAGCCTATCAAATAAGAAAAATATCGTTATAGATATTATTTAAAAATTAATTAGTTATAAATTGAGCTGTGAAAAAAAAATTTAACACAAAAGTAATTCATTCTGGGCATGGCCCAGATAAAGAAACGGGAGCCGTTATGCCACCGATACATCTTTCATCAACTTTCAAACAAATGGAACCCGGAAATTTTGAGTATGAATATGCTAGAACCAAAAATCCTTCTAGAGATGTACTAGAAAAATTACTAGCACAAATTGAGTCTGGAGATAAAGCTTTTGCATTTGCATCGGGCATGTCAGCAATTAATACAGTTTGTGACCTATTTGGCACAAACTACCATATAGTTTGTTCTGATGATGTATATGGGGGTACTCGTAGGCTATTTGATAAAGTTAAATCAAATATTGATGTAACTTACATCAACTTTGATAAAAATATAAACTGGAATGATGAAATAAAAGAAAACACAAAATTTATATGGATTGAAACACCATCAAATCCTTTAATGAAAATTATTGATATTAAAAATACTGTTAATATTGCAAGTGAGTTTAAATTACCTGTGATATGTGATAACACATTTGCCTCTCCATATAATCAGAGACCACTTGAATTAGGTGCAGATATGGTAGTGAGTTCTTCAACAAAATATTTAGGAGGACACTCAGATATTGTTGGCGGGTCTATTGTTATTAAAGAGAATAAGGAATACGCTGAAAAAATTTCTTTTATTCAAAATGCAGTTGGGGCTGTCCCCTCTCCCTTTGATTGTTACTTATTAACAAGAAGCATTAAAACACTTTCTGTAAGAATGAAGCAACATAATGAAAATGCTATTGCTGTGTCTAATTATTTATCCAATCATCCTAAGATAGAAAAAGTTTTTTTTCCAGGTAATGATAAAAGGCATAAGGAAATTGCAGAAAAACAAATGGATGGTTTTGGTGGAATGATGTCTTTTGTAATTGACTCAGATATTAATGGGGTAAAAACTTTTCTAAAAAATTTAAATTTATTTACACTCGCGGAAAGCCTAGGAGGAGTCGAAAGTTTGATCGAGCATCCAGCCATCATGACCCATGCTTCTATAGATCCATCAATTAGAGAAAAATTAGGCATATCAGAAACATTACTAAGAATATCTGTGGGTATTGAAGATGTAGACGATTTGATCTCAGATTTAGACAAAGCCCTATCAAAGATTTAAAATGAGAGACATAGTTGATTTTATTGGCAATACGCCACTTATTAAACTCAAATATCCATCTGAAATTACGGGTTGTAATATTTATGGTAAAGCAGAATTTATGAATCCAGCTGGTTCTATCAAAGATAGAACGGCATTGGGTATAATCCTTGATGCTGAAGAGAATAATTTAATTGAACCAGGCGGCACTGTCGTTGAGGGTACCTTTGGAAACACAGGTATTGCTTTAACAATGATTAACAATGCTAGAGGATACAAAACTATAATTGTAATGCCTGACGGTGCATCAGAGGAGAAGCAAAGTATTTTAAGGAATATGGGGGCAAAGCTAAAAGTTGTACCAACTAAACCCTATTCTGATCCAGGTAATTATCAGCATGTATCAAAGAGGTTAGTTGAAGATCTACAATCAAAAGGAGAGACTTCAGTTATGTGGGCAAACCAATTTGACAATACAGCAAATTACAAATTTCACTCAAAAACCACAGCTAAAGAAATATTCAATCAGCTTGATGGAAAAGTTGACGGATTTACTTGTGCAATTGGGTCGGGTGGAACATTAGCAGGCACATCTATTGGACTCAAAGAATTAAATTCAAATATAAAAATAGCTTGTACAGATCCACAAGGTGCTCAAATGTATAATTATTTTAAATATTCTAAATTGGAAGTTAAAGGCGAGCCATCAGAAACGGAGGGAATAGGCCAGTATAGAGTGACAAAAAATGTTGAACCTTCCCTTATTGATTTCTCATACCATATTACTGATTATGATGCGTTTGAACTTTTATATAAAATGGTCAAAACAGAAGGCTTATTTCTTGGCTCCAGTTCTGGAGTAAATGTAGCAGGGGCTATCGAAATGGCTAAAGAAATGGGACCAGGTAAAAACATTGTTACAATTCTGTGTGATGATGCTAACAAGTATTTTAGTAAGTTGTATAACAAAGAATATCTGTTATCAAAAAAACTTCCAGTGCCCGAGTGGCTTTAAAATTTTAATCACTACCAAAAGTCATTCTTTTTAAAGTTCTATCTTTTAATACAAAATGGTGCATAAGTGCAGCTCCTGAATGTATAAAAAATAAAACTAATAAAACATTACTAGAATATTCATGGAAACTTTTGAACAAGTACCTTAAATCACTGTTGTGATCCAATAAATTTATTAATTCAAAATTTAAAAACATTACTGTGTCACCTTGTAAGTTTGTAAGGATGTATCCAGATATTGGTTGTAAAAAAAATATTGAGTAAAATAAAAAATAGTTAGTTTTAGCAACATAAATTAATATCTTATTTTTTAAGATAGGCTTGGGCCTAATATTGATAAATTTCCAACTTAATCTAAATATTGCTAGGACAAGAATTGAAAGACCTAGTGTGTTGTGTATCATCAATATTTCATAATAATACTCAAAATTATTCTCTAAATTTTTACCTAATATGTATGTTGCAATTATAAGAGCAGCCATAATCCAATGAAATAACTTGCTAATTAAACCGTAATTATCTGCGCTGTTTGCTAACTTCATTATCTTCAATTATGTATGTTAATATTGTTGTTAATAAATGAAATTAAAAAATTTATTTTTATCGTTATTTTTATTTTTTTCCATCAGTGTTTATTCTAAAGATTTTATAGTCATTCAATCTACTACTAGCATTGCTAATACGGGTTTACTTGATCTCTTAGCATCAGAATTTAAAAATAAAACTGGAATTAGTGTAAGACCTATTGCAGTTGGAACCGGTAATGCTATTGCAAACGCAAAAAGGGGCGATGGAGATTTATTATTTGTTCATTCAAAAAAAGATGAATTAGAATTTATAGACGAGGGCTACGGTGTTCAAAGATATGAAATTATGTACAATAAGTTTATTTTAATTGGTCCAAAATCTGACCCACTGAAAATATCACAAGAGGAGGATATTTTATCCGCATTAAAAAAAATATATAACTCAGAATACAAATTTATTTCAAGAGACGATAATTCTGGAACTCATAAAAAAGAACAAGAATTATGGAGTTTGGCAAATATAAAAAAATTTGACTCTGATAGATATATAAAAACAGGGACAAGCATGGCCAATACATTAAATATTGCCTCTGAAATTGATGCCTATACCATAAGTGACAAAGGCACCTGGCTATCTTTTAAAAATAAAAATAATTTAAAAATTCTTTTTGAGGGCGGTGATGAATTACATAATCCTTATGGAATTATTGCGGTCAATCCAGAAAAATTCCCTCATGTTGAGTATAAAAAATCTCAGAAGTTCATTGAATGGTTGATTACAGGTGAGGGCAAAGATGTTATTAATAGGTTTACATATAACGGTGAAAAGTTGTTTCATACCAATTAATACTATCTAAATGCTAACTTTTGAAAAAATACAATCCGCAGTTTTTATTACAATTTATGTAAGTATTTTCTCAACTTTAATTGCATTTTTTTTATCAATGATCTTTGGCTATTTAATTGCTATTTATCAATTCCAATTAAAAAAACCAATTGTAATTTTCTTAAGCTCTCTTACCTCTATCCCTCCCGTATGTGCAGGGCTATTAGTCTATATACTTATAAGTAGATCTGGCCCCTTAGGTTGGATGGAAATTCTATATTCACCTTTAGCAATGATCATTGCTCAGATCGTAATTATCCTCCCAATTATGATAACTTTAATTATTAAAAACATTGAAGAGGATTATCCAATTTATCGAGATGAATTAATGTCTTATGGAGCGTCCAAAAAAGATATAATTTTCATACTCTTTTCAAATAAAACAAATATTTACATCACTGTCTTTTTATTAGGTTTTGGCAGGGCTATTAGCGAGTATGGTGCAGCTGCAATTGTAGGAGGCTCAATTGATCATTTCACAAGAAACATGACAGCGACAATTGCTTTAGAAACTTCTAAAGGGAATGTTTCATTAGGTATAGTTTTAGGAACGATATTAATTTCCCTCACACTTTTAATATCAATATCCCTTAATTTTTTAAATAAAAATAATGATCAAAGTAAATAATATTTCATATACGATTGATGGAAAAAATATTCTCTCGAATATTAATCTAAATATCATACGAAACAAAATTACAGTTATTACTGGAAAAAATGGTTCTGGTAAAAGCTCTCTTATAAAAATTATAAATAAAATTATTATTCCTAATAAAGGAACAATTAGCTCTGAATATTCTGAACCTATACCGATGCTTTTTCAAAAACCTATTTCTTTAAATAAAAGTTTAGAGGATAATTTTCTGCTATTAAGCAAATTAAAGAAATCCAAGGTAAATAAGTTCTACTTTAATTTATTTAAATTAAATAAATTAAAAAAACGTAAATTTCAAAATTTATCAGAAGGAGAAAAACAGAAAGTATTCATTTCTAGATTAATGAGCTATGAACAAGATTTAATCATTTTAGACGAACCTAATCAGAACCTTGACTTAGAAAGTGAAAAGATTTTTTTTACTTCCTTGTCTAAAGTTAAAAATAAAACTATTCTTTTATCTCTCCACAATATGAGTCTTGTAAAAAAATTTGCAGATTACGTGATAGTTTTAGATGCAGGAAAAATTGTATTTAACGATATTTCTTCAAAATTTTTTTAATGTTCCATAGATAATTTACTGATATGCTAAAAAAACATATCATGATTAAAAGTTTACTTGCCTTAATATTTTTATTCCCATTTTTAGCTTATTCTAACCCTGTGCTTGATCGGCAAGAGTCCATGAGAGACTTCAATAAACTAATGAGAGCTGCAAACAATTTAATTAAAGACGATGTGATTGACGATGACTTGGCAGGAATTTATGAAGAAATCGAAAATATAATGAGAGTTTACCCTACTTTATTTCCTGATGATTCATTTGGAGGTAAGTCAAAAGCTAGTACTGACATAATTGACAATAGAGAATTGTTTAATCAAATTGCAAAAGAGACAGAAGACAACGCAGCACTTGCAAAATTATCCTCATTAGAGGGTGATATTGAAAGTGTTCAACAATTTCACCAAAATCTATTTGGAAGCTGTAAGAGTTGCCACTCTCGTTTCAGAGATTAATAAGAGTGAATTTTTTAAAAAAATTTTTTCTATTTTTTTTTCTGCTAACTAATTTATTATTTGCTCAGAGTAATACAGTGAACTACACACCTATAGATACCGAAGAATCATTTAAAAGAATTCAAGAGGGTGCAATTGTGATCGATGTTAGATATCCAAAAGAACACAATATGATTCGAATTGAGAACTCACACAATATTCCTTTTAAAGAAATAACTGTTGAAAAAATCAACTCCATAAACCCCAATAATAAGGATATTATTATTCACTGTACCGCAGGCATTACATCTAAAAAGGTTGCAGATTATCTAGTTTCTGAAGGGTATCAGGGAAGTATTTATGAAATGGACAAAGGTTTAATTGATTGGATTAATTTAGGTTTTAAAACCGAGCAAGGTACATAAATCATAATTTTAAAAACTCTAAGAAAAATAGTTAGTACTGAACATATAGTAAATCATATACCCAATAAGTCCTACAACTAATAAGACTAGGGGTATTACTGATATTGTAAAAGCCTCCCTAAATTTCTTATTAAATATTAATAAACTAGCTAGTAATAAAATAAGAAGAATTAATGCAAGTCTAATCATAAGTTAATTTTAGCATAAAATTTAATAATTTTGCTATTCCATATCTACTAATTTATGTATAACAAGTCTTAATCATGTCTAGAACAAAAATAGCTATCGCAGGGGCATTAGGAAGAATGGGAAATAATCTCATAAATTCCGCTCTATCGAATAATAACGTTGAGCTCGTTGGAGTATTTGATGTTAACGATATTGACCCTAGCTTTATTAATAAAAATCAAATTCAAGAAAATGTTTTTACCACTAGGGAGGAATCATTTGAAAAAGCAGATATAGTTATAGATTTTACAACACCTAAGGCCTTATTTAATTTCACCGAAGCTGCCGTTTCTAATAATACTGGTTTAGTTATAGGAACGACCGGACTAGATGAGAGCCATTTTAACCTTTTAAAGCAAACAAGTAATTCAACAAAAGTATTTTACGCGCCGAATATGAGTTATGGAGTTAATACATTTTTTGAAATAGCAAGAAAAGCCGCAAAACACTTAAAAGATTTCGATATAGAAATAATTGAAACACATCACCGACACAAAAAGGATGCACCTAGTGGAACAGCTTTAAAGCTTGGAGAAGAAATTGTAGAAGAGCTTGGGCTATCCAAATCAAATTTTAATTTTAAACGTCAGGATCAAGAAGGCCAAAGAAAAGAAAATGAAATTGGCTTCTCATCTATTAGAGGTGGAAATATTCCAGGTGAACATACGGTCATATTTCACGGTGACAATGAGTCTATAGAATTAACACACAAGGCCCACAACAGAAAAATTTTTTCTGATGGCGCTATTCAAGCAGCAGTATGGTTATCATCAAAGGAAAAAGGCTTTTACACCTTCAAAGATATGATTAGTTAGACGAGGAGCTGTACTTCTCAATAATTCTTTTTAATTTTTTTCTTCTATCCTCACTCAAAAAACTGGCGAAGAATTTTTTCTTTCCAGCATAATTTACACTTAATGAATTTTTTTCATTCTTTATCTTCAACCAATTCAAATTATAACTGTTTTGTTCAATAACCTCATCTCCATCAAGCCGCTCTAATTGCATAGATTTTGATTCTAATGAAATTTTTTCTGTTTTTTTTAAACTTTTTACAAAAAAATATGTACACACGACCAAAATAGAAAATTCAACAATACCAAATATAATTATTGGCCAAGCACCGACTAATAAAAATCTTCCACCAATAAAAATGATCAAGAAACCTGTAATGAATAAAAAAAATAGAATTTGAAGATTTGTCAGACTCCTATTTGGTTTGATATGAAGCTTTTTTGTCATTTCTATAAGTTTATAAAATTATATTTATATTTATAATAGTTTTAATAGCACACCAATAATAATATGAAAAAACAAGAAAGAGCAAATGTGGTATTGGATAATTTAAACAAATTTTATCCGAATATCCCGATCCCTCTTAAACATAAAAATGTATATGAGCTTTTAATAGCAGTCTTATTAAGTGCTCAATGCACAGACGAACGTGTGAATAAGATTACACCTTTACTATTTAAAACGGCAAATAATCCTTATGATATGGCAAAGGTGCCTGTTAATAAAATTTATAAAATCATTAAACCATGTGGACTTGCACCTAAAAAATCAAAAGCTATTTCTAAACTCTCAAAAATATTAATTAAAAAATACAATGGTAGAGTCCCAGAGACTTTTGAAGATTTAGAAAATTTACCGGGAGTTGGTCATAAAACAGCGAGTGTAGTAATGTCCCAAGGTTTTGGTCACCCTGCATTCCCTGTAGATACACATATTCATCGTCTAGCACAAAGGTGGGGTCTGACAAATGGTAAAAATGTAGTCCAAACTGAATTTGATATTAAAAAATTATTTCCTAAGGCAACTTGGAACAGACTTCATTTACAAATGATTTTTTATGGAAGAGAATATTGCAAAGCTAGAAGCTGCTTTGGTGTTGAATGCAAAATTTGCACAGACTGTTATCCAAATAGAAGAAAGGCTATAAAAGTAAAAAAACCCTAATTTTCTATAGATTGTCTATGAAAAAAAACAGAATAATGTATAAAAATAAACTTATTTAGCATTATGAAACAAATTAAGAAAATATTAATTGCTAACAGAAGTGAAATTGCAATTAGAATATCTCGTGCAGCAACTGAATTGGGCTTTAGGACTGTATCCATTTACTCTTACGAGGATCGTTTTGCATTGCACCGCTTCAAAACAGACGAAAGCTATCTTGTTGGATCAGGATTAGGTCCTATTCAGGCTTACCTAGATTACAAAGGCATCGTACAAATTGCTGTTAATTCAGGTTGTGATGCCATCCATCCAGGTTACGGCTTCTTATCTGAAAACCCAGAATTTGCTGATGAATGTGCAAAACATAATATTATTTTTGTTGGACCCTCTCCAAAGATTATGAGATCACTTGGAAATAAAGTAGAAGCTAAAAAAACTGCAGGCAAAGCTAAAGTACCAACCATACCTTCCACAGGACCCTTACCAAAAGATTTAAAAAAATGTAAAGATCTTGCAAAAAAAATTGGTTATCCAATTATGCTCAAAGCATCTTGGGGTGGCGGCGGTCGTGGAATGCGAGTGATCAGAAAAGAAACAGAATTAGAAAATCAAATCAACACCGCTAGGAGAGAAGCTAAAAGTGCCTTTGGAAAAGATGATGTATTTTTTGAAAAGTTAATCGAAAAAGCTTTTCATGTTGAAGTTCAGATAATTGGCGATACGCATGGCAATATAGTTCACCTTTTTGAAAGAGATTGTTCTCTTCAAAGACGACATCAAAAGGTAGTAGAAAGAGCTCCTGCTGCCTACCTATCTGACAAAGAGAGAAATGAGATTTGTAACGCAGGTGTTAGAATAGGAAAACAAGTTAATTATTCATGTGCGGGAACTGTAGAGTTTTTAATGGATGCTAAATCTAGAGATTTTTTCTTCATTGAAGTTAATCCAAGAGTTCAAGTTGAACACACTGTAACAGAAGAAATTACTGGTATTGATATTGTAAAAGCTCAGTTCCTCTTAGCAGCTGGTGCTAAAATTGGAGATGATATATGTGGTGTGCCAACTCAAAAAGACATTCATATGAAAGGTCATGCTATCCAATCAAGGGTTACAACAGAAGATGCCGCTAATGATTTTGCTCCAGATTACGGTAAAATTAATGTTTATAGATCTGCAAGTGGCTTGGGAATAAGACTAGATGCTGGAACTGCATCTACTGGTACGGTTATTACCCCTTATTATGACTCTCTTTTAGTTAAAGTAACTGCAAAAGGCCAAACCCCTATTGAAGCAAAGAGACGAATGAATAGAGCATTGAGTGAATTTCGCGTCAGAGGTGTAAAAACAAATATACCTTTTTTATTAAAGCTAATTAACCACAAAGGTTTCGATGTTTTTAAATACCATACAAAATTTATAGATAGTGAAAAAAGTTTATATCAATTCTCTGGTCGAAAAGATAGAGCAACCAAAACATTAAACTTCTTAGCTGAAGTTATTGTTAATGGTAACCCAGAAGTCGCTAATAGACCAAAATTAAGAGAGACAACACCAGCAAAACTCTCAGACTATGGAATATCTAGATCAAAAAAAGCACAAGAGACTGTCAATAAAACATTTAAACAAATTTTAGATACTAATGGTCCATCTGCTGTTGCTGAGACTGTGTTAAAAGAAAAACAATTATTGATTACAGACACTACCTTTAGAGACGCTCATCAATCTTTGATTGCAACTCGAATGAGAACACAAGATATGTTAGGCATAACTGACTTATATGAAGAAAGACTTAAAAATCTATTCTCAGTTGAGTGTTGGGGTGGTGCAACTTTTGATGTTGCATTAAGATTCTTAAAAGAGGACCCATGGGAACGTCTAGAAAAGTTACGTGAACAAATGCCCTCAGCCCTATTACAAATGTTATTCAGAGGATCGAATGCTCTTGGATATACAAACTATCCTGATAATGTTTTAAGAAGGTTTATACAACTCTCAGCTCAGTCTGGGATTGACGTTTTTAGAATATTTGATGCACTAAACTGGATTGAAAATATGAGAGTCTCTATTGACGAAGTATTAAAATCTGGAAAAATCTGTGAAGCTTCTATTTGTTACTCTGGCGATTTATCGTCTCCAGCAGAGAAAAAATATACACTTGATTACTACTTAAAAATGGCGCAAAAGCTTGAGAAAATGGGAGTTCACTTTCTTGCAATCAAAGATATGGCAGGTTTGTGTAAACCCAAGGCAGCAAAAATTTTATTCAAAGAATTAAAAAAAAGCATAAAAATTCCAATTCATTTCCATACTCACGATACAAGTGGAAATGGTGTTGCAACATTGCTTAGTGCCTCAGAAGCAGGGGTAGATATTGTTGATGTAGCAATTGACTCTTGGTCTGGCTTCACATCGCAACCTAGTTTTGGTGCAGTTTTAGAGTCCCTTGATGGCAATAAAAGAGATCCAAAAATTTCTTCTGCTGTTGTCAGGACTGCTGCAAATTATTGGGAAGGTGTTAGAAAACAATACCAACCTTTCGAAAGTAAAACTCGCACTAGTATGTCAGAGGTATATTTACATCAGATGCCAGGAGGCCAGTACACTAATTTAAGAGAGCAAGCAAGGTCAATGGGTATTACAGACGAGAGATGGCCAGAACTTGCATCAATGTATGCCGAAGTGAACAAAATATTTGGTGATGTTATTAAAGTTACACCTATATCTAAGGTTGTTGGTGATATGGCAATTTACATGTTGGCAAATAATATTCAAATTCAAGATGTATTAGACCCTAAAAAAGATGTTGGCTTTCCTGCATCAGTCATCGAATTCTTTAGTGGCCGATTAGGTCAACCATATAAAGGTTTTCCAAAAGCACTCCAAAAGAAAATTTTAAAAGGAAAAAAACCAATTAATTATAGATTTGGATCAAAGTTACCCTCATTAAAAATTAAAAATAGAACGAAGGAATTGGAAAAGAAGTATAGTGAGACTATTTCAGAGAAAGATACAATTTCACAAATATTTTTTCCCGAGGTTTTTGATGAGTATATAAAACACAAAAAGAAATTTGGTAATACAAGTGTTATCCCAACATCAAACTATTTCTTTGGGATGAATACAGGGGAAGAGATATATGTCTCTATAGAACCTGGTAAAACTCTTATAATAAGATATTTCACTTTAAGTGAGCCAAACGAAAAAGGTTACAGGACAGTATATTTTGAATTGAATGGCCAGGCCAGATCAGTTGACATCAAAGATAATTCCATTGCAGTTGACGATTTAGCTAAAGAAATTGCTGATCCTAGCAACAAAGATCATGTTGCGGCCCCAATACCTGGTTTACTTGTAGACGTTGCTGTTACTGAAGGAATAAAAGTGCCAAAGGGTGCTAAATTATGCACTATTGAGGCCATGAAAATGGAAACAGTTATTTACGCAGACCAACCTGGAATAGTTGAGAGACTGTGCGTAAAAGCTGGTGAAAATATTGAGGCCCAGCAACTTTTATTAATTATAAAATAATTTTTCTCTTAATAATATGATAACAATTTACCGTGGTTAAAAAGATTATAACTGCCAAACACAGAGGTTTTTGTGCTGGAGTTGAGAGAGCTGTTGAAATGGTCGAAAAAAGCCTTTTGAAATATGGAGCTCCAGTTTATGTACGTCATGAGATTGTTCATAATAAATTTGTTGTCAATAATTTGAGAGAAAAAGGTGTTGTATTCGTAGACTCGTTAGAAGAAATTCCTAAAAATACAAAACAACCAGTAATTTTTTCTGCGCACGGTGTTGCACAAAGAGTAATTAACAAAGCCAAAGATTATAATCTATTATTTTATGATGCCATCTGCCCATTAGTCAGTAAGATTCATAAAGAAATAATTCAATTAGAAAAAAACGAATATAAGATAATTATGATCGGTCATGAACATCACCCTGAAGTTGACGGGACAGCTGGACAGCTCAAGGATATTAGCAATTTAACTTTAGTTCAAAATATTGAGGATGTTGAAAAATTATATTTCCCATCAAATCAAAAACTTGCCTATATAACACAAACAACCTTATCAGTTTTTGATACACAAAGTATTGTTGATGCTTTAGAAAAAAAATTTCCTTCAATTCTAGCTCCTAAAAAGTCTGATATTTGCTATGCAACTTCAAATAGACAATTATCTGTACAAGAAATGTCTAAAAATGTTGATGCTTTTTATGTGATTGGTGCCCACAATAGTTCCAATTCAATTAGGTTAGTCGAAACTGCTAAAAGATTTGGTTGTAAACATAGTGAACTAGTTGAAAATATAAACGACTTTGATTATTCAAATTTATCAGAATTTAATACAATAGGTTTGACAGCTAGTGCATCTGCTCCTGAAGAACAATTAAATTTATTCATTGATCAGATAAAAAAAGTTTATGCAATCGAAGTTTTAAATTTTAAAGAGGATGAAAACATCACATTTAAAATACCTAATTTTCTCAATTAAATTTTCTTCTATAAAAGATATCTACTAAAGTCATATGGGGAAGAGTTAATGCCGCTAATCCAATAAACAGTGTCTTTATAAAAGACTCATCAAAAGAAAAACTCTTATGAAGGTAGATAATTGCTAAGCTGCCGCCGACCCATGTTAAGATTGTAAAAGAGATGGTAGTTATCGTTATAAATTTGTTATTTGATAAATATTTTGATGTATCTTTTAATATTGATTTGACATGTTTAAAAGTATGAATGAAACAAAAATAGATAGAAAATGCCACGAGCGGTTCTGTTAAAAATATTACCAATAAAATAATAGACATTTCTAATATCCCCCATCTTAATCTTGTAAATTTAATTGCCAAATATGCATATCTAATCAAAAGAAAAAAGTAACAAATGTAAATAATATATAGATATTCTTGAAATTGATTAAAAGATAGATTTGATAAAAAAGTAAATATCTCAAATGTTTCGTTAGTGTGAAAAAAAATAATCCCAAATACAATATTTAAACCATGCGTTAAAGAAACAGACCATTTATATTTCTTCAAACCTAGATAGGACCAGTCACATAATCCAAAATGAACGATACTCATTAAAATGAATAAAATTAAAGCGATTACGGAAAAATAAATCCAAAATATAATCACTGCTGCAGAAATAATTAAATATAAGAATACAAATATAAAAAAATCTTTTCTTGTCTTATAACCTAACAGTGCAGCTACAGCTCCGTCAAATGAACCATGCGGCACACCAATAAATGAAACCATGCAAAGAGCAAGTAAAGATATAAAGCTTAATTCATACATTTAATTACGAATGGTGCTTAATGCACTTTTTATAAATTTAATTTTTGGCATTGACATAATGACCTTTAATTTTGTCGGAAAATCAGCTACACCCATCATAAATGATGCAAATTCATTGCCATTTAAAGAGTAAGCCATATTAATAAAAACCTTCTCTGTTCCACTATTATTTTTCAGATAATTCACAAATACCTTATCCATCCATTTATCAAAATATGAGTGATGAGCTTTATTAATATTTTCAAAATTTAACATTATGTTTTTTAGAAAAAAGGAAAAAGCATACCCGGTTGATATTTTGGTGGCACCACCTCTTGAACCGATATTAATATAATTTTCACTTGATTTGTTTTCAATATCATACATTGGTAACGCCCCTTTTTCTTCATCAACTATTTTATATTCAGATAAATTTAATTTTGTCTCAATGTATTCTAATATCTGTTTTTGATACCAATCATCCTGTTGGATTTCTGAAGAAAAAACTGTTGACTCAACTAACATTCTATTTTCATCTATTGGTAAACAATACATAAAATGTAATCCCATTTTTTGCTCAACGCGAAAATCCATTAAGGTCACACTATTACCATTTATCATTTGTTTAGTTTCTATAAGGTATCCAAAAAAATGCTGTTTTACTTTTTCATTTTCTAATTTCGGTGTACGAGAATCATAAATTTTCTTAGCAAAAATTTCCTCACCATTCTCTAGCTTGATTTCATAGTATTTTTTTAAATTCGTAATACTTTGAACATTGAACTCTTTAATTGATAAGTTTTCTAAGCCTTTTAAGCAATAATTTTTCCAATCTTGGTATCTTATAGTGCAATAGGGTAAATTCTTAGTTTCATGTTTTATATGATTGTTTGTTAAGTAAAAGTTCCAGCAAAACCATTTTTTTTGTGCAAGACTATCAAAATCTTTCATCCAATCTGTCAGCCAAAATGCAAAAAAATTATTTCTTTTGCTATGATAATTTTTATCAATGCCAATTAAACTAACACTTGTTCCCTTATACTTTAATTTTGCAGTAGCAAGGGCACTGGCACCCATGCCCAAAAATGCTACATCATATATTTTCATTTTTAAATGAGCCCCTAATTGATTTGTAGGATTTAAAAATATTTTTTAAAAATAAAAATTCAGGTATAGAAATTATTGTAATCCATAACTTTTCTAATTTGTTTAAATAAATTCTTTCAAGCTTGTAAACATAACCACCACTTTTAATCTTTTCCCCAATCCCTTTGTAAATTTTTGCTGCAAAAAATATTGCTAGTCTGGTTCTAAGAGGAATAAATTTCATACCAGAAAAACCGTTTGCATAGAATTTATCAGAGAGTTCTATTAAATTTTTAATAGATAATTCAATCAATTTTTTTTTTTGATCATCTAACTTATTATCTATTAGGTCACTTATTGAGACTTGTCCTAACCATTCTTTTGGTAGATATAACCTATTCATTTTTGCGTCCTCGTAAACATCCCTTGCAATATTTGTTAGTTGCATAGCAATTCCTAAATCAATAGCATGCTTTCTTGCTTCAGCATCTTTGGTATTAATTATTGGTAACATCATCAAACCCACTGTTCCAGCAACCTTGTATGAGTAATCTATTAATTCTTTTTCATCTGTAACTCTGACGTTCTGCTGATCGCTGATCAAACCATCTATTAGATCTTTTAAAATACCAATGTTAATATTATTTTTTTTAAAAAAGATATTTATCTCAGAGCTCTCATTTTCTTTTATTTGATTAAATATATTTTTTATTTGAGAAGAGGTATCTAACTTCGAATTATCCGCCACATCATCTAGATATCGACATATGCTATAGAGCCTTGAAGCTGCAATTCTATTTTTTTTGGGTAAAAAAAAACTTGCCCAATAAAAACTTTTACCTTCCGATTTAATGCTATAGGTATTTGTTTTAAATGATGTCACCTTAATGACTAACTTTGAAATCCTTAATTATAAGCTTCTCTATTACCTTAGCAGAGCACAATACGCCAGGTATTCCGGCACCTGGGTGTGATCCCGCAGTTGAAAAATATAAATTTGGTATTTTCTTATCTTTGTTGTGATAGCGAAACCATGCCGATTGAGAAAAAATTGGTGCCACAGAAAATCCAGCTCCGTATTTTGATCTATAATCATTTTTAAAATCCTCAGGAGTCATCCAGAATTCTGCCTCAATGTTCTCTTTTAGTCCTGGCATAATAGTTTTATCCAGTGCTTCAACTATTCTATCCTTAAGTTTTGGACCCTCTGAATTCCATTGAACATTTCCTTGAAGATTAGGAACAGGGCATAAAACATAAAAACTATCACATCCTTCTGGTGCAAAAGTATCATCTGTTGCTGTTGGACGATGAAGATAAAGTGAAAAATCCTCTGTCAAAATCTTTTTCTCAAAAATATCGTGAAGCAGTTCCTTATATCTTTCAGACATCCAAATAGTGTGGTGAGCGACATCAGAAAATTTTTTTTTCGATCCAAAAAAAAGAACATAAAGGCCCATAGAGTAATGTGTAAATTTCTTAGGTTTGAGAAGACTATCTCTGGAGTATTCTAATGGTAACATTTCACTGTAAACTGTAGGGGGATCTGCATTACAAATCACAAGATCTGCAGGTATTTTTTTTCCGTTATTAAGCACCACGTTTTCTGCTTTACCATTTATAATGGAAATTTGCTCTACATCTGTTTCTTTACTAACAGTAATACCCTGTCTTAACATTAAATTTTCTAACTCTCTCACAATTTTACCTGTGCCTCCCATGCAAAAGTACACCCCCCACTTTCTTTCAAGATAGTGTATTAATGCATATATAGATGTTGTAGTGAACGGATTGCCCCCAACTAATAAAGGATGTATCGAAAATGCCTTCCGCAGATACTTATTTTTTAATTTGCTATTTACTAATTGACTAACTGTTAAATAACTTTTGAGTTTTATTAACGACGGTATTTGCTTTGCCATTTCCCAAAAGGAAATAAATGGCTTATCCGATAACTTTTCGAAACCTATCTCAAAAATATCTTTTGATGTTTTTAATAATTTGTCATACCCATCAACATCATTTTCATCAAATTTTCTTATTTCATTATTTGTATCTTCGATAGATGGTCGATAATCAAAAGTTTTTCCATTGTGAAAGTAAAATCTGTACCAAGGGTCTAAGGATTTAAAATTTAAGTGATCTTTTAAGTTTTCACCAAATAATTCAAAAAGTTCTTCAAATAAAAAGGGTGCTGTTATAACAGTTGGTCCAGCATCGTGTCTATAACCGTCTTTTTCGAAAACTCTTGCTCTTCCGCCAAGCATGTTAAGTCTTTCAAGCAGGGTGACATCAAAACCAAGTTTTCTGCACCTTAAGGCAGCAGCTAGTCCTCCAAAACCCCCACCAATAACTACAACTTTCTTACTCAAGATAGTTAAAGTATATGAAATTTAGACAAAAAAAAACCAGGCAAGTTAGCCTTGCCTGGTTTAAATAGGTTATAAAGCTTTATTAAGCTTTTTTGCCTGAAGATGCTACAGCAGCAGCCCAAATAACTGCGACAAAAGCAATCTTATTCACAACGTCAGCAACGTTATAGATAACGTTTAGAGTTACAGCATCAGCTCCTCCAGTTAAGTAACCGAAGAAATATCCTAATGGATAAATTGCCCAACCAACTGTAACGATCCATCTCATTGTGTTGAAAGCTGTTTGAACAGCTGCAGGACATTTGTCAGCAGCAGCTTTACCAGCTTCACCAGCAAAAATTTCATATAAAATGTATGCCCAACCAGCAAGACCTACAATGAATCCTGCCCATGCGTTGATGAAACCAGCTTCACCAGCATAACCAGCAACAAGCATCACTAAAGTACCGATTAACAGTCTCCAGAAAATACCAGCTGACACTGCAGCAACTGCAGCAAGGATAATGTAGAATTCAATCATCTGTAATGGAACAGTGATTAACCAGTCAACATATCTATAAACAGTAGGTGTATCACCTGTTGTTACCCATACTTCTCTCATATAGAAGTAGTGTACTGCGGCAACTAGACAAACAAGACCACCAAGTGCAAGAGATGTCTTCCACTTACCTGATACGTTGTTAGTTTCTAGGAAAAAGAATGCAGTAGCGGCAACCATACACATTGAGATAACCCAAAAAGATATCCCAACAAAGTCGTCTGGCGCTAAGCCAACGCTTGCAGAAGCTATTCCTGGCAGTGCTACTAGAGCAGCTGTTGGGATAGCCATAGATTTTAAAAACTTAATCATTGAGTACTCCTTTTCTTAAGTTCTAAAACTTATAACAGAATCCTAAATGTAAGGATTTGTTAATTTCAGGGGATTATAGGTATAAATTGCAAAAAAAAAATACCTAATATGACTTTTATTAATATATTTTGGGAGTATAGTGGGTAAAAAAATGGCTATTTTTCAAGATAGTGTACTGTTTAATGGGTTTTTATTCTTTTTATCCACACTATTACTATGGATAATACTGAAATTTAATAAAAGCTTCATAAATAACAAAAAAACTAAGAAAATCATTAATTTCTTTGTTTACCTTGTTTTTATAGGTGTAATTATATTCATTTTCGATAATCACACCTCTCATTACTTGGATAACTTGTAATTAAATGAAAATAAGTGAAAACTTCGAGAAAAAGCAAATTAAATTATTTTCTTTGAATTTTGATAAAAAGCTTATTAGACACATACAAGAATTAAAGTCACCCGATAAACGAATTAAGAAGGCAATGATTTATTTTGCCAAAACTGGTGGAAAGAGGATTAGACCGTTCTTGCTTTGTCGAATGGGTTTATATTTAAATATTAAGCCGAAAATATTAGATGACTTTGCCCTTTCGATAGAATGTGTTCACCTGCACTCACTAATCCACGATGATTTACCGTCCATGGATAACGATGACTATAGAAGGGGTAAATTAACTGTGCATAAAAAATTTGATGAGGCAACTGCTGTCTTAGCTGGAGATATGTTTCAAGTTTTATCAGTAAAAACGCTAGCAGAGTCAAAAAATCTCTCTGATAATCAGAAAATCAAATCAATACAGATGCTTTCAAAAGCTAACGGTTTGGAGGGTTTAATTGCTGGACAGTCCATGGATATTTACATGAAAAAAAATTCAACAATAAAGGATATAGAGACAATGCATCTTTTAAAAACAGGTGCATTATTCAATTTATGTTTCAATCTTCTTCTAACTGTAAAAAAATTAAATTTAAATAAAAAAAGAGAACTAAAAAAAATTGGAGATACAATTGGAAAAATTTTTCAAGTTACTGATGATATGCTTGATAGATGGGGCAATGAGAAAAAAGTTGGAAAGAAAATTAAAAAAGACTCACAAAAAGCAAATATTGCATATAAGCTTAATCGCACTGAATGTATTAAGTATTTAAAACTGATTCAAAATAGAAATTACAAAACAATGCAAAATTTCTTTAATAAAAAGAGGGAACCCTTGCTATATATGTCGAGTCTTGTTAATTTTATAGTTAATCGTATTAAATGAATAATCATTTTTATAAATATGAAAGAGCACATAGCCAATGACAATAAATGAAAATGATTTAACGAATGCTCGTATTGCTTGGGGAGAGAGCATGATTGCAATTTCACAAGCTTATGAAAAAAAAGGTATTGATCAAGCTACTTTAGTTGCAAATGAAATGTTAGATAATCTTTATGGGTTTGAGTTAGGATCAGTATTATTTAAACCAACTCTTAGTGGCGGTAATCAAACATTTCGATTAAACAAAGAGGGAGCACTTTCATACTTTGTTGGAAATAACCCAAAGTACCCAACAGACAGTGGCTTTGGAATTAAAGATTGGCTCGAAGTCAAATCAGAAACATCATCTGTGTTTATAGATCAAAATGTAGCAATGTGGATGGGTTGGGTAACGTTGATAAACAAAGAGGGAACCTCTGTCAAAGTTGATAAGAGCTGGGGATATAAAAAAACCGAAAATGACATATTAAAAATAGTTTTGCATCACTCTTCACTTCCTTATAAAGCTTGAGTAACTATTTATTTTTAGAAAATTCGAAATTCATTTAACTTTTTTAAATAGAGTAAGTTTTTTTAAATTCTTTTAATGTAAATTTAATTATCGTTAACTTTTACTATATGTTCTATTGGTTTTCCTTTAATAGTAAACTGATCATGGAGATAGGAATGAATTGTAATTTTGATAAAGTTTTCTTTCAGATTAAAAAAACGTTGAGGTACGTGTACCCAGTCAGAATAAATTCTTGTAATTCTTATATCATTTATAAAAAGCTGTAAATATCCGGAGTTTGAAATATTTTCACCTCCAATTCCTGAAGGGTTTAAGTTAAAATTTTTTAAATCTATAAAAATATTGTAACCATCAATTTTATCTTTGATGACTGTTAAATTAATTGAAGGGTAAGGTTTATCAGCATCTATCTTATTTCCTGGATGATGAGCAAAACAATTTATTGAGAAAAATAAAATAAATATCCCATACTTAAATTTCATAATTAAGAATTATATTATTTATTATTTAACTATTATCTATTTTAAATATCAGTACACAAATCTTTTGAGTATGTTTCGATAAACAAATTCTTTTTATAGTTGTAAATCGTAATATTTATTATTGTTTTATCTACAGATCTGTTTTGTATAAAGATTCTACAATTATCAGTGTTATATCTGTGGAATTCATAAACACTCTCGATTTTTGAAAAATCAACTTTTCCATAATTTAAAATTAAATCATTTAGTGATTTATTTAAAAATAGTTCTACACCTATGAAATGCTCAACAATTTCTTCATTTTCCTCAACAGTTTCCTCTACTTCAGGGGTATATATAATTTTAGGCACAGGCTCTGGTTTTATTACTTTCTCTTCTACATCAGTTGTTTCACAGCCTGTTGCTATAATCAGAAAAGAAATAAAAATAAAATATTTAGATAATTTAACTAAATTCATCAAACTCTTAAATCAATAAGAACACAAATTGCTCATGCAATTTCTATATTAAAAACACAATAAGACAATCAAAACAAATCTCCTACATACTTTTTTCATCTAAATATTTAGTTTATAATCTTCTTTGTGAGAATTAAATACGAGCAACCATCTGTTTGTCATCAATCATATAAAAGTGTTCTAGGTCAAAGACCAATTTGGGATTGGAGGTACGATAAGCTGTTATGGGTGGATATTTATGAAAATAAAATAATTGAAACAGATCAAGATAATAATGAAGAACGTCACTATTCAGTACAAGACGGTGTCACCAATATTCTTTTACAAGATAATAAAAATTATATCATGAGTTCATACGACTCTCTTTATTCAATTCATCCCTCATTATCTAAAAAACAGCTTCTAACAAAGATCAATTTTGATAGTCCAAATAACAGGATTAATGATGCAGACATAGATTTAAATGGACAAATTTGGATATCAACAATGGATATTCAACAAAAGTCTCAGACTGGAAAAGTTATATGTCATGACTCCAATTTAAAACCAATATACTCAGATAACTCTTATATTATTTCAAATGGACCAGTTTTTGACTACGAGAGAAATGTAGGTTATGTAACTGACTCTATAAAAAGAATTATTTATATTTTTTCTATCAATGATTTGTCAGGCAATGGAATAAATAAAAAAGTTTTTCTTTCAATGAACAAAATCGATGGAAACCCAGATGGAATGACAGTTGATAAAAATGGTAACTTATGGGTAGCAATGTGGGGAAGTGGCAAGGTTTGTTGTTTTGATAAAAAAGGTTCACTTAAATTAATTTTACAACTTCCTGTTTCAAAAGTAACAAGTTGCACTTTTGGTGGGAAAAATCTCAATGAGCTTTTTATTACAACTGCATCTGTTGGTCTCAATGACATTGAAGCAGAAAGACAACCGCATGCAGGAAAACTGTTTAAGTTTGTTACCCAAGAACAAGGTTATGCTTCAAATTGTTATAGATCTGAAAATATCCCAGATTTGTATCATTAAGTATGAAATTTAATCAATCTCAGATTAGCGAAATAATTCAAATGGCTTGGGATGATCAAACAGATTTTAGTCATATCAAAAAAATTTATGAAATTGATGAGGGTGATGTTAAAAAAATTATGAAAAAAAATATTAAACAAAAAAGCTATGAAATTTGGAGAAAGAGAATTCACCAAAGAAGTGCCCAAAAGACACAATTAAAAGGAAAAGATAATGTCTAAAGCATTATTTGGAGCAGGATGTTTTTGGGGGCCTGAAAAAAAATTTTCTGAGATCAAAGGTGTGATTGAAACCCAAGTAGGATACTCTCAAGGCTTAACTGATAAAACTTCTTACGAAGAAGTTTGCAAAGGTAATACAAACCATGCTGAAGTCGTTTTCTTAAAATTTGATGAAAATCTCGTTTCATATACCAACCTTGTGGAGTTTTTTTATCAAATTCATGATCCAACAACTTTAAATCAACAAGGCCCAGATCGAGGATCTCAATACCGATCATTGATAGGCTATTATGACGAAACTCAATGTGAAATAGCAAAGCAGATCACAGACAAATTGAACGAAAGCCAATTTAATCAAAAAATTACTACTATTATAGAACCCGTTAAGAATTACTGTCCCGCAGAGGATTATCATCAAAAGTATATGGAAAAAAAATACTCTTTTTTAAATTTTTAATTTTTAAATCGGAGAGTAGGGATAAATTATTTTTGGGAATTTATAATAAGATTTTTTCTTATAATGCTTTTTAATAAAATAATTTGATTTCAATTTTGTTGGCGAAATAATTTTATTTTTAATAAAGGCAAATTCTGAAATTTTTTTTAGTTTTTCTAATCCGTTTCCTATTAAAAAATAGTTTTGACTCAATATATCCTTAAGGTCTGAGTCAATTTTTAAAGTTTTTGTCTTCCCAACTAATCTCCCTGAAGTATCAATCTTTTGAATAGCTAAATCTTTTCTATTTGTGTCAATTACACACAAGACATCTTTAGTAAGTTTTTTGTTAATACCTAAAAAGAAATGCTCAAAGATAGAATAACCCACAATTTCTACTTTATGATCTATAAAAAATCCTTTCATAAGTGAGTGACAATTTCTTATTGCTGTGAAGCGTGCTGGTCCATAATTTAGATGCAATTTTTTGATATGATCAGCCTTTATTTTTGTTTTAGTTACTAAGTTTTGAAGTAATTCCGATAATATTTTTTCATGTCCATACTCACTTTTTACAGTTTTATCCCAAATGATTTTTTCATTTTTAAATAAAGTAATTGAACAGTATGATAAAGAGCTATCGATGCCTATTTCAAAATTTTTTACACTACTGATCATTTTTGCTTCAAATTTTACTTTTCCAATTAGTACATCCTATGCAACAAGTGTGAATGATACAATTCCAAATAATATTCTAATGTATCACCGATTTGGTGAAAATAAGTATCCCTCAACAAATATACGCGAAGAGCAATTAGTTAGTCATCTTGAGTATTTAAAGGATCAGGGGTTTAATTTTATTTTAGCTAGAGATCTTTTGTTTGAAGATAAATTACAAAAAAAAACTATTTCAATAACTGTAGATGATGCTTATTTATCATTTTTTGAGGTGGGATTACCTATTTTTGAAAAGTATGAGATACCAGTCACTCTTTTTTTAAATACAGAAAACGTTGGTGGACAAAATTATATGAATTGGACTCAGCTTAAAAGTGTACTAAGTCGTGGTGTAGATATTCAAAATCACACACACTCTCATTCAAGTTTATCTAGTCTTAGTGAAATTGAAATTGTAAATGAAATAGAAAAATCTCAGGATCTTATTTTTGAAAATTTAGGTATTACTCCAAATTTATTTGCTTATCCTTTTGGTGAAAATAGCACTATAGCACAAAAAGTAGTTTCTCAGTATTTTGATGCAGCATTTGGACAACATTCAGGTGCTTTTTCAATTAATCAAAAATATTTTATTCCAAGATTCCCCCTAAATGAGAATTACGGATCTATTAATCGAATAAAAGACGCATCAAGTGTTTTACCTTTCAATAATGTGCTTATTGAACCTAGTAACCCTTATCAAGGTGAGCCTATCATTAGATATGCTTTAGATTTTAACGAGGACTCTTCGAACATAAATTGTTTTATAAGTGATTTTCAAGGGTCATTTAATCCAATAATTACAAATCTTAATAATAAATTATTAGTTGAACTTAATCGTTTACCTGTAAAAGGTAGACTTAGGTTCAATTGCACAAAAGTTAATAATGGTATTTTCTGGTTTGGTTATCAGTATTTAGTTAATTAAATTTAAATCGATCAAACTCTTGAAGATTATTTGAAGCGATGATCAGCTCTAATTTATCGACATATTTATCGCCGATTTCAGCATAGGCTGCTAAATATTTCACTTTCATACTAATAGGATCTGTGTATTTTATTCGCTCATCAATACGTCTAATGACACGAAAATTATAATAAGCTTGATGGGTATTGATATTAAACATATACGCCTCAACACTCTCTGATAAATTTTTAAATTTTAAAACTGCGTGAGTTTTATCCTCATCCCTGTCTTGAGGAATGATTCCTTTGTCTTCACTTGTAGTCCACTGACCATAAAGAGCATTTCCCTCAGTTGCAAATCTAGACTGTCCCCAACCACTTTCAATAATTGCTTGTCCAAGAGCTAGTGACACTGGGATAATATTAATACGTTGTTTGAGTTTTCTAAAAAGTTTTGTGTTAATTTCGCTATAATCTAATTTATATTTTTTAGATAACCTAATAATTTCGTCAGTTTCGTTTTTATTTAAATCTTTTCTAGCAAATTTTTTTTCTATA
This sequence comes from uncultured Alphaproteobacteria bacterium, assembly GCA_902530745.1. Lineage (GTDB taxonomy): Bacteria > Pseudomonadota > Alphaproteobacteria > HIMB59 > HIMB59 > HIMB59. The sequence goes on along the minus strand of CACABO010000002.1, from coordinate 12,340 downwards.
TTGATTACCATTCTTCGTTCTTGCATGATTGAGGCATTCGCATTGTAAATCAAAGGAAGTGTTACGAGGTAAAATAGTTTTTTCTTTGTTGAAACATCTTGTATTTCTGAAAAATCATCAGGTAATTCTGATATTATAGGAAGATGACCAATATTTTCTTGCGTTAAAATTTCAGGAATAAAATTATTTTTTTTATAATATTTATTTAAATCAACCCAATTATGAAATTCTCCCGCGTTAAGAGATGAATTTAATAAAAATCCAAAAAAAAAAATTAAAAGACTAGACTTCAACGGGTCGTACTTCACGGACTTCGGGAATATAATGCTTTAGCATATTTTCAATTCCCATTTTTAAAGTTGCCGTTGAACTCGGACATCCCTGACAGGCCCCTTGCATTTGTAGAAATACAACTCCCTCATTATATTTGTCAAATATGATATCTCCACCGTCCATAGCAACAGCTGGTCTTACTTTACTATCTAGAAGTTCTTTGATCTTTTTTACAACATCACTATCGTTCTCATCAATTGTATGTCCAGTTGATGCAGATTGCTCTGAGATAATAGGTTTGTTCATTGTAAAGTGCTCAATGATACAACCCAAAATTGCAGGTTTCATAAGCGTCCAATCATTATCTTTGACTTTGGTTATAGTGATAAAGTCAGACCCAAAAAAAACTCCCTCAACACCTTTAATATTAAACAAGTTCATTGCCAAAGGTGAATTTGAGGCAGACTCTTGGTTTTGATAAAACATAGTTCCGTCTTTCATGACCTCTTTTCCTGGCAAAAACTTTAAGGTTGCAGGGTTAGGCGTTGGTTCAGTTTGTACGAACATTGCTAATAATATGTCTATAAAATTGGAAATTTCAAGCCAAAGTGTCTATCTAAAACCGACTATCTTATAGACTTCTTTGAGAATAGGGCCTGCAATTGTGGATGCTTTTTCGCTGCCCATATCTAGGACTTTATTTAATTCATCCTTATTATTGAGAAGATTTAATATCTCGGTTCTAATTGGTCCTATGACTTGAATTAATTTGTCTGCAAGGTCATTTTTTAATTTTGAATATTCTTTGCCAGCATAACCTACCAGAGTTTTTTCAATACTTTCATTTGAACAAGCAGACAAAATATTGACTAAATTTAAGCATTCAGGTTTATTTTGTAATTGATCCTTGTCATCAGGAATAAGGTCTGAGTCAGACTTTGCCTTTTTTATTTTAGAACTTATATCATCATCACTATCAGTTAATAAAATTCTAGAAAACTCAGATGCATCAGATTTTGACATCTTTTTAGTTCCATCTCGAAGGCTCATTACTCTTGTCGCATTTCCATAAATAAGTGGTTCTGGCAGCGGAAAGAAGTCTACTTTAAAATCATTATTAAATTTTTGTGCAATGTCTCTTGACAGTTCTAAATGTTGTTTTTGATCATCGCCCACTGGAACATGTGTTGCAAGGTAAGCAAGAATATCTGCAGCCATTAAGTTAGGATAAACCATTAAACCAACACTTACATTTTCTTTATTCTTTCCAGCTTTATCTTTAAATTGTGTCATTCTATTAAGCCAACCAATTCGACTGACACAATTAAATACCCAAGCAAGCTGAGAGTGTTCTGCTACACTTGATTGTTGAAAAATAATTTGTTTTTTATAGTCCACTCCTGCTGCAATAAATGATGCTAATACCTCTAGCGTGTTTGAGCGAAGTTCAGCTGGATTTTGCTCAACAGTAATGGCGTGTTGATCTACAACACAATAAATACATTCAAATTCTTTTTGAAGCTCTACAAAGTTTTTTATGGCACCAAGATAGTTACCTAAATGCAGGGTTCCCGTTGGTTGAACACCAGAAAAAACTCTTTTTTGGAAACTGCTCATATTTAAATATTATTAAAATTGATATCAGAATTATCTAATAATATCGAGGGACTAAAATTGACTAACATAAAAAACCTAAAAAATAGACATCAAATCCTTTTCAATTGATTTGAGTAATTTTTCATCTTTGATTTTTTGGTTATTGCTATTCGTTAATTGAAAAATATCGAAAACCTTTTCCCCGTATGTGGAAATTTTTGCTGATTGGACACTTATTTGTTTGTCATGAAATACTCCTAAAATATCCATTAATAATCCAGGCCTATCGCCAGATAATATTTGAAAAGTAGTGACTTGCTTACTCATATCGTTATCAATTGTAATTTGAGGATTTACAGCAAGTTTTTGTAGACCTTTGGCAAATGACCGTAAGGGTTTAAAATCTTTTTGATCAAGAGCACTCATTACATGTTTAGCTGCTCTTTTTTGTTCGCTTAAATCTAAAACACCTTTATCCAAAAAATTGGTTACCCAAAACACATCAATTACTTGATTGTTATTTAAAGATATTATTCTAGAACTAAGAATATTCGATTGAGAGTGTGTAAACCCCGAAACAATATCTTTTAAAATTCCTGGTCTATTTTTACTTGTGACAACAACAGCACTATATTCTTTATTTTCATAATTAAGAAAATTTACAGAGTTAATAACCTTTGCTTTTTTATTTCTTTGGTAAATTTTAAAGATATCGACGATCATTCTTGACGAAAAAGCCTCCCAGAATTGATTTGGAAACTCATTTATCGAATTTTTTATAAACTTTTTTAAATTAACATCAGATTTTTGTAATACTGATTTCTTCAAAGATTCTTGAACAGAAGTAGAATACGTTTTTGTATCTAGACCTCTTTGTAGAAAATCTCTTGCATTATAAAATAAACTTCTAAGCAGGCTTATTCTCCATTCGTTTAGAACGTTTGGTCCGACAGAGGCAATGTCACATAAGGTAAAAAGAAACAATGAGTTTATTTTTTCTTCTGTGTTTGCAATAGATGTAAATTTAGCAATTGCCTCAGGACTTTGAGTGTCATTTTTAAAAGCTGTATCGCTCATTGCTAAATGGTTTTCAACTAACCACAATGTCAATTCTTTCACTTCTTCTGATACAGGAAGTCTTTTTAGGATCTTTTTGGTTAACTCTGTTCCATAAACAGAATGATTTTTTGGCCCCTTCTTTCCAATGTCATGAAATAGTAAAGCGATGTGAAGAGCTTCTCTTGAGGATAACCTGCTATATATTTCATTATAAAAGGATTTTTGTCTTAGCTCATTTAGGTTGTGCAGTGTTAATAATAAGTGTTCGTCGGTGGTGTAGTGATGATAAATATCAAACTGCACTTGTCCCCAAACTCTGCCAAACTCAGGAAATATTTCGCTAAATAGCCGGGTATCATTAAAATCATGAAGGGCCTGTATAGGATTTTTTTTAGAGACGACAATATTTAAAAATGATTGGAGGTGTTGTTTATCAATAGTTTTTTTTAAAACTTTTCTCTTTTCCTCAACGGTTTTTAAAAAGCGAGGATGAATGAGTAAATTATGTTCCAAGGATTTTTCAAAGACGTTTGCCCATTTTAGTTGAAGGTTTTTAGCGGTATTATTTTTTAAATTCAGAAAACCTTTTTCAATTATAAATTCTTTTTCTAATGATTTAGTTTTAGTGGGTTTTCTTTTATAAATCGTTTTGATTATTAAATCCTCTGGAAGCTTCGAATAAAAGGTTCTTAAAAGAGAATTAATCTTTGCAACATTCACAAACAAATCTTTCATAAAAATCTCCACTCCTTTTTCCTTCTTTTTATCTTTGTAAGAGAGTTTTTTTGAAATTTTTAACTGATTTTCAATAGATAGAACATCTCCTTTGCTCTCGTTAAATAAATGAATAAATGCTCGAATGGTTAAGAGAAATTTCCAAGCATTCTTTAATTCTTTAATTTCCTCTTTGGTATAGATATTAACAGACGTTAAGTCTTCTAATTTATAAATATTAAACATAAAGATTGATACCCACAGTATGGTATGAATATCTCTAAGACCCCCAATACCCTCTTTGATATTCGGCTCTAAATTACTTTTAATTCCTATTCGATAGTCATGTCTTTCAACTAACTCTATAAGCTTTAATTCGCTGAGCTTTAAGGGATTTTGTTTTCCAATTAAAATCTTAATGGACCGAACAAACTCACCATATTGAATTTCATCACCAATAATAAAACGAGTCTCAACAAATTTTGTAATTGTCTTTGTATCTTTCTTAGAGTCGATTAATGCCTGTTTAATTGTTAAGAAAGATATTCCAACTTCTAATCCAATATCCCACAGTGTGTTATTTAATTGAGTAATAAAATCTCTTATATTTTTATTAGATTTTTTATAAATAAATAGTAAGTCAACATCACTTTTTGGTGACAAGTCATGTCTGCCGTACCCACCTACAGCGATTAAAGAGAAATCTTCTATTGGATAAATATTATAAATTCCTTTAACTATTTCTTTTACAACTGTATCAACAAGATCTGTATGATTTTTATTAAAATAGAAGCCATCATTAGTTGATGCTAATTTTTTGAATAAATCAATTCTACTAGACTGATATTTTTTTTTTAATTTGAGAACATCTCGCATTTATAAATTTTATATTAAAAATTCCTAATCAAGCTATAAAGTTGTTCAGTTTTGCCTGATTTTGGTACTTTTTGAATAGACGAAACCTTTTTTTGCTCCGCCAATGTTAAAGATTTAAGATCAAGCTGTTTTAATAAAAAAGAAGAACCCTTAGTTATAGAGTATAAAAAATTTAATACACACCCAATCTGATAAGCTAACTTTTTTTCATCACTTGATAAATAAGATAAATAGCTACTTAATTCTTTTTCAATAACCCTCTGGTCTAAGATATTTTTCGTGTGCCTTAAATAAACTAAATATGCAATAAATACTTTTTCTGATTGTTCTATTCCTACTAGGGGTATATTTAATATTAGGTTTAATGCATATGAAGCTCTAATTTTGGCTGTTTGCTCCCATCCCAAATCTGAAATGATACATGAGAGTTTTATTACTCTTAGCTGTTTACTTGATATTTTTAAACTTATAAATTTTAGATAAATATTTTTAATCCAAGCAAATGTCTTTTTATTAAATATCAAAAAACGACATCTGCTTTTAGCTATTAATTCTAAAGAAATTTCAGTTGGATCTAAAAGCCTTTGCTTTTTGGAAAGCTTTTCATAAATGAAACCTTCTCTAATCCCGTACCTTGGATAAATAAATTGCTCGCAGTTTGATAATTTTAACACCTTGTCCAATACTTCTATTGCAATATTAATATGTTTAACTCTGTTTACAGAAATTTTTGGAATTTTTTTCAGGTCATCGATTCCAAATTTTTGTATCTTTGATTTTAGTTCATAAAAATTTTTCCTTGAAATAGTTAAATTATGTATTTCATTAAAGGGCAATTTGTTAAAATAAATATAACATCTTGCAATTGACCTAAATGCCCCACCAATTAAATAGAAGTTTTTTTGGTTTTTATGTTTTGAATTTATTTCTTTGTTAATTTTTTTATGCTCTTTATGCTCTTTTGTGAAGTTTAATATACCCAAAGGAAAAGAGGATATATTTTTAATCTTATCTGGTGTAATTTGTGCTAATTCAAAACTTCCACCTCCCATATCAATAATGGTTCCATTGGCGCTTGGGATTGAAGATCGAACACCTAGTGTAGCATAGGTGGCCTCTTGACTTCCTGATAAAGTTATAACTTTTCCCTTAAAAACTTTTTGTATCTTATTTGTAATTTCTTTTTTGTTAGAGGCGTTTCGAATAGCTGCTGTGCATAAAGCGATAGAGTGGCTAGGTTTCATTTCGTCAATTATAGAATTAAAAAAAATTATTGAGTTAATACATTTCTTTTCAGCCTCTTTGCTTATTAACTGTGTTTCTGGAATAAATTCACCCAGCCCACAAAAAAATTTTTTATTGTATAGTACATTTGGGCTTCTCATATTACCTCTAAATACACATAATCGAACTGAATTTGACCCTATGTCTATTAATGCAATAGAATCTTTTTTATTAAACATAATTTATTTCATATATTTAACAGATGGTTGAAAAAAAACTATTTTTATTACGTCACGCTAAATCTTCATGGAATAATTTAGAATTAGATGATCATGAAAGAGCGTTATCTGAGAGGGGGGTTTATAGTTGCCAAGTAATGTCAACATATATTTCAAAAAAATTAAAATTTAAAGATATCTCAATTTTTTCATCGAATTCAAAAAGAACACAAGAGACATGCAAAAAAATCTTTAAAAATTCAATTAAAATTAATTATAAAAGAGAATTGTATACCTTCAATTTTGACGATTTAATTGAATGGATAAAAAAATTTAAAATTAACAAAAATTTAATGATAGTAGGACACAATCCAGCTTTGATGGATTTAATTAATTATATTACAAAATCTCATATTGGAAAATTTCCAACATGCGCACTTTGTGAGATTAATATATATATTAATTCTTGGAGTGAGATAAAAAAAAATTCTGCTGATATTAAAGAATTACAATTTGTAAAAAAACTTAAAAATTATAATTATAAAAATGAATAAGTATTTTAATAGAGAAATATCTTGGTTAAAATTTAATGAGAGAGTAAATGAATTATCTTTCGATAAAAATGTACCAATTCTGGAGCGACTGAATTTTATAAGTATAGCTGCATCAAACTTAGATGAATTTTTTTCAGTAAGAGTGGCTGGTTTAATTGAACAGTTAAAACTCAGTCCTAATAAAAAAAGTTATGATGGAATGAAGATTGAAGACCAAATTAAAATTGTTGACTCATTAACAAGGGGTTTGATTAAAAAGCAAAATGAATCGTATGGTCAAATTGAAAAAGAATTAAAAAAAAATAAAATCTATATTATAAGAGATAGGTTCTTAAAAAAACATTTGTCCTACATAAAGAATTATTTTTTCAATGATATTAGTTCAATTCTGACACCTATTACGGTTGATAGTACACACCCTTTACCCTTTATACCAAATCTATGTTTGTGTCTTATCGCTAAAATTAAAAATAAAAAATCAAAAAAACAATTTATTTCAGTTATGAGAGTATCAGATTTAAAACAACGATTTCTTAAGATTATTGATAAACAGGGTATTTATTTTTATCCAGTAGAGTCAATTATTAATAGTTATGTTGGGGATATATTTCATGATTTTGATGTTCTTGATAAGAATTTATTTCGTGTAATAAGGGATAGTGATTTGGAGGTTTTGGAGGAGGCAGATGATCTTATCAGAGAGTTTAAAAAACTTGTCAGGGAAAGAAAAAGAGGAGAGATAATCAGATTAGACATTCAAAAAAGTCTTAATATTAATTTTAAATCATTCATTATTAACGAGTTGAATGTGTCTGAAAATGAAATTTTTGAATATGAAGATCTACTAGGGTTCGACCAATTGTCAGAAGTTTTTGGAAATATAAAAAACAAGAATTTAAATTATAAAAAATTTAAACCTCGTTTCCCACAACGAATAAATGATTTTGGTGGTGATTGTTTTGCAGCAATCAAAAAAAAGGATTTAGTTATACACCACCCGTTTGAGTCTTTTAATGTTGTTGTTAGTTTTTTAGATCAAGCATCAAACGATAAAAACGTTGTGGCGATTAAGCAAACTTTGTATCGCACTAGTGATCAATCGCCAATCATTGATGCACTCATTCGAGCTGCTGAGGCTGGTAAATCTGTAACAGCAGTTGTTGAATTAAAAGCAAGGTTTGACGAAGAAAAAAATCTACAGTGGGCATCAAATTTAGAAAAAGCTGGAGTTCAAGTAGTCTATGGTTTTTTAAATCTAAAAATTCATGCAAAAGTTTCCTTAATTTCTAGAAGAGAAAATAAAAATTTAGTCCACTATGTTCACTATGGTACTGGTAACTATCATCCTCAAACAGCAAAGGTTTACACAGATCTATCATTTTTTACTTGTAATAAAGACTTAGCATCTGATGCCATAAAGTTATTTCATTACATGTGTAGTTACAACTTGGCAAAAGATTTTAAACGAATATCTCTCTCCCCATATAACTTAAGACAAAAAATCTTCGAAAATATTGACTACGAAATAGGTTTATCAAAAATTAAAAAGCCAGCTAACATATGGATCAAGATGAATAATTTAGTTGATCAAGAAATAATTAACAAACTTTATGAAGCATCTCAAGCAGGTGTGAAAATTACTTGTTTAATTAGAGGTATCTGCTGCTTAGTTCCTGGTGTTAAAGGAATGTCAGAAAACATAGAAGTTAAAAGTATTGTAGGAAGATTTTTAGAGCATTCACGTGTAGTTTGTTTCGGAAAAGGCAATAAACTACCCAGTAAAAAAGCAAAAATTTATATTTCATCTGCTGACTGGATGACTAGAAATTTTGACAGGCGCGTGGAAACATTAGTTCCTATCGATAACAAAACTGTTCACGAACAAATTTTATATCAAATTATGTACACTGCCATTAACGATAATCAAAATTCTTGGTTGCTCGACTCAGATGGAAATTATCAAAAAATAAACTCTAAACTAAAAATAGACTCACATAAATATTTTATGACCAACCCTAGTCTCTCAGGGAGAGGCACTGCTGCCAAAAAGGTCTATAAAAAAATAGAAAAACAATAAAATGTTATTTGTATTTTCTATTGCTGTTCTCTCATTAAACTTATTTTTGTTTTTTAGTACTTCAATTAATATTTTTTTAATATCAATTATTTCTCAGAGTTTAGTTTATTTCATTTCTTATTATTTCTTTGAGAGCTATCTTGAAAAAAAAACTTTTAACCTAAGAAAATCTGACAATATGTTATTTACAAAAGTCCGAAATATTTTAGAAGAGACTCTTTTAGACAAAGAAAGACGCATCGAAGTTGGTGACAAACAAAGTTTGGAGTATCAAGACATTCTTAACTCCTTAGACCTCTCAATAGTTATTATAGATTATGATTATAATATCATATTCGTTAATAATATTTTCAAAGAGACATTTAATTTAGAAAATGCAGATAACCTTAAAATAGGTTTAAGAGACTTATCTTTGTCTGAAAATCTAAGTAACGCACTTAAAACTAAATCAAAAAAAAATTTTGAGTGGAACAGATTAATACCAAATGACCAATACTATGACGTTACAGGATTTCCTATTAATGATTTTTTTTGTGTTGCTTTTAAAGACATTACTGCAATTAAAAATCTAGAGATGGTAAGAACTGACTTCGTAGCTAATGTAAGCCACGAATTAAAAACTCCTCTCTCTTCAATAATAGGATATTTAGAAACACTTTTAACTGTTGATGATGAAAAAAATAGAAAAAAATTTATTTCAATCATTCAAGATCAGTCGAATCGAATGAACTCTTTGATCGATGATCTATTAAGTTTAAGTTCTATCGAGAATAAAAAAACTAATGAGAATGACCAATTTTGCAATCTATTAAATACTGTAAAAATTGGAATAAACTCATTGGAGTCAAAAATTTTAAAGAAAAAAATAAATGTTGATATTAATTTAGACCAATCTCTTTTAGTTGGATGCCCTCATGAAGAATTTATTCAAGTGGTTATCAATATCGTTAACAACGCTGTTAAATACTCAAAAGATGGTACTAAAATTATAATTAATGCCCGAGAAAAAATGAATAGTAGCACTTTGACTGAATTTGTCGAAATTTCTTTCAAAGATAGTGGCATAGGCATTGCAGAAGAGCACATCTCAAGGCTTACTGAGAGATTTTATAGGGTAGACAGTGCACGATCTAAAGAGGTTGGTGGTACTGGATTAGGTCTTTCAATTGTGAAACATATTTTGACTAAAAACATGGGTTTTATTGACATAAAAAGTGAAGTTGGAAAAGGTTCAGAATTTTTGATAACAATTCCAAAGCACACGTAACAAAACTTTAACATATTTGTAACATTAGATTTATTTTCACGCAGTATTTATAAGTAATAACTAAAATTTAAAAAGGATATTATCTATGAAAAAATCAATTTTAACCTTTCTTGCTTTAGCAGTAAGCGTTCTTTTCTCTGCTGAAACTTTTGCAAGAGATCAAATCAATATTGTTGGTTCTTCAACTGTATACCCATATGGAACTGTGAACGCACAAAGACTTGGAGAGTCAGGTTTTAAAACCCCAACTTATAACCCAACAGGGACTGGTGGAGGAATGAAATTATTCTGTGCTGGTGTAGGCGTAGAACACCCAGACATTACTGGTGCCTCAAGACCTATGAAATCTAAGGAAGCGAAACTTTGTGTCGAAAATGGTGTAACCAATGTTGTGGAGGTAATGTGGGCTAATGATGGTATTACGTTTTCTCACTCAAACGCCGCTGAAAAAATGGATCTAACAAGAGCTGAGATTTGGACTGCTATGGCGGCTAAAGTAGTTGTAGATGGTGAGGTCGTAGAAAATCCTTACACAAAATGGAATGAAATTAATTCAAGCTTACCAGCATATAAAATAGAAGTACTGGTAGCCCCTCCAACATCTGGTACAAGGGACGCTTTTGACGGTAATGTAATGGAAAAAGGCTGTGCTGCGATGGGATATGAAGATATCACAGGTGGAGATGATGGATGTACAGATTACAGAGAAGACGGAAGGATTATTGAGATGGGTGAGAATGATACCCTTATCGTCCAAAAACTCGTAGAGGACAAAGAGCGTTTTGGCTACTTTGGATATTCTTATTTAAAAGATAATGGTGATAAATTACAACCTGCATCTTTAGAGGGAGTCGATCCTAGTGAAGAATCAATTGCTGCTTATGAGTATCCAGTTGCGAGACCCTTATTTATTTACTTAAAGAAAGATCACATTGGAGTTGTTCCAGGTATTCAAGAATTTGCACAAATGATGGTTTCCGATGAAGCAATTGGCTCTAACGGTTACCTTACAAAAATTGGCGCTGCTCCCATGGTTTCTGAATTATTATCAAGAACGAGATCAGATGTAGATACATTAGCTGCATTTGATGTAGTTGCCTGCGCCGACAAGAAACATCCTTTGAAAGATGCCGGCTACGCTTTCTCAGGTAAACTCTGCAAGTAATTATTCACATACTATTTATTTAAGGGCAAGTATACACTTGCCCTTATAAAAACCCTCGATAAATTAAGTTAATGATTTACTTTGCTCTTTTAATTTTAGTAATCATTTCTTATTTATTTTACTATATTGGTAAAAAAAGAGCTCTCAATTGTGGTTCTTACAAAAGCTCCACTTCCAGTAGAAAAAATTTTCCACATCAATATTAAAACAAAAAACATAGAAAGGGCCACTGCAAAAAGTCCATATGCTTGAAATCTTTTTTCGGCAGATAGTCTTTTATTTAAACTATTCATATTTCTCTCTGTACTTTTTAACTATAGTTATGGCTAGTATATTAAGAAGTAATGTCATTAAAAATAAAGTTAAACCTAAAGCAAATGCAACAAGTGTTTTTGGATTATCAAACTCTACGTCTCCAATAAGACTTGTTACTATTTGTGTAGTTATAGTCGTTGCAGGTTCTAAAGGGTTAAATGTTAAGTTTGCTCTTAAGCTTGCTGCCATTACAACAATCATTGTCTCTCCTATGGCTCTTGACACCGCCAATAGAAAAGAGCCCATAATTCCAGCTAATGCTGCAGGCAATATAACTTTTTTGATAGTTTCAGATCTAGTTGCTCCCAATGCATAAGAACCATCTCTTAATGATTGTGGAACCGCTTTAATCACATCATCGCTCAATGATGATACAAATGGAATAATCATAACACCCATAGCTAAGCCAGCAGCTAAGGCGCTTTCTGCTGAGACAGGTAAACCAACACTTTCACCAACATCTTTTATAAAAGGAGCTAAAGAGAGCGCAGCAAAAAAAACCATAAACCACTGTTGGAATACCGGCTAAAATTTCAATAATAGGTTTAGCTATATCTCTTACTCTTTTAGAGGCGTATTCTGCAAGATAAATTGCTGACATTAAACCAAGTGGAATAGCAACAATCATAGCTACAGTTGCAATTAAAAGCGTTCCCGTAAGTAATGGTATAAACCCAAATGCGTTTTCGAGATCATCTTTATCAAAGCCCTCAGAAGCATCAACAACAAATGCTCGGTTAGGATTCCAACCGGTACTAAAGAAAAAATCAACAGGGTTTACGTAACGGAAAAAATTTATTGCCTCAAAGACTAGAGATAAGAAAATTCCAATAGTTATTAGTATCGCAATGTAGGAACTTCCTTTGATGATATAAGTAATTATTTTTTCAACAATTGGTTGTGCGTTTAATTTCCCAGAAATCGACCTTGTGGCAAGAAACCCTAAAATGATAGGAAGAATTATAAATAGAGTAAGGTTTGACCAGCCATAAATTTTATCAA
>CACABO010000001.1 GCA_902530745.1 uncultured Alphaproteobacteria bacterium | reverse complement strand
TGCAGGCGAATTATCAGGTGGTCAACGACAGCAGGTTGCAATCGCTAGAGCCTTAATGACTGAGCCAGATGTTTTAATGTTAGATGAACCAACTGCAGGGGTTTCACCTGTAATTATGACAGAATTATTTGAACATATATTAAATATAAAAAAACAAAACATAGCTATACTAATGGTTGAGCAAAATGCTCGTCAGGCTTTAGAAATATCTGATCGTGGTTATATCTTAGTGACTGGTAAAAATGCTTATGAGGGCAAAGGTGATTATCTTCTAAATGATAAAGAGATTAAAAAGGCTTTTTTAGGAGGGTAAATGGATTTTTTAAACTCGATCATACTTCTAACTAATTTTATTATTGTGCCCGGAATAACTTATGGATCACAGTTGGCCTTGGGTGCGATTGGGGTAACTTTAATTTATGGCGTTTTAAGATTTGCAAACTTTGCTTATGGAGATTTAATGGCTTTTGGAACTATGATTGTAATCCTTGTTACTTGGTTTTTACAATCAAAAGGAATTACGTTTGGTTTACTTCCAACCGCTTTACTGGCGTTACCAGTTGGTATCTTATTGACAATTGCAGTGAGTTTATTTTTTGACAAAACGGTATTTGAATATTATAGAAATAAAAAAAGTGACCCTGTAACATTTATAGTTGTTAGTCTTGGGATTATGTTTGTTTTGAATGCAGTTGTTAGGATTATCATAGGCCCAAACGATATAAACTTTATGGATGGTCATAAATTTATAATGAAAGCTAGGGAGTTTAAGCAAATGACAGGTTTAAATGAGGGACTTGCATTAAAATCAACACAAGTGATAACATTAATAACAACAATTATTACTTGCTCCATACTTTTTTATTTTTTGAATAAAACAAAAACGGGCAAATCTATGAGAGCTTATTCAAATAATGAGGATTTAGCTTTACTATCAGGTATTGACCCTAAAAAAATTGTTTTACTGACCTGGATAATTGTTTCTATTCTAGCGACTGTCGCTGGAACTTTGTATGGATTGGATAAAAGTTTTAAGCCATTTACTTATTTCAATAACCTTCTTCCTATTTTCGCAGCAACAATTGTCGGTGGTATCGGAAACCCTTTAGGTGCATTTTACGGGGGGTTTCTAATTGCTTTCTCTGAAATAGGACTAACCTATGCTTATAAAAAATTTTTTAAGTACATCATGCCTGAAGGTTTAGAACCAAGCACACTAATACAATTTATCTCTACTGATTATAAATTTGCGATCTCTTTTGCAATATTAATAGTCGTTCTTATTTTTAGACCAAATGGTATCTTCAAAGGAAAAGTCATATGATAAAAAAAAATCCTGACTTTAAAATTTGTTTTTCAGTAATGACTGTTTTAACCATTTTAGTAGGTTTATTTCAGTCATGGGGTATTGCATTATCAATGTTAAATCTTTGTCTTATCTCTGCTGTAATGGCGATGGGAGTAAATATTCAATGGGGTTTTGCTGGTTTAATTAATTTTGGTGTGATGGGCTTTTTGGCCATAGGAGGGTTAGCAACTGTTTTAATTTCAGTTCCCCCTGTTCCTGAAGCTTGGAGTGCTGGCGGTATTGGAATTTTAATTTCTGGTTTTTTTTTATTAGCAGTTGTTTTTAGTGTTTTAATAATTAACAAAAGACTTCCTAATCATAAATATAAAAATTATTTTATATTCTTAATCATAATTTTATCCATACCATTACTTAAATTAATAGCTGGTCCATCAATTAGTAAAATTGAGTCAATTAATGCAGCGACATCAGGTTTTTTAGGTGGAGCTAATTTGCCAATTATATTTTCATGGTTTGTTGGTGCAATTTTATGTGCCTTGGTAGCTTTTGTTGTAGGAAAGGTTTGTTTAGGATTAAGATCTGACTACTTAGCAATATCAACATTGCTAGTCTCAGGAATAATTATAACAATTGTCAAACATGAAGAGTGGCTATCAAGAGGAGTAAAGAATGTTATTGGTTTAAAGAGACCAGTTCCTTATGAAGTGGATTTACAGAATTCTGAATGGTTTATAAAACTTGTTGAATTTTTAAACTCTTCAAAATTATCAAATGTCCTGGATTTTGATGAAAGAACCTCTTTACTTAATCAACTTGTAATCTCCTCTTCTGGAGTATTTGTAAAGTTATGCTTTAGTCTAATTTTTTTAGCTGTTGTATTAATAATTCTATATTTTTCTGAAAAAGCCCTTAACTCTCCTTGGGGTAGAATGATGAGAGCTATTAGAGATAATGAAGAGGCAGCTAAAGCAATGGGTAAAAATGTTGTAAAGCAGCACCTTTTTATTTTTATGTTAGGTTCTGCAATTATTGGATTTGCAGGTGCTATGCTAGTTACCTACGATGGCCTTTTCACTCCATCAAGCTATCAACCTTTAAGATATACTTTTTTAATATGGGTCATGGTCTTATTGGGAGGCACAGGTAATAATTATGGGGCTATATTGGGAGGTTTTGTTGTTTGGTTTATATGGATACAGTCTGCTCCATTCGCACTACTTGTAATTAATATATTCACGAGTCATTTAGATGAAACAAATTACATTAAAGAACATCTTCTAAATAGTGTTCCATACTTTAGATATTTAATGATGGGACTCGGCCTGCTTTTGGTAATGAGATACAGGCCAAAAGGATTATTGCCAGAAAAAATTATAAAAAACTAAATGTTGTTTTTAGCCCCACCAATATGGTGGGGCTAAATTTAAAATGTTATCTTTGAGCAACGTCGGTAAACTTACCGCCCTCAATTCCTTTTTCAAGGAATGCTCCAAACGCTTCACCAACTTCTGTAAAGTTAACATCAGTTGCGCCGTCATAGTCAACTGCAAATCCTGCACAAGCTAGCTCGAGACCTTTTTTTAGCTCTCCAGCATAAATCTTTGTACCAGGACCGTTGGCTACATCCATAACATTTGCTGCTACAGTTGCGCTATCATCTGATCCACCTTTACACATCGCAAGCATAATTAAAGCAGCAGCGTCATATGACTCTCCAACATAAACTGATGGGTCAACACCATTAGCTTCAGCGTACGCTTTAAACTTCATAGCTCCAGCTCCTAAAGAACCAGGCATAGAACCAAAAGATCCATCTAGGTCAGAACCAAATGTGTCTGTTAATGAATCACCTATCATCCCGTCAGATAGAACAAAAGTATCAAAAGCTCCTGTATCTAATGAACCTTGAATTATTTGATTTCCACCTTGATCTAGGTAACCAATTACTACTAATGCGTCACCACCAGCAGATGACAGAACACCTACTTCAGCACTATAGTCAGCTTTATCACCTTCGTGAGCTGTTTTAGCAGTAACTTCAATACCTCTGGCAATTGCAGCTGCTTCGTATACATCAGCTAAACCGACTCCATAGTCTGTGTTAACATAAGTAATAGCAACACTTGAAATACCTCTGTCACTAGTAATATCTGCTAATACCTCTCCACCTCTAGCATCAGATGGGGCTGTTCTAAAAAATAAACCATCATCTTCTGCTGTTGTTAAAGCGGGTGAGGTAGCAGATGGTGAAATCATTGGTACACCATTTGGAACAGCTACATTTGAAAGCACTGCACCTGTTACTCCAGAGCAATCTGCACCCATAATGGCTGTTACACCTTGAGATATTAAAAATTCAGCTGCAGAAGCTGCCGCTGCTGAGTCGATACAAGTTGAGTCAGCTCTTATAGAACTAACAGTTGAGCCACCTAATAATGCACCAGAGTCTGAGGCTTCATTAAAAGCTAGCTCAGCTCCTGCAGCCATACCTGGTGTTAATGATTCAATAGGTCCTGTAAAACCTAAAATAATGCCAACTTTAACCTCTTTAGCGTATGACGTGCTAAACATAAATAAAGCAAGCAGAGTAGTAATGAACTTAATCATTTCTTTCCCCCTTATAAATTAATAATTATGAAGAGATAATAGTATTATATTCAGAAAATTGAATATTTAATTATTAATGGGTCCAAGAAGTTTTTCTTGTATATGAGAAATTACTGGCATAACTCTTAGGTTTTACTGGTTTATAGGTTTGATCAACAACCCTGAATTGATATGAGTTCTTTTGACACCATAAAATAGCATCATCTAAGTTGTCAAAGTTTAATTTTAATTGTTTAGTTGTGTTTTTTGAGCTATTCCATCCCATTAATACATCCTTTTGCAGGCTAGGATCAAACTCAAACTCAATTATCCACATCTTAGTTTTTTTTAAGCCTGATTGCATATTAGTTTTTGAAGGACGCTTGATTGTGACTTTTTTCATTTTTTTTTGGTCGGGGAGACAGGATTCGAACCTGCGACTTTCTGCTCCCAAAGCAGACACTCTACCAGACTGAGCTACTCCCCGAGTATTGAATATATATACTTTTGTCTTATAAATAGTCAAACAGTTAAATCTTATGCAAAAAGTAACTAAAATTAAAAAATTACTTATATCAAACAGCTTTTTCAAATTTTGGAAATATCAATTTTTAGTTCACAGTTACAACAAGAAAATAAAACCTTATAAGATTTTTAGAGAAATACTAAATGTCGGAGATGTAGTATTTGCTCTTTGTTTTAGCACTGAGGAGAAAAAATTTTACTTGATCAAACAATTTAGACCATTTTACTTTGTCAGAAATAAAACATTAAAATATGAAATTGTAGGGGGATTAGTAGATAAAGGTGAGTCACTAATTACTGCTTTAAAAAGAGAAATTAAAGAAGAAATAGGAGTAAAAACAAAAAAAATTTTGAAATTAACTTCTTACTGTCCAGTACCAGGATACTCAGATGAGATAGTTCATGTTTATTATGCAGAAGTAGAGAAAATTAAGCTAAAAACTAATTATAATAGAAATGAAAATGAAGAAATAAAAATTTTTAAATTAAGTCATGCTGAATTAAAAAAAATTAATGATAGTAAATCTATACAGAACGTATTAACAAAAATTTCTATTTATGAGTATTTTAAAAAATTTAAAAAGAGTTAACGTTATTTACAATCTTGTTTTCTTTTAAAAAATCAGCTACTTGATTTGCTACGTCAATTGCTACATTAGATTGTGCTTCTTTTGAAGAGGCTCCTAAATGAGGAGTGAGTAGTAAATTTTTAGCTCCAAACATTACATTATCAATTGCAGGTTCATTTTCATAAACATCAATAGCAGCACCTGCAATAGTCTCATTATTAAGTGCATCTTTTAAATCAGTCTCATTAATCAGACCACCCCTAGCACAATTTATTATCACTGATGAAGGTTTCATTGTAGATAAGGTTTCTTTGTTGATCATATATTTAGTCTCATCATTTAATTTTGTATGAAGAGAAATAATATCAGAATCCTTAATTAATTGTTCAGTTGAAACTTTTTTTACATCGAATTTTGATAAATCATTATCAGTTGCTGATTTAGAATTAGTTATAATTTTCATTCCAATTGTTGAGCATATTTCAGCAACTCTTTGACCTATGTTTCCGTAGCCTACGATACCAAGTATTTTTCCTTTTAGCTCAGTTCCAATAAACTTAGGTTTTTCCCATTTCCCTTGATGAGTTGAATCATTAGCTAGATGAATATTCCTCATAATTGAAAACATCAAACCAACACTTAGCTCAGCTGTTGCCTCTAAATTTCCTAGAGGTGTATTCATTACTAGAATTCGATTTTTAGTCGCTTGATCTAAGTCAACGTTATCAACACCAACTCCAGCCCTACCTATAACTTTGAGGTTTTTACAATCAGCGAGAATATCAGATGTCAGTTTAGTTGCAGATCTAATTAAAATGCCATCATATTGATCAATCACAACTTTTAGTTCCTCAGGAGACATCCCAGTTTTGATATCATAATCAATTTGTTTTGACTTTAAGACATCTTCTACCTTATCACTCATCTTATCAGAAATTAAGATCTTCATTATTTATACCTTCCCATTGTTTCAAAAAATGACCATTCAATCCATGGTAAAACTTTTTCAATGTCAGATGCCTCAACAGTTGCACCTCCCCAAATTCTTATGCCTGCTGGTGCATCTTTATATGCATTAATATCGTACCCAGCGTCCTCTTTCTCTAATGTAGAGCATATTTCTTTCACAAGTTTTTTTTGATTATCACTATCCAAAGCTACAAAGTCAGGATGTGTAAACTTAAAACATATACTAGTTGAAGAATATGTATGTGGGTCAACAGCTAAAAACTCTACCCAATCTCTCTGATCAATCCAGTCCTTAATGACTTGCAGATTTTTTCTTGATCTAGATATTAATTCTTTTTGCCCACCTATTTTAATACACCAGTTCAATGCATCCAATGCGTCTTCTGCAGCGAGCAAGGAGGGAGTATTTATAGTAGCTCCTTCAAAAATTTCTTTGGAAAACTTCTTGTTTTTAGCTAATTGAAAAATTTTAGGCATTGGCCAAGATGGCTCATAAGTTTCAAGTCTTTCAACTGCCCTTGGTGATAGAGCAATCATACCGTGTGCGGCCTCTCCTCCTAAAACTTTTTGCCATGACCAAGTCACAACATCTAATTTTTTAAAATCCATATCCATAGCAAAAACTGCTGAAGTAGCATCACAAATTGACAAACCTAATCTATTATCTGGTATCCAATCTGCGTTGGGAATGCATACACCTGAAGTGGTGCCATTCCATGTAAAAACAACATCATTATCAAAATTTACTTTTGATAAATCAGGGAGTTCGCCATATTTATCAGTTTTATGAACTGTTACATTCTCTAATTTTAATTGTTTTGTGATATCCTTAACCCATGTTAGACCAAAAGTTTCCCAACCACATACTTCAACATCTTTTAAACCTAGAAGGCTCCACATAGCCATTTCTATTGCTCCAGTATCAGAGGCAGGAACGATACCTACTAAATAATCATCTGGTAACTCTAAAACTTGCTTCGATTTAACTATTACTTCATTGAGTTTTGCCTTACCTCTTTTTGCTCTATGCGATCTACCTAAAACGGCATTGTTTAAAGCTTCTAATTTCCATCCAGGCCTTTTGGAACAAGGTCCAGATGAAAAGAATGGATGATTTGGTTTAATGGTAGGTTTTTGCATAATTAATATTTCTCCTTAGCGTTTGTGAACTATTCAATAATTTTGTAAAAAAATAAACCATCTAGTGGTTTGGGTTCAAACCAGGTAGCTTTAGGTGGCATAAATTTCAAATTTCTAGAGTATTCTATCACTAAATCCATGCTAACTGGTCTCATTAATGTCGATAAATCTGTTATACCCGTATCAACTTGATTAATCAAATAATCAGTGCCTAATGAGGGTGGGACGAATTCGACCCTTTGATCTTTAGTTTCGTCCTGAATATTCAATATTTCCTTCAAGACAAACTCACCAAAATCAATACAGTCAGCGCCATTTGTGGAGAAATCGTTTTTCAAATCTATTTTAAAAAATTTACCCTGATAGTAGATTACAAAAAAACGATCTATCTTCTCATGATATTTTAGCTCTTCAACATGAAAATATGTTTTTAAATCAGATATGAACGAATCTTTATTATAGGCATCTGGAAATTTAACACTTCTATTGTAGGCTAGGTTTAAACATTTAGATTTTGGAAAAACAATAGATAGAAATTTAGTATCTTTATTTACATCTAATTGAGCAAAGCCTTCTATTCTATGATGGCCATCTGCAACAAAAAGTTCCTTAAAATTAATACCAGTGAAATCAGTGCTAGTCTTGTAAATTGAGTGAGTGTACTTACCAGATTTAAACTTTATTAGTGGTTTTTTATCATGATGAATATCAAGGTTTAAATCTATATTTTCATCATCGTAAAAAAGGTAAATAGGTGACAATTGAAATTTTACTTTAGATAATTGATCAGCTCTTTCTTTGCCTTTACTAACTAAAATTTTTTCATGAGGCTTTATATTTCTATTTATGTAGTCTTGAATATTTAACAAAGAAATTAACCCTGTTTGCGAATGACCTTCAGAGTCTATTCTATATAAAAAATATTCATCTTCAGATTTATATATAATTTTTTCATCGATAAGTCTTTGGTAATATTTCTTTGATAAATCAAAAAATTCATTATCAGAAAGACTCTTATTAAAATAAATATCAGGCCTTAGAATTTGTAAAAGATTGAGCTTATGGATCTGATCAGAGCTAAAATTATAGTCAATGATATCTGTGCTAGGTGAAATAATTGATTGTAGATATTTATTGTTAAGTACATAAGTATTTGGTAATAATGGCTTCATTTATGAACAGAAACAAAGCACCGTATTATTTTGCTTTAATGATAGCTTTGATTTTCTTTTTTTATGGAATATTTTCAGTTTTAATTCACTAATCTTCTTTGTTTGTTGAATTTGGAAGACTTTTTTCTTCATACCAAATAGATTTATCTGGAATGTTGCCATCCCATAAATAATTCTCGTAGTCAAATTTTGGCATACCTTTGTCTGATCTTTCATAATAGAGTCCAAACTCTCTGCAATATTCTGATAATTGATCTGCCTCAATCTCTAATATATTTAGTTTTTCCCATTTTTTTGATGATGCAACCCATTTAAAACCTTTAGATTTTAACCAATCCTTGTGATAGTAAGTTTCAGAACCTGATACTGCGAATGTAATATTTTCACTCATAAAGAACCTCTTGAAATAATTTGTACGGATAATATGTAAAAATAGATAATTTTTCAAAAGAATTTTTTGAATTTACAAAAGAATTTAGATCTTTGAGGTTATATATTGGTATATTGGGCATAAATTCCTTTTTTTTGTCTAATTTGTTTGAATTGTTATCTAAGTTATTAGTTAGTGTAACGTTGATTTTTAAATTATCATTAATCTCAATACAGCAATTAAAGTTAGATAATTTGTTAGTAATCTTATCAAGAATTTTTTCATATTTAAAAATTGATATTTTTTTTTCACGATATTTGTAAATTAAATAAAAAAGATCAGGGCATAATTCAAACAAAACATCTCTACTGTATAAGCTATTCTCAAATTTATTAAGATTTTGAAAAGATTTTGTGTAATTAATAATTTTTTGCTTTAATGAATCCTCATACAATTTCTTAATATTTGTTTCGTCAATTAAAAAAAGGTTGTTAATTAATTTTGAATTGATCAATTTACTATAATATTTCAGGTCATTTGAATTACTTACAATTGGATAATCAGTTATAACTTTAATTTTATTTTTTAGACAAAGATAAATATATTCAAACTTGATGCCAGAAGGTAAAAAATTCAAAACGATATCTACGCCTTTGTCTTTTATAAGATCTTCATAAGCGCCATAATGTTTTTTGAAATTATGAGTCTCAGCAAATTTATGAGCTACCTCAATATTCCTTGAACTATTAGCATAAAGATTAAGAATGCTTGATAGTTTATTTTTTTTTATAAAGTCAATTGATTTTTGATCAGAACTCAATATAGCTAAATTGCTTTTCATATATTTTTTATTATAATCCTTGAATGAAACAGGTTTTTTTAAGCTATCACGATATACATACTGATTGTATAAAATTAGCAAAATTAATTAAAAAAAAATATAAACCTAAAAAACTAATTCTTATATCTAGGGGTGGTCTAATACCAGGTTCTATTATTGCTAATTATTTAGGAATTCAAGATATCGATGTTATTGCCCTTAAAACATACTCGGACAGGAAAAAAAATACTGATATTAAAATTTTTAAAAGAATTAAGTCTGAGAAAAAACTTGTTGTAATTGATGATTTAGTTGACAGCGGTGATACGGCAAAAATAGTTAAAGATATGATGCCAAACTCAAAGTTTGTTGTTTTGTATGCTAAGACTTCAGGAAAAAAACAAGCCGATCTTCATTTATATGACTTTAAAGATAAAGACTGGCTTGTTTTTCCTTGGGAACAGGATTAAATATTTATTTTATTCTATTGAGGTACCTCTCCATCTATACCCTGAACATAGAACATCATTGAGGCCAACATACCATCATCAGCAACATCGCCTTCTTTAACAACTAGCTCTCCAGCTTGATTGTAAATAGGTCCTTCAAAAGAGTGAATAGTGCCATTTTCAATTCCCTCTTCTATAGCTTTTGCTTCAGCTATTAAATCTGATGATAGAAGTTTTTCATTATAAGGTGACATTTCTACCATACCGTCCTTAAACCCTTGCCATGTATCTTCGGAAGACCATGTACCGTCAACAACCGCTTGTGCTTTAGCTGCATAGTATGGACCCCAAATGTCTTCTATTGCTGTCATGTGTGCATTTGGGCAAAATGCCTCTTGATTTGAAGCTTGTCCAAAAGCTAAAACACCAGCTTTTTCAGCTGCCTGACATGGTGCATACGAGTCTGTGTGTTGAACTATTATATCAGCTCCCTGGTTGATAAGAGTATTTGCTGCATCTGCCTCTTTACCGGGGTCGTACCAGGAATATACCCAAATTATTTTTATCTTAACATCTGGATTTACTTTTGAGGCAGCTAAATAAAATGCATTTATTCCTCTAATAACCTCAGGAATAGGAAAAGATACTATATAACCAATAGTATTTGTTTCTGTCATTTTACCCGCAATATGACCTATAACTGTCCTACCTTCATAAAATCTTGCTGAATATGTAGATACATTATCAGCCCTTTTAAAACCAGTTGCGTGTTCAAACTTTACATCAGGAAATTCACTTGCTACCTCTAAAGTTTGATCCATATAGTTGAAAGAAGTAGTAAATATTAAATCGTGTCCAGACTCTGCAAGCTTTCTAATTGATCTAACAGCATCAGCATTTTCTGGTACATTTTCTATGTAAGTAGTTGAAACGGAGTCACCAAGTTCTTTCTCTAAGTATTGTCTCCCAACATCATGCATATAAGTCCATCCATGATCCCCAGGTGGTCCGATATAGATAAAGCCTATCTTTTTTTGGTCATCTGAAACGTCTTTTTGTATATTTTGATTAGTAATAAAAAAAATGCCTGCGATTACTATAATGGCTGCAATTACTACTAATACCAATGATTGTTTTTTCATTTTAATTTCCCTAATAAATAAATCTGTTTATAGATTTATATAATAAAAATAAAGATTCGTTATATATTAGAAAAAATTACAGTGGATAACCTTATGAATTTTTTTCATAAGGTATATTCAGACAAGATGGAGCGCTAAGTTTTAATCTTACCTTATTTGAAGAAATAAATACTAAGACTATTAAAGTAGCAATATAGGGCATCATATTAAAAATTTGACCAGGAAGTTCTACACCAAATGCTTGAAGGTTCATTTGCATTATTGCAACACCTCCAAAAATATATGCACCTACTAATAATCTCCAAGGTTTCCAAGTTGCAAAAACAACTAAAGCTAGGGCTATCCAACCCCTACCAGCAGTCATTCCCTCCTGCCACATCGGTGCATAACAAATAGAAATGTAGTAACCTGCGAGAGAACTCATAACACCACCAAATATAATCGTAAAATATCTTGTTTTTATAACGTTATATCCCAAAGCATATGCTGAATTATGGTTTTCGCCAACTGCTCTTACTATAAGTCCAGATTTTGTCTTTGATAAAAAATAACCTACTGAAAACACTAACAAAAAAGAAATAATAATAAAATAATAAGGGCTTAATCCCTCAATGGGTGTTCCACTAAATTTTTTACCAAGCATTGCACTCAAACCAATGCCAAAAATTGTTAATGCTAATCCAGTTGCTATTTGATTAGTCATTAGGTTTAGAACTAAAAAAGCAAATATTCCTGAAAGGATGACACCAGATATTATTGACAAAATCAAAGAATAGAAATAGTTACCAGTTAAAACTAAAGTAATAAATCCGGTTACCGCTCCCACTAACATTAAACCCTCAAGTCCAAGGTTAAGAACTCCACTTTTTTCAGTTACTAACTCACCTATACCAGCAAAGACAAGTGGAGTGGTCGATATTAAAACTATATTTAAAATACCTATAATTAATTCAATATTCATTCAATTGATACTCTATATTTATTCAAAAAATCTGTACCCAATAAAAAAAATAGAACCAAACCCTGAAATACAAAACCGACAGCTGAGGGAATCTTTAAAAATAATTGCGCATCCTCAGCTCCTAAATAAGTTAATGCAATTAGCAAAGAGGATAAAATAATTCCAATAGGATTCAATCTTCCCAAAAATGCTACAATGATAGCAGTAAAACCATAATTAGGAGAAATATCTCTGTATAACAAACCTATAGGCCCTGAAACCTCAAATAGTCCAGCTAGTCCTGCACATGCACCACTAATAATAAAAGTATAAAAAATTAAATTTTTATATTTAAAACCTGCATATTGGGATGCTTTTGAACTTAAGCCAGAGACTTTAAGTTTAAATCCAAATAGTGTTTTGTTGTAAACAATATAAGTTATAAAACATATTATCATTGCAAAATAGACACCAATGTGAACACGAAGGCCATCAAATAATACAGGAAGTCTTCCTGCATCAGGAAAAGGCATCGATTTAGGTAAACCATATCCTTCAGGATCTTTCCAAGGACCAACAACAAAATAATCTAGAATAAAAAGAGCCACATAGGTTAACATCAAACTAGTTAAAATTTCATTTGTATTAAATTTTGTTTTAAGAATAGCAGGTATAGTTGCCCAAAATGAACCTCCTATTGCACCAAATAAAATCATTAATGGAAGTAAAAAAACACTTGTCGAGTCATTAAATAAAAGTCCAATACCGCCACCAAATATTGCTCCCATTGTCAGCTGTCCTTCAGCCCCAATATTGTAAATATTGTTTTTAAAACAATAAGATAATCCTAAAGCTATAATTGCAAGTGGTGTGGCTTTTACAAACAGTTCAGAAATACCATAAGAATTTGAAATAGGACTGATAAAAAAAATTTTAAAAGACTCGATTGGACTTAAATCTAAAATTAGAAAAATAAAAGAGCCAAAAAATAAAGTTAAAACAACGGCAACTAATGGTGACAAATAAAATATTAAATTTGAGTAATCCTCTCTTAATTGTACTCTAATCAAATAGACCACCCATATACTTTCCTAATTTAGTGATATTTATGTTTTCTACATTTAATGGTTTTGATAAGGACCCCTCATATAAAACAGCTATTTCGTGACATACTTCAAGTAATT
The DNA here is from genome assembly GCA_902530745.1 of uncultured Alphaproteobacteria bacterium. GTDB lineage: Bacteria > Pseudomonadota > Alphaproteobacteria > HIMB59 > HIMB59 > HIMB59. The sequence continues at coordinate 201,311 of CACABO010000001.1, read as the reverse complement.
CATCTAAATCATGTGAAATGATAATTATAGATACTCCTTTTTGTGATAATTCTACAATTGTTTTCTTAATAAATGCTTCAGAACCTGCATCTATGCCCCATGTAGGTTGAGATAAAATTAATAGCTCAGGATTTGACATAATTTCTCTTCCAATAATAAATTTTTGAAGATTTCCACCTGAGAGTTTACCAGCTTTGACATTATAAGAGGGGGTATCAACTTTAAAATTTTTAATAACATCATTTGCAAATGAATTAATCTTTTTAAAATTTATAAAATAACCTTTTTTAAATTCACTTTTATGGTTCATGCTTAAAAATATATTTTCAGATAAAGACATCTCAGGTACAGCACTGTGACCTAACCTGTCTTCAGTAACATATGAAATAGATAGAGATTTTCTTTGAAATGTAGATAGATTATTAATGTTTAAATCTTTGAAAAAAATATCTCCACTAAATTCATAATCGTTTTCATTTAGTAAAATTTCCATTAATTCTTTCTGGCCATTTCCTGCCACTCCAGCTATGCCAAAAATTTGTCCCTTTATTAAATTTAAATCAATTTTATTTAAATTAACTGTAAATGGATCTTTAGATTGAGTTGATAAATTTTTAATATTAAAAATTTCCTGAGAAAAATTATTGTCGCTGACCTGTTTTGCTTTCGACACTTTATAACCTAACATTTTATATCCTAAAGTTTCAGGATCTTCATTTTGTGTCGAGATTGTGCTTACTACTTTTCCATTTCTCATAATTGTTACATAATCAGACAAATTTATAATTTCTTCTAACTTATGGGATATAAAAATTACTGTTAATCCGTCTTTAACTAAATTTTTTATAATTTTAAATAATTTACTAATTTCATCTGGTGTAAGAACAGAAGTTGGTTCGTCCATAATAAGAATTTTTGGATTATTCAATAATGATCTAACAATTTCTACGGATTGCCTCTGACCAACAGATAGGGAACTTATAGGAGAATTTAAATTTAAGTTAAAACCGTACTTATCACAAATTGTCTTAGACTTATCTTTTAATTTAGTTAAAGATATATTTTCATTCATACCAAGAATTAAATTTTCAGCAACAGTAAGTGACTCAAATAAACTGAAATGTTGAAAAACCATATTTATACCTAAGTTCTTTGCAGTAGATGGTGAATTAATTATTGCTAAATCAGAATTTATTAAAATTTCACCACTGTCAGGTTTTACATGGCCATATAATATTTTTACTAATGTTGACTTTCCGGCACCATTTTCACCCAAGATAGCATGGATAGATTGCTCTTTAATATTAAAGGATACATCATCATTTGCTATAACTCCGGGGTAGGTTTTAAAAATATTTTTAAATTCAACTATGGATTGCATAAATATTAATAGATTCCTTTTTTTAAAGATTAAATTGTTTTTTTTATTTTAGGATAAAATTATAAATATAAGGGTTCTGAGTCGTAAGATGACCACAGATACCAGGTTACAATAGTTGAATAATTTCGCCATTTGTTAGAATGAAAAGAAAATTTAGATAAATTTTTATCTTTATAAAATTTCTTATAAGCATTAATAAAACCAAGGTCTCCTAATGGCATTATGTTAGGCAAACCTAAATAAAATATAGAGAACATTTCAGCAGTCCATTTACCAATGCCAAAAATTTGAGTTAAATTATTGTTTACTTTTTCAAAATTACTGTTGCTTAACTTTATATCTTTTACTAAGTGATAATTATTTAGAAGTGATTTTAAACATTTTTTCTTATTTTTACTTAAAGGTAAATTTTTTATTTTACTTTTATTAGTTTTAAAATTTTTAAAATTTATTGGACCTATTATAATCTTAGAGTTTTTATAAATAGACATAGCAGCAGAAACAGATATTTGCTGGGAACAGATAGATTTATATAAAACATCAAATTTATTTTTATTTGTTTTTAATTGATGATTTGGATTATAGTAATGTTTAAAAACAGGGTCATTTTCTAATAAATAAGTACAACCTTTTTTCCAATAATTCATCGATCGTTAAATGACTTAATTAAACTTGAAGTATCATATTTTTTATAAATTGTATTTTGTAAACTTTTATACTTTTTAAAGACGCTTTTTGTGAGATTTAAGTTTAATTTAGATTTTTTTGCTTGTTGTAAAACATATTTTAAATCTTTAGTCATTAATTCTGTAGAAAAACCAAAATTAAATTTATTTTTAGTAAGTGTTGGATACCTGTTAGTAAATTGCCAAGAATTAGCTGCACCGTTTTTAATAGCATTAAAAATTTTTTTTTGATCAAGATTATTTTTTTTGCTAAAAAGATAAGCCTCTGATATAGAGTATAAAATACCGCAAATTAAAATTTGATTAGTAAATTTAGTTAACTGACCTGAACCTAATTTCCCCATATGTGTAATACTTTTAGAATAAGAGGAAATTATTCTTTTTGATTTATTAAAGTTTGATTTAGTTCCACCAACCATTACTGATAAAGAACCTTTTTTTGCACCCTCTTCCCCACCTGTAATAGGAGCATCTAAAAATTTTACTTTTCTATGATTGAATGACTTAGAAAGTAAACCTATTTGTCTTAATGATATAGTTGAGTGATCAATAATAGTTGAATTTTTGTGAAAATTTGAAGTTTTTAAAAATTTATTAAAAAAAGTATTAACTGCGTTATCATCTTTTAAGCAAGAAATAATAAAATCAAATTTAATATCATTTTTAAAATTATAGCTTTCTGCTATAAATTTTTTTTTCCATTTATTTTCAACTAATTTAGTTCTATTAAATACAAAAAGTTTAAAATTTTTATTTTTGGACAAATATCCAGCCATATGGAAGCCCATTTTCCCAAGACCAACAAATAAAATCCTATAAGTTGGCATAAAAAATTATTTTTTTTTCTAATTTTGAATAATCAAATTCCATATTTGGAAGATTTGTTTCAAAATTTAATAGCTTTAAAAAACTCATAGCTGGAAATAAATCCCAAATTTTTGAACCATATACAGTTAAGAAAGACCTTTCACCCTCTATAGCTTCGATAACGTCATAACCAATTGATCTTGATCTAATTTTTTCTGTGTAAGAAGTGATTATATCTTTAAAATAAACTTTTGCATGTTCGCCTAAAAAACCAATTTGATTGCTATAAATTTGGGGTTTTATTTGCTTATGGTTTTTAAATATTGAGTTCTTATAAGTATGGTAAAAAACATCACTAATAGGATCATAAATTATTGCAAATTCACATTGAGTAGATTTTATAGATGATACCATTATTGCAACTTTATTAATTCCGTTGATAAAATTTCTTGTTCCATCTATTGGATCTACTGTTATATAATCATTTTTTTTAATTAATTCTGAATTACTCTCTTCAGAGATGATATTTGAAAATCCAATTTTTTTAAAATATTCAATTAATTCATTCTCTATTATCACATCATAGCTAGTAACTTTTGAATTATCTTCTTTAGTTGAAACCTCATTTTCACTAAGTTTTCCAATGTTTGGAATAATTATGTCGGATGCAATTTTCTTCAAAAAGGTATGAGTATCTAAAAAAAAATTATTATCAATCATCATTAATTATTTTTTCTAAAACATTAGAGTCTTTTCGTGAGACACATAAAATTAATATATCGTTATTCAAAGGAATATGATCATTATTTTTTAACTCTAAAGTTTCATTTGTTAAAGTACATATGTGATTTATTACTTTAGATTTTTTAATATTTTCATATATCTCGTTTTTATATTTTATTTCATAAATTACGTATTCATCTTTAAAGATAGAATGATAAGATAAAAGAGAACCTTTAGATATTTTTTCAATTATTCTTGATGTTGTTAATTCTCTAGGGTTAATAATAACATCTATACCCAAATCATTTGCAAAAGATGAATATGACTCATTATTAATAACTGATATTACTGATTTAGATCCTCTTTTTTTTGCAATAATTGACAATATTGTATTAATTTGATCGTTATCTGTGACAGTGATTACCAAATCAGAATTATTCAATTTAATTTCTTCATACAAAGTTTGATCAAGAGCATCGCCATGAAAAATTGTTGTATTTTTGAGTAAACCAGCTAAAAAATTACATCTTTCTTTATCTAATTCTAAAATTTTCAAATTTATTTCTTGATCATCTTGCTCAATTAAAGATGATAAATTTTGACCAATATTTCCCCCACCAACAATGAGTACATCCAGTACATAATCTTTAAAGCCAAAAAACTTTATAAGTTTATTCAAATATTTTTTTTTAATTAACAGATAGAGTTGATCTGAGATTGATATATTCTTAAAATCGAAATTTATTTTATCCTCTTTGCTGTGCCCTAGATAACAAAGATTATTGGTTTTGAAGAAAACTTTAATTTCTTCAAATGTATGATTTTTGAATAAATCAGATGACTGCATTCCAATTAACAAATAATCTTGAGTTATTAAAGACTCACTAAAAAATGCACCAGGTAAATGAATCTTCTCAAATATGTTATTAGAAACCTCCCATTCGGGAGATATTATATGATCAAGAAAACTATTTGACTCAATTAATAATGATTTATTTTCATCTAAAATTAAATTTTGATTTCTAACCCTTGCAATTGATTTATCAACTTTTAAAAATTCTTTTGCAAATTTGCTTGTGATGATATTTTTTTCATCACTTCTTGTAACAGCTATAAAACAATCAATTTCAGATTCAAAATTTTTGTAAAATGAGGGATTTAGAGGATCATCATAAATGGTTTTAATATCAAATCTTTCAGCAAGATTTTTCAATTCATTAGCATCATCGTCTAATAGAAATACATTTTTTCCTTGTTCAGATAATTTTTTTGCAAGATTTGCACCAACAACTCCTGAACCTAGTATAAGTATATTCATTAATCTATTTTTATGTTGAGTGATTTAACTTTGCGATACAAAGATACTCTATCTAGTTTGAGCATTTTAGCAGTTAAAGTCATATTAAAATTATTTATTTTTAATTTTTGAAGTAGATAATCTTTTTCAAATTTATCCTTAGCCTCTTTAAAATTTAGATCATAGAGATCAGTGCTATCTATAGAGTTACTCATCAAATCCTCAATTAAGTTTTTTGATACAAACAAACTGTTGTCAGTTAGTAAACCTGTTATGTTTTCAGAAAGGTTCATTAATTCAAATATATTTCCAGGCCAAGTATGATTTATTAATAATTTCTTTACCTCATCATCAATTTCAATTCTATTATCAAATTTCTTTTGTGCAAAAATATTTAAATAATGCTGAAAAAGTGGAAAAATTTCATCTTTTCTTATAGTCAGAGGATTTAATATAACTTTGTGATCAATATTATTCACAAATGGATCTTTCATATCTATTTTTTTACTATCAAATATAATTGATGCATTTATTTTATTACTTTTTACTAGATTTAAATAATTTAGTAGTTCAATTTGATTGAAATTTTCATAATCATTTAAATAAATCGTAAAATAGTTGTGTAATGAACTTAATTTTAATAAATCAGACTCATTCATTAAATTCTCATTTAGGTTAATAAATGTATCAGGATTATTTGATGATAAATTCATGTGAATAGTATTAGCAAGAAAGTTTTTTCCAATACCATTAGGTCCTACAATTAAAATAGAAGAATTATTTTTAATCTTGGATAGTGTTTTAAAAATATTATCAATATAGTTGCCATAACCAATAGTATCTATCTTTGAATGAAATGAGATTTTGTTTCTATAATTATTTATTGTAACACGTTGTTTTAGTTCGAGTAAATTTTTTTGGATTATATGAATGAGTTTTTTAGTTTCAAATGGTTTTTCAATAAAGTCGTTTGCTCCTGCTTTAACAGACTCGATTGCATTGTCTATATTTGCATGACCACTAAAGGAAACAATTACTAAATTTTCATATTTATTTTTTAAATATTCAATAATATCTATTCCTTGTTTTGTGCTATTTTTTAACCATAAATCAACTAATACAACGTCAAAATCAAAATTTCTTGATTCAAGATCAGTAAATTCTTTATATGAATTAGCATATGTGACCTCATAACCTTGTTTGGAAAGTATAAGTGAAATTTGTTTACAAATTTCTAGTTCATCATCAATTACTAATATTTTAGTCATAAAAAATTATTTCGATTTTAAATCCTGAATAACTGTTCGTTGTTATATTCATCTTATAGGAGTTGTCAGTAATTATTTTATTAATTAAAGATAATCCTAATCCAGAGGAATTTTTTGTTGAAAAATATGGTTTAATGAGATCATCAATATCACCATCGTATCCGGGACCATTATCAAAGAAAGTTAGAATTAACTTTTTGTCTGTTTTTTTTAAAGTTATATCAATTGAAGGATTTTTAGTTTTTTCTAAAGCTTCAATTGAATTTTTAAAGAGATTATTAAATATTATATCCAAATATGAGTGATCAAAATTAACAAATATATCATCTTCAATATTATGAATAACTTCAATTTTACCAAAGTTTCTTTTATATTCATCAATATAAACTAAACAGATTTCTGATAAATTTAATTTAGTAATATTAGCTTTAGGAAGTCTTGCATAAGTAGAAAATTCATTCACAAGGTTTTGAATTAAAAAAATTTGTCTCTTAATAGATTTAATAGAATTAATTAATTCTTCATCATCAAGTTGATTTTCAATAAATTCTGTCGATAAAAGCATAGGTGTCAATGGATTTTTAATTTCATGAGAAATTTTTCTAGCAAGATCAGCAATGGCATTATTTTTTTCTGCAAATATTAGATCAGTATAGTCATTAAAAATTATAATTTGATCAAATAAAGAATTATTATCAATAAAAATTGATTTTACGAAAAAAAACTTTTGAATATTATCTAATTTAACTTCTAAGTTTATTTCATATGATTTTCTAAATATATTTTGACTATTATTAAAATAGTTTGAAAGTAATTTAGTAAAGTTTTCAAATGATGAGTTATTTTCATCACTAAATATAGTGGATGCAGAATTTTCAAAAATCATTGATTTATTATTTAAAACAAAAATTCCATAAGGTGAATTTTCTATAATATTGTTTATAAAACTTAGTTGATCGTTGATAGTTGCATTAACCTCTTTTAGATTATTATTTTGATTGATAATTGTTTTACTCATTTCATGAAAAGAGTTTGTTAATACAGAGATATCGTCCTTATCACTTAATTTTTTAAATTCTTTTTGTTTATATTTTCCTTTTCTAAGGTCTATAATTGAATTATTTAAGTCTCTTATTGGTTTTGCTAATCTTAAACTAAAATTTGTCCCTATTATGATGAATATAAAAATTAAACTAGCAGAGAGAATTATATAGATTGTAAAAAATGTTATTTGAATGTCTCTTTTATTATTATCAATAGAATTTATAGCTTCGTATGATTGTATAATATTCTGATAATAATTTAATGTTTCTAAATCAATATTCTTCAATAACAGTAAATAATTAGAGTTATTCAAATTTACTTTAGAAAAAAGTTGATCATTTGAAAAAAAAATAGTTATATCGTTTTCATTTTCAGCACTAGCATCCATTAAATTTTTATCTGATAAAAATATTTTTTCGTCTGAAATATGTTCTATTAATTGATTACCATTACTATAATTGTATACAGTTGTAATATTAAATCTTTGTATAATTTCCCTGTCAATTAATCTTTCAGAAAGGACATAATTTCTTATAAATTTTGAATCTGTTATAAGATCTCTTTCAGTTTGATTAATATATTTTTGGGCCAATTGATATGAGTTATTTACTGTAGATTTAAATGCAGGACCTAACCAAGTACTTACTTCAATATTAAAAAAAATAGCAGAAGCTAACAATATTATTCCACTAGGAATAATTGAAAAAAGACCAAAAAAAAGAAAAAATTTATTGAATAGTCTAAGACCTACTACCTCTCGATTTTTATATTTTAAATAATTAATAAGAAATATTGATAAGTACAAAAGAAGTATCAATAAAAATACAAAATCGGCAATTAATATATATTGAATAAGCTCAGCATTACGAACTATCTCATTTGATGAAATAAGTGAATATACAGTTAAAGAAAAAAGCGTTATAAAAATAGAAATTAATATAAATGCAGAAAATTTATTGAAATAATTTGACATTAAATAACTCTAAAATTCATTTTATACTTCTAGCAGGTGGTAATAGTTTACGATTTTCATCTAATACAAATAAACTTTTTGCAAAATTTAAAAATAAAAATTTACTAGTACATAATATTGAATTTATTAAAGAACTTAAATTTAAAAAGATAACCCTTATAATTAATAATTTAAAAAACACTAAAATTAACATTTTTGATGATTTAGAGGTAATTAAAGGAGGAAAAACAAGGTCAGAAAGTGTAAAGAACGCTTTAAATAAATCCAAATTTAAATCAAAATATGTAATCATACATGATGCAGCTAGACCGTTAAATTCTCAAAAATTAATCAAGAATATAATAAAGAATTTATTTGAAAAAAATTATGATTGTGTAGTACCTTATACTAAGTGTTCTGATACTGCTATTGTTGGTCATGATAATATTGACAGAGAAAAACTTAAACTTATTAAAACACCACAAGGATTTATTAAAAAAAAAATTTATCTTTTACATAATAAGAATAAAAGTAATTCGTTAACAGACGACAGTCAACTCTTCAGGAATGAAAAAAATAAATTTAAAATTAAATATCTATTACAAAATGAAATAAATTTAAAAATTACTTACAAAGATGAATTAGTTTCATTAAATAAATTAGTTGAAAAGAATATCTTAGTAGGAATTGGTTATGATATTCACAGAACTATAAAAACTAATAAAAATAATTTATTAAAACTTGGTGGTACAAAAATAAAATCTAAAGTAAAAATTATATCTCATTCAGACGGAGATGTAATACTACATGCGATCACTGACTCTATTCTAGGTGCGCTATCTCAAAGAGATATTGGTACATATTTTCCAAATAATAAAAAAAACTTAAATAGAAATTCAATAGACTTTTTGAATTATGCTTTGAACAAAATGAATTCAAATAAAAAGATGATTAATAATATTGATCTAATGATTGTTTCAGAGGAGCCCAAAATCAATCCCCATTTTAAAAAGATAATCTACAGTATTTCAAAGAACCTTAATATCAATAAAAATAGTATTTCTATCAAAGCAACTACAAATGAAAAATCTGGATTAATAGGTAGGGGAAATTTTATAGCCTGTTGGTCAAATGTTTCTCTGAGAGAAAACTAAATTACTTTTTTTAGTTTTTCAAAGTCTTCATCTGCGTGATAACTTGACCTTGTCATCGGTGAGGAAGAAATCATTTTAAATCCCAATTTTAAGCAAACATTATAAAGACTTTTAAACTCGTCGGGAGAGTAAAACTTATGAACTTTTTCATGATGAATAGATGGTTGTAGATATTGGCCTATAGTAACAAAATCAATATTAGAATCTTTCATGTCTTTAAGTACTTCTATTATTTCTGAATAATCCTCACCTAAGCCAACCATAATGCCAGACTTTGTAAATATTGATCTATCGAATTCTTTAACTTCTCTTAAAAGCTTTAAACTCTCAATATAATTAGAACCAGGCCTTATTTGTTTATAAATTCTTGGAACTGTTTCTAAGTTGTGATTAAAAACATCGGGCTTCACCTTTGCGATATCGATATAGTTTCTATTTTTTCGTAAGAAATCAGGTGTTAAAATTTCTATTGTTGTATTATTGGATAGCTCTCTTATGTAATTAATAGTATCAATAAAATGCTGGGCACCACCGTCAGGTAAATCATCTCTGTCTACACTTGTCACCACAACATGTTTAAGCCCTAATTTTAATACAGATTTAGCAACGTTAAGAGGCTCCATTGGATCTGGTGGCTCAGAGGGTTTACCTGTTTTTACATTACAGAATGCACATGCTCTAGTACATGTATCTCCTAATATCATAAAAGTGGCATGTTTTTTTTCCCAACATTCTCCAATATTTGGACATGCAGCTTCTTGACAGACAGTAACCAAGTTATGGGATTTAACTATGTCTAGTGTTTCAAAATATTTTTTTGATGTAGGTGCTTTTACTTTTAGCCAATTAGGTTTTTTAATTGTTGTAGGATTAAATTTTTTAATTTTTTCTGGATGTCTGATCATGTTTAAAAATGTAAAGGTTTTTCAAAAGCTGATAAGACGCTTTCATGAATAGACTCTGATAAAGTTGGATGTGCAAAAACAGTATTGATAAATTCATCTTCTGTTGACTCAGATGAAATAGCAAGGCCAAATGTGGCTATCATTTCTGTAACATCAGGTCCAATAAGATGTGCACCCAATACCTCTCCGGTCTCAGAATTAAAGAGCGTTTTAACAAAACCATAAAAGTTAGACATAGTTTGAGATTTACCATTCGCTAAAAATGGAAAATTACCCGTCTTGTAGGGAATGTTATTGTCTTTAAGTTGTTGTTCAGTGAAACCAACAGTAGCTATTTGTGGTAAGCTATATATACAACCAGGGATATGGTTTTCTTTTAGTTTATGAGTATCATTACCTGTTGAAATGTGAGTCACACAATTTATGGCGTCGTGCATGGCTTTATGCGCTAACCATGGGGCACCAATAATATCACCAATGGCATATAAACCCTTAATATTTGTCTCGTAATTATGGTTTGTATTTATATAACCGGTATCAGATAGATTTAAATTAAGTGAACTTATAAAGTCTTTATCTATATTAGGTATAACACCTACAGATAATATTAATGCATCACATGCAACCTTTTGGTCAATATTGTTAAAGAATACATTCATTTTGTCTTCAACAATTTTCTCAATTTTTGCATTTAACTCAAATTTAATACCTTTTTTTTCGAAAATTTTTTTTGCTTCAATTGAAATATCGTTATCAAACTGTGGTAAAATCTTATTTTGAGACTCAAACACTGTAACATCCGAACCAAATGCATTATAAATACTAGCAAACTCTATTCCAATAGCTCCTGATCCGATAATACATAGTTTTTTTGGAAGAAATTTAGGTATCATTGCTTCTTTAGAACTCCAAATTAAGTTAGAAAAACTAATGTCACCAATTGTTCTAGGTTTACAGCCCGTGGCAAGAATCATATTTTCTGAGGAAATTTCATCTGTTGTGGTATTTACAAAAAATTCATTATCTATTTTTTTGGGATATGCTCGATGTTTATAAATATCAATTTTATTTTTCTTCATTAATGAGTTAACACCTTTTGATAAATTATTAGATGCTGTTCTTGACATATTTACAACTTTATCTAGAGCAATTTTAGTAAGATCTTTTTTATCAAGCCCAAAATGATTAGCCTCTTCCATGAATTCTGCTGAATGTAGTAGTGATTTAGTTGGAATACATCCCCAATTAAGACATACACCTCCTAATTTATCCTCTTCAAACAGAGCAACCTTCATACCAAGTTGTGCAGCTTTTATAGCAGCAACATAACCACCAGGACCACCGCCAACTATTGTTAAATCATACTTAATTGTCATCTGAAATATTTTCTAAATTTTGTACAATACTAGAAAAAAATTGTGAAGCTAAAACTCCATCAACAGCTCTATGATCACATGATAATGTCAAATTTATAAAACTCCCTATTTCAATCTTACCTTTGTCCACATAAACATCCTCAAAAATCTGTCCAACTGCCAAAATGTATGTTTGTCCTGGTAAAATAATAGCATCAAAACTTCGGATATTAAATGAACCCAAATTAGATATACTTATGACACCATCTGACAGATCAGAGGGAGAAAGTTTATTATCTCTAGTTAAATTTATCTTTTCATTAAGATTGGAGTTGATTTCATTTAAATTAAAATTATTTATCTTTTTGATTACAGGCATTTTTAAGCCAAACTTAGAGTCAACGGCAATGCCAATATTATGATCTTTATTAATAATAAATTCACCATTATCTTTATATGTACAATTTGAGTCTGGAAACGCTTTGAATGCATTTGATATAGATTTCATTATTATTGCGTTTAATGAATACTTATTACCATTTAATTTTTGGTCTTTTCTAAATTTTAATAGAGTAGTCATATTCACTTTAGTATTTAAATAGAAATGCGGAATGTTATGTTTTGAATGTGTTGTTGCTTTTGCAATAGCCTGTCTCAATCTATTAATATTTGGGCTTTCAGACAAATAATTTGAGTCTGTTACATCTCTTAAAATAATTCTATTATTTGGACCAGTGCCTTTAAGTTTTGAAAAATCTATTGAACTTTCAGTAGATATTTTTTTAGCAAGTGGAGATATAAATACTCTTATAGCACCATTATCAAAGGTTTCATTTATATCAAGATCATTGAAGCGTATTCTTCTTGAAACAGATTTTATTTTTGAAATATCTATATTGTTCTTTTGAGCTATTTTTTTGGCTAAGGGTGTAATTAATATTTTATCCGGTATCACATCTTTATCTTTTTCAGAAGAATGTATTTCAGTTTTTTGTATATTATTATCTAAATTTTTATTTTTTAAGAAATTATTTATATCCTCTTGCGTAAAAGATAAATCATCTGAGATAATTGCAACTAACTCGTTCACATTAGCTGTTTCACCTTCCTTTGATATTATTTTAGCGACATAACCATCCTCTGGTGACTCGTATTCCATTGTGGCTTTATCTGTTTCAACCTCAAATATCACCTCACCACTTAAAACTGGATCTTTTTCTTTTTTTATCCATTTAACTATTTTACCCTCTTCCATTGTGGGGGATAAAGAGGGTAAATTTACTTCATATAACATTAATTTGAATAGGATACTTTTTTTACAGCAGATACAATTTCATCTGTATTAGGTAATGCTAATTTTTCTAAATTTTCTGCATACGGCATTGGTACATCTTTACCACTAACTTTAATTATTTCTGAGTCAAGGAAATCAAAGCAATTGGATTGGATTAAATAAGATAAGTGTGATCCGAAACTTGTGTTACCAAATCCATCCTCAACAATTACAACTCTATTTGTTTTCTTAACAGATTTATATATCAATTCTTCATCTAGAGGTTTTATTGATCTTAAATCTATAATATCAGGATTGATACCTATTTTTTTAATTGATGGAAGAGCGTTTAATATTCTTTGAACAGACATTGAAAAACCAATAATAGTTACGTCTTTACCTTCATTAATAAGATTGCCTTTACCAATAGGAATTAAGAAATCGTTTTCTTCTGGGACATTGGTTTTTTCTTTATAGAGCAATTCATGTTCTAAAAAAACAACAGGATTAGGATTTCGAATAGATGATTTTAATAAACCTTTTGCATCTCTTGCATTTGAAGGAGCAATTACTATCAAGCCTGGTATATGAGAAAACCAAGATATAAAACATTGGCTATGTTGTGCTCCTACTCTAGCTGCAGCACCATTCGGGCCTCGAAAAACTATAGGAACATTTATTTCTCCGCCTGACATATATAAAGATTTAGCAGCAGAATTAACTATTTGATCAATTGCCTGCATAGAAAAATTAAAAGTCATAAATTCACATATAGGCTTGAGACCTGCCATTGCTGCTCCTATAGCTAAGCCTGTAAAACCATGTTCAGATATAGGAGTGTCTAAAACCCTTTTTGAACCAAATTTATCAAGAAGCCCCTGAGTTACTTTATATGCACCATCGTATTCTGCTACCTCTTCTCCTAAAAGAAAAACATCTTTATCTAATTTCATTTCTTCCTCAATAGCTTGGTTCAATGCCTCTCTCATACTTATTTCTTTTTCAGACCAGTTCTTTGAGTCTAAATTTTCTTTTGTTTGATTTAACAGAGAATTCAAAGAGATTTTTACTTCTGCTGTGGAAGGTTCAAAGCCGTTAGAGGAGACTTGTGGAGATTTTTCAATAGGTTTTTCTGGTATCTCCTCTATTTCCTCACCATCAACTTTAAGTAGAGCAATCTCAGTATTAACACTTATATTTTCAGTTCCCTCTTTGACCAGTATTTTTTCAACTTTACCGTCATCGGGTGACTCTAGTTCCATAGTAGCTTTATCAGTCTCAATTTCTGCTAAAATATCTCCTGAAACTACACTATCTCCCTCCTTAACTAACCATTTTACTAAGTTACCTGTTTCCATTGTTGGAGATAAAGCTGGTAGAAGTATTTTCATAAATATACCTCGGTGTATAATTCTTTTAAATCTGGGAGTGGCGACTCAAGTGAAAATTTTTCTACATCTCTAATTTGTTTCTTAATATCGCTTTCAATATCTTTAATCGTGTCCTCTTGAATTTTATAATCATTTAATAAAGTATTTTTCATCATTAACACAGGATCTATCTCTTTCATTTTATTCACTTCATCTTTAGTCCTGTATAAACCAGGATCAGACATTGAATGGCCTCTGTATCTATATGTATCCATTTCGATAATGTAGGGCTTAGAATTTTTTTCGATATATTCTCTTGCCCTTATAGCTGACTCACTTACATTAAAAAAATTCATACCGTCTACTTTTTCACCTTTAATGCCGAATACAGTCGCTCGTTCGTACAACTCACCTCCTGCTGCAGACCTTCCAATAGATGTACCCATTCCATATTTATTATTTTCAATAATAAATAATACTGGTAATTCCCAAAGTGATGCTAAATTAAATGCCTCAAAAACTTGGCCATTACTCATAGCCCCATCCCCTAAATAGACTCTTGAAATTTTTTTTTCATTTCTATATTTATGTGCAAAACCTATACCAACGCCTAAAGGTACTTGCGCTCCAACGATACCGTGCCCACCATAAAATCTATTTGCTTTGGAGAACATGTGCATTGATCCACCTTTACCTTTTGAAATGCCATCTTTCCTTCCAGTTAATTCAGACATTACTAGTTTAGGATCTACTCCACGAGCTAATATATGTCCATGATCTCTATAAGCTGTGATAACGGTATCCTCTGAGTTAATAGAGGAGAGAATACCTATGACAACAGCCTCTTGGCCAATGTATAAATGGCAAAAACCTCCAATTTTTCCAGCTCCATATAATTGAGCAGCTTTTTCTTCAAATTTTCTAATTAAAAACATTTTTTCGTAAAACTTCAATAACTGGTCATTTGTAAAATTATTTTTATTTTTTTTATTCATCTTAATCTAACTTTAATATGGTTTCTCCATCTTGAATATTTGGGGAATTCTGCTTAGTAATTTCATCAATATAATCCTCTTTATTAGAATAGAAAGAGTGTAAATCAATATTAATATCTAACATTTTTTGATCGAGATTGGATTGCAATTTTTTATACATTTTTTCCTCAAATTGATAAATCAAGTAATTTCCAATATTGAATTTTCCATAAATTGTGTGATATATCAGGTAAATCAATACAAATATAAAAAGGAAGTTTATTAAACTACTAGCTTTTAAAGACTTCACTTAATTCACCAGCATACCCTTTAATATTGTCATTTTCTGATATTCTAAGTAACTGATTATATTTTGCAACTCTATCAGATCTAGCTAAAGAACCGGTTTTAATCAAAGGGCATCGTGAAGCAACAGCTAAATCTGAAATAAAAGAATCCTCAGTTTCACCTGACCTATGGGACATAATAGATGCAAAACTATTCTCTGTAGCCAGCTTGATAGCTTCTAAAGTTTCTGTAACTGTGCCTATTTGATTCAATTTAATTAAAATACTATTCGCTTGTTTTTCATTTATACCAGTATGCAATTTTTGTATATTTGTAACAAAAAGATCATCGCCCACTAATCGTATTTTTGAACCAAGTTTATTTGTAATTTTTACCCAGCCCTCATAATCCTCTTCATTAAGTGCATCTTCAATTGAAAAAATTGGATATTTTTTACAAATATTTTCGTAGACACTAATCATTTCTTCTGTCGAATATGAGTTACCCTCGAAATTATATTTTCCATCAGAGTAAAACTCACTAGAAGCTGCATCTAATGAAATTTTAAAATGATCATTTAATTTAAAGCCTGCTTTAGAAATTGAATTACATATTAAGTCTAGAACGTCTAGATGTGATTTTAAATTAGGTGCAAAGCCTCCTTCATCGCCAAGATTAGTGTTTAAAGATCTAGATTTTAATTCTTTTTTTATATTAGTTATTACAGAATGTGTTGAGGATAAAGCTTCGGTCAAAGATTTAAATCCTATAGGTAAAATCATAAACTCTTGAAAATCAACATCATTATCAGCATGTTGACCGCCATTTATTACATTCAGCATTGGAACTGGAATAATTAAATTATCTAAACCCTGAGAGAGAAATATTTCACCAAAGTTTACATAAGACCAAGCCTTATAATAAGCAAGACTTAGAGATAAAATGGCATTTGCTCCGAACTCTGATTTATTTTCTGTACCATCTAAATCTATTAAGAATTGATCAAATTCTCTGTAATCAGCAAAACTTTTATCTAAAATTTTTGGATTGATGAGTTCGTTAACATTAGATACAGCTTTTAGTACACCTTTACCGCTCATTCTATTGGGGTCTAAATCTCTTAATTCTAGTGCTTCAAATTTTCCTGTGGACGCTCCTGATGGAACCATTCCACGAAATGGATAAGTTATATTTTCAAATATCATTTCACATTCTACAGTTGGGTTACCCCTACTATCAAAAATTTCTCTAGCTGTTATATTTTTAATTTTCATTTATTTTGCCGCCTTATTTATTTTGTTAATAGCATTTAAGAGTTCTGGCATTTTGTGTAAATATACCATATTTGGACCGTCACTTAATGCAATTCCTGGGTTTGGGTGTGTTTCAATAAAGAAACCTGCTATCCTTAAGGATGAAGCAGCTTTTGATAATGGTTTCACATATTCTCTAGCGCCTCCACTTTTTTTACCCAACCCACCAGGTAATTGTACGCTATGTGTTGAGTCAAAAATAATTGGGTACCCAAATGTTTTCATTAAATGAATACCTTTAAAGTCATTTATTAGGTAATTATATCCAAATGAATTTCCCCTTTCAGTAATTAATATTTTTTTATTATTTTCATTTTCAATTTTATTTATGATATTTGAAACCTCTTTATGAGATAAAAACTGTCCTTTTTTGACATTTACTATCTTTTTTGTTTGTGCAGCAGCTTTTATTAAATCTGTTTGTCTACATAAGAAAGCTGGAATTTGAATTACATCAAGAAATTCAGCCAATTTATCAACCTGATAAGTCTCATGAACATCTGAAGTAATAGATATTTTTAGGTCTTTTTTGAGATTTTTTAATATATCTATGGATTTATCTATAGAAATTTTATTACGTATTGTTTTATGAGAACTTCTGTTAGCTTTATCAAAACTACATTTAAATACTAAATTGAACTTTTCTTTTTTTGCGTATTTAATAAGAGATTGTGCAACTTTTCTAACTAGTTTTTCATTTTCTAACAAGCATGGACCAGATATTAAAGTCAGTCTGTCAGTATCATTTTTAATAAAATTTTTAGATAATTGGACAGATCTAGGCATTTTTATTCATTAAACTATTTTTTATAAATGAGAAAAATATAGGGTGAGGCTTAAACGGTTTAGATTTCAGCTCAGGATGAAATTGAACTCCGAGGAACCATTTATGATTTTTATTTTCAATGATTTCTAATAATTTTTTATCTTTTGAAAATCCAGAAAAAACAAGACCTTTTTTTTCTATTGAAGATCTATATTTAGGATTCACTTCATACCTATGTCTATGTCTTTCATGAATTAATTTTTTTTTATAAATTTTTGAGGCTAAAGATTTATGTTTTATATAGCAAGGATAAGAGCCCAATCTCATAGTAGCGCCTAAATCATTTTCTTTTGTTCTCGTTACTTTTTGATTTTTTTTGCTCCATTCAGTCATTAGTGATATGACATTATTAGTATGCTTACCAAATTCAGAACTACCTGAGTTTTTCATTTTCAAAACATTTTTAGTAAATTCAATAATTGATAATTGCATGCCCAAACATATTCCTAAGAAAGGAATTTGATTTTCTCTAGCATACCTAATAGCTTCTATTTTTCCACTTATACCTCTATTTCCAAAACCGCCAGGTATAAGTATACCTGCGGCCTTAATTAATAACTCATCAACATTTTTTTTGTTTATTGTCTCTGAGTCAATCCATTTGATTTTAACATTTACTTTATTGTGAACACCTGCATGATAAATAGCTTCGTAGAGAGATTTATAACTATCTTTTAAATGAACATATTTTCCAATTATAAATATATTTAGTTCCTCTTTTGCTCTTGACTCTAGTACTTCAAAGTTTGTCCATTTTGATAGATCTTTTTTCTTTGTAGATTTTATATTTAAATTTTTTATGACTAAGTCATCTAATTTTGATTTTGATAATAAAGAAGGTACTTGGTATATGCTTCCTACATCATAGGACGGAATTACAGCATTAGTTGGTACATTACAAAACAAACTAATTTTTTGAATTTCTTCATACTTTATTTTTTTATTACTTCTACAAACAATTATATCAGGCTGAATTCCTGCATTTAAAAGCTCTTTAACAGAGTGCTGAGTGGGCTTTGTTTTAATTTCACCAGATGTTTCTATATATGGAAGTAAGGTTAAATGTATGAGGAGTGTGTCTAGCTGTCTTTCGTTTTTAAATTGTCTGATAGCTTCCAAGAAAGGGAGACTTTCTATATCACCAACTGTACCCCCTATTTCACAAATAATAACATCATCCTTATTAGTAGATTTTTTTATCGAATTTTTTATTTCTTCAGTGACGTGCGGTATTACTTGTACAGTAGATCCTAAATATTCACCTTTTCTTTCCTTTGAAAGTATAGTTGAGTAAATTTTACCAGATGAAATAGAGTCATTTTTAGAACATTTTATATCTGTAAACCTCTCATAATGGCCTAAGTCTAAATCAGTCTCATAGCCGTCATCAGTGACATAAACTTCACCGTGTTGGTATGGGCTCATTGTTCCAGGATCAACGTTTAAATACGGATCTAATTTTCTAATTTTTAGTTTAATGCCTCTAGAACTAAGAAGAGAGGCTAATGATGCAGTGACTATTCCCTTACCTAGCGATGAAACAACACCTCCGGTAACGAAAATTAATTTCACTGATTAGGCACTTCTGGAATCATTTCCTCTATTGAATCGTCTAAAATAATTTCTTCTTGAATGGTTTCTAAATCAGTTGAAGATGAATATTGTTTTGTAATAATTGCACCCATGAACAAACACCAAAATAAAAAACCAAAACCTAAAACATAGGTAATTTTAGTCATTCCTGAAAAAGAGGATTTATTTGCTGACATTCCACCTGTAAGAGATGTTTGAGTGCCTAGCCCAAGACTTCCACCTTCAGTTTTCTGAAAAAGTATAATTAAAATGAGCACCACTCCAATAATTGCACTAATAATTAAAAAAAGGTTTATCATAAATTTATTTAAAGTATTTAATAAATGAAGGTTTTGTTGAAGCAGAGCCTACCAAAACCCCATTTAATTTTTGTAAACTTAAAATTTCTGTAATATTCGATAAATTTACGGAACCACCATATAAAATTTTTATTTTTTTAAAAGAATAATTTTTTAATATTTTGGTTAAAAAATACAAAATATCATTAATTTCTGACATTTTTGGTGTTAATCCTGTGCCAATTGACCATAAAGGCTCATAAGCTAATATAACTTCATTATATATGTTCGATTTTTTGAAAATTTTATTTATTTGTTTTTTTAAAAAATTTTTAGTTTTTTTTGATTTATAAATATCTAGAGGCTCTCCAATACAAACAATTGGTGTAATTTTGTTATGCAGACAGAGATCAGTTTTTTTTTGAATAATCAAATCTGTTTCACCAAAATTAGACCTAACTTCTGAGTGACCAAGAATACAAAATTTTATCTTATTGTTAACTAAATCTTGAATATCTATAGATCCTGTAGAAGCACCTTTTCCATGTAAATCTACATTTTGTGCTGCGTAGATATTTTTTGGATATCTAGATTTGAGAGTTAGGTTATAAAAGTTATTAGGACTAGAAATAAGTTTGTATTTCTTTGTTCTTGGTAGTTTAGACACTACCTTTGATAAGTTCATACTTTCAGATATATTTAAATATGATTTCCAATTAAATATTATATATTTCATTAGGTTAACTGATATCAAAATACTTATAAAAATGAAAACTAAAAAACTAATAGTTATAATATTTAGTGCTGCACTTGGCATAAGTTTCTTATTTATCGGATTTGGATCCTATGTGGGTAAAAATTATGTTTTAAAAGTAGGTGACCAAAAAATATCAACATATGAATTTTCTAGAGCATACGAAAACTATAAATCAGAAAATGGTCTTTCTAATTTATCAGAACAAGAGGAGTTATTTTCAAAAATTCAATTTACAAATGAATATGTAAATGAACTAGTTTTTCTTAATTATTTAGATGAAAAAATTACTATAAGTGATAACTCAAAAAAAGTAATTTTAAAAAAATCATTAAATAATGACGAAATGTTTAGAAATCTAGATGAAGCATCACTTCAAAATTACTTAAAGGAAATTGAGGGTAATATTTATATTGATTTATTCAATGATAGCCTTGATGCGCAGAAGTTAGTTAGTCATGAAATCAATGCAGATCTTCTTGTTGAGAAAGAATTAAATATATATGAGATTAAGAATGACGATAATCTTCTCAATTATCAATTAGAGGAAGATTTTTACTCCAATAACGAATTATATGAAATTTCAATAAATGAAATAAATCTCAAAAATTATATTCAAGAAGAACTTCTAACTGATGACATTATAAATGAATATTATGAGGCAAATATAAATAAATTTATTGAGCCCAAAAATTATAGCTATGAACAAATTATATTAGATAGTATTTCAAATAAAAATTTTAATGAGCTGAAACAGAGTAATGACTCTCAATTCAAATTATTCGAAAAAGTTGATGAAAAATTAATATTACCTCAAATTCTTGAAATATTAGAAAAACTTAGCACAGGAGATGAAGGTAATAATATTAAAATTGGAGGAAAATACTTTTTTGTAAAACTTTTATCTTTTGAAGAAGAGTATCAAAAGAAGTTAGAGGATGTTTATGAGGATGTAGTAGCGACTTTAACTAAATTAGAAATAGAAAATTTTACAATAACAAATGATGTTAAAAATTTAGATAGCTATAGTACAAATCAAATCTTCTTTAGTAATTCATTTAATTTTTTTGAAAATATTCCTGATCAATACAGTTTTATTAACTTTAATCAATCATCTGGAGAAATAAAAAAAGATAATTTCTTATTTCAATTTAATGTTCAAAATATATTTAAAGAAGATCTACCATTAGATTTCAAAGAAAAATTTCTAAATTCTTTTAGTAATTATAAAAAAAATATAGAAATTTCGCATAATGATGAATTATTAAAAAAAGCAGGAACAGTAAAGGTCAACTATTTTACTGACTCTCTAACTATTAAAAATAATTTTATTGAGCCAGAGATTTTAGAAAAAATAATTATTATTAAAAAAGATCAAAAATTAAAAGTAGTGTTACCAAATGAAGTTATTTATTTAGATATAAATTCAATTGGATCTATTGACTCTTTAAATATAAAACAAAATATAGTGAATTTAATATATTCAAAAATTATTAAAGAAATAAAAGATACTCTAGATATAGAAGTTGATAACGAACAACTTTTACAACTTTAATATGTATGTTCATGGTAAAAAAGTTTTTCTAGATACTGAAAATACCATTACAATTTATAATAAACTTGCAAATAAATTTAAAGATGTCTCTATTTTAGAGTCAGTCATTGGGGGTGATAATAAAGGAAGATACTCTATTATTCTTTTTAATATATTACAAAATGTTGAAATTTTTCATAACTATGTGCTTATAAATAATCAAAAGAAAAAAATTAAATCACCAGACTCTTTTATAAAGGACATTTATAAAAATTTAAAAATTAAAACTATATATGATCAGAATATACCTCTACCCATATTTATTGGTAATGTATCATTTGATTTGTGTAAGTTTACCCTTCCAAAATTAAGTTATAAGCCTGATAAGAATGAAATTGGAATACCACTAGCGCATTTTGTAAAACCAAGAAATCTTATAATAATAGATAATGTTCTTAATGAGACACATTTAATTGAAGTTTCAAATATCAAGAAAAATCCAGTAAAATCACTTAATAAATTAGAAAAAATACTTAAAGAACCTTTTTCCAAAAATAAAAAATTAAATTTCAGTAAACCTAAAAAATTTAAAAACCATATTAAGAAAGAGGAATTCATTAAAAGAGTTAAGGAAATAAAAAGAGATATTAAAGTTGGTGAAATATTTCAAGCTGTTCTTTCTCAAAGATTTTCTAATGACTATTTAATTGATCCATTTAACTTTTATAGAGCATTAAGATCAATTAATCCCTCACCTTATCTTGTTTTTTTAAACCTAAAAAATTATCAAATTATCTGCTCTAGTCCTGAGACTATGATTAAAGTAAAAAATAAAGAAATTACTCTTAGACCTATTGCCGGTACTAGAAAAAGGGGTAAAAATGAGATTGAAGATAATGATTTAAAAAATGAATTACTTAAGGATAAAAAAGAACTAGCTGAACATTTAATGCTAGTTGATTTAGGTAGAAATGATGTTGGTCAAATTTCAAAAAATAATACTGTAAAAGTAACTGAACAAAATATAATAGAGTATTATTCTCATGTAATGCATATAGTCAGTAATGTTACTGGAGAATTAAAAAATAATTTAACACCTATAGATGTTCTTTTCGCTGGCTTGCCGGCAGGGACTGTTTCTGGAGCACCTAAAATTAGAGCACTAGAAATATTAGAAAAACATGAGGATATTAATAGGGAATTTTATTCAGGCTCGGTTTTTTATTTAGATGCAAATGGAGATATGGATAGTTGTATTAATCTAAGAACTGCAATGATTAAAAATAAAAAAATATATGCGCAAAGTGGAGCAGGTATTGTTTTTGATAGCATACCTGAGAATGAACATATTGAGTGTATCAATAAGGCTAGTGCTTTATTTGAAGCTTACAATTTAGCTCATAACATATAATGATCACTCTTATAGATAATTACGATAGCTTCACATATAATTTGTATCATTGTTTAAGTAAAAGAGATCAAGTTTTAGTTATCAAAAATGACATGATTTTAAAAAATATTGATAAAATTATTAATAGCAAAGGAGTTGTTATATCACCTGGACCAAGTAATCCATTTAATGCAGGAGAATGTCTTGATTTAGTTCATCAAATATACTCATTTATACCAATATTAGGTGTTTGTTTAGGTCATCAAATTTTAGGAGTTTATTTTGGAGCTAAAATAGACACATTAAGTACACCAATGCATGGAAAAGTATCAAATTTAAAAAAAATAAATGAATGTAAGATATATAAAAATATTGATAAAAAGTTTCGTGCAACTAGATATCACTCTTTATACCTAAATAAAAATAATTTTCCTCAAAATTTAAAAATAACAAGCATTTCAGAGGATGATAAAATTATAATGAGTTTTAAACATGAATTATTTTCTATTTATGGTGTGCAATATCATCCTGAGAGTATTGAAACTCTTATGGGTTCAAAGATTTTAGAAAATTTTATGGATTGTATATGAAATTTAAATTAGATGACTCAATAACTAATAGAAATGTTGAATATGCTATTAAGTATTTATTTGACTCAGATAATATTTCTCATCAAGCGATTATTATTTATCAATTAAATAAATTAATAAATAATAGCGATATACTTTTATCTTTAAGAAAATTTATTTTTAAAAATTCTAATAAAATAAAACAATATTCTAATTCTTTGGATACATGCGGGACTGGAGGTGATGGGTTAAAGACATTAAATATATCAACAACAGTAGCTATATTGTTATCATCTGTTGATATTCCAATTGCAAAACATGGTAATCGTGCTGCTAGCTCATTAAGTGGCTCTTCTGATATTATTTCTGAATTGAATATATCTAGTGAAAAAGATTCGAAGAAAATAATTAAAAAAATAACAAATGATAAATTTGTATATTTAAATGCACCTTTTTTTTACCCAAATCTTAGTAAAGTTGGAGAAGTTAGAAAAAAATTAGGTATAAAAACGATATTTAATTATATGGGCCCTACATTAAATCCATTAGGCGCTAAATATCAAATATTAGGTACTGTGAATAAAAACTCAGCAGAAATAATGTTAAAAATACTATCTAAAATTGATAATAAAAATTCTACAATTTTTTTCTCAGATGATGGATTAGACGAAATAAGTATATTTGCTCCAACTAATTTTTATTTTAAAAGAGGAAAAAAAATCACTAAAAAGAAGGTATCTCATACAAAATATAAAAAATACCTTTCATCTAAATTAAATTTTAAGGATATTAAAGGAGGTATTCCCTCTTATAATGCAAGCAGGCTGATTGAATTATTTCAGGGGAAAAAAGATAGTTACAGAGATATAACTATTATTAATTCAATTTACGCGATGCAAACAATAAAACCGACTATTAAATTTGATGAATGCTTTGATATATTAAGTAATTCTCTTGATACGTCTAAGGCTTTAAATCATTTAAACAAAATTAAAAAATAATGAATATTTTAGATAAAATAGTTTTAGAAAAAACTAATCATACAAAATATTTAAAACAAAAAACTTATAAAAAAAAGAATTCTAAATATAGTAAATCGAAATACTTTCTTAGTGCAATAGAAAGTAATCTAAATATTAATAAAAATGCTCTTATCGCTGAATTTAAAAGATATAGTCCTTCGGTTAAAAATTTTAATAAAATAAAGTATATTCAGGATATTCTCGAACAATATCATAAATCAAAATGTTGTTGTATATCCATCTTGACTGACAAAAATTTTGGTGGAAGTTTGAATGATATAACAATTGCAAAAAAAATTACTGATAAGCCAATTATTAGAAAAGATTTTATAATAAATGAAACACAAGTATTTGAAACTAAAGAATTTGGAGCAGATGCTTTATTGTTAATTGCAAAAATTTTATCTAAATCAAATATAAAAAAATTACATAATTTGGCAATTGATATTGGTCTAGATGTATTAATAGAGATTGAAAATATTACTGAAGCAAGGAAAATTGAGGGTATAGATGCAAAATTGATTGGAATTAATAATAGAAATCTAAAAGAACAAAAGATTGATATAAATAAATCAATAAAACTATCTAAAATATTAAAAAATAAAATAATAATTAGCGAAAGTGGAGTTACAGTTTCAAATATAAAAAAAATTAAAAAAGAAAGTGGAATATCTTCTTTTTTAATAGGTGGTAGTATTTTAAAAAATGATAATAAAATTAAATATATAAATAGATTGTATGAGGCTTAATGAGTTTATCACACTTCAATAAAAAAAATAAAAATATTGAAATGGTTGATATATCAAAAAAAAATAAAACAAAAAGATTTGCTGAGGCAAGATCTTTAATTGAAATTGATAAAAAACTCTATTCAGTAATCAAAGGTGATAAAGAACTTAAAAATAATTTATTTAACACAGCCAAAATTGCAGGTATTTATGCTGCCAAAAATACCTCACACCAGATACCTTTAACACACAATATTCCAATAGATTATGTTTCTTTGACCCTTAATTTAAGAGACGAGGTATATATAGAAATAAAAAGTGTTGTGAAATCAAACTACTCAACAGGATTAGAGATAGAAGCCTTAAATTCTGTTTCGTGTGCCTCTATTACAACTTTTGATATGCTTAAGTCTTTTAAAAAAAAGATAATTATTAAGAAAATTGAAATAATAAAAAAAAGAGGAGGTAAAAACAATATTGGATGATATTTTTAAGACAATTAAATTAATTTCAAGTTATCTTCCAAAAAATAAATTTTCATCAATTTTTAGTCAAAATCTAAATAATAATCATTTAATCAAATCTAATATAGTGATTAAGAAAAATATACCTCCTCAAAATCAATCATCAATGGATGGTATAGCAATTACAAATGTTGGAAAAAAATTTAAAATTATTGGAAAATCGAAATTAAATATTTTTAATAAAATAAAGGTAAATTTAAATGAGTGTTTAATTGTAAAAACAGGTTCACTGATTCCTGACAATATAAAATATATAGTTCCCCAAGAACAAATTTTTATAAATGAAGGAAATGCTTATGTAATTAATTTTAATAAAAATAATAAATTCATAAGAAAAAAGGGACATATTTTCAAAAAAGGTAGTAAAATTGATTTTCAGAATAAGTATTTATCTTTTTATGAATTAAGCAGTATAAAAAGCCTGAAAGATATAAAAGTCAAAATACTACAACCATTAAAATTTAAAATTATTTCGACAGGTAGCGAATTTACTAAAGATCATTTTATTCTCCCTACAAATGGTTATTATTTAAATAATTTTATAAAAAAGAATAATCATATTGTTGAAAAGAGTATTCATATAAAAGATGATCAAAAATTATTACTAAAAGAAATAAACAATTCAAAATCAGATATTACAGTTATTATTGGAGGCACAGGTAAAAGTAAAGATGATATCAATTTTGAAAATTTTAATTTAATTATTGATGGTCTTGATTTAAAACCAGGTAGACCTTTTAAATTATTTATAAAGAAAAATAAAATTTATATGTTTTTTCCTGGAAACCCATGCTCTTCCTTTGTATTGACCAATATAATTATTAAATCATTAATCGAGATTTATAATAATAGAAAATCGCAGATTAAATATGATTTAATTGATATCAATAATGTAAAATTTAATTTTAAAATTTTGAAAAGAAAATCTTTTTTATTTGGTTTAAGAGATCAGAAAAGTATTAAGGTATTTAATAATCAAGAAAGTTCTAATTTAAGAAATATATTATATGCAAACTGTCTGATTTATTATGATAGAACTAATAAACTAAGGTTATATCAAATAAATGACTAAAAACGCCAAAAAGCTTTTAGATTTTTTGAGAAAATATATTGAGAAAAATAAAATATCTCCTAATTATGAGGAAATGAAAGAACACATGGGTTTAAAATCTAAATCCTCCATATTCCAATATTTAGAATATTTAGAAGAACAAGGTCACATAAAAAAAGACAAATTAAAATCTAGGTCTATTGAAATAAATAATTTAATTCCTTTTTATAATGCGATATCTGCGGGTAAACCTATAGATAGTTTGAGTCAACAAATAGAATATATTGATGTAAATAGTTTTATAAAATCGAATAAAAGGAACTGTGTCGCTTGTAAAGTAAGTGGTAATTCAATGGAGTCATATGGTATTTTTGAAGATGATATAATCATATTAGAAAAAGTTACAAATTATAATTCAAATGATATTCATGCTATTCAGATAGATGATAGTGAGATAACTCTAAAAAAAATTAAATTAATCAAAGATGAAATTGAAATATTTGGTGATCACAAAAATTTTTCATCAATCAAGTATAAAAAAGATAGGATTAAAATATTGGGTAAGATGATTAATTTAGTCAGAATATATTAATGATAATCACTAGATTCGCCCCCTCTCCTACTGGAAATTTTCATATGGGAAGTTTAAGGACTGCAATTTACAATTTTTTATTTGCAAGAAAAAATGAAGGAAAATTTCTTTTAAGAATAGAGGACACAGATAGGGAAAGATCAAAAAAAATATATGAAGAAGAAATATTAAAAATATTTAATATATTTAAACTTCAATATGACAATCTTAGTTATCAATCTAAAAATTTAAGTATTCATCAAGAATATATAGAAAAACTTATGTCAAATGATATGGCGTATCATTCAAAGGATGGGCCTTATAAGTTTAGAGTTAACAGAGATAATGAATTTTTTGAGTATGATGATTTAATTTTAGGAAAAATAAAAGTACCATCTAATACTATAGAAGATTTTTCAATTGCAAGATCTGACAAAAGCCCAACTTTTATATTATCAAACTTAATTGACGACCATTTAGAGAATGTGACTAATGTCATTCGTGGAAACGATCATACTACTAATTCAATTAAACAAATAATGATATCGGATGCTTTAAATTTTAAAGATATAAAATATGCCCATATACCTCTGATACACGACATTAATGGCAAAAAGTTATCAAAAAGAAATAATATAACTAATGTAAACGATTATTTGAGTGAAGGTTACCTATCAGACTCAATATTTAATTTTATCATTAAATTAGGTAATAATTTCAATGATATCGAATATTTAGATATTGAAGATGCAATTGATAATTTCAATTTATCTAAAGTAGTTTTATCACCAGCTAAATTTGATATTGAAAAGTTAAATTTCATTAATCGTCATTATTTAAATAAATTATCTTTTATAGAATTTAAAAATTTTTTAGAAAAAGATATAGAAAAACAAGTATCTAATTTTCAGTTAGAACTTGTTTTCCAGGACATATTAGAAAGATGTAACAAATATACAGATATCAATATAGAGGTATCAAAACTTTTAAACTTTTTTGAAAAAAATATTGTCCTTGAAATTGATGAAAATGAAAAAGCTTTAATTAAAAAAATTTATTTAATTATTAATAGTTTGCATGATGCTGATAATGCTGTATTAATGCTTGAGGAAAATGACTTACCTTTAAAGAAAATAGGTAAGATAATCAGAAAAATTACAGTAAATTTTGAGTCCAAAATACCAATTGAAAAGATTATTTTATTCTTTGGTATTGAAAAAGTGAAAGAAAAGTTATTATTATACTTAAATGATTGATGAAAAACGTTTTAAATTAGTTGATACTAAAACTGGCAAGGAGTATGAATTTGATGGGATCAAAGGATCTATTGGGCCAGATGTAATTAACATATCATCACTATACAAGAAGACAGGTCTATTTACTTATGACCCTGGTTTTACATCAACTGCAGCTTGTAATTCTAAAATAACATACATTGATGGAGAAAAAGGTATTCTTCAATATAGAGGTTATCCTATTGAAGAACTTGCTAATAGCAGTTCTCATCTTGAAGTCTGTTATTTACTCATGCATGGTGAGTTACCATCAGAAAGTGATAAAAATGAGTTTGAAGAAATAATTAAAAACCACACATTACTAAATGAACAAATAATTCAGTTTTATAGGGGTTTTAGAAGAGATGCGCACCCAATGGCGATGATGATTGGAATAGTTGGAGCTTTATCATCATTTTATCATGACTCTTTAAATATTGAAGATCCTGAACATAGAATGATTGCATCACATAGAATTTTAGCAAAGATGCCAACCATTGCTGCAATGGCTTATAAATACTCAGTAGGTCAACCCTTTGTTTATCCTGTCAATAAACTTAATTATGCAGATAATTTTTTACATATGTGCTTTGCAACACCAACAAAGGAATATGAAATCAATCCACTCTTTTCGAAAATAATGGATCAAATCTTTATTCTTCATGCTGATCATGAACAAAATGCTTCAACATCAACTGTAAGAACAGCTGGCTCATCTCTAGCTAACCCATATGCTTGTTTATCAGCTGGAATTTCGTCACTTTGGGGGAAATCTCACGGCGGTGCAAATGAAGCTGTTATAGATATGATTGATGAAATTGTATTAAATGATTTAAAACCCAAAGACTTTATAGAAGAAGTAAAAAATAAAAAAAATAAAATTAGATTGATGGGCTTTGGACATAGAGTCTATAAAAGCTATGACCCAAGAGCTAAAGTTTTAAAGAAAAGCACAGAAGATTTATTCAAGGATCTAAAAATTAAATCAAAAGAACTCGAAATAGCGAAAGAGATTGAAGAATTAGCCTTAAATGACACGTATTTTAAAGAGAAAAATCTATACCCAAATGTTGATTTTTACTCTGGAATTCTTTTAAAGGCACTAAATATACCTACCACAATGTTTACACCAATTTTTGCAGTTGGCAGAACAGTTGGATGGTTATCACAATGGAAAGAAATGATAGAAGATGAGGAGTTTAAAATAACAAGACCCAGACAATTATTTACTGGAGATAAAGATAAGTCCTATAAAAAAGTGCCTGATAGAGAGAAAAAATCAATATTTAATTTATTGTGGCTTAAGAAGACTTTTCTAAATAATCAGTAATTATACTTGAACGAAAGTTTTCAAAATTGCTACTTCTAATTCCATCAAACATATTTTTTCGATAATTATAAAGCTTATCTTTATTTAATTTTAAAATTGTAAAAAAATTTGACAAATTAGTAGCTGTAAAATCATTTTGAATAAACTCTTTTACAATTTCTTTTTTATTAAAGATATTAACTAATGATAAGTATTTCGCTCTTACGAACAATTTAAAAATAGAATAGTTTATAATATTCGCCTTATAAAATATTAAGTGAGGTATATTTGAAAAACATAGTTCTAAATGAACAGTCCCTGAACAAGCAAAAGCAAAATCTAATTTAGATATTTTTTTATAGTAGGAATTATCGTTCAAATGTATTTGTATATTAGAATTATCTTTAAAGTAGTTTTTAATAAAGTCATGATATTCAGCTGTGACAAAAAAATTAAAAACAAGTTCTTTATATTTTTTGAGTTTCAAAAGTAGTTTCTTAATAATAAGAATATTTTTATGTATTTCTTGTTGTCTACTACCCAAGAAAATACCAATATTATTGATTTCATTATAATCATTAGAATAATAGGTTTTGTTCTTTAAAGGATGGCCGATATAATCATATATATCCGGGCTATAATAACTTTTTTCAACACTAAATATTGAAAAAATCTTATCAAAATTACTATTAATAAATTTTGCTTTACTTGATCTCCAGATAAAAACTGATGGACCTACAATCTGGCAATATTTTATTTTATTTGATTTAAATTTTTGAATGTAAAATTTTGAAAAATCAAATGAATCTACAAAAAAAATATGAGTAAATAAGTACATATCAACAATTTCTTTGATTTTAAGTCTGAGATTAAAAAGATATTTTATATTACAAACTATATCTACAAATCCCATAATTGGTGTAATCTTTATATTTGTTAAATCATTAAATTCTAATTTGCCCTCATCCATGCCAAAAGTGAATATTAAATTTTTATTAATTTTAAAAAAATTATCATCAAGTATTGATTTAACAATTTGTCTTCCTGATTGTTCAAGAGTTATGAATAAAATCTTCATCTTATAATATAATTAGAGAAATATTATTAGCTTGTATTTTTTTTAAAAAATTATCTTTTTGTGAAATTAAAATATTATTATTAAACAAACAAATTACGCGAAATTTATATTTTATAAGTAAATTAAGTGTTTCCATACCAATTATAGGAAAATCAATTTCATCAATTTGATCTGATTTCTTAGATTTTACAAAAATTAAGTTATTTAATTTAGGATTAATTTTACCAATTTTATTAATCATATTGTTTGTACCGAATATATCTTCCATAGCTATAACTCTATCACCATTCAAAATTAATGATTGTGCTATGTTCATTGAAAATATTTTTTTAAAAAAGTTTTTTTTAATTTTTAATTTACTAATAATTTTTTTGTTTTCATTGTGAAAATATTCATCTTGATAAGAAATTAGCATATTTTTTAATATTTTTTTTTGAGAGAGGAGTGTTAACTTATTATTAGATAAATACCTTTTTAAAATTTTAGATTGATCATTAATATTATTAATAAATATATCCTTTGATATTAAAAGCTTAGATTTTATTGAAAGGTTGATCTTATCGATGGAGGGAAGTTTGACATAGCCAATAATCATAATGTTTTTTAATTTTTTAGACTTTATAAATGATGTAATTTTTTCTATATCTTTAATTTTGAAAGACTTGCTCTTTTCCTTAAAATTTTTTTTGATAAGACTATTTTCGTTAATCAAAATAACTTGATTTAGTAAATTTTTATTATTTAAAAAATTTGCAACTTCATAAACAAATAAACCTGATCCAGCGATAAGGCAGATATCATTTTTGGATGTGGCCAAGTTTTTCATTCAAAATTGATTTATATTCATGAAATATAGTCTCTACTTTATCATTAGTTGAGAAGTTTATTTTTTTGTTAATAAAACTCTCATGAATTGAGTTAATTTTATTTATCTCATCTTTATTAAAATTGTTTCTTCTTATTCCAACTAAATTTAAACCTCTTAATTTTGCTCGATTGCCAATAGCTAAGCTGAACGGTAATACATTTTTATCTATCCCACTCATTCCGCCAATCATAGAATATGAACCTATTGTTACAAATTGTATTACTGCAGATAAACCGCCTATAACAACATTATCTAATATATTTACATGCCCACCAAGTGTGACTTGGTTTACAAAAATATTATTATTATTGATTTTACAATCATGGGCAATGTGCACTCCTGTCATAAAAAGATTATTATCCTTTATGCTAGTTATCATTCCCCCATCTTTAGTGCCTTTGCTAATTGTGACGTTTTCTCTAAATGTATTAGAATTTCCAATTTCTAAAAAACTATCTTCACCAGAGAATTTTAAATCTTGTGGATCACATCCTATATTTGAAAAAGGATAAAAAATATTATTTTTTCCTATAGTAGTATTTCCACTAATTGAGATATGAGATTTTAATTCAGTACCATCATCAATGGTGATATTTCCATCTAAATTACAAAATGGACCTACTTTAACGTTATAACCAAGTTTAACAGATTTACTTAGTGAACTACTTGGGTGAATCAGGGACGTCATGAATCATCGCTGAAAATATACATTGAGCATGTATAACATCATTTACAAGGCATTTACCTTCAAATTTGTAAACATTTTTAACTTTGTTTATGCGATTTACTTTTAGATTCAAAACATCTCCAGGCAAAATTGGTTTTCTAAATTTACATTTATCAATAGTCATAAATGAAACACCAGGATTTTTCATTGAGTCTTTTAATTTCATAGCGACAGTAAAGCAAGCTGCTTGAACGATTGCTTCAACTACGAGTACTCCTGGCATAAGCGGTCTTCCTGGGAAGTGTCCTTGAAAAAATGGTTCATTTATAGATACACATTTTATAGCATGAGCTGAGATATCAGGTTCAAAATCAATAATTCTATCAATTAATAAAAATGGATAACGATGAGGTAATATTTTTTGAATATCATTGATGTCCATTTTTTCTACCTTTTATAACATTTCTTTTCCATTTATTTATATCAATGGCAGGAAAACCAGCAACAACAGAATTATCGTTGATATTTTTAGTTACTCCACTTTTTGCTGCAATCACAACATTTTGACCTATATTAATATGTCCAGCAAAACCTACTTGACCACCAATTGTTACATTATCACCAATAATTACGCTACCGGATATACCTGTCTGCGCAGCTATGCAAGCATTGTCACCAATATGAACATTATGAGCTATATGTACCAAATTATCGATCATTGAATTTTTACCTATATATGTGTAGTCAATTTTACCTCTATCTATTGTACATGATGATCCAATATGGACATTATTATCAATTATAACAATACCTATTTGAGGGTTTAAATTTGAAGAACCCCTATTTTTAAAATCAAAACCAAAACCAGTTGTTCCAATAGAAGTATTATCACAAATAGTAACATTATCTTTTATTATTGAATTTTTAATTACCACATTATTTTTTATAATGCAGTTTTTTCCAATTTCCACACCTCTACCAATAACACAATTATTAAATATTTTTGAACTATTATGGACAAAAGCAGATTTAGAAATATAAGAGTTATTTAATAAATCAAATTCATCAACATAATCTAAACAATCTTCGTGTATGTACATAAAATTAATAATATTGTTGTAAGCTTCATTGAGATTTTTTACAAAAATAGTATTTTGGTAATTTTTATTTTCAAATATGTTTAATTTATTTGTTACGATTATTATATCATCTATATTGTATAGACTTTCTTTAATATCTTCCTCTAAAAAAATTATTGAGTGATTTCTTAAGTTATCTAAAGATGAAATTTCTGAAAGTTCAAAATTTGATTTTATTTTTTCTTCAATAAAATTACTTTTTTTAATTAGTTCTTTAATATCATTTGATTTAATGTCATTTTTTATTTGAAAAAAATTTTTTCTACTAAATTGTAGCATAAATAATTAAAATGAAGTTCCTATTGTAAAATTAAATTCTCTGGTTATATCTTGATTATTCTTTTCGATAGGTATTGCGTAAGAAAAAGATATGGGGCCTATTTCGGTTAAAACATCGAGAGAAACACCAACTGAAGATCTTAAATTTAGATCATTTTGGCTAGTATAGTCACTATCCCATAATGAACCTACTGAGTAAAATAATTTTGTACTTATATTGTCTTTGTCATCAAATAGAAATGAACCACCAATTCCTACTGTTGATGTGAAAAATCTATTTCCTCCAAGATATATTCCTTCTGACTTTGGGCCTATACCTCTGTATTCAAATCCCTTAAAATTTAAACCCCCTAAACTATAAGCATAAGTTGTTTTAAGTTTATTGTTTGAGGTCTCTGCAAGACCTATGTCATTTGATAAGAATAAAAATCTATCAGAATTTTTGAATTCACGGTAAAGATCACTTCTTAAAAGTAACTTAAAGTAATTGTCATCTGAAATACCATCTGGTGAATATTCAATATACATGCTATTTAAAGCACCATTTGTTGGATATAAAAAATCGTTTGTAGAGTCATATTTTAAAGAAATATCAATTGTATAAATATCAAATTTACCAATATTATCATCAATAGATGATGTGCTCTTTAAAGGAGAATGTCTATTAGAGTGCTTATAGCTTAAACCAGTGGATACATCTATGCTCTCATTGTATTCGAAGTTTAATGAGTATGATGCACCTTGTTCCTCAGATTCAAAACCAAATGAATTCTTCAAATTTTTCTCAGTATTAAATATTGTATATTGATTACTTATTTTTGATGAAACTATAGGATAATGTTTAAGAGAAATATTAAATCGAGTATTCTCATCATTTATTAAAAATGTTGTGTCTAAATTATTACCAGAACCAAATATATTATTATCTTTAAGGCCTAATTGTAAACCAGCACCCACATCTCCTGAAAATGAACCAGCAGCCATTATTTGACCAGTTTTTTTATTTTCATCTATATCTACAATAATATCTACAATTCCATCATTAGTAATTTTTTGGATATCTAAATTATTTATATACTTATAACTTAATAGATTTTTTTTTGTGATATCTATTACATTTTTATTAAAATAATCACCTGGCTGAAAATTTAATTTAGATCTAATTGTTTTGTCTTTTGTAATATCATTACCATAAATTGAAACTGAATTAATAACTTCAGTTTTTACTTTTTTTTCAGATACTTTTAGATAATTAATGCCATCTTGAATTAAAATGTCAGCTTGAAAAAAAGAGTTATAATTATTATTTTTGATTAAATTCTCATTTAAATTAGCTAGGAATTGATCAATAATAGATTTGTCATAAAAATTGTTATTTTTAGATAATTTTTTTATAAATTTATCATAAGAATTCCTGATATACTCATCACTTACTTGGTTTTGATCTTCAAAATAAATATCATCTATTTTTATTCTTTCACCCTCATCTATGTAAAAAGATAAAATGTAAGAATTTGAATATGATTGAGAGATATCATAATTTACTTTAACGTCAAAAAATCCTTTACTCTTGTAATGAGAAGTTAACTTGTTGACATCAAAGTAAAAATTATCGGTATTTAGATTTGAACCAGAGGTAAATAAATTATAAAAACTAAGTGATCTTGAATTAATTAATGATGATAAATACTTATCTGAATATGTATCGTTACCTATAAATTTTATTCTTTTGATTTTAGAAATCTTACCTTCATTAATATTGTAAATTAAATTAACTCTATCTTTAGAAAACTTTTCTGAAGAAACAACAACATTAACATTGTTAAAACCCTTTGAAAAATAAATATTTTTTATTAAATCAATATCATTTTTTATTTTATCTCTATTTAAAAATGTATTTTTTTTTGCAGAAAGATTTTCAATTATTAACTCATCATCAATACGAACATTGCCATTTATATAAATATTTTCAACTAATCTATTTTCGTCAATAGTTAGATAAAAAATATTTTCTTCTTTATTTAATATAATGTCATAAATTAAGTCTGATTTATATAAATCAAAGATTATTTTATTTATTTCATTATCAGTAAAAGATTTTTTTTCTATATCTAAACTAGTTAAGGATTGAAGATCTTCTAAACTTAATTTTGAAAGTCCATTGATAATCAAATTAGAGGAATGCAATTTAAAAGAAAATATTAAAAAAACAAAAAAGATAAATTTATGTAAAAACTTAATTCTGCTTATCATAATTTTTTTTAATAAAATTAATATATTTTATCGTATCATTGAATGAATTAAATTTAGAATTAAAATTTAATTTTTTTAAATTTGTCATTATATAATCAACAATATCGTTATATTTAATTTCTGATTTTAGATATTTTTTTTGAGCAACATTATTCAAAAGCATTAAACTAATTTGCTGAGAGTGTGTAAATTTTTTTAATGTATCTAAATATTTTATAATTTTAAATCTACGATCGTTAAATTTTTCTAATTTCAATTTTCTAGGAATCATAAATTTTTCATTATATTTCAAATGCAAATTAGGATAAAAAAACTGTAAAGGTTTAATAAGAGTTATCAACATATCATTTTCAAAGCAATTTATATTTACAGTGTTATCTTTATTTAAAATTACACTATGCACATAAGCCTCAGGTGAAATTAAAAAATCAATTTTTTTTAGATCAACATCAAAAATAACTGAAAGCTCATACATTTCTAATATTTTATTTATAAAATTTGATGAATCGATAGAGTTATTTATACCCATTTTCCATTTAGGATGAGATAGAACTTCTTTAAGTGTCGCCCTATTAATATTTATTTTTTTATTAAAGTAAAATGGCCCACCAGAGGCTGTGATATATATTTTTTTTATATTTTCGTTTTTTAAATTATAATTGAATAGTGAGAAGTGCTCTGAGTCTAAAGGAATAAGGTTATTTTTTGTTTTAAGAATTTTTTTAATTAATAAATTTCCCCCAGCTAAAATCATTTCCTTATTAGCGATTGCTAAATATGAATTTTTATTATTTTTCAAAAATAAATCTGCATAAACAATTGACCTGTAACCAAAATCTAAAAAATAGACCAAATCTATTTTTTTAGTTGTCAAAAAATTTTGAAAATTTAACTGGTCTAATTTTTTACTTAATAAAAAACTGTATTTAATTTTAAATTTGTTTTTTTGCAATTTTAGTTTTTTAACATTATTGAAACCCGTAATAGCAGTAATACTAATTTTTTTATTATTGCAATATTTTAGTAATTTGGTGCCTAATTCACCAGTTGAACCTATTATTAAAATTTTTGGATTTTTATTCATAAATGATAACTAATGATTATAGTAAAAAAAAACATACTATCTAATCTATCTAAGACTCCCCCGTGACCTTTTAAAATATTTGAAAAGTCTTTAAGATTGTTAGTTCTTTTGACAAAAGAAAAAAAAATATCACCTATAAATAATGATATTGACAATATAATTGAGAGATATAAAGGGTAACTTAAAATATAAATGACAGCAAATGTAGCTAAAAATGATATTAAAGTTCCTGATATAGTTTTTTTAGGACTAATTGAAGGTAAGATCAAAGGACCTTTAATTAAATTGCCAAAAATATATGCCAATGTGTCATTTAAAAACGAAATAAATATTATAAAATATAACAATTCTCTATCATGATTAATTATTTCATAAAAATTAAAAAGAAAAATTATAATTGTTATTGTAAATAAATACCGTTGATAAAAATTTTTTTTTAGCAAAATGATAAATATCAAAACTATAAATAAAATATTTATATAATTAATTAAATTAAATTTAATACCAACAAGGCAAATAATGGATAAAAAAAGAAACGATAAAAATAAATCATTTATATTTCTAATTAATTTCGATTTACGTAAATCATAGAATGCTAATAATGTAATTAATAATAAAATTAAATAATCGAGATTTAAAAAATACGAGATAATTAAAAGGATTAATATTAAAGACCCTATATAAATTCTACTAAAATCAGAAACCAAATTTTCGTTCTAAATATTTAAATTGATAGATATATTTCTTTATTTGAGATTTTTTTATGTCAGGCCAGAGAGTTTTCGTGAAAAAAAAATCTGTAAATGAAATTTGATATAATAAAAAATCACTTAATCTTTGATAACCTCCAGATCTTATTAACATATCGGGGTCAGGTATATTAGAGGATTTAAGATTTTTTCTATATGTAATTTCATTGATTTTATTGATTTTTTTTAAAGATTTTGCAGCAGAAATAATATCTTCTTTACCACTATAATTTAAATATATGATAAGTTGTTTTTTAGATTTTATATTAATTTTTTCTAAATCTTTTATTCCTTTAAATATTTTTTTAGGAAGAAATGTTAAATCACCTCTAAAAGAAAATCTAAAATTAAAATTACTTTTATTGAGATTATGAGTTAAAAAATCATTCAATACTTTTTCAATAATATTAATTATTGATGAACCCCTTTTAAAATTGTGCTTCGATAGAGCAAAGGCTGATACATAATTAATGTCGTAATTATCAAATATAAATTTTGTAATTTCTATTAATTTTTTTGCCCCATTTTTATATGAGTCATACTTAGATCTTTTATTTTTTATTGACCATCTATTATTACCATCCATTATAAATGTAATATGATTAATTTTATTTATCAAATTATACTTTTAATATTTCTTTTTCTTTTAACTCTGTTAAATTTTCAATATTTTTAATTGATGAATCAGTAATTTTTTGAACATCGTCTTGGTGTTTTTTACTTTCATCAATTGAAAGTAACTTTTCTTTTTCTTGGCTTTTAATTTCATCAAGATATTTTCTTCTAATATTTCTTATTGATACTTTAAATTTTTCAGAAATCTCTGAAACAATTTTTACTAAATCTTTTCTTCTTTCAGCTGATAATTCTGGAAACTTTAATAAAATATTATTCCCATCACTCTGCGGTGTCACACCCAAATTAGAGTCTAAAATTGATTTTTCAATTACTTTTATAAGCGATAAATCCCAAACATTTACATTAAGTGTCATATTATCTAGATTGTTAATATTTGATAGTTGAGTAAGTTGTGTTTTTGTACCATAACTATCTACAACAATATTTTTGAGAATATCAGGAGAAACCCTGCCAGTTCTAATATTTTTAAGCTCATTTGATAGAGCATTGATGCTAGCCTCCATTTCTGTTGAACAATTACTTTTATTGAACATTTTCATTATCATTAATAATTGAGTATGAACCTTTTCCTTCTATTATATCAATTATATTTGAACTTTTTAAAATAGAAAAAATTATTATTGGCAAAGATCTATCTTTGGCTAAGCTAATTGCAGTAGCATCCATGACTTTTATATCTTTGTTCAAGTAATCTGAGAAAGATATATTTTTTATTTTTTTTGCATCTGGATTATTTATTGGATCTTTATCATAAATCCCGTCAACTTTTGTTCCCTTTAAGATTATATCCGATTTCATTTCAGAGGCTCTTAGAACTGCAGCTGTATCAGTTGAAAAAAATGGGTTTCCTGTTCCAGATGCAAAAATTACAACTCTATTTTTATCTAAATGACTCGATGCTTTATTTTTAATATATGGTTCAGCTACACGATTAATACTAATTGCTGTCATTACTCTTGAGTCTACTCCTAGTTTTTTAAGATTAGATTGTAAAGCCAATGAATTTATTACGGTTCCCAACATGCCCATATAATCTGAAGTTACTCTATCAACTACTCCATTTGAAAAAGATGAGCCTCTAATAAAATTACCACCACCCAAAACTATTGAGATTTTAAGGTTTTTAGATTTCAGTATTTTGATACTGTTTGAAAGTTCGTTTAAAATATCGAAATCAAAACCATGTTCATTTGATCCTGCTAAAGACTCTCCAGATATCTTTAACATGATATTTTTATACATAATATTAGATAGTATATAAATCCATCGATACAATGTTAAGGCTAATATTATTATTTTTTGAAACCTCGCTCAAAAAAGAACTTACACTCATTTTTGGATCTGTTATCAGTGCTTGTCCTAATAATGTATTTTCTTTTAAAAATTTATTTAATTTTCCATTAATGATTTGCTCCTTTTTATCATCAGGTATATTAGTCATTTGTTTTAAAATAATATCTTTTTCATCATCTAAAATTTTAGAGTTTATTGAGTTTTGATCTATTCCCATAGGTTTCATTGCAGATACTTGCATTGCAATAACTTTTAATTCATCAACTAGTTTTAATGCAGATTTCTGGTTATCTGAAGAAATCTCAACTACAGATGCAATTTTAGAGCAATTTGAATTATATTTATTGTGAAGATAAGAAATAAAAATTGAACTATCTGATAAATACTTTTTATAAGAGATAATTTGTATGTTTTCACCAATTTTAGAAATAAGCTCAGTTAAAAAGTCACTTAGAGATTTATCATCAATTTTTAAATCATTTAAATCATCGTAAGTTCCATGATTTTTAATATTTTTATTTTGGTGAATTGCTTTAGTTAGTGTTTCTGCAAAGCTTAAAAAATCGTCATTTTTAGCAACAAAATCAGTTTCACACTTAATTTTACAAACAGTAAATTCTGAATTTGATATATTGTTATAAAAAGAAACAACACCTTCATTTGTCTCTCTATCTTGTTTTTTTTGTGCTTTAAGAATACCTTTTTCTCTTAACCATTTAACAGCTGCTTCAATATCATTGTTGTTTTCAGATAGAGCCTTTTTGCAATCTACAATACCACTTCCCGTGCTATCTCTTAGCTTTTTTATTAATTCCATACTACTCATTTTTACCTGTAGACTCCATAGAGGTAGTTTCCTCATTTATTACTAAGACCTTTTTAAAATTTTCAAGTATGAATTGTACTGATTTTACTCCATCGTCATTTGCTGGAATGGGATAATCAATAATATCTGGGTCACAATTAGTGTCTACAATACCAATAATTGGTATACCTAACTTTTTAGCCTCTAATACAGCAATATGCTCTCTGTTAGTATCGATAATAAAAATTACATCAGGAATTGTTTTCATATCAACAATTCCTCCTAAGGTCTTATCTAATCTAATTTTCTTTTTTTCAATATCTGATAGTTCTTTTTTTGTAAATACTGTCTCATCAGAGTTTAAAATTTTTTCATAATTATTTAGGGTGTTGATAGAATTCTTTACAGTATTCCAATTCGTAATCATACCGCCTAGCCATCTAAAATTAACAAAGTAATTATTAGTTTCTTTTGCAATATTCTCAATAATTTCACTATGCTGTTTTTTTGTAGATACAAATAAAAATTTCTTACTATTTTTAGATGACTCATATGCAAATTTCAAAGCATTTTCAATTAAAGGGAGTGACTTTCTCAGATCTAAAATATGAGTTCCATTTTTTTCACCATAAATGAACTTTTCCATTTTTGGATTCCACCTTTTTTTATTATGGCCAAAGTGTGAGCCATTCTTTAAAAGATCTTCAAGTGATATTTCAATATTCATTTTGCCTC
This sequence comes from uncultured Alphaproteobacteria bacterium, assembly GCA_902530745.1. GTDB lineage: Bacteria > Pseudomonadota > Alphaproteobacteria > HIMB59 > HIMB59 > HIMB59. Next base: position 159,509 of record CACABO010000001.1, on the reverse strand, counting down.
CGGTTAATCTTTAGTTAATAGAAGGGAAACCTTTAGGCACCGGATATCTATTAACCTGTTTTTTGTGATGTTTTAAAGGATAAATTCTAATAATCAAGAGTTAATTCAATGAAATATTTAGTATTTTATTATCATTACGAACTCTTATATTGTTGGAAATATTAACTTTGTCTAAATCCAGTAATTCCTCATAGGAAATATGATTTATCTGATTTATCAAGTCATCATTCTTAATGATGAGTAAATTATCAATATTAACATTAAAAAAGTCATTTTTAATGGCTGTTTTAATTCTTGCTTTTATGTATTGTGCTTGAAGTGAAATTACATCAAATTTGTCATCAAAAAGTCTCAAATCAAAAAAACCACTTTCATTAATTACATTTAAGAGAATGTATCTTTTACCATTTCTGGTAGTTTTATATTGCGATTTTACAACATAAAAATAAAAATCCTCTAAAAATTCAATTTTACTACTAATTTTTTCTTTAAAAGATGATTGATTAAGGTTCGTTAGTATTTTTGTTTGTTTTTTTTGAGAGTAAAGAAATCCATAGCTTTCAAATTCAGCTTTTATTGGATCAACTTTGGCATAACTCTTATTTTGAAAAAAATGATCATCAGATAAATCGTTAAATAATGTTGCTCCAGATTTTTTTTGTATAATATTTTCTACATTAGCAAATAGTTTTGAGATACTCGTATGAAGAGAATTTAAAGAATTTGATAAGATAAGTTTTTCTATTTGTCTTTTATTTAAAACAGATCTTGATAATCTATCATTAAAATCTGACAGAGATTTAAATTTACCATTTTTGTTTCTTTCGTGTACTAATTCTTTCATAGACTCCTCACCTACTCCCTTAAGTGCGGCTAATGCATAAATAATTTTACCTTCATGAATTTTAAATTTACAATCAGAATAATTTATATCAGGTGGTAAAATTTCCAAATTTTGTTCATAGATTTCATTTAGAATTACAAAAATCTTGTCTGTATTATTTAAAGAATTATTAAGAAGCTCACAATAAAATTCTAATGGATAATGAGCTTTTAGATATGCCGTATAATATGTAATAAAAGCATAAGCAGCTGCATGACTTTTATTAAATCCATATTCTGCAAATTTTTCTATCAAGGAAAATAGTTTCTCAGCATCTTTAGATCTAACCTTTTTATTTACAGCACCTTTAATAAAATTATCCTTTTGACTCATTAACTCAGCCTTAATTTTTTTACCAATAGCTCTTCTCAATAAGTCTGCTTGACCTAAAGTATATCCTGAAATTACTTGTGCTATTTTCATAATTTGTTCTTGATAAACAATTATTCCATAAGTTTCTCTCAAAATTGGTTCTAGCAAAGGATGGTCATATATTATTTTTTCTTCACCTTTTTTTCTTTTAATAAAGCTATCAATAAATTGCATTGGACCAGGTCTGTTCAAAGCTAAAACTGCTATAACTTCCTCTAAACTTGTTGGTTTGAGTTTAATTAGAGTATCAACCATCGCAGCACTTTCAACCTGAAACACACCGCACGTATAGCCATCACTTAACAATTTAAAGGTTTTTTCATCATTGAAGGGAATTTCATTTAAATCAATAGAAATTTGATTTTTAGCTTTTATTAATTTTAGAGTCTCATCAATTATGGTTAGATTAGCAAGGCCAAGAAAATCAAATTTTAATAAACCTGCTTTTTCACAATCTTTCATATTATATTGCGTAGCCATTATCTCTGAGTCATCATCTTTAAATAAAGGAATATTTCCGTAAAGCTTATCCGAAGAAATGATTATTCCAGCAGCATGTGTAGATACATTTCTTAGTGCACCTTCCATTGACTCAGCTTTATCCATCATTGGAGAGTCAGCTAAATCACCTAATTGATCAGAATGATTAGCTTTCAACTCACTAATACTTAATGGATGAACTGGGTTATAAGGTATTTTATTTACCATTCTCTCTACTTCAGAATATGGAACGCCCTCTACTCTACCTATATCCTTTAATATTCCCCTGGAGATCATCGATCCAAAGGTAATTATTTGTGCAACATTTTGATACCCATACTTTTTTTGCACGTACTCTATAACTTCATCTCTTCTTGATTTACAGAAATCGATATCAAAGTCAGGCATTGACACTCTATCTGGGTTTAAAAATCTTTCAAAAAGCAAACCATATTGAATTGGATCTACATCTGTAATTAACAAAGACCACGCAACAATAGATCCAGCACCTGATCCTCTTCCGGGACCAACAGGAATTGAATTTGACTTAGCCCATCTAATAAAATCACTAACTATAAGAAAATATCCAGAGAATTTCATTTTTATAATAACATTTAATTCATATTCTAAACGATCCCTATATATTTTTGATTGACTGTTAAATTCCTCAATACTTCTATTTGAAAGAATTTTTTTTAATCTTAAATCTAAGCCACTTCTAGATTGTTGCACAATCTCTTTATCTTCATCAGAGTCAAAATCTGATTTAAAATTTGGCAATGTAATAGGCTTTTCTTCAATTAGAAAATTAATTTTATTTGCAATTAAATTTGAATTTTTTATTAATGGGATTAAGTTCTTATTTTCTTGGTTGATATAAGCTAAAGAATAATTATTTTTTAAATTAAACGAAGTGTTTTGTAAATATTCACCATTCTTTAAACAATGAAGTATTTTTATTGCATCGTAATCTTTCTCTTGTTTGTAAAAACTAAATGAAGATAGAAATGAACTAATTTTAGATTTTTTAGATATTTCATTTAATGGTTTGTTATCTAAATTTTCATCAAATTCAAAAAAAACATCATTTTTAAAGAAATTTTTTAGAGCTGTGATTTCATGTATGATTATTTTTAAATTATTTGTATTTATATTCAAATCCTGGAAATAACTAAATAACCCACCTAAAATTAAAATGTTACCTTCAGAAAAATTATTAATATTATTTAAAGATAAATGAAATTCATTTTCAGTATTTATTTTTGTAGATAATATATTAAGATTTTTAAAACCGATCTCATTTTTGCATAGAAAAGTAAGTCTCGACTTGTGGTTTAATTTTGAAATATAATCAACATCTAATCCTATAATCGGTTGAATACCCTTGTTTTTACATTTTGTTGAGAATTCAAGAGCACCTGATAATAGTTTATAATCTGTTAATGCCATTGCAGGTAATTTTTCCTTCTCAGCAAAATTTACAAGATCTTCAATTTTAATATTGGACTCACAAATAGAATAATTTGAATAATTTCTTAGAGGTATTAGCATTCTTTTATTGATTTATCTTCGATTGTATAAGACTTATCAAAAAGTGGACGAAATGAAATATCATGACTGGCTATTATTGTTGATAAATTGAATTTTTTAGAACTATTTAATATCAAATCAATTACCAAATTTGCATTTTCTTTATCTAAATAACTTGTGGGTTCATCAGCTATTAAAAGTTTAGGGCCATTCACTAGGGATCTAGCAACACAAACTCTTTGTTTTTGTCCATTTGATAACTGATTGGGGTATTTAAATTTAAATTGACTCAAATTAAAATAGGATAAGATTTTTTCAATTTTTCTTATATCGTTACTTTTTAATTTAATGTTATCGAAAATGTTCAACTCAGATATCAGGTAATGATCCTGAAATATAATACCTATATCATCTTTCAAAAGATCAAAATGGTTTTTTACTAATTTGCCATCAAAGTAAATTTCTCCAGAGTCTGAACTATCTAATCCTGATATTAAGTTTAATAAAGTTGACTTACCACATCCTGAGGGACCAAATAAAAAAATATTTTGATTATGATTTACTGATAAATTTAATTTTTTTATTACTTGAAAATTTCCTACCTTAGATAAATATGATTTAGAAATATTTTTTAATTCTAATAAACTCATCTTAATATTAAATTTGGTTTTATTCTAAATATTCTTAATATTGGAATGTAAGAGGCAACTAAACTTGAAAACAGAGAAATACTTACAATAAACACTATGTCGTTTAATTTAATACTATAGGGCATTGATGTTAAATATCTTATTTCATTATTCCAAAGTTCAAAATTTAATAAATATGATAAAAAGTTTTCGATAGAGTCTATATTTGTAGATAAAAGCAATCCTAAACAAGTACCAATAACAATAGAGAAAAATGATATCAAGAAAGAATTCAAAAAAAATATAAAACAAATTTTTGATTGCTTTATGCCCAATGCTTTTAGCAAAATAATATCTTTATACTTTTCTTTAATAAAAAAAATTTGATTTGAAATTATTGTAAAGGAAGAAATTACAATAATAAAAAATAGAATAACAAACATAACATTTTTTTCAGTAGATAATGCTTGAGCTAAAGTTTGGTTTTGATCCTCCCATGTTGAGTAGTTTAGGCCATCTAAATCCCTATAATCAAAGTTTTTATTATTCAAATAAACATCTATAACTTTATTGCTTATGTTATTTTTAAACTGATCGATATTGCTAAAAATAAAATATTTATCAAAGTCATATACTCCTGTATTAAATATTCCTTTAATGGTTAATTGTCTTGAATTTAAAACAGGGCCTAAAATTGTCATAGAATTTCCAGGAATGTTAATTTGCAAAGGCATCCCTACTTTTAAATTTAAAGACCTCGCTAATTCAACTCCAATGAAAACCCAATTGTCGATATTTTTTTCTATTTCAAATATATTTTGATTAATTTTAGGTATTTTATAGATGTCTTCTTTATTAAGAGATTTCATTAATAGACCCTCTATGCCGTTTTCATTACTTGTGATTACTCTACTTTGAAGATTTTCAACAAAAGATATTGAAGGATTTTTTTCTTGTATTTTTTTGATTTTATCTTTGTTAGCATCATAAATAGTAATATCTCCATTCACACCACTTAATGACTCAACTAATTGCTCTCTAAAACCATTCATCACGGACATTACTGTTATTAAAATTGAAATACCTAGTATTAATGCTAGTGATGATAAAATTGTCGATACTGAGAATGCTTTATCTTTTTTAAAATTAAATATGTAGGAGAAAGATAGCTTATGGAGTGTATTGTTCAAATTCAAAATTCTCAATTTCTTGTTTACTTAAGAATATCTTATCACTGTTAGACCTTCTAATCAGTTCAATTTGACCTTTTTCTTTAAAATTATTCCCGATAATCAATGTCCAAGGTATTCCAATCAATTCAGAGTCTTTAATTTTTCTTCCTATACTTAAATCTCTATCATCTAAACTAACATTATCATATTTAGTGATAAGCAGATTATAAATACTCTCCACATCTGATATATAATCAGAGTTTGGTTGCATTATGATGTTTATCTTAAATGGTGAAATATTAATAGGCCATTTGATACCTTTATCATCGTGGAATGCCTCAATTATTGCTGCTGTTAATCTGGAAACTCCGATTCCATAGGATCCCATATATGGTGATATTCTTTTTCCATCTTGATTTAGCACGAAGCATTCTAATGGCTTAGTATATTTTGTACCAAAATTAAATATGTGGCCTACTTCAATACCTCTTCCAATTATTACATCAGATTTTGATTTATCAATCATTTCGTCAGATGCAGAATACATTGTTGTAATTTCTTCATAACTTTTTTCGTATAAATTGGAGTCAACTAATTTAGAGTCATAAGCAAGTTCGCTTTCACCAGTATTAGCTAATATTTGAAACTCATGAGATAAATCTCCACCAATAGCACCCGTCGCAGCTTTTACAGGAATCGGTTGTAATCCTAGATCTAGAAAGGTTTTTAAATAACTTCTAAAAAATTTTTTATAAGTTTCAAAAGCAGCTTCTTCGGTTAAGTCAAAACTATAGGCATCTTTCATTAAGAATTCTCTACCTCGCATTACGCCAAAACGAGGTCTAATTTCATCTCTAAATTTCCATTGAATATGGTAGAGATATTTTGGAAGGCCTTTATATGAATTTACATAATCAGAAAATAAATCTGTAATTACCTCTTCATTAGTTGGTCCATATAATAAATCGTTATCATGTCTGTCAGTAATTCTTAACATCTCTTTTCCATAGTCTGCATATCTACCACTTTTTTTCCATAATTCTGAAGATTGAATAGTAGACATTAACATTTCATTACAACCTATTTCGTCTTGATTATTTCGAATTATATTCTCAATATTTTTTAGGACTTTAAAACCTAACGGTAACCATGTGTATATACCAGATGTGTGCTGCCTAATCATCGATGAGCGCAACATTAATTGATGGGAAATAATTTTAGCTTCTTTTGGTGACTCTTTTAATGAGTTAAATAAAAGATTTGAGAGTTTCATTTAAAGTATTCGAATATATTATTTTCATATTTTATTATAAAAAAAGATACGACCATTGATAGAGCAAATGAAACTAAAAATTTTATTCCTAAATAAGACTTTTTTGGCATACCCTCTTCAAAATCAGATCTTTTAATTGGTAATATTGTCATAAAAATAACCCACCAGATAATAAAAAGTAAAAATAAAAACTTCATATCAAAGATATGTGTATTAACAATTCAGGCTTTAATGAAAAATTTCTATAATAAGTTTTTCTTGAAACTTCCTCTACTAACCCGCTTAGCGAATGTTCATCTATCTCCTCCTTAATAAACATTATTTTATTTAGTAAGATATCTTTAATTTCATCTTGTATTGCTTCTTTATTGTAGGAAAAAGGGAAGCCTTTATCAAATATTTGAAATTTAATAATATCAAATTCTTTGTTTATAATTAAATTAATGCTAACTACACCATTATGAATGATCTTTCCCCTTTCATTTATAAAATTATCTTCTTCAATAATTAGATTTTGAACAACAGGTAGTTTTTTTATAACAAATTGTTCAATTAACTTATGATTTTTATTTACTAAATCTAATTGGCACAAATCTCCACTTAAAAGAAGATTAGTTTTTTCAATTTTTAAGCTTTTAGCTATTTCTAAATGTTTTTTTAAATGAAGATATTCTCCATGCATGGGGATTAAAGACTTGGGTTGAATGAAAGAGTAAAATTCTTTTATTTCATTTTTTCCTGGATGTCCTGAGACATGAACAAATTCCTCTTCATCAGAGATAATATTTAAGCCTAAATAACTAAAAGAATTTTTTAAATATGAAATTGATTTTTCGTTACCAGGAATTTCTTTTGATGAAAAAATTATATTATCTTTTGTACTTAATTTTATTTGATTATGTGTATTATTAGCAATCTTCCAAAGAGCAGAGTTTTTTTCACCTTGGCTACCTGTGCAAATTAAAAGAACATTATCTTTATTATATTCCTGAAATTTTTTTTCATTAAGTATTTCAAAATTTTCAATTAACTTTTCTTCTATCGCTGTATTAATAGCTCTTTTTATACTTCTTCCTACAACAAATATTTTTTTATCATGCTTAATCGCATTTGAAATAATGGTCTTAAGTCTTGCAATATTTGAGGAAAAACAAGTAACAATAATTCTACCTTCAAGTTTATTAAATAAATTATCAAATGATGGATCTAACTCTGACTCTGAGCGTGATATCTCGTTTACACCGGCGTTAGTTGAGTCACCTATAAGTAAATCGATATTTTCATCTTTTAATAACTGATAATTTTTGTAATCAAAAGGTGAGCCAGTAACTGGATTTTTATCAATTTTCCAATCACCTGTATGATAAATATTCCCCTCTAATGTTTTAAAAAATATACCTGTGGGATCGGGTATAGAGTGAGTTGTCGGGATTAATTGAAATGAAAAGTTCTCAAACTCTACTTCTTGGAAGTCTTCAACTATTACAAATTTTTTCTCAAAATCTTTTTTTTTATTGAACTTATGTTTTATATAGGAAAAAGTAAATTGATTGCAATAGATTGGAAAATCAATCTTATCAAAGTAATACTCCAGCCCTCCAACATGATCTTCATGCGCGTGAGTTAGTATCATAGCTTTAGGTTTTATGGATGTATTCAAAAAAATATATGGATCAGGAATAGTTATATCTACACCGGGGAGACTATCATCAGCAAATGATATACCACCATCAACTATTATTTGTTCTCCTTTAAAGGAGTATAAATAGTTATTACCCCCTATTTCACCTATTCCTCCAATGGGCAAAAAATAATTATTATTTTTATTATTTAATAATTCTAAGTTTTTCATTTAAAAAAATATGATAAAAAAAAATACCTAAAAGAGTTAAATCTTCTCTATAAATAAAATTAGTTTTTTTATATTCGATAGAGGTAGCATATCCACCAGTAAAAATCACTTTAAAATTTCTTTTATAGGTAGTTTTAATTAATTTTATGTAAGACTCTATCATTATTTTGTAACCAACATTGAATCCAGACATTAGAGCTTGATTAGTATTTTTACCTATGATGGTAGGTTTATTAGAAAATTTCATGTTCTTTATACCAGAAGCTAAAGAAATTAGATTTTCATAAGAAGTGTTGAGACCGGGTAAAATTACACCTCCGTAATATTTTTTATTTATAATGATATCTAATGTAGTGGCAGTACCTAAATCAACTATGATAAAGAATTTAGATTTTGGATAAATATTAATTGCGGATAAAACATTAATAATCCTATCATTCCCTAATTGATGTAAATTAACTGTTTTATGTACTAAAAGAGATAATTTTTTTTTATTAATGAAAAATAAACGATTTCGATATGACTTTAAATTTTTAATTATAACTTTGTCTACTTCTAAGACAACAGAGCAAATGTAAATTTTATTATGAGTTTTAAGTTTATTCTTAAAAAAAAGAGTGACTGATTTCAAGTCTTTCTTTGAGTATCTAATTTGAGAGATTTTTTTTAAATTCTTATCAACAAATGATGAAAATTTTATAGATGTATTTCCAATATCAACTAATAAATTCAAACTAGTTCTCCAAAGAAAATATTTTTTGTTGCGTCATCTATTTTGATCTTTAAAGATAGATCTTCATTTACTGATAATATTTCAATAATATTTTTTCCAAAAATTGGATGATTTAATTTAAAGTTCCTGAGCATATATTTATTAAGATATCTCACTAATTTCTTATTAGATATTTTTTTTGTTAAATTATGTTCAATGAAATCAATAATTATATTTGATAAATCGATAATATTTGATTTTTCATTGATAATGCTAAATAGAGAAACTGAATCGACTATTGGAGAATTGTTTATATTTATTCCTATACCCGTTTTTAGATATGATTTTTTACCTAAGATAGTTGATTTGACAACAACACCAACTATTTTTTTATTTTTAAAAAACAAATCATTTGGCCATTTATAGTCCAGGTTTATGTTAAAATTAATTTTAAAAAATTTATGGATTATGTAACAAATATAAAAGTTATTTCTTAAAGCATATGAAGCTTTTAATTTTTGATTAATTGTTAAATAAATATTACCTATAGGACTTAACCATTTTTTTTTCCCCCTTCCAGTGCCTTTAATCTGTCTAAAAGATTGGATATATAAATTATTATCTTTTAAAATTTTTTTAAAATTATTAAAGCCGATAATTTCATCTTGTGTAGAATTAATCGAGTCAAAAATAACTTTATACAATTTTTATTTGAAAAGATTATCTACTAAATTAATTAAAGGATCTGGATAAATGAAAAATAAAGTTATAATTAATCCAGATGCAATAAATATAACTTTGCCTGTTTTGTTATTATCATCAAGTAACTCTATTTCTAATTTATTGAAAAACATATTCTTAATAATTGTAAGGTAATAGAATGCAGCAATTACTGAACTTAAAACAGCAATAATTGATAAAAAAATAAATCCATCGTTTATTGAAGCTGAGAGAATGAAGAACTTTGCAAAGAACCCTGCAAAAGGTGGTATTCCTGCGAGAGAAAAGAAAAACACCAACATGCTTATGGATTTTGAATTTGAGGTAAATCTTAAACCATTGAGTTGGGATATTTTTGTAAATTCCCCATCTACAGTTCTCAAGTTAAGTAAAACAGCAAAAATACCAAAAGTAGTAATCAGATAAATAATCAAGTAAAGAAATAATGTACCCTCAGACATAAATTGATAACTCATTATTCCGAGAAGTATAAAACCAATATGGTTAATAGAGCTGAATGCTAGAAGTCTTTTTATAACTCTTTGTGTAATGGCTCCATATACTCCTACTAATAATGAAATAGCACATACCATTTGAAAAATGTAATTAAGAGATTTGATATCAGAAATGTTAAGTTCTTGATAAACCCTGAATAAAAATATTAATGATGCAAATTTAGGTAAAGTTGCAAAAAAGAGTGTAGATATAGTTGGAGATCCCTCATACACATCAGGTGTCCAAATATGAAATGGAGCAGCTGAAACTTTAAAAAATAAAGAAATCAGAACTAATGATATTCCTATTTCGCTTATTGAAGTAAAATTATCTAGGTTTTGTATATTAAAAGAACCAGTATCGTAATAAATCATTGAAATACCAAATAGAAGAAATCCTGATGATAGAGCACCAAGAGAAAAATATTTTATACCTGCTTCATTTGAAGATAAATTTTTAGTATTGAAAGCAGCCATTAAGTACAAAGATAAAGATTGTAGCTCTAAACCAATAAAAGCTGTTAAAAAATTATTACTAGAAATAAGAACAAACGAGCCAAGAATAGCGAAGAGTATAAATAAAACATATTCGTATCTATATAAATTTTCATTCTTCAAAGGTCTTTTTAACAGTAAAATGAATACGATTGAGCCAATAGATAAAATAATCTTAGATAAAACAAATAAATTAATCGTATTAAGTGACAATTGTGTGGAGCTATAAAAATCTTTTCCATAATTTAAAAGCAAAATACTCAACAAAATGAAACCTAAAGTATTTAAAGAGATAGCCCTGTCCTTATTAAATAATCCAAAACATAAAGTTATTAAAATCAAAGATAAGATAAAAATTTCTGGTATGAATTGATATAAATTAATCATTATATAATACTTAAGGAAATACTCTTATTTATCATTTCAAATAAAAGTTTTGGATAAATTCCTAAAAGAATTGTGAGAAATGCTAAACAGGAGAAGTAGAAAATTTCAATATTTGTTAAATCAGCTAATTGCTTAATATCTGATTTTAAATCTCCGAAATTAATATTTTTATACAATAAGAGCATGTATGAGGCTCCTAAGATTACTCCAATAGCGGTAAAAAAGGTTAGATAAACACTAACACTTATAGTTGACATTATGACTAAAAACTCGCCAACAAAGCCACTAGTTCCAGGAAGACCCACAGATGAGAGCATAAAAACCATAAAAAAGAATGAATATTTAGGCATTACATTTGTTACACCACTATAATCAGATATCATTCTGGTGTGATGTCTTTCGTATACCACGCCAACTATTAAAAATAATGCTGCTGAAACAATTCCATGACTTATCATCTGAAAATACGCACCATTAATTCCATCTTGAGTTAAGGTGAAAATGCCAATGGTGACAAATCCCATATGAGCAACAGAGGAATAGGCAATCATTTTTTTCATATCTAGTTGTCTTATAGCTACGATTGAAGTGTAAACGATAGCTACACAACTTAGTGCAAAAATCATTGGTTGAAAATAAATTGAGGCATGCTCAAAAAAAGGTAATGATAGTCTTATAAAACCGTATGCACCTAATTTAAGAAGAACACCAGCCAAAATTACTGATCCACTCGTGGGCGCTTGAACGTGTGCATCAGGTAACCATGTATGAAAAGGAAACATTGGTACTTTTACTGCAAAAGATGCAAAAAAACATAAAAAGAGAACCAACTCAACTTGCTGATCAAATGTAAAATCCGAAATTAACTCAATATTGCCTGATTTCACTTTAGAAATAATGTAAATAATCGCAAGTAACATTAAAACAGATCCTGCTAGTGTGTAGAGAAAGAATTTGAAAGTAGCATAAAGTCTGTTTTCTCCTCCCCAAATTCCAATTATCAAAAACATTGGGATTAAAACAGCTTCAAAGAAAACGTAAAAAATTACAAGATCTATACTAACAAATACTCCTATAATAAAACTCTCAAGCAATAAAAAATAAATAACAAATTCTTTGGCTCTATTTTGAATAGAGTTAATAGAACACAATAAACAAATAGGGACTAAGAATGTAGTCAGTAATATTAGTGGTATTGAAACACCATCAACTCCAACATAGTAATTTATATCGAACTTATCAAACCAAGTATGAAACTCTATAAATTGATAACCATTTTTTGATTTATCATAAAAAATTGGTAATAATAAACTAAGAATAAATTCACCTGTTGTTATCCATAAACCTGATAGAAAAATAGTTTTATTTTTAAGTTGCGTGCTACTTGAAAGTGAGAGTGTTAATGCCCCTATAATAGGCGTTAAAATTAATAGTGATAATATTGGGAAATTCATCTTAGGTTATGGATATATAAAAAATGATAGTTATAAAGAGTGTGAAACCAGAAATTATTATAAAAGTGTAATCGAAAATATACCCTGTTTGTATCCTTTTAAAAGCTTTTGAAATTGTAGAAACTATCGAGGCACTTCCATTTGGTAAATACTTATCAATTATACCCTGGTCTATTTTAGTCCATAAAAACTTACCTAAATTGTAAAGTGGTAATACAAAAATTTTGTTATAAAGTTCATCAAAATACCATTTGTTCAAAATAAAATTATAGATTGTGTGAAAACGTTTTTTTAAGTCAGCAAGTTTATTTAAATTATAACCATAATAATAAACTGCTAGCCCTACACCAAAAGCTACCAAAGTTTTTGATAAAATTGGATAAAAAGAGGAGTAATATTGCTTATCTTGACTTAAAAATATTACTCCGTTCCAGAAATTTTTTGAATTATATCCCGCTAATAAATCGTTTAGGAAGAAACCTGCTAGAATTGCTCCTACGGAAAGTAATAATAATGGAACTAACATATAAGGACCGGATTCATGAATTTTTTCATAATCATAAGATCCATTATAATTCCCATGAAACACCTTAAATATGAGCCTGAAAGAGTAAAATGCGGTCATGGCAGAGACTATAGCTAAAATTACATAAACCAATGGTCCTAAACTAATTAAGTTAAATGATGAACTTAAAATTAGATCTTTTGAAAAGTAACCTGATGAATATGGAAAACCTATAATAGCTAGTGTACCTATCCACATCATTACTGCGGTGATTTTCATCTTTGAAAAAAGATTTCCCATTTTATCCATGTCTTGCTCATCATGAACACCATGAATAACGGATCCTGAAGATAAAAAGAGTAATGCCTTAAAATAACCATGTGTTATTAAATGAAAAATTGCGATATTAAATGCGCCTAAACCACAAGCCACAAACATGAAACCCAACTGACTACAAGTTGAGTAAGCTATTACCTTTTTTATATCTTTTTGAAAAAAGCCCACTGATGCAGCGAAGAATGCTGTTAACAGACCTATTATTAAAACAAAAGTCATTATGAAGTCAGACATGACCATTAATTCTGAAAATCTTACAGTCAAGAAAACACCAGCTGTTACCATTGTTGCTGCATGAATTAATGCTGAGACAGGCGTGGGTCCCTCCATAGCATCAGGTAACCATGTATGAAACCCAAACTGAGCAGATTTTCCCATAGCACCTATAAAAAGGAAAAAACAAGAAAAAATTAAAGCATTAATTTCAAATCCTAAAAAATTAATTTGATAGCTAAATAATTTCTCTTTCCCTTCAATTATTTCATTAATAGATAATGTGTCTAAAAATATATATAGAGTTGCAATACCGATGAGAAATCCAAAATCTGCAACTCTGTTTACTAAAAAAGCTTTCATAGCAGCTAAATTTGCAGACTTCTTATGATGCCAGAAACCTATCAATAAATAAGAGGCCAGACCAACACCCTCCCATCCAAAAAATAATTGAATTAAATTATCACTTACAACTAATGCAACCATACAAAAGGTAAATAGACTCAAGTAAGTCATGAACCTTACTTTTGAGTTATCATGAGACATGTACTCAATTGAATAAATGTGAACCAATGCAGAAACTGTAAGAACAAGTGTTAACATCAAAAGAGTAAGAGAATTTACAGAAATTCCCCAATTAAAGAACTGACCAGAAACAAAAAACCACTCTAGAACAGGAATTATAATTTCAGACGATGAAGAACTAGAAAAACTGATAAATAAAAACCAACTTAAAATAGCTGTTATAGATATTAGAGTAGAAGAGAAATATTGGGCAGTTTTTTCACCTAATAAAACTCCAAAAGGATATGTAAAAATGGTTGAAATTAGAGGGAGAAAAAAAAGTAATTTATAACTTAACATTAATCTTTTAGTTGATTGATTTGAGTAATATCAATCTCTCCCTTATTTCTGAAATAAATAACTAATATAGCTAAGCCAATGGCTGCTTCTGCAGCGGCAATAGTTAAAATAAAAATGGAGAATACCTGACCATTAATATCATTTAGGAAAACCGAAGCTGATACAAAATTAATATTTGCAGCCAATAATATAATTTCAATACACATTAAAATTAGAATCATATTTCTTCTATTTAAAAATAATCCGAAGCACCCAATAATAAAAACAATTAGAGAAAGTATGAAGAAGTGATTATACGTAAGGCTAGTCATCTTTAATACCTTCACCAGACTTAATTTTTACTAGTTTTACTCTATCTTGGGCTGTAGTTGAGTTTTGACTTTCTATGTTTTGTCTTTTGATAGTTGGTCTATACACATGTGTTAAAACAATTGCACCAATCATAGCAAGTAACAAAACGATACCGCTTAACTGGAAATCAATAAAATACTCTGTGTAAAGCACATCTCCAATTTGCTCAGTATTATTTTTAGATCTAATGAAAGTGTCTAAATTATCTTTTGAAGTTTTAAATACAGTTAAGTAGATTATTTCAGCTAAAATTATACCAGCAAAAAGTAACGCAAGTGGTATATATCTTTTAATGTTGAACATTAAAGTTGTGATTTGAATATCGAGCATCATCACAACAAAAAGAAATAATATAGCTACTGCTCCTATATAAACGATCGCAAGAATAATACCAACGAACTCTGCACCAATAAGGATAAAAAGAAATGTAGAATTTAGAAAAGCTAATACAAGAAAGAGTACAGAGTTAACTGGGTTTTTTGAAAATATAACAAATATACATGTGGTGATCAAAAATGCTGCAAACAAAAAAAAAGAGCCAACAAGAAACATTATCTATATTTACTGTCCCTTTTTAAATTTTCGCTAATTTGTTTTTCCCAAATATCCCCGTTTCGTAAAAGCTTTTCCTTGTCATAAAGCAATTCTTCTCTTGTTTCAGTAGCGTATTCAAAATTGGGTCCTTCAACAATTGCATCTACTGGACATGCCTCTTCGCATAAACCACAATAAATACACTTAGTCATATCAATATCATATCGGGTAGTTCTTCTACTTCCATCAGGTTTAGGTTCTGCTTCAATAGTTATAGCTTGCGCAGGACAAACTGCTTCACATAACTTACACGCAATACATCTTTCCTCACCATTCGGATACCTTCTCAAAGCATGTTCCCCCCTAAAGCGAGGACTAATAGGGCCCTTTTGATTAGGGTAATTAAGAGTGACTTTTGGCTTAAAAAAATAAGTTATCGTTAATTTCAAACCTTTCATTAATTCGAAAAGAGTAAAGGATTTAATGTATTTAATTAGTGTTGTCATTGTTAATTAGGCAATAGTCCAAAGTAAAATAAAAATGCTGATGTAATAACTACCCAAATCAAAGTAAAAGGTAGAAAGATTTTCCAGCCAAGTCGCATAAGTTGGTCATACCTATATCTCGGAAAAGTTGCTCTGACCCATAAAAACACAAAAAGAATTAAAAATACTTTAATTACAAACCAAAATATTCCAGGTATTGCGTTTAAAGGGAATATATCTATTGGAGGGTACCAACCTCCTAAAAATAGAATTACTGTTAGGGAACTCATTAAAATCATATTGGCGTATTCTGCTAAAAAAAATAAGCCAAATGATATTGATGAGTATTCGGTAAAAAAACCTGCAACTAATGTGGCTTCATCTTCAGGTAAATCAAATGGGAGTCTATTTGTTTCAGCTAGTGCTGAAATAATAAATATAACAAACATAGGTAAAAGTGGTATGGCAAACCACATACTCTTTTGACTCTCTACAATATCAATTAGATTTAATGAGCCGACACAAATCAAAACTGTTATGATTACAAAACCTATTGATACTTCATAAGAAATCATCTGAGCTGCTGATCTCAATGCACCTAAAAATGGATACTTAGAATTACTAGCCCAACCAGCGATAATGACTCCATAAACACCAAACGATGACACAGCGAACAAATATAGAATACCTATATTTATATTTGCTATAACATAAGTTGAGCTAATTGGGATAACAGCCCAAGCTATTAAACTTAATATTAAAGTAAGCATAGGTGCAAAGATAAAAAGGAACTTGTTTGAGCTAGAGGGAAGTAAATTCTCCTTAGTGAGTAATTTTAAGACATCAGCAAAACTCTGTAGTATTCCGAATGGTCCTACAACGTTAGGACCTTTTCTTAATTGAACAGCACCAAGCACTTTTCTTTCTAAGTACACTAATAATGCAACAGAAACTAGTACAGGGACAACAAAGCTAAATATTTTTAAAATACCAATTGTTAACTCAAAGGATAAACTTGTCATTATGCTGATTTCTCCAAAAGAGATGGAGTTGAAATTATTTCCTCAACACATTTGGCCATAGTGACAGAATTTTTTGAAATCACATCTGACATATAAAAATTACTTACAGGATATTCTGCCTTACAATCTTCAAATTCAATATCTGGTATAATTGAAGTTGAATTTTCAACAGCAATAATTTCATGATAATCAGAAAGAATTGGGTGTTTATCAAATAACTCAGATCTTAATTGATCAAATGTATTTGGGATAAAATCAAAAGATAATTCATCAGATAGTTTTTTTAGTATCGACCACTCTTCTTTGGCGGATCCAATTGGATTATGGCATTTTTTTGCTTCTTGAGGTCTACCTTCAATATTTACAAAAGTACCATTTTTCTCTGTATAAAGAGGTGTTGGCAAAACAATATCAGACCCCATTGCTCCATCATCACCATGATGGCCAAAATAAACTTTAAAACAGTTATTGAACTGATCGTTGGCAATATGTTCTGAGCCAAAAGAAAGAACCAATTCAAAATTATCTTTTTTTAAATTAGAAAACGGCTCACAAAGGTTACTAGTAGTATTACCTATAATCAGTTGGCCTACACGTGAGGCATATGGATTTAAAAAATTTAGATTATTTTTTTCTTTTGTAATAACTTTGTATTTATCAGCGTATGAAAAAATAGATTTTATAGTTTTAATATTTTTAATTTTATTTAAAAACGCAGAGCCAATAATTATAAGAGGGTTAGTAGATTTTTTTAGTGCTTTGATTAAATTTTCATCATTTAAATTTGATAAACTTTCGCCTAGATACTCTGTTTTATAGTTCAAAGATATATTTTCGCCAATGTTAAACACTTTTGCGTCATTATTGTAAGCTTTAAATATCTTATGATTTATAATTGGTGTTTCTATTTTTGGGTTTGTTCCTACAAGTATAATTAAATCTGAATTTTCTATATCGTTCAAAGGTGTGTTAAAACGATAACTATCTAAGCTTTCTAGGATAGCATGATTGTCAGTTCGGCATTCCACATTGTCTTTACCATAATTTGACATAAATTTTTTGATTGCATATCCGGTTTCTAAATCTACGAGCTCACCAATCAAAGCTAATGGTTTTAAAGTTTTTAATTTATCTTTTAAAAATTTTAAAGACTCTTCCCAATTTGATATTGATAATTTTTGGTTTTCTTTAATATAGGGTGTGTCTATTCTTTGTTGATAGTAACCATCATAGTTAAATCGAACTTTATCTGATATCCACTCTTCATTTATGTATTCATTTATTCTTGGTGTAACTCTTAAAATCTCCTCCGCTCTACTATCAACTCTGATATTAGAACCAACACTGTCGAAGATATCGATTGAGTCTGTGCGTTTTAGCTCCCAAGGACGTGCTTTAAATTGATATGGCTTACTAGTAAGTGCTCCTACAGGGCATAAATCAATTACGTTACCTGAAAGCTCTGAAGTGATTGATTGTTCAAGATAAGTGGTAATTTCTGCATTCTCTCCCCTACCTAACATTCCTAATTCTGGAACTCCGGCTACTTCAGTGGCAAATCTTACACACCTAGTGCAATGGATGCATCTAGTCATTATAGTATTTACCAAAGGTCCCATATTTTTATTATCTACAGCCCTTTTATTCTCTTTATATCTAGATTTGTCGAAACCGTAGTACATAGCCTGATCCTGTAAATCGCATTCTCCACCTTGATCACATATTGGGCAATCTAAGGGGTGATTAATTAATAAAAACTCCATTACACCTTTTCTACCTGCATTTACCTTTTCAGAATTGGTGATTATCGACATGCCCTCCATTAGAGGCATAGTGCAGGAAGATACTAATTTTGGAGCTTTTTCAATTTCTACTAAACACATTCTACAGTTGCCAGCTATAGAGAGTTTATCGTGATAGCAAAATCTTGGAATTTCTTCACCAGCGATTTCACAGGCTTGCATCACAGTCAGATTTTTATCTACCTGAATTTCTTTTTGATTAACTTTAATATTTATTAAATCGTCACTCATGAAGCTTTTAACTTTTTATTATATTTACTTATTAACTCTGATTTAAAATTTTTAATGAGTCCTTGTATAGGCCAAGCTGCAGCATCTCCTAAAGCGCAGATAGTATGACCCTCTACTTGCTTTGTAACATTTTCTAAAAGCTCAATTTGTTCAGGAGATATCTCTCCTCTAACTAATCTCTGCATCATTCTATGCATCCAGCCTGTTCCCTCTCTGCAAGGTGTACATTGACCACAACTTTCATGTTTGTAAAAGTGAGCAAACCTCTCAATTACCTCAGCAATATCATTATTCTTGTTAACAACAATCACTCCAGCTGTACCTAAACCTGAGCCATTAGCTTTTAGATCATCAAAATTCATTAGAACTGACTCACAAATATTTTTTGGAAGCATTGGGGTACTAGAACCTCCTGGTACTATCGCCTTTAAGTTATCCCATCCTCCCTCAACTCCTTCACAATGCTTTTCAACTAATTCTTTAAGTGGTATTCCCATTTCCTCTTCTATTGTGCATGGCTTATTAACATTACCAGATATGCAAAAAATTTTTGTGCCTGTATTATTTTCAGCACCAATTGACTTAAACCAATCTGGGCCTCTTCTTAAAATAGTTGGAACTACTGCGATTGACTCCACATTGTTAATGGTTGTAGGCATACCATACAAACCTACACCAGCAGGAAAAGGTGGTTTTAATCTTGGTTGTCCTTTTTTTCCTTCTAAACTCTCTAAAAGAGCTGTCTCTTCCCCACATATGTATGCTCCAGCACCTCTATGAACATAAAGATCAAAATCAAATCCGCTACCACAAGCATTTTTTCCGATAAAGCCTCGTTCATATGCCTCTTCAATTGCCTTTTCTAATTGGACATATTCGTGATGGTATTCGCCCCTAATGTATATGTAACATTTAGTGGCTTGAATTGCGTATGAAGCTATCAAGCACCCTTCTACAAGAGTATGTGGGTCATTTCTAATAATTTCTCTATCTTTACAAGTACCAGGCTCTGACTCATCAGCATTGACCACCAAATAATGCTGTTTACCAGTATTCTTTGGCATGAATGACCATTTAAGACCTGTAGAAAATCCAGCTCCACCTCTTCCTCTTAACTGACTGGATTTAACTAATTCGATAATATCATTTTGATCTTTAGACAAAATTTCTTTTGTGTTTAACCAGGAGCCTCTTTTTAAAGCTCCTTCAATAAAGGGTTCTTGAAAACCATGAAGGTTTTGAAAAACTTTATCTTTTTCATTAAGCATTTTCTGAACTTCTCCTGCCTTTTTGTGAACCAATAACATTTGGTTTTCCCTCTTTAATATTGTCTATAATTTTTTTTGTAGACTCTTCATCTAAGTCCTCAAAGAAATCATTATTGATTTGTATCATAGGTCCATTTGAGCAAGCACCTAGACACTCTACTTCAACAACTGTAAATTTATTATCGTCACTGGTATCATTAATTTCACATTTTGTTTCTTTACAAATAGTTTTCGTAATCTTATTTGAACCTCTAAGCCAACAAGGAGAGGTTCTACAAATCTGAACAAGATTTTCTCCTACAGGTCTTGTATTATACATTGAATAAAATGAAGCCACTTCTGTGACTCTTATTTTAGGCATATTTAAAGTTTCAGCGATTGTTTCTATACATTCGATACTTATCCAATTATTGTTTTGCTCTTGCGCCAAATAGAGAAGAGGCATAACTGCACTTTGTTCTCTACCTTTAGGGTATTTAGAAATTATATTTTTAATTGATCTTAGATTATCTTTTGACCAAGAAAATTTTTCGCCTGATCTAGAAAAATTATTTGATAAACCTGGATGATTACTACTCATCTGTCTACCTCTCCAAATACTATATCTAAACTTCCTAAAATTGATGGAACGTCAGCTAGTTGGTGTCCCTTTGATAAAAAATGTAATGCCTGTAAATGAACAAAGCCCGGTGCTCTCAACTTGCATCGATATGGTTTGGAACTTCCATCTGAAACTAATACAACACCAAATTCTCCTTTTGGTGCCTCTACGCTTTTGTATGTAATACCCTCAGGAACCCTATAACCCTCAGTAAATAATTTAAAATGATGAATGATAGCTTCCATTGAGTTTTTCATTTCTGATCTTTTAGGTGGAGTAATTTTATTATTCTCAACCATTACGGGTCCTTCTGGAATATTTTCAATACATTGTAGGATTATCTTAACTGACTCTCTCATCTCTTCCATTCTCACCAAATATCTATCATAGGTGTCACCAGTTTTTCCAACTGGTATGTCGAAATCTAATTCCTGATAAACATCATAAGGTTGAGATTTTCTTAAATCCCAAGCTACACCACTAGCACGAAGAACAGGGCCACTGCAACTTAGTCTTATTGCATCATCTCTCTTTAAAATACCTATATCGACAGATCGTTGTTTGAATATTCTATTTTCAGTGAGTAGTTCTTCAAGCGTATCTATGAATTTAGGAAAGTTAGTAAAGTACTTTTTCATTTTTTCTAACAAATTTTCAGGCAAGTCTTGGTGAACTCCACCAGGTCGAAAATAAGCTGCATGAAATCTTGCACCAGATACAGCTTCATGGAACTCCAACATTTTTTCTCTTTCTTCAAAAGCCCACAGCATTGGAGTAGCAGCACCTATATCCATAGCAAATGCTGGAATATTTAATAAATGATTTAGTATCCTAGTAACTTCTGCAAACATAACTCTGATATATTGAGCTCGTTTAGGAGCTTCAATATTTAATAAATTCTCAACAGCTAATGCAAAGGCATGTTCTTGACACATTGGAGAAACATAATCAAGACGATCAAAATATGGAATAGCTTGAGTATAGGTTTTTTGTTCAATTAATTTTTCAGTTCCTCTATGTAAAAGTCCAATGTGAGGTTCAGCTTTATTAACTACCTCTCCTTCTAATTGTACAAGTAGCCTAAGAACTCCATGAGCAGCAGGATGTTGGGGTCCAAAGTTAAGAGTTACAGGTTTAAAATTCTCTGACATTACTTTTTTTCAAGCTCCTCTTTGATTGTTTCTTTCATTCCCTCCCAAGGACTTTCATTGTCAAAATCTCGAAACTCCTGTTTTAAAGTCACTGGTTCATAAACAACTTTTTTTAAGTTTTCATCGTAACGAACCTCTTCATAACCCGTCAGAGGAAAGTCTTTTCTGAGAGGATGACCTTGAAAGTTATAGTCATTCATTATTCTTTGAAGATTTGGGTGGTTAACAAAGTTTATACCAAAAAGATCGTAACATTCTCTTTCAAACCAATCAGCAGACTCAAAAATTTGAGTTATTGAATTAATATCTAAATTATCTTCAGAAATGTTAGTGAAAATAAATAATCTTTTATTAAATTTTAAACTAAGAAAAGAGTAGATTAAAGTGAATCGCTCGTTTGAATAACTTGATTTAGATAGCATATTATCAGTCACAGTAATATCAATTAACTGGTCATAGAGTAGATCTTCGTCTTCTTTAATTTTTTGTGTTATTTCAAGTATAGTGTCTTTGTTAACTAAAATATTGTCTATTCCAGATTTTATTGGAAAATGGAAGTTACCAGTAGAATATTTCTGTAAAATATTTGGAGACAAGAAATTTACCTATAAATCTTCTTTTTCTTTTTAATTTTATCTTGAAGTTGCATAATGCCATACAAAAGAGCTTCTGCTGTAGGTGGACATCCAGGGACATAAATATCAACAGGCACTATCCTATCGCATCCTCGAACAACAGAGTAAGAGTAGTGATAATATCCTCCTCCATTAGCACAAGAACCCATAGAGATTACCCATCTTGGTTCAGGCATTTGATCATAAACTTTTCTCAAAGCAGAAGCCATTTTGTTTGTAAGAGTTCCCGCAACAATCATTACATCAGATTGTCTTGGAGAACCTCTTGGAATTACACCTAAACGATCTAGATCGTATCTACTCATATAGGAGTGCATCATCTCAACACCACAACATGCTAAACCGAAAGTCATAGGCCATAAAGATCCTGACCTCGCCCAATTTATTAAATTTTCAAATGATGCTGTTACAAAACCTTTTTTTTCAAATAGCTCATCAATATTTAATGATTTGTCTTTTTCTAATACTACTCCCAATCTAGTGCTCCATTTTTCCATTCATATATAAATCCTACTGTGAGAATAAATAAAAAAAACATCATTGAATAAAAACCAAGAGCTCCTATATTGCTAAGACTCACGGCCCAGGGAAATAAAAACGCAATTTCTAAATCAAATATAATAAATAGTATTGATACTAAATAAAACTTAACATCAAATTTTGACCGAGCGTCGTCAAATGCCTCAAAACCACATTCATATGCAGATAGTTTTTCAGTATCAGGTGAGCTAGGTGATAATAATTTTGAAAGCAAATACATAGCGATTGCCATTCCTGCCCCAATAACAATGAATATCAATATGAAAATATAATCTAGGTTATACATTAAAAGTTTTGAATTTCCGTAACGCAATACATTATAAGAAACAATATGTATTTAGTGACGATAAAAATGACGCATTAGTCTTACACTTGATTTTTAAATATTTGAGTGTAAAAAAGTTAAAAAAATATTTTATCCTCTAGTATAATAAGCAACTCTATCTTCAGTAAAGATAGGAAATGTTTCATTTATTGTTTGTTTTTTTAGATTACTACAATAATAGCCAATATTTTCTATTAAAAGGTCCTTACATTCAGTTCCAAAGTGGATTTTATCAGCTTAAATAGATTGATAAGAGCCATCTAATCTTGAACCATAAATACCAAATTTAAAATTTGCCAAATTATCTGAGTTTTTTACACCTTTTTGATCTTTCCAGAGTGTTTGGTTTTTTCTGTAATGCAATAACTTTCCATTTAACCAAATTTTATGAAAAGCTTTGGAAATATCCTTTTTATTAAAATTAATATTGAAGACTAAATCATACCATTTATTTCTTTGTAAATTTTTTGCAGATATTATTTGGTACCAATCATGCCTAGCTTCACAAAAAATTCTTTTATCAGTATCCTCTGGACCTCCAGCACCAGGTGAGCAATCATCATTCCCTCCTTCAATAATAATAACTCCCTCACTAGATTCGTGTCTCCAAAGCAAACCTTTCTTCTTGTCTATTTGAAGCATAAACATAGGACCAAAAAAACTCTCTGTGCTATGAAATTGCAATATTGATTTATTCATAGCGCTATCATTATTTAGTTCGTAATTTTCTGTGATTAAAAAAGAATAAGATAACCATATTTCTCCTTGAAAACCATAATTGGTTCCTACCTCTACTCTTTTTTGTTTTTCACCATTTGGTCGTGAGCAATCTTTTAGTTTGTTGTAACACTCATCTCCTGGTGCTTGGATAAAAAAAGCAGTATCTCCGTATCTTGTTTTCTCTTTCTGAAGTTGAAAAAGTACCAAGTTTTTTTTTTGATATTTTTTTATTTCCTCTTTTGAACTGGAATTCCAACCTGGGTCAATTTTAAAACCTTTAATTGTTGTATCACCAAAACTCATACCAAGAGTCTTTAATCCATAAACATCTTTTGATTTATAAGAAGAGCATAAAAATAAAAAAAAAAGTTAAATAAAATAAAATAAATGCTTTTATGTGGCGGGAGCGACGGGACTCGAACCCGCGACCTCCTGCGTGACAGGCAGGCGTTCTAACCAAACTGAACTACACCCCCGACAATTGTCGAATGGTGGGCGATGACGGACTCGAACCGCCGACCCTCTCGGTGTAAACGAGATGCTCTACCAACTGAGCTAATCGCCCTATCTAATTTGCAAAAAATTAGACTGTGGACTTTATTAGTTCTTTTAGCTGTTTTCCAGCAAGAAATTTTGGCTTTTTTGATGCAGGAATTTGGATTGACTCTCCCGTTCTTGGGTTTCTTCCAGTCTTAGCTTTTGTGTTAGCTACCTTAAAAGTACCAAAACCGGCAATCTTAACATCCCCTCCTGCTTTCAAAGTAGATGTGATAATATCAAATAAACTTTCTACAGCCTTAGTTGCATCTGATTTTCCAACACCATTTTTCGTACTATATTCAGCAATGAGTTCATTTTTGTTCATACCGAACCTCCTTAGTGATTCTATTAGTTAATTGTAGTAAGAAAAAGGTAAGAAAATCAACAACAATATACTAGTTGACGAATGTTTTTTCTTGATTTTGCTGGTTTTTTGGCTTCATAGACTCTGTAACTAAGTGTCTCCAGTCCAATTTTTTGTTGATTTTACTAATTTTTCCATCGAGAGCTAAATCCAATACCTCTTTCGCAAACTCAACTTTCTTGATTATCAACTTGTTTTGAATGTCTTTTTGTATTTCAACTAAATCTTTTTCATTTTCTTTTGGGATTATAACAGTTTTAATACCGTACCTTATCGCAGCTAATAATTTCTCTTTTAATCCGCCAATTGGAAGAACTCTTCCTTTTAAAGTAATTTCTCCTGTCATTGCAATGTCTCTTTTTATTTTGATATCAGTAAGAGATGAAATTAATGAGGTAAATATTGTTATTCCAGCACTAGGACCATCTTTAGGTATGGCACCTTCAGGAACATGTAAATGGATATCTATTTTATCAAAAACCTTAGGGTTTACTCCAAACTCAACAGAATTTGATTTAATGTAGCCTAAAGCTGCAGTAATAGACTCTTTCATCACATCACCAAGTTTACCTGTTGCATTAATCATTCCCTTGCCTGATGATAAATTAACTTCAATATTTAAAATATCTCCACCGACCTGAGTCCATGCTAGGCCATTAGTAATGCCAACTAAATTTTTCTTTTCTAAAACACTATCTTTAAATTTCTCTGGACCTAAAAAATTTTTTATAGCCTTATCATCAAAAACAAATGGCTTTTTTGATCTTGATTTATTTTTTTCTAGTTGGAAAACAAGTTTTCTAAAAAGCTTATCAAAAACTTTTTCAAGCCCTCTGACACCTGACTCTCTAGTATAGTGTCTTACAATTTTAGTAATTGAACTTTTATCAAGTTTAAATTCATTATTTTTAAGAATATTCTTGGTCATTTTTCTTGGAATTAAATATTTTTTTGCGATTTCAACTTTTTCTTTTTCTGTATAACCAGATACTTCAATGACCTCTAATCTGTCAAGTAGTGGGCCAGGTATGTTGTAGGTGTTACCAGTGCAAATGAACATCACATTTGATAAGTCATAATCAACCTCAAGATAGTGGTCATTAAACTGGTTATTTTGCTCTGGATCTAACACTTCTAACAATGCAGATGACGGATCACCTCTCCAGTCACTACCTACTTTATCAATTTCATCTAGTAAAATAATCGGATTAGATGTTTTTGTTTTCTTCATAGCCTGAATAAATCGACCAGGCATTGAGCCGATATATGTTCTTCTATGTCCTCTAATTTCAGCCTCATCTCTAATTCCACCAAGAGAAATTTTAGCAAATTCTCTCCCAGTAGCTCTTGCTATGGATTTACCCAATGATGTCTTACCTACGCCTGGAGGTCCTACAAAACAAAGTATTGTACCAGATGCTTTCTTTGATCTTTTTTTGACTGCTAAAAATTCAAGAATTCTCTCTTTTACTTTTTCGAGACCATAGTGGTCATCATTTAATATTTTTTCAGAACCTTTTATGTCTATGACTTCTTTTGAGAATTTTTCCCATGGTATATCTAATATCCATTCTAGATAATTGCGAATAACTGATGCTTCTGCAGACATTGGACTCATAGATTTTAATTTTTTAAATTCATTTAAGGCTTTTTCTTTTGCCTCTTTTGATAATTTTACCTCATTAATTTTTTTCTCTATTTCAGAATATTCGTTAGAACCATCTTCACCATCACCAAGCTCTTTCTGTATGGCTTTCATTTGCTCATTTAAGTAGTACTCTCTTTGAGTTTTTTCCATTTGTCTTTTTACTCTATTTTTTATTTTTTTCTCAAGAGCAGAAAAGTTAAGTTCTTTTGAAAAGAAATTCAGTAAGTTTTGAATTTTTTTATTAATATCAATAATTTCTAAATTTTTCTGTTTATCTTCAATTCCGATGTTTAAGTTGTAATAAATATTATCAATGAACTGATAAGGATCTTCAATGTTTAAAAGTCCTTCAAGTATGTCATTATTATTTCCTATATTTTGTATATAATTTTGAAATTCATTTTTTAAAACTCTTAAAGATGCTTTTAATTCAACTGAATTTTTTTTATTAATTACTACTGGTTCAATTTTAGCTGTAAGGAAGTTATTACTTGCCTTAACAGCAGACTTTATCTTTACGATTTCTAAACCTTCAGTAAGAACTTTATATGTATTGTCAGGTAACTTAAGAAACTGAATAATTTTTGATTTTACTCCGTAGGAATAAACATCGTTAACTTGGGGATCATCAGTCGTTGGTTCTTTTTGCGTAAATAAATAAATAATCTTGTTGTTATTATTCATAGCAAAATTAATAGCATCGATAGATTTAGCTCGACCAACAAACAGGGGTGAGGTAATAGAGGGATAAACAACTAAATCCCTTAGGGGTAAAATGGGTCCAATGATTTGATTTTCCATACTATTAAGATAGTGAGGAATTTTTAATTTTCACCCACTTTTTTTTTAATTTTTGCTTTCTCTTTATATACGATTATTGGTCTATTTGAGATTACTGACTCTTTACTTAAAACAACCTTATCCACAGAATCCTTATCAGGAATATCATACATGCAATCTAGAAGTAACTTTTCCATAATTGACCTTAGGCCTCGTGCACCAATTTTTTTTTCAACAGCTAATTGAGCAATTTGCTCCCTACCATCTTCTGTTATCTCGAATTCAACCCCTTCAAAAGAAAAAAGAGCCTTATATTGTTTTGATATTGCATTTTTTGGTCTTGTAATAATCTCTTTTAAATCATCTAAAGATAATTCATTCAGACTAGCGCTTACGGGAAGTCTTCCTACTAATTCAGGTATTAATCCAAATTTAATTAAATCGTCATTCTCAAGTTGTGATGTCATTGGTTGGTCCTGATTAATTGATTTGTTAAAACCAATAGACTTTTTATTAACACGATTTTTAATAATTTTATCAATACCTTCAAAGGCGCCCCCGCAAACAAATAATATATTTTTTGTATCAACTTGAAGAAATTCTTGTTGGGGATGTTTTCTTCCACCTTGAGGTGGCACACTAGCAGTAGTTCCCTCGATTATTTTTAGTAAAGCTTGTTGTACTCCCTCACCAGATACATCTCTTGTGATTGATGGGTTTTCACTTTTTCTTCCCACTTTATCTATCTCATCAATATACACTATACCCTTTTGAGCTAAAGCAACATCATAATCACATTGCTGAAGTAATCTTAAAATAATATTTTCTACATCTTCACCAACATAACCTGCCTCTGTCAATGTAGTAGCATCAGCAATTGTAAAAGGTACATTTAAAAATTTTGCTAAGGTTTGTGCTAAGAGTGTTTTACCACAACCTGTTGGTCCAATTAGAAGTATGTTTGATTTAGATATTTCTATATCTTTTGAGGGGTTTTGAACTCTCTTGTAATGATTGTAAACAGATACAGATAATATTTTTTTTGCATGATCTTGACCGATTATATGATCATCAAGATAATTATAGATCTCACTTGGCTTTGGTATCTCAAATTTTTTCTTAGTGTCAATTTTATCATCCTCAACAAGTATATCCTTACATAATACTACACACTCATTACAAATATAAACATTTGGTCCAGCAATTAATTTTTTAACTTCTTCTTGGCTTTTACCACAGAAGGAACATGATATTTTTTTATCAGAGCTATTAGCAGAGATTATTTTTTCATCAGACATTTTTATTTTTCAATTCTAGTAGTAATTACTTTATCTATCAAACCAAATTTTTGCGCCTCTTCAGGGTCAAAGAATCTATCTCTTTCCATTGCCTTTTCAATCTCACCAATGCTTATTTTGGTATGCTTTTGATATATTTCATTGAGTCTTTTTTTTGTCTTTAGAATCTCTTCAGCATGAATTTTAATATCACTTGCTTGTCCTGAAAAACCACCAGAAGGTTGATGAATCATTATTTTAGAGTGTGGTAAAGCATACCTGTTGCCCTCTTTTCCTGCAGCGAGTATTAATGAACCTGCAGAGGCAGCTTGACCAATACAAACAGTATGAACAGGGCATTTAATATATTGCATGGTGTCATACATCGCCAATCCAGCTGTGACTAGACCACCAGGTGAGTTAATATAAAGATTAATTGGTTCTTCAGGATTTTCAGACTCTAAAAATAAAAGTTGAGCGCATATCAAAGAGGCAGTTTCATCATTGATAGCACCTGTTAAAAAAATAATTCTTTCTCTGAGAAGTCTGGAGAAAATATCAAAAGATCTCTCTCCTTTTCCTGATTGTTCAATGACTATGGGTACTAGATTCATGATTTTGAGATCCTTTTTTCATAAGCTCTTCTAAGCTTAACTTAGTTTCTTTAATTTTAAAAGTTTTCATAGACTCATCTGCTATTTTATTTCTGAGAAGAGTACCATAAGCAGCTTCTGCCGTTCTTTGATCAATTTTTTCACCATAATATTTTTGAATATACTCTTGGAGTTCTTTCTGCTCAACTTTTACATTTAAAAATTTTACTAATTCAGAAAAAAGAACGTCTTTTTGGATATTCTCACTTGTGAGTTTTTTTAAACTATCAATTCTTTCTTTGTGCTCATCTTTCATTTTAGATAAATCAATTTGATATTTTCTTTTAAGTTCAAGATTTACAACCTCCTCGTTGATGTCAATCTTTTTCTTTTGTGATAGAACTTTAAGTAGATCTTCAATAAAAAACTCTTTTTGAAGATAATTCATATCCTCATTGAGTTTATTATCAATTTTGTCATTTAATTCTTTAGTAGATTTTAATTTTAAAATCTTAATCAACTCGTCATCATTCTTGGGATAGATCTTTTTATTTATATCTTTGATTTGAGCGTTTATCTTTATTCCTTTTGTAGAAAAATTAATGTCAGATTTATTTTTAATTTTTAAAAGAGCTTTTTTTAAGTCTAAAAATACTTCTTCTTTAGTTTGGGTGTTTAAGTCTACTCTTACCTCTCTTTGAGAAAATAATTTTTTTTGTTCATCTTCATAATTTAATATTTCAAAATCTATAACAGAATTTTCATCTGATATATCTATACTCTCTAATGAATAGTACTCTTTTCTTACTTTTTCTCTAAAATCATCAATATCTTTTTTTGTTACCTCTGATGTAACTTTCTCTATTTCACTTGTTTTTAACTCATCCATTTTAATTTCGGGTTTTAAATAAAAAGCCAAGGTAAAATTATAATTATCTTTAAAATTAACATCAGGTTGTATAAGGGATTGTATTTTTTCATCCTCACTGATTTTATTTATATTTTTTGATACCTCTTCATTTAATACCTCGTTTTCAATTTGAAGACCAATTTTAGACTTTATGATGCTTACCGGTACTTTGCCCTTTCTAAAACCTGCAATTTCAAAAGTGGGTTGCTTTTCTGATATTTTTTCGTCAATAATTTTAGCAATAGCGCTTTGATCTAAAGATACCTCAAAAGATGATTTGTAACTTTTTTTTTCTATGTTTTTATAATCCATATTACTTGTATTCTGGTGCGCCAGGAGGGACTCGAACCCCCACGGTTGCCCACTGGTTCCTAAGACCAGCGCGTCTACCATTCCGCCACTGGCGCACAAATTGGGGCGAGTAAGGGGACTTGAACCCCCGACCTCCGGTACCACAAACCGGCGCTCTAACCAACTGAGCTACACCCGCCAAAAATTGAATTAATTTATAGTATAGATATTATGCAAATTAAACATTATATTTGGATCGCTAAATATGAAAAAAATTGAGGCAATAATTAAACCTTTTAAATTAGAGGATGTTAAAGATGCCCTTGGCGAAATAGGCCTAAGTGGATTAACCGTATCTGAAGTAAAAGGGTTTGGTAGACAAAAAGGTCATACTGAGCTTTATAGAGGAGCTGAGTATGTAGTAGACTTTCTGCCAAAGGTTAAAATTGAATTAGTAGTTGATGACAAGAAATACAAAGAAGCAATCGATGTTATTATCAAGCATTCTAATACAGGTAAAATCGGCGATGGTAAAATATTTGTATACGAAGTTTCAGAGGCTATTAGAATTCGCACAGGCGAAAAAGGTAAAGACGCAATTTAGTTTTTACACAAACCAAGTTAACAACTCAGGAGGTTATTAGATGGACAAAAAATCATTACAAAAAATGATCGATGAAAATGGTATTAAGTATATTGATTTTAGATTTACTGATCCTTTAGGAACATGGCAGCACTTTTCAAACCATATTAATACATTTGAAATGGATGTATTTGAGGAAGGTATTGGTTTCGACGGCTCTTCAATTAGATGTTTTCAGTCAATTGAAGCTAGTGACATGATATTAATTCCAGATATTGAGACTGCATTTGTAGATCCTTTTTTTACAGATCCTACTCTAGTTCTAATATGTGATATTCAAGATCCAATTACCGGACAAAAGTACGATAAAGATCCAAGATACGTTGCAAAAAAAGCAGAAGAATTCGTTAAAACCTCAGGAGTTGGTGATAGTATTTTCTTTGGACCTGAAGCTGAATTTTTTCTTTTCAACAACGTTCAAATTAACACGCACCCTCATCACTCCTCTTTTTCTGTTGACTCCGGTGAAGCCGTTTGGAATACAGGCACAGCCGAAGGTCCAAATCTAGGTTATAAAGTTAGAAATAAAGGTGGATACTTCCCATGCCCACCTCATGACACTATGCAGGATGTTAGATCAGAAATGGTAAATCACATGGTTGCAATTGGTATGAGTGTTGAGGCGCAACACCACGAAGTTGCTACTGCTGGTCAATGTGAAATTGATTTAAAATTCGACACATTGGTTAAGATGGCCGATGATCTTCAAAAATATAAATACGTTGTAAGAAACACAGCAAAAAGTAATGGTTTAAGTGCTACTTTTATGCCAAAACCTCTTTCAAACGACAATGGTTCAGGAATGCATTGTCATCAAAGTATTTGGTCAAACGGTAAACCAGTATTTTATGGTGAAGGTGGATACGCTAATCTTAGTGATGAAGCAAAATTTTATATTGGTGGTTTACTTAAGCACGCACCATCTTTATTAGCTTTTACAAATCCAACTATTAACTCTTACAAGAGATTAGTTCCAGGTTATGAGGCTCCAGTTAAGCTTGCATACTCTAATAGAAATAGAAGTGCTATATGTAGAATACCCGCATACTCACCATCTCCTAAGGCAAAAAGAGTTGAGTTTAGATGTCCAGATGCAACTGCAAATGGTTATTTAGCATTTTCAGCTATGCTTATGGCAGGTTTAGATGGAATTAAGAATAGAATTGATCCTGGTGAACCAATGGATAAAAATCTTTATGATTTACCTCCTGAAGAACAATCTAAAGTAAAGGAAGTACCTGGTACTCTTGAGGAAGCGATTAATAATCTTGAGTCAAATCATGATTATCTTTTAGAGGGTAATGTGTTTACCAAAGATTTAATCGAGTCATATATCGAATACAAGAGAGAAGAAGAAATCGAACCAAATAAACTGCTAGTTACACCTGCAGAGTTCGACATGTATTACGATTACTAAACTAAATTAAAAGCAACCTGTCTAAATATTTTTTATTGTCTACTTTGGATGGGTTGCTAGTTAGATTTTCAAACATAAGCAACTCTCTTAAATAATTAATATCGTCACGATATGAAAACTCTTTATTATTTATGTGGTTGATGTCTTCTTTAATTTTAAAAAGTTGAAAAAGATCCTTATTATTTTTTAAAGGATTTTTTATATCTACTATTTTTAAAAAGTATTCATTATCAATTTTAGAAAAGTTTGAAATAATTTGATTTTTCATTTTTGTAAAATACTTAACTAATTTTAGATTATTTGTTAAAAGACATACCTTCATAAAGGACAATTTATGAAATGGTTCACTAGTCTTTGAATAAAATGAAAAGAAATTTTCAATATTAATTACTTGATCAGAGTCTCTATCAAAAGGTTTATTTCTATCGTCAATTATTAGGATATTTGGATCAATATATTGTTTCATTATCGAGTAAAATCTCCTTACAATTTTAATATTATCTATGTGATTATTTTTGTTTGATTGATATATAAAAAAAATATCTAAATCGGAAAAATTCGTAGCCATTTTGACACCGTAACTTCCAAATAAAATCGGTGTTAAGTCAGAGAAAATATTGCTTCTATTGACAATGTATTCATTTTTAACTAATTCAAAAATATAAAAAATAAACTTTCTTACAGCGGTATTTCGTTTTTTGAGGAAGTCAGTATTTGTTATTTTTTTTGAAAGTAACAAATAATCTAAAAGGAATAAAATTTCATAAATATCCTGGATTGATTTTTTTAAATCTAAATCAAAATTATCAGAAAATTCTCTCAGCTTAAAAGTAGGTATGCCATAATTAAAAAAATAGACTAGTGACTCTATTAAAAAATGATTTTTGTAAATAAGATTTGTTAATTTTGAAGAATTCTCAAATATGAAAGCTAACTCTAAAAAAATTTTATTATTGTATTTGTATAAAGCAGTTAAATGGACACCAGACTTATAATAGTTAATTAAATAGTCAAATTTTATAATTAGATCATCTCGTTTATTATGTTTTGATAAAATATTTATGAGACTTGAAATAGACTCTAAATAATCATTTTTTACTGTTTCTGAACTATTGATGTTCCCAGCTCGTTTTAGAAGACTATCAATAATTTTTTGGCTAGACTCATTAAATTTATCACGTCGTAAACTTTCTCTATTTATTTTAGGGAAAAATAAACGCTGATATATTGTTTGAATTTCAGATTTATGCTTCTCTAATTTGTTTGAAAAGTTATCTAATACTGCATTTAAATAGGTTTCATTAGAGTTAATTATATTCTGAAAAGTATTCTTTTTTATATGTAAATAATTCTCAATTTTACGGAAGTAATAATATGCCTCTATTATATTTTTTAAGTCATTTTTTGGAATTATATTTTCATGTTTTTTTAAATTTATAAGTAATTTATGAATATTGCTCTCTTTAAGAGAATTTATTTTTCCAGACCAAAGAAGTTGGTTAAAATGTATTATATTTTCACAAGATCGAATAAAGCCATAAGAATTTTTTATATCTAGCTTTTGTTCAGAATTACTGGAGGCAAAAAGCTTTTTAATTTCATCTATAGCGTAATAGTCAAATGTTCTTCTAAATAGAAAACTTTTTATTGCTTCCTTAAATGAGAAATATTTTTGAATATCGCCACACAAAAAACTTGATCTATGAAATGCTAATCTCTCCCAATTTCTGCCTACTGAAGTATAATAATTAATTGCTTGATCCATATCAGATATAATTAATGAATCACCAAAATCTGGTCGTAACCTTAAATCTATTTTATGAAAAAAAGACTCAGAAATATTCGATATGTCACTAATGGTTTTCTTTATAGATTTATTAAAATCTTGGAGGGAAATAGGACTATTTTTGGAGTCATAGAATATGATTATATCGATATCAGAGGCAAAATTTAAATCTCTTACGCCAATTTTGCCCATACCTAGAATAAAATAATATTTTTTTAAACTATTATTAAATGATCTGTATAGATTGATATTAATGATTTTACTTAAAATATTTTTGCATAAAACAGACCACAATCTTGATCCATTAGACTGAGAAATTAAATTTTGATGAATTGATATAAAAATTAAATAAATAAGCTCATTTTTAAGTGTATTTATATTGAGAAAGTTAGTTGTAGAGGAATTAAAATATTTTTTTATATTACTTTTGTAGTGGTTAAGTATTAATTGAGCATCAACCTTTGAAACATCATAAGAATTATTAAGATATTCATATTTTGATAAGAAAGTTGAAGATTTATATAATCTCTCTAACTCCAAATGGCATTCCTCTCAAAATAATTTAGTAAGCCACTATAGTTATTAATAATTGAGATTTCTTTTTTTACTTTTTTGGAATTTGATATGTTACTAAGCGCAGTGAATATACTTTTTTTTAATAAATTAATATTTAAATATTTGTAATGCTCTAATTCATTTATTGTATTAATTATTGAAGCTGTCTTCTTTTTGACATTCTCAAGATCTAATTTTTCTAAAAAAAAGGCGTCTTTCGCAAATTGCCTACCAATCATAAATTGAGTAATATTTTTTGACTGAAAAAATTTAAAGGTTTCTAAATCATTAACCTCACCATTAGGAATAAGTTCCATTTCAG
This sequence comes from uncultured Alphaproteobacteria bacterium, assembly GCA_902530745.1. GTDB lineage: Bacteria > Pseudomonadota > Alphaproteobacteria > HIMB59 > HIMB59 > HIMB59. The sequence goes on along the minus strand of CACABO010000001.1, from coordinate 124,347 downwards.
GAAATTGATCACAACACTCTAAAAATAAATTGTAATTAATTTTTGGAATTGTTCTATTTTTTTTGGTATCTAAGTTCAAAACACCATTTCTACAATGTATAAATACTTTTTTAATTCCTATTTTATTAAACAATTTAAGATAATCAAAAATATAACTCTTATCCTCATTCATACCTAAACCAAGTCTACATTTTACCGATACATCTTTATTATATTTGATCAATTCATATAAACATTTTTTTACTAAGTCATACTTTTGGGTTAAAGCTAAACCAAGCATATTTTCTTGGACTCTAGAACTTGGGCACCCTAAATTAAAATTTACATGTTTAATAATATCTACTTTATTTAAAATATTTATTGCTCTTTTAATTTCTTCAGGATCTGAGCCTGCAATTTGAATGGCGCTTTTATTATTTTTTAAAAAATGCTTGGTTATTGTTTTAGTCTCATTGTGGATGATTGCTTTATCCACTATCATTTCAGAAAAGGTAGTTACACTATTTCCATAAATGTTTTCCACTAAACTTCTAAAATAGCAGTCTGTGTAACCCATCATTGGTGCTAAATAATAATTCATCGAAAAAATTCTTTTAATAATTGAAAAATACTTTAATAAAAGTAAAAATCATTAAAAATCAAGACATTGGAAAATTTCAACATAAATCAACTAGTTTTTAATTCTGATGGGCTAATACCTACAATTGCTCAAGAGAAGTCAACTAATGAAATTCTTATGATGGCCTATTCAAATAAAAATTCTATTGAAATGACAGTAAAAACAAAAAAAGCTCACTTTTGGAGTAGAAGTAAAAAAAAATTATGGTTAAAAGGTGAAACTTCTGGCAATAAACTAAATATTATTAATATTTATACTGATTGTGACAGTGACGCTTTAATTTATGAGGTTGAGCTTGAAGGAATTGGCGCTTGTCATACGGGTAAAAAAAGTTGTTTTTATAAAAAATTAGAATTATGAGCGATATAATAGCATTTAAAGACTCGAATAATAATTATTGGGATACTGAAGTTGAAAATAGCACTCCCATTAAACCTAAATCTGATGATGCATTAAATATAATGCGCCACGATATGGCACATATTTTGGCTGAAGCTGTAATTACTCTTTTTCCAAATGCTAAACCAACTATTGGTCCTTTTATAAAGAACGGTTTTTATTATGACTTTGATATGGAAAGCACTCTATCAGATGATGACTTAGCTAATATAGAAAAAAAAATGAAAGAAATTCTCTCAGAGGGAAGAGACTTTTTAAAGAGGGCTGTAACTAAAAAAGAAGCATCAGAAATATTTAAAGATAATAAATATAAATTGGAACTTATTAATAATTTAGATAATTCCGATGAAATAACACTTTACGAGCAAAAAAATTTTACTGACCTTTGTAAAGGTCCTCATCATAAAAGCACAAAAGATTATAATGCCAGCTTTAAAATAACAAATGTATCAGGGGCTTATTGGAGAGGTATTAGCACTAACAAAATGCTTCAAAGAATTTATGCAACTGCTTGGTATTCTGAAAAAGAACTTCGAGTTTATTTAAAAAATTTAGAAGAGGCTAAAGAAAGAAATCATAGAAGATTAGGCACTGATATGGGTTTGTTCCTTCTAACTGATTTATCAGCAGGGAATGTATTTTGGAAAGATAAAGGCTTAACATTGTATCAAAATATTGAAAAATATATTCGCTCTGAGCAACAAAAACTTAATTATTTTGAAGTAAAAACACCTGAGCTAGTATCAAATGAGCTTTGGATAAAGTCTGGTCATTGGGACAATTTTAAAGAAAATATGTTTACATCAGAAACTGACAACAAGACATTTGCACTAAAACCTATGAATTGTCCATGTCATATTGTTTTATTTAACTCTCAACTAATAACTTACAAAGATTTACCACTTAGATACTCGGAGTTTGGTAAGTGTCATAGATACGAACCCTCAGGAGCTCTAAATGGATTATTCAGGGTCAGAGGTTTTACTCAAGATGATGCCCACATATTTTGTTCTGCTGAACAAATATATGATGTTTGTAATGAGACAACCCTATTAATTGAGAGAGTGTATAAAAAGTTCGGATTTGAAAAAATAAAATATAATATTTCTACTCGCCCAGAAAAAAGTATTGGTACTCAAGAAAACTGGGACAATGCAGAAAATCAGTTAAAAAAAGTTTTAAAAGACAACAATAAAGAATTTAATATTTTAGAGGGTGAAGGGGCATTCTATGGCCCAAAAATAGAATTTACATTAGAGGACTCACTGGGTCGAGAATGGCAATGTGGAACGATACAAATTGACTTCAATCTCCCTGATAGATTGGGCGCAAAATACAAAGACAAAGATGACAAAAATCAAGTTCCAATAATGATACACCGAGCAGTTGTCGGATCTCTAGAAAGGTTTATAGCAATTATTCTTGAAAACACTAATGGCTGGCTTCCTTTATTTGTTACGCCCATACAACTTGCAATTCTCCCTGTGTCCGAAAAATTTGTTGATCATAGTAACCGAATTAAAGGGGAACTTCAAAAACTGGGTGTGAGAGTAATTGTTGATGGATCTGATAACAAATTGGGTTATAAAATAAGAAATTCTGTTTCTAAAAAGATACCCTATTCTCTAGTAATGGGTGAGAAAGAGATTGAGTCAGACTCATTTACTCTAAGAAGTAATGAGGGTAAGAATACTTCTTTTGATGATATTAAAACTCTCTCAGATTTCTTTATCAGTAATTAACTATTAAAAAGTTAATTTATAAAATAAGTTAATTTCTTAAAATGAGCGACCACATCAAGGCAGTAATTATAGTAGTTTTAAGTGGATTAATATGGAGTTTTGGACCACTGGTGGTCAAAAATATGATAGACCCTCAGATCTATCAACTCCCCTACCTTGTTATTAGAGGGCTTACAGTTGCAATTATCATCGCCACATATCTTATTCTTATTGAGCAAAAAGGCTTTTTTATGAATGTAATCAAAATAGATAAAGTTTCTGTGATTGGTGGTCTTAGTTTAACAACAGCCATGGTTGGTTTTATTTATTCAATAAGCAATACAACTGCCGCAGTTACTCTATTTATGTTGGCGTTAATGCCTTTTTTAGCATCATTAATTGCCCTAGTGTTTATTAATGAGAAAATCTCAAAACAAAATTTTATAACTATGATTATTGCGTTTATTGGTACTTTAATAATGATATATGCAAGTGCCTTTAGTGGATCGTTGTATGGATTAATTATGGGCTTTATATCAAGTCTTGGCTTTTCAGCATTCACCGTTGCTTTGAGAAGCAAAAGTAACTTTAAAAAATTTTATATTTTAATTTATGCAGGAATTTTTTGTGCAGCTATTTCCGCATTTTTAATGGTTTTTAATGATCAAGAAATCTATTTACCTTTAAGAAATGTTTTGTTGAGCATGACTCACGGTTTAATTGTTGCAACTGGGCTTATTCTGTTTAGCATTGGTTCAAAACAATTACTTTCAGGAGAACTAACAATGCTATCTTTATTAGAAGTAGTTGGAGGAATTTTTTGGGCGTGGCTACCTATTCTGGGTATCAATGAAACACCAGATATTAATACAATTATAGGAGGAATAATTATTTGCTTAGCTATAGCGATGAATTCATATCGTTTTGATAAAAAGAGGCTTCAAAATTTAATTAGATAGTAAGACCAACAACACCAATGAAAGTTAAAGAGATGCCTAAAGTTTGAATTTTAGATATTTTTTCTTTTAAAACTAGTCTAGCCAATAAAACTGTTACAAGACCAAAACCTGAAGAAATGACTACAGCAATACTCACTTTGTCAAAAGCATATGCTGAGACCAAACAAAAATAACCTGTGGTTTCTAATATTCCTTGAAAAAATAAAATAGGAACTGCTTTCTTTGTTAGAGTTATTTTAGAATTCATAAAAAATAATAAAGAAGCAATACCCAATAAGCTAAAAAATCTTACATAAATAACAGCCTCAATTGGATCTAAAGAATTAGAGGCCTCTTGAGAAAAAATAAGACCCAAAGCAAGCATGCCACTGGCCATAAATGACACAATCAGAGACTCTTTTATCTGTTTTTTTGACAAACCTAGGCTTTCTTTAAAACTATCAGCGCTTATGGATACAAATATTGCGCCGGATATTACAACAAGTGTGGCAATCCATTGAGTAAGTGTGGGTTCACTTCCTAAAAAAAATCTAATAACAAAAACAAAAAAGGGATTGGTTGCTGTTATCGAGGCTACAATTGACACTGGTCCCATTTGGAGACCTCTGTACAAACAAAGAAGTCCAAACATTATTAGAATTCCTGATAGGAAACTATTACTTAGACCAATCGCATTTGGAGAAAGACCACTTCCAAAAAAATAAAATAAAATTAAATAAAATATTGAGCCAACAACCAGCATCCAAAAAAGTGAATTTTTAAATCCAACTTCCTTAGATGAAAATCTTGCTAAAAAATCTCCAACACCAAAACTAAAAGCTGAGAGAATACCCAATAAGATTGCCATCGATATAACTAAAATCTAAACGTGAAAACTCTCACCACAACCGCATTCACTAGTCTGATTAGGATTTTTAAAAATAAACCTTTCTCCAAATTCTTCTTTAATAAAGTCCATTTCTGTGCCTATTACATACATAACTGCTTTGTCCTCAATATAAAGAGGAAACTTGTAATCATTGACTAGCTCACAACCTTGTATATTATCATTACTCACATACTCCATTGTATAACTCAATCCCGCACAACCTTTAGTGCTTAAGCCAATCTTTAAACCAATAGCATTACTATTATTAACTAATAATTTAGAAATTTGTTCTTCAGCAGTTTTGGATAATGAAAATAATGGACTGGTCATACTAAAAACCTAAAGCTAACTTTGCATTTTCACTCATCATATCTTTATTCCATGGTGGTTGAAAGGTTAGTTTTATACTGACTTGTCCTACATCATTTAGTTCATGAACTTTTTTAGCGACCTCTAATGGAAAACTATCAGCAACTGGACAGTTAACTGTTGTCAGTGTCATGATAATTTTAATATTGTTAAAATTATCTATTGATATGTCGTAAATTAAACCAAGATCATAAATATTCATATCCATTTCAGGATCTTTTATATCTGTGAGAACTTTGATTATATGATCATTTGTTAATGTCACTGACTGTGATGACGATTTTTCTCCGTAAGTAATTTCACCTTCAGAATTTACTTTTGGCATAAAGTCAGAGAGTGTTTTATTATCCATAGCTTATTGAAGAAGTTTTAGAGTTTTTTTCAAAGAGTCTATAAAATGATCAATATCATTAAGATCGTTATAAATACCAAAAGAGACTCTGCAAGAACCAGGGATACCTAACTTTTTCATAAATGGTTGGCAACAATGGTGACCTCCTCTAATCATAATTCCATACTGGTCAAGAAAAGTGGCAATATCATTAAAATTTTGGTTTTTAATATTAAAAGAAACAATCGATGTAGCATTTCCATCTTCATTAGAGCCATATATATCTACTTCTTTGAATTCACGTAAAGCTTTAATTAATGTAGATCTGAGTTTTTTTTCATTCAGAAAATAGTCTTGGTAATTATTATTATTCAAATATTCCATAGCAGTTTTAAAGCCAATTGCTGCCTCAATTGAAGGCGTACCCGGTTCAAATTTATTGGGTAACATAGCATAGGAAAAATCATTAGATGAAACTTCATTGATCATCCCTCCTCCAAGTGTTGGAGGATTTAATTTATTTAAAATATCTTCTTTACCATACATAATTCCAATACCAGATGGACCATAAAGTTTATGAGATGAAAAAGAGTAAAAATCACAATCCAAATCTTTTACGTCAATTTTTAAGTGTGCTATTGATTGACAACCATCAACGGCAACATAAGTATCTTTATTAATTGATTTTTTAATCTTTTTAATATCAAGTATTTGGCCAGTTACATTTGACATATGTGTTAAAGAGAGAACCTTTGTGGAGTCATCACAATTATTAATGATATCGTCTTCAGATAAAATGCCATCTTTAGAAATAGGAATTATTTTTAATTCTAAACCTAATTTTTTACATAAGTTCATCCAAGGCAAATAATTTGAGTGATGTTCTAATTCAGTTACAACAATCTTATCGCCCTCTTTAAGGTTTTCAGCTAATGAATTAGCAATAATATTTATAGAGTCAGTAGCCCCTCTTGTAAAAATTATCTCATTTGTAGAATTAGAATTAATAAAACTTTTTGCTACATCTCTAGATTTTTCATATAAATCTGTAGCATCTATACTAAGTGAATTCATTCCTCTATGAACATTTTCATAAGAGTTTTCTAAAAATTCAGAAATAGAGTTAATTACTTGTTTGGGTTTCTGAGTGCTTGCTGCAGAGTCAAGATAAGTAATAGCTTTGTCTCTGATCTTTTTATCTAAAATTGGAAAATCTAATTTAATATTATTCATGATAATAAACTTTCAATTAACTCATTTGAATAATTCTTTAACATATCGTCTTTAATTGACTCAATAATCTCAACAATAAATGCTTTTTTTAATATTTTTTTAGCTATTTCGCTATCAATACCTCTGGACTTAAAATAATAAATTTGCTCGTCATCTAATTTGGAAACAGTAGACCCGTGACTACATTTTACATCATCCGCATAAATTTCAAGTTCTGGTTTATTGTTGGCTTTCGATATGTCATCTAAAAGCAATGATCTACTCATTTGATATCCATCAGTTTTCTGAGCAATAGAGTCAACATATATCTTTCCTTGAAAGTTTGTAATAGCGCCCTTTTCAACAATAGATTTAAAAACTTCTCTACTTGATGAAGAAGGCTTTAAATGTTGTATAAAAGAATAATTGTCATTTACACCATAATTGTTGATATTAAGACCATATAAATCAAAGTTACACTCTTGATTTAATGAAGCATAAAACTCGTTTCTTGTATGGATATTATCTGATTGAAAAGAAACAAAATTTAAATATGAGTTGTCTTGTAAATTAGTCTCAAAGTATAAAAAAGATTTATAATTTGAAACATTAAAGTGAACTAAATTTAACTTAGAATTATTAAATAAATCTAAGAAAATTGATTTAGGGTACTCATCATTTGATTTGCTATTAAAAATAATAAGATTGACTTCGTTTGTAGAGGATTTAGATATATGTATGTTCTCATTTATTTGAGAAATATCTAAAAATAAATTTCTTTCATCAAATTTATCTAAATTTACAGATTTAGTTTCCCTCTTTACTAAAGAGGAAACTCTAAAAAAGCTATCTTCATTATTGTAATTCCAGAGATTTAATTTAGCTGTTAAGTCAAATGGATTTGAAATAGAAGAGGTAATATTTTTAGTATTATCTAATAGTTCAGAAAAATTTATATCTCTAAGTAAGATTTCAGATTTGACATCTTTATGAAGTTGAGCGTATTTATAATTTTCAATTTTAAAATTTTTATATGGGTTTTGATTATCTAAGATGTCTTTAGCATATTGAGATACACTTTCAGATTGTATCTTGTCTAAATTTAATACAAGTTCCATTAAGCAGTTTGAGATATCTCTTCGTAACCTTTTTCTTCTAGCTCTAAAGCTAAAGAGTAATCACCAGATTTTACGATTTTACCATCTGCAATAATATGAACAAAATCAGGCTTTATATAATTTAAAAGTCTTTGATAATGAGTGATAACTAAGAAAGAATTATCACTATTTCTTAATTTATTTACTCCCTCAGAGACAATTCTTAAGGCATCAATATCTAAACCGGAGTCTGTTTCATCTAAAATAGCCATTTTGGGACTTAACATAGACATCTGTAAAATTTCTTGTTTCTTTTTTTCACCACCAGAGTAGTTAACATTTAGATCTCTTTTAAGCATTTCAGTACTTATATTCAATTCTTCTGCTTTTGATTTCATTAATTTAGCAAATTCCAATGCGTCCATTTCACTTTGACCTAAATATTTTCTTTTAGAATTGATTGCTGTTTTCAAAAAAAATGAAGTTTGCACACCAGGTATCTCCATTGGATATTGAAATGCAAGAAATAATCCCTCGTTTGCTCTTTCATCAACATCTAATTCCAATAAATTTTTACCATTGTAATCTATTGTTCCATCATTTATTTCATATTTATCTTTACCGGATAGTACGTAAGAGAGTGTGCTTTTACCAGAACCGTTAGGACCCATAAGTGCGTGCACCTCACCTTTATTAATAGATAAATCCAAACCTTTAATTATTTTTTTTTCTTCAATAGAGACATGAAGGTTTTTAATTTCTAACATTATCCAACGCTTCCCTCTAAGCTAATTGCGACTAATTTTTGAGCTTCAACAGCAAACTCCATTGGTAAATGTTGAAGTACCTCTTTACAAAAACCATTCACAATTAACCCCACTGCATCCTCACTGTTTAATCCTCTTTGCTGACAGTAAAATAATTGATCTTCGTTAATTTTTGAGGTTGTGGCCTCGTGCTCAACCATTGAGTCGGAATTACTTGACTCTATATATGGAACTGTATGAGCTCCACATTGATTACCTATTAATAGAGAGTCACATTGAGTAAAATTTCTCGCATTTTTGGCTTTCGACAAAATATTTACAAGGCCTCTATATGTATTATTAGCTTTTCCAGCTGAGATGCCTTTCGATATGATTTTAGAAGACGTGTTTTTACCAATGTGTATCATTTTTGTGCCAGTGTCAGCTTGTTGCATATTGTTAGTTATGGCTACTGAATAAAATTCTCCTTTTGAGTTATCTCCTTGTAAAATGCAGCTTGGATATTTCCATGTAATTGCAGATCCTGTCTCGACTTGAGTCCAAGATATTTTAGAATTTTTCCCTCTGCAGGCACCTCTTTTGGTTACAAAGTTGTAGATGCCTCCCTTACCTTCTTTATCTCCTGGGTACCAGTTTTGAACTGTTGAATACTTAATTTCAGCATTATCTAGGGCAACTAACTCTACATTAGCAGCATGAAGTTGGTTTTCATCTCTCATTGGTGCAGTACAGCCTTCTAGGTAACTCACATAACTGTCTTTATCAGCAATGATAAGCGTTCTTTCGAATTGACCTGTATTCATTGCATTAATTCTAAAATATGTTGATAATTCAACTGGGCACCTTACTCCCTCAGGAATGTAAATAAACGATCCATCAGTGAAAACGGCTGAGTTTAATGCTGCGAAAGAATGATCTGATACTGGAATTACACTTCCTAGATATTTTTTTACTAATTCTGGGTAAGTTTTTACTGCCTCAGAAATTGAACAAAATACTATACCTAAGTCACTCAGTTGTTTTTTATATGTCGTTGCAACTGATACGGAGTCGAAAACAGCATCAACAGCTATACCAGATAACATTTTTTGTTCTTTTAATGGAATACCAAGTTTTTCATAAGTTTTTAGTATTTCTGGGTCTATCTCATCTAGTGACTTTGGTTTATCTTTTAAACTTTTAGGTATTGAGTAATAATAACAATCTTGATAATCAATTTCTGGAATATTCAATTTTGCCCATTGAGGCTTTGGTAATTTGTTGAAGACTTTAAATGCATTTAATCTCCATTCAAGCATCCACTCTGGTTCATCTTTTTGGGCAGATATGAATTTTATTATTTCTTCATTTAAACCTTTTGGAGGTCGGATCTCGTCTACTTCAGTAGAAAAACCATATTTGTAATCACTACTACCTAGTGTGTTTACTTGTTTAATTGTTTGTTCTGTAGCTGCCATAGGTCTCGATATATATGATAAATAAGGATTTTTACAAGAAAATACGAGTAAATACCCTAATTAGTTCAGTTTCTGTTTAATAATCCCACCACCTAAAACCCTATCATTATCATACAAAACACAAGCTTGACCTTTGGTAATTGCCTCTGCGGGTTCATCAAACTCAAAAGAGTAGGAAGTAGATTGTTTAATAAGTTTTCCCTTTTTTGGCTCAGATAAAGATCTAATTTTTGCACTACAAGGGATTTCAACAGTTTTTTTGGAAAGGTCGTACTCTGGCATAATAAAATTCAAATCACCTAATAAAAGGGATTTACCTAACAAATCTTTCTTATCACCAACAATTATTTGGTTTTTATCTTTAATAATATCAACAACATAAAGTGGGTCTTCATTTGCTATACCTAAGCCTCTTCTTTGACCAACTGTAAAATTTTGAATACCGTCATGAAAAGATAAAACATTACCTGAAAGGTCGAGTATTTCACCTTTCTTCTTATTTGACTTAATAAATTTTTTATAATCTCCATCTGGAATGAAACATATATCTTGACTATCCTTCTTGTCATAAACGATAAGACCAAGATCCTCTGCTATTTTTCTAGTTTCTGCTTTAGATATCTCACCAAGTGGAAATCTTAGGTAATCTAACTGATCCTGTGTTGTTGCAAATAAAAAATAACTTTGATCCTTCGATTTATCCTCAGCCCTATACATATGTGCATCTTTAATATTACCTTTTCTTCTAATGTAATGACCTGTTGCCATACAATCTGCCTCTAATTTTTTTGCAAAGTTCATTAAATCTCTAAACTTAACAGTCTCATTACACTTAACACAAGGTATGGGTGTCTCACCATTTTCGTAAGCGTTGATAAAGTAATCGATTACATCTGATTTAAATGTTTTTTCATAATTAAATACATAGTGGGGTATATCTAATTTTTGGGCAACTCTTCTAGCGTCATAAATATCAAGACCTGAACAACAAGAACCTTTTTTTGCAGAGTTATTAGAAGTATAGAGCTGAAGAGTTATACCTATAACATTGTATCCCTCTTTTTTTAATAGACCAGCTGTGACAGAACTATCCACTCCACCAGACATAGCAACCACCACTGTTGTGCTTGATGGATCTTTATTAAAACCTAATGAATTCATTTATAACTTGCTTTTTTTATCAAAAGTAATCTATGATCTCTTCTTTAATTATGCCAGAAGTATTTATACAAGGTGGCGAAGGTAAACTTCAAGCCAAATACTCACCTAGTGAGCAAGAAAAACCAAATATAGCTATAATTCTCCATCCTAATCCTAAACATGGTGGAACTATGGACACTAAAGTTAATTATGCTGCATTTAAAGTGATGAAAGATGCTGGTTTTTCAACTTTAAGAATAAATTTTCGTGGTGTTGGCAAGAGTGATGGTGCCTTCACTGAGGGAGAGGGAGAGCTAAATGATGCGAGTGTCTCTTTAGATTGGCTCCAAAAAAAAAATGAGGATTTTAGGTCGTGTTGGATTGTAGGATTCTCCTTTGGTGCTTGGATTGGATTTCAAACTCTAATGAGAAGACCAGAAGTAGATGGATTAATTTTAATAGCCCCACCTGTAAATTTGTACGATTTTAATTTTTTATCACCCTGTCCTATAAAAACATTGATAGTTAGAGCTGAACAAGATGAAATAGTAAAAAGAGATAACTTAAAAGAATTTTTTGAAACATTTAAAAAACAAAAAAATGCAGAAGTTTCAATGGAAACTATCTCAAAATCAAATCACTTATTTGAGGGAAAGCTAGATCCTCTTATGAATACTTTAAATAAGTATATTCAAAAGCACAAAAGCTAACACTTTTCACCTAAGTAAATATTTTTTAAAACTTTTGTAGTTTCATAATATGTAGATTGTTTTTTTAGCATATATCTTATACCAAGTAATGCCATTCCTTGGGATTCTATAAAATCTCCATCTATTTGGAAATCATCAATTAAAGAAATATTATCAAAATAATTACTGAAAATTTTTTTTAAAGTTAGATTTTTTCTTCCACCACCCATTAAAATAATTTTGAATTCTGATTGCGAGGAAATCAAAGAATTAATAGCAAATGGAATAACTTCAAGTAATGTATAAATTAAATCATTTAAATTTTTATCTTTAATAGAATTATCTATATATTTATGAAAATAATTTCTGTCTAAAGATTTAGGAAGTTTTTCTAAAAAATACTTGTCACTTATTATTCTCTTAAATAGAACATCAATTTTTTGACCATTATTAGATAATGAACCATCAACATCAAATCTTTCTTTAGTTTTTTCATAAATTAAATCATTAACGATGGCATTACCAAAAGAACTATCACCAGCAGTAATTTTTTGGTTATCAATTACAGTTATATTAGTAACACCTCCTATATTGACAAAAATAATCTTTTTTAAATCTAGTTGATTAGCTAAGACTCGATGGAATTCTGGCATTATTGGTGCCCCATTACCACCATTTAACAAATCATTTTTTCTAAAGTTGCATATAACAGGAGAGTTAGTGTTAAATCTAATACTCTTATCAAATAGTTGTATTGAAATTTTTGTTTTTTGATCGTGATATATTGTTTGTCCATGCATTGCAATTAAGTCTATTTCGAAATTATTTTTTTTAATAAAATTGTTTATAGAATCCTTATATTCTTGATTTAGCTGGTTTATAACTTTGGTATCGTCTAAGTATCCTTTCAAAATTACATTACGTAATTTTAATTGCAGATCATCACTATATGGAATGAATTCATTTGATATATCAGTCACATATGAAACTCCATCAGATTTGACCAAGCTACAATCAATACCATCTAAAGAAGTACCAGACATGCAACCGAGGGCGATATATTCCATTTGATATCTATAAAATTATGTTAATTATTATATATGATAGATTATATACAGTTATTTAAAGATAGAAATCTATTCAATCAATGCACTAATGAAATAGAACTTAATAATTTACTCAATAAGAAAAAAATTATTTTTTATATTGGATTTGATGCTACTGCTGATGCATTACATGCCGGTAGTCTTGTTCAATTAAGAGCTATTAAGACTCTAATCAAACATGGTCATCAGGCTATAGTACTATTAGGTGGAGGCACAACAAAAATTGGTGACCCCTCTGGCAAAGATGCCTCAAGACAAATTTTAACTTACGAAACAATCCAAAAAAATATTGAGAATTTTAAAAGAATATTTGAACATTATTTTAGAGATTTCAAAGAAAATATAAAATTTATAAATAATGATCAATGGCTTGATAAATTAAATTACATAGAGTTATTGAGAGATTTGGGAAGTCAAGTTTCAATCAATCGTATGCTTACATTTGAGAGTGTTAAAGAGAGACTAAAAAGAGAGCAATCATTATCATTTTTAGAATTTAATTACATGATACTCCAAAGTTATGATTTTCTTCATTTAAATAAACATGAAAATTGTGAGTTGCAAATTGGCGGCTCGGATCAATGGGGTAATATCGTTTTAGGTATGGAAATTATATCAAAAATAAACAAAAAAGATGCTTTTGGTCTGACTACACCTCTTTTAACTACCTCTACAGGTAAGAAGATGGGCAAGACCGAGCAAGGCGCTGTCTGGATAGATCAAAATAAATACAGTTCTTACGATTTCTATCAGTATTGGAGAAATGTGGATGATAATGATGTGGAAAAACTATTACTTATTTTTAGTGACTTAGACAAAGAAGAAATAATAATATTAATTAAAGAAGATATCAATAATGCGAAAAAAAAATTAGCATATTTAGTTACAACAGATTGTCACTCAGAAAGCTCAGCACAAGAGGCTGAAGAAAAAGCAAGATCAATTTTTGAAAATAATTCTTTCGATAATATTGATGAAATTAACTTTAAAATAGACTCAAAACTCATAGATACACTAACATCAAATAGTACGGTCTCATCAAAATCTGAAGCAAAAAGGCTAATTGAGGGTGGTGGTATAAAAATTGACGATGACCAAATTAACGATATTAATCTCACGATTGATAAGTCTTATAACAATAAAATACTCAAGATTGGCAAAAAAAAATATTTTAAAATTATTGTTAAGTAACCAATATTTCTTTTATAGCATCATTAACAAAATTTAAATCATCTTTGGACTTACCTGCTCCAGCATAGTGACCGTAGCTTGAAGGAATGATACGTAATTCACCATTTTTAATATTCTTCAATTCAATTTCATTATCCTCTGGGGGGAAGTATAAATCATTTTTACCTGGCATTAAAATACATCGCGCAGTAATAGAGTTAAGAGCTTTATCAAATTGATTATTAAATTTATTATTGTTGCTAATGTCGTGCTCTTGCCAAGTTCTTATCATCGCTAATAAATCATTTGCATCCTTACGATAATAAATTCTATTCCAAAGTTTATCCAAAACTTCTTTTGCATCTTTGTAACCATCGTCGATATATTTTTTTTCCCTAAACCAGTCTTGCCCATGCGCCCATCCAGCCCATACTCTTGCCATTGTTGTTTTTCCATTTTGAGGTTGTTTTTCATAATTTCCAGAATTCCAGTTTGGATCTGAAGTCAAAGCAGCATATACGCCTTCTAAAAATACATATGTATGCTCTGTAGTTTTAGCATGACCACACATAGAAATCATATTTTCTACCATGTCTGGAAAATATGACGCCCACTCAAATGCTTGTTGTCCTCCCATTGACCAACCTATAACTAATTTAATTTTTTCTATGTTAAATATTTCTTTTAGAAGTGTGTATTGTGCTTGCACGTTATCATATATTGTTATTAAGGGAAAATTAGGTCCATTAAAGGGTTTTTCTGTATTACTGGGTGAGGATGAAACACCATTACAAAACATATTTGGTATAATGATGAAATATTTATCTGGATCTATGGGTAAATTATTACCAATCAGATATCCTTGCTCAAGATGTGTACCAGCATACCTAGTAGGAAATAAAATTACATTTGATTTGTCAGAATTTAGTTTACCAAATGCTAAATAATTTAATTGTAAATCTATTATGTCGCCTGATTTTAATTTGAAATTATTTAGTTGGTATTTATGTAGTTCCTCTTTACTAATCAATTAAAATAACTTCAGATATTCTTTGATTTCCCAATCAGTTGTAGTTGTATGATATCTAGACCACTCATCATATTTATATCCAATAAAATTGTTTATCATAGCCTCAGAAAAAACTTTTTTAGTTAATTCATCAGCAGCAAAAGCGTCTACTGCCTCTAATAAATTTCTTGGCAGTGTAGTAACCTCTTTTTTTTCTTTCTCGGTCAAATCATAAAGACTTTTATTAGTTGGTTTTGGGGGCTTCATTTTTTTGTCGATACCCTCTGTAACAGCTGCCGCTAATAAAGAAAAAGTTAAATAAGGATTTTGTGTTAAATCAGACGCCCTATTTTCTATACAATATCTATTTTGTGGTAGTCTTATCATAGCTGATCTATTATTACTGCCGTATGTCATGTGTGTAGGAGCCCATGTATGACGGCCACCATCAAGGCCCTCAACTGTAGGAACAAATCCGTTATATGAGTTAACAGTTGGACACGCTAGAGCTGTAATCGCTGCTCCGTGTTTTAAAATTCCAGCGACAGCATTGTAGGCTTTATCAGAGAAATTATTCCCATTCTTATAAATGTTATTATTTTTCTTTTTAATTGATGCCGCACTATGATTGATGTGAGCACCAGCTCTCCAATCACTAATAGTTGTCTTTGGCATAAATGATACAAAATATCCATATTTTTTTGCAACTTCCTTGAGTAATACTCTTAAAAATACAAATCTATCAGCCATCCCTAAAATATCTGTGTAACCGAAATCTAATTCATACTGGCCATATGCGCCCTCAGCAACGACGTCATGGAGATCCCATTTCAAATCATTATTTAAAATATCTATTATTTCTTTTAAAAAATGCATTCCATCTATTGAGTACTCTGAGTCATACCCAAAAGCTTGTCTTCTCAAATTTATAGGATCTCTGTCAATTGCTTTAACTGGTTTGTCGCCCTCCCACTTCATTAAGAAAAATTCAGGTTCGATACCAACAAAAAATTTCAAGTCAGATTTAGCGCTTTCCTTTATTTGTTTTTTTAACGTCATTCTTGGGCAAACATCGTAAGGTTTGTCATTCCAATATAAATCTGCAAAAACCCATGCACATGTTTTATCCCATGGACATATAACAAGACTATCCAAATCTGGCACAGGGATTTGATCATTATCTGCTGGAGTTAATTCTGGAACAAAGGAAACAGAATGAACAGCAAATTGAGGGCCTTTACCCATACAAAGATCCTCAAAATCAGATATAGGCATAGGCTTAGTTTTTGGACTACCCAGAAAATCAATCCAATTAGAATAAATGTATTTTACGCCTTTTTTTTCTAAATCCTTTTTTATTTTTCTAACTTTTTTTACATCAGGTAAGGCGTCTTTAAAATTTTCAAAATATTGACCCAAGTTAGTTTCCTCCTAAAATTTAAATCTTATCGAATTGAAATTATATGACCATAATATAAAATTACTACTTCAAATTATGAATATTGATTACTTTAAAAAATCATGGATTAAATTTTACAAAAGAGGCTTTATGATGGGATTTTTTGTTTTAACTTTTATACTCACTGTTGATCAGTTTTTACAGACACCACTTTTTTTTAGTAAGATTACAGATATAAAAGTATTTATGTTCATTATATCCACTATTTTTTTTGCAGCAGTTTTTTGTGGTCTTTTAGCAGTGATTTTTTTATCACTAATTATGATCGCTACTAAAAAATAATCACAACTTAATATTTTCTAACCAATTCAGTAATTCAAGTTCTCTGTTAAATTGATCTTCATTTTCAAAACTTTGTAATTTATTTAATAATGCTTCAAATTCACTTTCACTCATAATCTTTAAATAATTTCTTTTCCAATAACTCATTAATTTACCAATATAGTTGTATGGTAGTTCTGGATGATATTGAGTACAAAATATGTTTTGTTTTTTATGACATATAGATTGAATAGAATGATTATTCTCAGAAATTATATCAAAGTCTTTGGGAAGAGTTTCTAAACTATCGTAATGATGACCAGGGGCAGTAAATAAATTCTTTTTATTTTTATAAACAAAATGTTTTTTTATAATTTTTATTTTTTCAGAATATCCAAACTCTGGACTCATAGAACTTGATATTTTTCCTCCAAATGCTGTTACAGCCACTTGAAGACCCCAACAACTTCCCCAAATTGGTCTTTCTAGAGTTGCTATTCTATCAAATATCTTCAACTGATTTTTATTGTGATCATTGTCATCATAAATATTACCAAGACCTCCGGTCCATAAAAAGGCATCGTAATCTTCAAAACTAAATTTATTTACATCCTCAATATAAGGTTTATAAACCGAGATATTTGAGAGAGGATTTTGCTTTTTAATAATTTCTTCAAAAAAACTATATTGATAAGAAGAATTTGATTTAACATGTTCATTATCATGGTTTTTATCCATGCCACTGATAATTAGTAAATTCAAGTTTTCTGTTTATTTATGTCTAGAGAATTTCTTTTTTAAAATCAATTCGTTATCTTTTTTTGCTATTTTTCTTAAAATAAAAATCATAAATGCAATCCAAATAACTGCTGCTATTAGTTTATTTTCAGCTATTGATTGAATGAGATTTTGAAAAAAGAGATTTGAAGTGTTGTAATCCATTTATTATAAGGCGGGGATAATTCCCCGCCTTAAATTATACATTATTTTGTTTTTTTTGCAGTATCAGACTCGTGTCTTGCTGTTGCCATAGTGACTAGCACGCATAGAGCAATAACAAAAAGGGTCCAAAATATCAGTGCACCTTCACTGTTAGCATATGTGAAATAAGCGTCCACACCTTCCCAACTATTTTCAGGTCCTGGAAATGTATTCATATTTTCTCCTTCCTTATATGTTACTGATATGCCTTGAGATTTAACTCAGCGCTATCAATACCTGCTTTTTGAACTGCATCTGGTACACGTAACCAATTCATCATTTTCATAATAAATGATAAACCATAACCAGGTACAAATCCTACTAAGAACATGACTATACATCCAACTAACTGTCCACCAAAACTTGTTGGAGGAATATCACCAGATGCTGGATAGCCTGATGCAAATAATCCCATTGCAATCACACCCCATATACCGGCAACTCCGTGAACAGAGATAGCTCCTACTGGATCATCGATCTTGAAAACACTATGTAGCCAATTATTCGCAGGAATAATTATCACACCGCCAACAAAACCAAGAACAAAGGCTAATCCTGGATACCAAACATCAAGTCCCGACGCACAGGAGAATATACCTGCAAGTCCACCTGACATCATCCAGAATGGGTTACCTTTACTCATCCAAAATGCTCCAATCATTCCACCGCCAAGACCCATTAGGGTATTGAATGCGAAAGAAGATAGTGTTGCTGGAGCACCGTAAATGTTTATCCAACCACCAAACTCTGCACCTGCCCAGATTAAACAACCACCTAGGAATCCGAAGAAACCAACAATAATCATTAACAGGCCTATAAATGAGAAACGAAGGTCATGACCCTCAATCTCATTCGCAGAACCGTCAGCATTGTATTTACCAACTCTAGGACCTAAGTTTAAGACAACTCCGAAAGCAAACCAACCTGCTACCATGTGAACAACACCAGCTGCTCCAACATCATGATATCCAAATTGTGTTACTAACCATCCATCAGGATGCCAGCCCCATGAAGCGGCTAAGATCCAAGCTACTGATCCTAAAACAACAGCTAAGAAAGTAAATGAGCTAATTCTTATTCTCTCAAGAACAGATCCTGAAAAAATAGATGCTGTGGTACAAGCAAATAATGTAAATGCCGCCCAGAAAACACCTGTGGCTTGGTCACTTAACATTGGTCCCATTGATACGTTCCAAGGTGTTCCATAACCCTCTAGCTCAATAGGAGTAAATCCCATTGGGAATGCTAAATAAATATACCAACCAAATAACCAGAAGGTTGGTATCATAAACGCGAACGCTAAAAGGTTTTTTGTAGCTGAAGAGACCGCGTTTTTAAAACGAGACGATCCTACTTCATACATCAAGAAACCCACGTGAATTGCAATCATTAACGCAGTACACCACCAATAGTAAGCTTCCATACTGACGTTTGCTTGCATCATCACGTACGATTCAAGTTCTTCAAGTGTCATTATATGATCTCCTTATAAATTATTACTTTTTATTTTTATAAAAATAAAAAAGGACAGAGAAAAAATCTTTTTACAACTTTATAGAATCTTCTTTCCTGTACTTTTATGTATTTTACTTTTAATTGACTTAATTATAAAATCAAAAGAAGTTAATTAATGTTAAAAAAAGATTGAGTTCAATTGTTTTTTTAATGGTATGCACGATTTGCATATTCAAATAGAGGAGATATATAATGGCAACTAACCTTCACCAATTTGCTAAAAAAAATGGTGTCAAATATTTTTTTGTAAGCTTTGTAGATTTATTTGGGGTGCTTAGATCAAAGCTTGTACCTGCAACAGCTATAGATGAAATTCAATCTGAAGGAGCTGGATTTGCAGGTTTTGCAACATGGCTTGATATGTCTCCAGCTGACTCTGATATGTTTGGTATGCCTGATGGTGATAGTGTTATCCAGCTTCCTTGGAATAAAGAAATAGCTTGGGTTGCCTCTGATTTGTATATGGATGGTAAACCAGTAGAAGCTTCGCCAAGAATAGCCTTAAAAAGACAAATAGAAAAAGCAGCTAAAAAAAATCTTTATATGAAGTCAGGTGTTGAATGTGAATTCTTTTTGGTCAACGAAGACGGGACATCTTTATCAGATCAAAGGGATACGCAAGCAAAACCATGCTATGACTCCTCTGCTTTAATGAGAAGATATGATGTTATCACTGAGATATGTGACTCAATGATTTCACTAGGATGGAAACCTTACCAAAATGATCATGAGGATGCGAATGGGCAATTTGAAATGAATTGGGATTTCTCAGATTGTCTAGTAACTGCAGATAGACATGCTTTTTTTAAATTCATGGTAAAATCTATTGCAGAAAAACATTTATTAAGGGCAACTTTCATGCCCAAACCTTTTACAAATTTAACTGGTAATGGCTGTCATTGTCATATTTCTATTTGGGATAAATTTGGCAAAAAAAATATGTTTTTAGATAAAAAAGATGAATTAGGTTTATCCAAAACTGGTTACAATTTCTTAGGTGGAATAATGGAAAGTGCGGACAAAATGGCTGCTGTTTTTAACCCAACTGTAAACTCCTATAAAAGAATTAACGGTAGTGTAACAACATCAGGTGCAACTTGGTCGCCAAGCTCGATTACTTGGGCAGGTAACAACAGGACACACATGGTAAGAGTTCCTGGAGCAGGAAGATTTGAATTAAGATTAATGGATGGAGCTACAAATCCTTATTTACTTCAAGCAGGTATTTTACTTTTAGGTTTGGACGGTTTAAATAATAAAAGAGACCCTGGAAAACGATTAGACATTAATATGTACACAGAGGGTCACAAGGCTGGGAAAGTAAAAAAATTGCCATTAAATCTTCTTGATGCAATACGTGATTTTGATAAATCAAAAATCATTAGAGCAGGTTTTGGTGATGATTTAGTTAATAGCTATGTAAAATTAAAAAATCTAGATTGGGGTACTTTTAATAAACACCTTTCTAGTTGGGAAAGAGAAACAACTCTAGATTGTTAAATTATTAATGACTCCTGAAGTTTTACAAGAAAAGTTTCTTGATTGGCAATGTCAATCTAGAATTCAGGCATTTAGAACACAAAATGGTAGACCAAACTCATCTATGGCACCAATATTGCTTGATAAAAAAGGAAATGAACTTCTAAGAATTATTGTTGTAATTTCAGAAAATGATCCTGTAAACACGACAAAACTATTTGAACACACATTTAAACGAACTTACGATCCTGCTGATAGATTTGATAAAATGAATAAATTTTTATCTTCTGAATATTTTATGGATAAAGATAAATTTTCAGACTCTTTATTTGCTACTTTTCCAAAAAATTCAAGTATTTCAAAAAAAGTAGTTAAAGACGGCTCATGTATTTTAGATTTTATTCACCTTTCTACAAATTATAGATTGTCATGTTCTCCTTTTATTCTTGATAAAAATGAGGAACATTGGGAAAATATTTTTTGGCATAATAAAAATTTTAATCCTGGTTTGGGGAATGACATAGATGTTATAAAGTTTATTCCAAATTGGAAAAAATCTAAATTAATAAGAATTAAAGATTAAAATATTTGAAAGTATAAGGGAGCAAAGGCTCCCTTATTTATAAAATTTTACTCAACTAACTTAAAGTTCTCACCCTTAGCGTATGTTCTTTTTAACTGTACCAAGGGATGATTAGGTGACATTTGAAACTTAATTAAAAGTTCTCTTGCTAACATATCTCTATCTTGTTGGTTTTTTGGAAGTTTAATCTTCTTTGGCAAAGTGATCCAAGCGTTTGCATTTCTGTCAAACACAGCAGGGGTATCACCTTCAAAACCCATATGGATGTCCTCTAACCAATTTAAATCATCCCAACCCATAATTTCGATATATTGTTTAAGAAATGGTGTTAAGTGCTTGTAATCAGGAATTAAGTTAACATCATAACGATAGCCAATATGCTGGCCAATCATTTTTTCTCTTGATGTTTTAATTTCCTTATCTTTTAATTTAGCTCCGCCGACAACTTGATAACCTTTTGACTTAGTAGGTTTTTTTGATTTTGCAGAAGTTGATTTCTTTTTTGTAACTTTCTTTTTAACCATAATACTCTCCTAAATTGAGTGGTAGTTATCTACACCTACTGTTAAATCTGTACCAGCTAATGGAACTTTTGCCATTGCTGATGACTCCATTGTCAATGCAGCTAGATCTTCTGGCTCAAGTGAGTGAATGTTTGTCTTACCACATGCTCTTGCTAACATTTGGCACTCAAGAGTCATAGTGCTGAGCAAATTATAAACTCTTTCTGCTGCCTCTGTTGGGTCTAATCTACTTCTAAGAACAGGATCCTGTGTGGCCACACCAACTGGACATCTACCAGTATGACAGTGATAGCAGTAACCTGCCTCCACTCCCATTTCTTTTTCATAATCAGCTTCTGGAATATCTTTGTTACAGTTCAGTGCTACTAATCCAGCTGTACCGATAGCAATAGCATCTGCCCCAAGAGCTAAGGCTTTAGCCATATCAGCTCCATCTCTAATACCTCCAGCAAATACTAATGATATTTCACCAGTTTTTCCCACATCGTCCAAAGCTCTTCTTGCTTCTCTAATTGCACCGATACCAGGAATACCAGTATTAGCTGCTGCAATGTGTGGACCAGCTGCTGTTGAACCTTCCATAGAGTCTAAAAATATAGAGTCAGGGTCACATTTTGCTGCCATTCTGACATCATCATAAACTCTTGATGCACCTAACTTCAATTGAATTGGCACTTGATTGTCAGTTAATTCTCTTAATTCTTGAACCTTAAGAGCTAAATCGTCCGGTCCCATCCAGTCTGGGTGTCTAGCAGGAGATCTTTGATCAATACCAGCAGGTAACGATCTCATCTCAGCTACTTGGTCAGTAACTTTCTGGCCCATTAAGTGACCACCCATCCCAACTTTTTGACCTTGGCCAATGAAAACCTCAATGGCGTCAGCTAATTGAGCATGGTGTGGGTTGAAGCCATACCTGGATTGAATACATTGATAATACCATTTGTGAGAGTACCTTCTCTCATCAGGTATCATACCCCCTTCTCCAGAGCAAGTTGCACTTCCAGCCATTGATGAACCTCTAGCTAAAGCAGTTTTTGCTTCATAAGAAAGAGCACCAAAACTCATACTTGTTATGTAAACAGGAATATCAAGTTTGATAGGATTTTTTGCTCTAGGACCTATTATTGTTTCTGTTAGACACTTCTCTCTGTAACCTTCAATAACAAATCTTGTTAATGTGCCTGGTAAAAAAACTAAGTCATCCCAGTGAGGAATTTTTTTCATTAACGCCATACCACGCATACGATAACGACCAAGTTGTGATTTGATATGAATGTCGTCCATTACCTCGGGGGTAAAAATTGAGTTTTGTCCTAATAGTTGTGTATTACGTTTTGCCATTAGCCTAATATTCCTTTCTTTTCTGCTGGCTCTAGATTGTCATAATTCCAGAGCATTCTTCCTGCAACGTATTTCTTAAATTTTGAAGCTGGGACCTTGCAATCAATCTCAGCATTTTTAATTTTTTGTTCTAGCCATCTAACCTCGTGTTCATTCATTTCACCAGGTACGCAGTCTGTTCCAAGCGAATGAGGCTCTCCTCCTACAAAAATGATTCCATCATACATTGAGTCACCCATGTTTGCGTTTACATCACCACAAACGATAATTCTTCCTCTTTGCATCATAAATCCCGTGTAAGCTCCAGCATTTCCTCCAATAAGAATAGTGCCACCTTTCATATCAATTCCAGTTCTTGCACCTGCATCGCCTTTAACTATAAGGTCACCACCTCTAAGAGCAGCTCCAAAACAAGATCCTGCATTGTTTTCAACAACAACTTTTCCTGACATCATATTTTCAGCACATGACCAACCAACTCTTCCGTTAACTCTCACTGTTGGTCCATCGATACAACCGATACCAAAATAACCTAAGCTACCCTCAAAGATTAAGTTTAACTTATTTAGAATTCCCACACCAAGTGAGTGTTTTGCACCAGGGTTTTTAATAACTATAGACCCATATCCCTTTCGAATTGCATCTCTAATTTTTTGATTCAACTCATGTGCATCAATGCCTTCACAATCAATGGAGGTTCTTTTATTAAAATCAACTTCGTGATTACCGTAGTAGGTATAATTTTCTTCTTCTGTTACTTCAAAATATAATTTTTGCGATCTACCTGATAAATTTTCATCATCAAAAGCAGTAGTTCTTTTTGTTATGCCTGCCATACTTTTACCTCCGCTTCATAAGGGTCATATGTTTTAATTTCGTGAGGAAATATATTCCTAATAGCAACTTCCTCTGATGCACATGCTACGATGTCTTTACTTTCGTAGATTACCATTGGCTTAGCGGCCATATGGTCTTTTGCCATTCCTAACTGATCCTTTGTTGCTACAACATATGTAAAAACTCCATCGAGCTCATCCAAGCTATCATGCATAGCTTTTTCTAGTTCAATGCCGTTAGCCATCTTATCAGCTATATAGACAGCAATTATTTCTGAGTCACAATTTGAATTAAACCTGTAACCTTTTCTTTCAAGTACTCTTCGATTGCCCCAATAATTAGTCAATTGACCATTATGAACAACTGACACATCCTCAAAAGGGAAAGCCCAATAAGGGTGTGCAGATTTAATATCTACATCAGACTCGGTAGCCATCCTTGTATGGCCAATACCGTGTGTACCCATAAATTTATCAAGGCCATATTGATTGGATACAGTATTTGCATCGCCTAAGTCTTTAATGAGTTCAAGACCCTTACCAATTGATAAAATTTCAGTTTTTTCGACTGTTTCTATCTCAGTAGCCAAATCTGTGAGGTCACCTTTAAAATCAAATATATATCTGAAAGCGTATGGGGTGCTGGAGCTTTCTTTTGTTACTTTAGCACCATGTTTTTTTAAAATAGAGTCGACAGCATTTTTTCTATTTTTTAAATCAGCAGGTGAGTCGACAGTTGCATTTACCTTTTCAGCCTCGTTTTCAGATATTTTAAATCTCATTACAAAGCCTTTTTTTAAAGGTGTTCCGTACATAGCATATCCTGTTGAGTCAGGTCCCCTATGTTTAAGACCTTGTAACATAAGGCCCATTTGTTCACCGACGTTGACTGTCTTCTTTTTATTTATAACTCCAGCTATTCCACACATACTTTTCTCCTATCTTATCTTATGGTAAGCAATCTAGGTATTTATCGAGATCCCATTGAGTCGGAGTTGCTAAAAATTCTTCCCACTCATCTCTTTTATACTCCATAAACACTTTCATCATGTCGCCTGGTAGAGCATCTTGTATTACCTTGTCGGTTTCTAATCGATCTAATGCCTCACCAAGAGTCATTGGTAATTTTTCAACTTGCTTACCAGCTTTCATTTGTTCATACATATTTTGTTGTTCAGGTTTGCCTGGATCCATTTTCTTTGAAATACCATGGTCGAATGCTTTCAACAGACCGCTTCCCATTAAGTATGGGTTGTGGGCTGAGTCAACTGATCGATATTCAAATCTACCAGGGGCAGATACCCTTAAACCACAGGTTCTGTTTTGATATCCCCAGTCCGCATAAACTGGAGCCCAAAAACCTGTATCCCAAAGTCTTCTATATGAATTCACAGTTGAGGAACCCAAGGCTGTTAAAGCAGGAAGGTGTTCCATGACACCACCAATTGCTTGAAGGCCTATTTTTCCAGGGATTCTTCTATCTTTTCCGTCCGGCATAAAGACATTTGTACCTCCCCTACGGTGATGAAATACATTTTCCATACCTGGGATAGTCTTATTACCACATGGTATTAACTCATCTTTTCCGCCCTTCCAGAGTGAAATATTTGTGTGACACCCAGAAGCAGACACGCCAACAAATGGTTTACTCAGAAAACAAGCAATCAAATTAAATTCTCTTGCTACTTGAGCACAGATTTGTCTGTAAGTTGATAGCCTGTCAGCGTTTCTAACAACATCATCGTAGTTGAAATTTAGTTCTAATTGTCCAGGCGCGTCCTCATGGTCACCTTGGATAATGTCCAAACCCATTGCACGTGAATACTCAATTACTTTCATGTAAACAGGTCTTAATGATTCAAATTGATCAATGTGATAGCAGTAGGGCTTAGAGAAACCTGAACCAGTCGGTGAACCATCTTCGTTTTTTGTTAACCACATCATTTCAGGTTCTGTTCCTGCTCGTAATTCTAGTTTGTGTTTCTTTTTAAATTCTTCGTGGGCTCTTTTTAAGTTACCTCTGCAATCAGATGTAAGATATCCACCAGGATCTTTTTCTTCTTCCCTGTTTCTAAAACAAGTACAAAAAACTCTGGCAATTCTTTTATCCCATGGGATTTGAACAAATGTTTCAGGGTCAGGTATACCCACTAATTCGTGAGCCTCTGGTCCATAACCTATGTAATCACCATGTCTATTTGTAAATAGATTAGCAGTAGCTCCATAAACT
Source organism: uncultured Alphaproteobacteria bacterium (assembly GCA_902530745.1). Classification (GTDB taxonomy): domain Bacteria; phylum Pseudomonadota; class Alphaproteobacteria; order HIMB59; family HIMB59; genus HIMB59. The sequence continues at coordinate 98,222 of CACABO010000001.1, read as the reverse complement.
AATTGGAAACCTTTATTGGCTACACTCTCCCAATGATCTGCAGGAACACCTTTACCTACAATTCGACCTGTAACAGAAATAAATTGATAATAAATGTACTCAATTCCTAATTTATCAATTTTTTTTCTAACTTGTTTTATATAGTCTTGTCTCTTTTTATCCTTAACGTACGTTTCTAGCGCTGTCATTTTATTCCTCCTCCTTTTACATCAACTCCAAGGGAACGGGCTCTTTGAAACCGGATGTAACTTCCCTTCTTCATAACGAGAAAATCTAAAAGGTTCTAGAATTTCAGATTTCTCACCAAGTAACTCATAAGATACAAGATCACCTAACCCAGCCATTTTGTATCCATGGTTTGCATCAGCTATAATATATACGTTTTCTCTGTATCGGTCGAATACGGGAAAACGATCTGGGGTAACACAGCCAATACCGCCAGCTTTTTGCTTTTTGTATTTAGCGTGACATCCATCAAATTGCTTTTGGCAAAAAGCCAAAGCTGAGGTCCATTTATCCTCAAAAGAAGCCCTTGGTTGAAACTCATCTGAGTCATGACCATAAGGGTCAAGACTTATGTCGTTTACAGGTTTATTTATGTCATATGGAGAGGAACCGCCTTGTATACCATCTCTGTAGACATCGGGCTTATAGTAAAAACCCCACATAACATTTTCATGTATAACATCTCCTGTTTTATTTGAGACAAGTGTAGCTTCTGTATCAACATGAATAACTGGGTACTCTGTTCCGTTTGCTGTTTTATAACTTCTTGGATCAACTTCCAACTCACCCTCTTCAAGCGCCATGTATGACCACATAGGTATATCATCAGTAAATGAACCATCAGGTTTTTTTATTTTTACGGTGTTAGGTAATTCTAAAATTTCCCAGAATTTTCTTACCCATGGACCAGCCGCAACAACTAATTGAGTGCATTCAATTTTACCCTCTGATGTTTCTACAGCCGAAACTGCGCCACTACCGTTAGAAGAAATTAAATTATTAACAGTCACACCCTCTAAAACTTTTGCTCCAGCCGATACAGCTAACTTATGGAAGCCCTCTATGGCTCCTCTATTAGCTCCATATCCTGTTTTCTTTTCGTGTAAAACTGAAGTGATGCCTTGAGCTTGCCAATCTGGCAACATGTCTTTCATATACTTGTCACAATCAGATGCTCCCTCGATAAACTCAGAGTCAAATCCTATTTCTTTTTGCTGCTCATAAACTTCAGACATGCCCTCTTGCATAAGCTCGGAGTTGATCTGCATGTAGCCAACTGGCTTGTAAGTTAAAGCCTCTGCATTCTCATTCCAAACATTTACAGAATGAGCCATTAGTCTTCTCATTGCAGGCTGGTAGTAGTTGTTCCTTACAATTCCACATGCAACACCACTTGCTCCATTTGCAACTTTGGATTTTTCCAAAACGACTACAGAATTTTCTTTGAGTTGGCCTTTGCTGGATAATTTTTTACAAAGATGCCATGCGGTGCTCAGACCGTGAATTCCAGCCCCGATTATTAAATAGTCACATTTAGTAGGTAAGCTCATTATTTTAGTAACCTCCAAGCAATTACATTTTGTCTGCGAGGTATGAAAAAAACACATTTTGTTTCATATTATGAAACAAAATTTTTATAAAAATCTATTATTTATCAACAATAATCGTCAATTGGCAACAATTAGTCGAGAAATTTTAATCGAGGCAGATTGAAGGAGATCGACATAATCCATCATAGTTTTTGGGTTTAAAATATTTTTACTTCCTGATAAAGCGATTCCGGCAAATGATCTTTTATCTTTGTCTAAAATAGCAACTCCTATTCCATAAGAGTTTTCAAAAGCTTCTCCATGATTAAGTGCATAACCATTAGTTCTAATTTTTCCAAGTTGTCTTTTTAAATCATTTAAATTTGTAATTGTATTGTTTGTGTGAGGATAAAAATTATAACTTCGATAAATTGTTGCAATTTCATTTTCAGGTCTGTAAGCAAGCATGACTTTTCCCAAAGCACAGCAATGAGCGTCAAGTCTCATTCTAAAAGTTCTAATAGTTGCATCATCATTGTTGTCAGAAATTTTATCGGAATGAACTATTTGAGAGCCTTCAAGCATTGCCAAATATGTAATTAAATTCGTTTTACTAGAGACCTCTTTTAGAATTTCTTTAGAAGTCTCAGAAATTGACTGAAGATAATCTGAGGTTTCTCCAAATTGAAAAGCTTTATGCCCCATAGTGTATGTATTCGATCCAGTATTTTTATGGATATAACCAAGTTGAGATAAAACAGACAATAGTCTAAATGTAGTTGTTCTAGATAAAACTGCTTTTCTGGAAATATTTGATGCCTTCAAAGGGAAAATCGATTTTGATAAAATTTCAAGAATTTTAAAAGATTTTTCCAGAGATTTGTTTATATATTTTAAATCTTGTTGCAAAACTGTCCTCCAACCAATGTTCCACAAAGTGAAACATTATAGTATAGTTTAAGTTATTAGCAACTAATGGTTAAATCTTACCAGGCACCCAACCGGTTCCCGCTAAAGGAACTCTAGCCATTGCAGCAGCTTCAACTGTTAATGCACATAGGTCCTCAGGTTCAAGATTATTTAAATCGTTTTTACCACATGCCCTCGCTATAGTTTGGGCTTCAAGAGTCATAACCTTGAGATAATTAGATAATCTTTTTCCACCTTTTACTGGATCTAATCTTTTCATTAATTTTGGGTCTTGTGTATTTATACCAGATGGGTCTTTACCTTCATGCCAATCATCGAAAGCACCAGCTGTTGTTCCAAGTTTTTTGTAATCGCTCTCCCACTTTGGATCATTATCACCAAGTGCGATTAATGCTGATGAACCTATGGAAACAGCATCAGCACCCAATGCCATAGCTTTTGCAACATCCGCACCATTTCTAATTCCACCTGAAATAATTAACTGAACCTTCCTGTGCATATCTAAGTCTAATAAAGCATCTACTGCTGGCCTGATACATGCCAATGTTGGCTGACCTACGTTTTCGATAAATACCTCTTGTGTAGCTGCAGTACCTCCTTGCATGCCATCAAGCACCACCACATCAGCACCGGCTTTTACTGCAAGAGCAGTATCGTAGTAAGGCCTAGATCCTGCAATTTTTACAAATATGGGAACTTTCCAACCTGTTATTTCCCTGAGTTCTAAAATTTTAATTTCCAAATCATCTGGTCCAGTCCAATCTGGATGTCTACATGCTGATCTCTGATCAATTCCTTTTGGTAATGTTCTCATCTCGGCAACACGATCACTTATCTTTTGACCGAGTAACATACCTCCGCCGCCAGGTTTGGCACCTTGACCTATCACAACTTCAATAGCATCTGCTTTTCTTAAATCCTCTGGGTTCATTCCATACCTTGAGGGAAGTAATTGGTAAACCAAATGCTTTGATTGTCCTCTCTCCTCAGGGGTCATGCCTCCATCGCCTGTTGTCGTTGAAGTCCCGGCAATACTAGCTCCTCTTCCAAGCGCTTCTTTTGCAGGTCCTGAGAGAGCTCCAAAGCTCATTCCAGCAATTGTTATTGGAATATCTAATTCAAGCGGTTTTTTTGCAAATCTTGTTCCAAGAGTGACGTTAGTGCTACACTTTTCTCTGTAGCCCTCTAAAGGGTATCTTGACATTGATGCGCCTAAAAAAAGAAGATCGTCAAAATGAGGTAATCTTTTTTTTGAACCACCACCTCTAATATCATAAATACCTGTTTCTGCAGCTCTTCGAATTTCAGAGTTTGTATAGTCATCAAATGTCCAAGATTTTCTTGGTGTAGTTTTAAATTTTTCTGCCATCAGTACTCCGATACATTATCTATATTAAAATTATAAAGTTTTCTTGCTGAACCATACATTTTGAAGTTTTTAATCTCACTTTCATTTATACTTGCTTTTTTTAAAAGAGATCTCAAAATATTTTGATCTTTTTTATTCATTTTTTTCTCTTCGCAGTCAGCACCGAGTGATTTCACCTTACCCTTAATAAAAATATTTGCTTCATAGATACTGTCTCCCAGAGCGTCTCCAGCATCTCCACATATAACTAAGTTTCCAGATTGAGCCATAAATGCAGACATATGGCCTACCGATCCTTTAACTATAATATCTATTCCTTTCATTGAAATCCCACAACGTGAACTAGTATCACCATCAATGATCAAAGTTCCACCATGTGCTGTAGCACCGGCTGATTGGGATGCATTGCCCTTAACATGAACAGTTCCAGACATCATATTTTCGGCAACACCTGTGCCCACATTTCCATTTACAATGATATTTGCATTCATGTTCATACCAGCACAATAGTATCCTGTGTGACCATCAATAGTGACTTCAATCTCGTCTTTTAATCCAGCACAAATAGCGTGATTTCCATCTGGATTTGAAATTTTAAAAATCTTTTTATTTGATTTTCTATCTATACTTTGAAGAGTTTCATTAACTTTCCTCAATGACTCTTTTTTTAAATTTAAATTCATTATTTGCCCCAGCTATATACTTTTCCGGGCTCTGGTTCAAAAATTTTTGCTGAATTTACATTTGGTAAATGTGCCATTGCTTGAAACTCTGAGGCAATAGCAACATAATCCTTTGTTTCTGCAACAACTGCGGGCTTACAAGCAATCTCATCTCTAACAATTGCCATGCCATTTTTGGTTCCAGAAATAAATGTGTAAAAACCATCGAGGTCCTTCAGTCCATCCAAAAGTGTTTCTTTTAGTGATTTTTTGTCAGATAATCCGTTTGAAATATAACCTGCAGCGACTTCCGTATCATTCATGGACTTTATTTCAATCCCTTTTTTCTGAAGCGATCTTCTTAAATTGTTATGATTTGACAAGGATCCGTTATGTACAAGACATTCATCCTCACCTGTGGAATATGGATGAGAGCCATCTGTCGTGATTGCACTTTCTGTTGCCATCCTTGTATGCCCAATAGCATGTGAGCCAGAAAACTTCTCTAGTGAAAAATTTTTAACAACATCCTTTGGATTTCCCACTTGTTTAAATATTTCTATGCAACTACCATAACCAACTAAACTTAATTCTTCATGGTTTTTTAAAATTTCTATAAATTTCTTAGGCTTCATTGCTGTTTCAATTATTAAATGATCTGAAATAGATTTTATTTTGATATCTTTTACATGCCTAGATAGTTTTTTTGAAATTTCTTTTACCTGATCAGTATTAGAGCAGACTGAATATTTATATTTCTTTTTTTTCTCAGATGAGTATATCGCAAAACCTGCACTATCAGGACCACGCGTAGCCATGCTATTCATCATCCCAGTGAGAAATTTACCTAATTGTGAATTGTATTTTTTATTTTTTAAATATATTCCAACTATACCACACATTAAAATTAAATACCCTCATACCCATACTCTAATGACGAGTCAGTAATGCTATGGTAAAAAGAACCACCAAAACTTCTTAATGCATAAAGGTTAAAACAAAACGGTTGGTCGTCTAAATAGTCGATCAATATGTTAATACCGTTATATGTAGTGTTCACACAATTATTTGGTTTAAACATATTTTCATTAAAATTTATTGGAGAACCTTTTTTTAAAACATTTTTTGCATTTACGCCTGATATTTGTAATACAGCCCTTGATTGTGAAATATCTGTAATAGCAAAATCCTGACCTCTAATCGATTTGTAAATTTCGTCTTTCAAGTCAATTTTTTTTGAGATAATTAACCAGGTATCAGGACCGGTCCACAGTACTCTTGTTTCTTGGTTGTGAGAAACTTTTAGGCTTTCTGTCGGTAAATTAAGTTCATTTATGGTAACTTTTTCAATCTCAATTGAGCTTTTTTTAAATTTAGCAATTTGGAAAATACTTAGGTCTTTTATTTCCGAAATTTTTAGTAGGTTTTCTTTATTCTCATGGTCGCCAAACAAGCCGAGCTTATGATCAAAATGAAGTGGTGATAGATTTTGAGCTTGTTCCATTATGATCTCACCCTTGTGCCTTCGGGGTCAACATAGTGTGAGGATACTACCTCAACTGGAATTGAAATATCTTTTAAAGGAGAGACAGCATATAGATTTTTACCAATTTTATTTTTACCATCTTTTATTATGGCTATGGAAAAGGGATTATTATATTCAACACTCCAACAAGAAGATGAAACATGTCCAAGTTTAGGTATTGGGGCAACAGCACTGTTATCTTCTATAATATGTGAACCCTCTGGGATCTTTGTTTTTTTGTCTAGTGGAACAAGTCCAACAATAGTTTGTCTATCCGACTCAGTGAATGCGTCTTTAGATAAAGATCTTTTACCTATGAAATCTTTTTTCTGACTCACCATACTATTCAGTCCAACATCAAAAGGAATAGTGCGTCCGTCTAATTCTGCTCCTGCGACATGGCCCATTTCTATTCTTAAGGTTGATAGAGCCTCTGTTCCGTATGGTTGAATATCAAATGACTGACCTTCTTCCATGATCTTCTTCCAAATATAAAGACCATAGTTTGACTCGACATTAACCTCATAAGCTAGTTCGCCAGAAAAAGAAATTCTATAAATTCTAGCTTTGATACCGTCTATTGAAGAGTCAACAAGACCCATGAATGGTAAACCCTCATTTGACATATCTACATCAGGAAATAATTTTGATAAAAGATCTCTAGATTTTGGACCTGCCACTGCTATACCAGACCACTGTTCAGTAGTTGATAAGACATTTACATCTAAATCTGGCCATACAACTTGTAAATAATACTCTAAGTGCGATAAAACATTTGCAGCTTGGGCAGTAGTGGTAGTCATATGAAAATGATTTTCAGATAATCGAGATGTTGTTCCATCATCAAAAACCATGCCATCTTCCCTTAGCATTACACCATATCTAGCTTTTCCAACGGGCAGTTTCAGCCATGCATTTGTATAAACTCTATTTAAGAATTCTGGTGCATCCGGACCTTTAATATCAATCTTACCAAGTGTCGTAACATCACAAATTCCAACGTTTTTTCTTACATTTGCAGCTTCCCTATTAACAGCACTGTTCATGTCCTCAGAACCCCTTGGGTAGTATCTGGGTCTTTGCCATAAACCTGCCGCTACAAAAACAGCATTATTTTCCTCATGCCATGTATGAATGGGAGATTTTCTTGTAGGTAAATAGTGATTACCAACTTCTCTACCCACGATAGCTCCAATTGTTACAGGAGTGTATGGTGGTCTAAATGTAGTATGACCAACTTCTGGAACAATCTTTTTTTCAATTTTAGATACATATTGCAAACCATTTAAATTACTTGTCTTGCCTTGATCGCCAGCCATCCCAAGAGTTGTATATCTTTTGACGTGCTCAATTGATCTGAAGCCTTCTCTAATTGCTAGCTCTACATCAGAAACTGCAACGTCATTTTGAAAGTCGATAAAGCGTTTTGGTTTTTTTCCAGATGGTAAAGGCATACACCAGAGCTTTTCATGTTTTTCATAGCTAGGTTCATTTGAGTTAGGACTATTTGTAGGATTATTTTGATCTGTGAATTTGTTTGATAAATCAAAGCCCACTTGAAAACCTTCAGCTAGAGATTGATTTAAGGTGAAAGAACCATTAGCTGCTCCAATTGCTGTTTCTTTTTGTCTTTTTTTATCCGGTACGAACGCATCAATATCATCATTAAACTTTAATTTATTTCCAGCTTGGGAAGATAAATGAACCGTTGGTGTCCAGCCTCCGGACATACAAATGCAATCACACTCTACTGTTTCTTCTGAAATAAAAGATTCTTTTGAAGAGTCAAGCTTGCCGATGATAGCAGAATTTATCTTCAAATGTCCTTTAGTGTCTGCGATCCCTGAATTAAATTTTATAGAAATACCCTTTTGCTGAACTTCCTTGACTAATTCACCGTTTGAGCTGTCTCGAGTGTCTACAATGATTGGTTCAATATCATTTTTAATAAACTCAAGGGCAGTTGAATATGCTGTATCATTATTGGTAAATATAATTGGTTTCTTACCAACTAATGTTTCATAAACCTTCATATACTCTTTTGCTGCTGAGGCTAATACAATTCCTGGTCTATCATTATTTCCAAAAGATATTGGTCTTTCAATAGAACCAGTTGAAACTATTACTTCTCCGGCTCTAATATAATGTAGTCTTTGTCTTGGTGTGTATTTTGAGGGATTTTCAATATGATCGCTAACTCTCTCAATCATTACGGTCATATTGTGATCATAGTATCCGAAGACTTGTGACCTTTTTTTTAATATTACATTTGGCATACTTTTTAGTTGGGAAATGGTATCACTAGCCCACTCTTTTCCTGACATGTTACCAATCGTAACTTCGTCAGTTAGAAGAGAGCCGCCAAAATTAGGCTTGTCTTCTGCTAATATAACCCTTGCCCCATTTTTAGCGGCAGCCAGAGCACTTGCGAGGCCTGATGGGCCAGAGCCAACAACTAGTACATCGCAGTGTTCATAATTATGTTCGTACCTATCTGGGTCAGGTAACAGTGGTGCTTTACCCATACCAGCAGCTTTTCTTATAAATGGTTCATAGATTTTCATCCAAAAACTTTTTGGCCACATAAATGTTTTGTAATAGAAACCTGCAGGAAAAAAACGATTTAATACATTATTGATTTCTCCAATATCAAATTGAACTGAAGGCCAACAATTTTGACTTTTTGCTTTTAATCCCTCAACTAATTCAACTTCGGTTGCAATGATATTAGGTTCAGATTTATTACCATCATGCAATTGTACCATTGCATTTGGTTCTTCAACACCAACTCCCAAAAAACCACGAGGTCGATGATACTTAAAACTTCTTCCAACTAAATGAACACCATTTGCAATTAAAGCAGATGCAAGAGTGTCTCCTTCATAGCCATGATAAATAGTACCATTAAAAGTAAAATTAATTTTTTTATCCTTATTAATAAGTCCAGTTGAGTTAGTTGTTCTAAAACTGTTAGACATTAAAGTCCTCGTTCATTTTACAAGTGTCAAAAATTTCATGTGTAGCGGTGTCTCTTGAGACTTTAAACCATTGTCTACATCCAGAAACATGATGCCATAGTTCTGAGTGTTTTCCTCTTGGGTTATCTCTGTAGTAAACAAAATTATCCCAATCCTCGGTTGAAATTTCTTCTCCTAGTTGAGGTCTTTTTATAGTAGCGTCTCCGCCATAAGAAAATTCATTTTGTGAGCGCTTGCCACAGTATGGGCATTTTATTTCTAACATCTATTAACCGATCCAAGGTTTAGGGCCTACACCCTTTTCATCTATAATTTTTCCAGTATGGAATCTTTCAAGGTTAAAGTCTGAGTTGAGTTCATGTACTTGATCTTGTGCTATTGTGTGTGCAAAAACAAAACCTGAGCTTGGAGTGGCTTTAAAGCCTCCGTAACACCAACCGCAATTAAGATATACCCCCTCAATATGAGTTTTATCGATTATTGGAGAACCATCCATGGACATATCCATAATACCTCCCCAAGTTCGAAGCATTTTGAGTCTACTAAAGTTTGGGAAGACAGCCAATCCACCTGTTAAAACATGCTGTATCATTGGCATATTTCCTCTTTGAGCATAACTATTGTAACCATCTAAATCACCACCCATAACCATTTCACCTTTGTCAGATTGGCTACAATAAAAGTGACCTGCTCCGAATGTAACTACGTTATGAAGTAAAGGTTTAACTGGTTCTGAGACACAAGCTTGCAGAACATGTGCTTCAATTGGAAGTCTCATATTTAGCATGTCTGCTAAAAGTGTAGTGCTTCCAGCAACACACAATCCAACTTTTTTAGTTTTAATATTTCCTCTTGATGTTTGAACGCCTTCTATTTTTCCGTTGTTAACATCAAAACCTGTCACTTCACAATTTTGAATTATATCGACACCCATGGAGTCTGCCTGTCTCGCATATCCCCAAGCAACTGCATCATGTCTTGCAGTTCCCCCACGTGGCTGCATTAAACCACCATGAATGGGAAAACGACATGTTTCTGAAAAATCTGCAAATGGGATCATCTTTTTTAAATCATCCCTTCCAAGAAGAATTGCATCAATACCATTTAATCTCATAGAGTTACCTCTTCTAGCGTAAGCATTCATTTGTGCATCAGAGTGAGCTAGGTTTATAATTCCTCTCGGTGAGTACATAACGTTGTAATTTAATTCTTGGCTAAGTGTTTCCCAAAGCTTCATACCAAACTCATAAAAATGAGCGTTTGAATCAAACATATAGTTAGATCTCAAGATGGTAGTGTTTCTTCCAACATTACCTCCACCAATCCAACCCTTTTCAAGTATGGCAACGTTTGTGATGCCATGTTCTTTTGCAAGATAATAAGCTGTTGCAAGACCATGACCACCGCCGCCTACAATTATGACATCGTATTCTTTTTTAGGTTCAGGGTCTTTCCAAGCTACCTCCCAATTTTCATGGTTGGTGAAAGCATTTTTTACTAAACTAAAAACTGAGTACTTTTGCATGATTCAATTAAACCTCTTCGAAAATATATATTCCTAATAAAATGCTACAATAAACCTGTTCCATAATATGAAACAACATTTTTATTATCCTTGTATTTATTACAGAGTATGACTAAAAATGGATTGGAAATAAAAATTAAATTATTAATATTAATTCAAATCGGAGGAGAATAATGACAAAAGTTGCACTAATTGGAACAGGTCCCTGTGGACTATCTTTTTTAAGATCTCTGCATCAAGCGCAAAGCAAAGGCGAAAATATTCCTGAGGTTGTTGCCTTTGAAAAACAAGAAAGTTGGGGTGGTCTTTGGAATTATACTTGGAGAACCGGGTCTGATCAATATGGAGATCCAATTCACAATAGCATGTATAGATACCTTTGGTCGAATGGGCCAAAAGAGTGCCTTGAATTTGCAGATTATTCTTTTGATGATCATTTCAAAAAACCAATTCCCTCCTTCCCTCCAAGAGCCGTCCTTCAAGATTACATTTTAGGTCGTGCAGAAAATTCAGATGTAAAAAAATACGTAAAGTTTAACACCACTGTTACCTCTGTTGCTGATAATGGTAATGGATTTGATATTACATACCGAAATAAAAAAGACGATCAAACTAAAACTGAAAGTTTTGATAAATTAGTTGTTGCGACTGGTCACTTCTCTGTTCCCTACATTCCTGAATATGAGGGGATGAATAGTTTTCCAGGGAGAATAATGCACTCTCATGATTTCAGAGACGCTGAAGAGTTTAGAGATAAAAACGTTGTCGTTCTCGGAAGTAGCTACTCTGCTGAAGATGTAGCGTTACAGTGCTATAAATATGGAGCTAAAACTGTTACTATTGGTTATAGAAACAATCCAATGGGTTTCAATTGGCCTGAAGGCATGAAAGAAGTACATTACATGGATAAGATCGATGGAAACAAAGCAGTTTTTAAAGATGGCACAGTTCAAGAAATGGATGCCTTAATACTATGTACAGGTTACTTGCATCATTTTCCTTTTTTACCAGAAGATCTAAAATTAAAAACTCATAACAGACTGTATCCTCCAAACTTATACAAAGGAGTAGTATGGCAAAATAATCAAAATTTGTTTTATCTTGGTATGCAAGATCAGTTTCATACCTTTAACATGTTTGATGCCCAAGCTTGGTATGTAAGAGACATAATAATGAACAAAATAACTCTGCCTTCAGCTGATGAGTTAGCAAAGGATATTGATAACTGGGTTAAAAAGGAAGAAGCCCTAGAGGATGCCTATCAAATGATTGATTTTCAAACAGATTATTGTGTGGATTTATGTTCTGCTGTTGACTACCCAAAAATTGACTTTGAGTTAATTCGCAAACATTTTTATGATTGGGAACACCATAAGGAAGAAAATATCCTGACTTATAGAGATAAATCCTTTTCCTCGCCAGTCACTGGCACCACTGGTCCCTCACATCATACTACATGGTTGGATGCCATGGATGACTCTATGGCTACATATTTAGATACAAAATAAATATTATATGTCCAATAATACTCTTAATTTTATTGGGTGGGTTTTATTTATTATTTCTGCTGTAGGCTTTATAATATCAAGCATTGGTAGTTTCTGGGCTATGTTTGGAAGTCTTTTTTTCTTTGTAGCTTGTTTTGTGTTTCTAATACCATTCTTTAGAAAAGAAAAAAATAAAGATTAAGGAATATTTTTGTCAATCCCCTTTGGGATTAGTTTTTCTTTATCATAAAATGGTAAATCAATTATTTCGCAGTCAACTAAATTATCATTAACAGACTCAACTTTAATTTGAAATTCTTTCCACTCACCAGGGTAGTCAAAACGCACATAACCTACATACTTTTCTAAAGTAGGAGACCAAGTTGATGCTGAGAGATATCCAATTTTTTGTTCATTTGATGATAAATAAACTTTTGCTCTAGGAATAATTTCTTTATCGGTAGTTATACCAAATAATCTCTTTCCAAATTTTGTTGATAAAAATTCTAAAGCTTTTTTTCCAATAAAACTTTCTTTTTCCAAATCAACTAGAGAGCCTAATCCAATTTCATAAGGATTCATAGAAGAGTCAAAATCTGTGTTGTTATCTAGGATGCCTGCTTCAATTCTTCTTATATCCATTGATTCTAGACCATCAAATGTCATACCCATCGGATATCCGATTTCACAAATAGTATCCCAAATTTTTTTATAATTAGTCTTATTTCCTAGAGTATAAATTTCGAAGCCTAATTCAGAAGTCCATCCTGTTCTAGAGACATATACATTTTGATCAGCTATTTTTGAATAGCCTGAATGATAATATTTAAAATCATTGTTTATTTCTCCATTTGTCAGCTTTGAAATTATATCTTTAGAAATTGGACCTTGTATTTGTATCACTCGAGAATTAGGGTCAGTTATAGTAACTTCATAGTTTTTTTGATGAGCTTTTAACCAAGTTTCAAGGGGTCCATCAGGTTGGACGTACCAAAATTTATTTTGTTCTAATCTAAAAAGTACACCATCAATAAATATTCCGCCATTTTCATAACAGGCAATTGCATATTTACCCCTGCCTACTTTCATATCTTTAATTTTGCGACAAAATATTTTATCAAGAAATTCCTCTGACTGTGGTCCCTCTATTTGAATAGGTTTTTCAGGTACATCATACATGACAGCTTTTCTTCTCAAATTCCAGTAACTATCTTTAATTTTATTTCCAACAGATATTGGAAAATAGCGATCGGCATATACACCATAAGAATTATCTTCTTTATGATAAAATTCAAAAAAAGGTCCTTTATCAAACCTGTTATCACTAATTGGTAAAGTTGAAGATTTATCTAAAAAAATTGAACTCATTTAAAAGATAAAAAAATTAGGATTTAACTCTTGATTTAGTTGGATCATAAAATGGGAAAGGTACAACCTTAGCCTTTATTCTTTTTTGTTGACCATCTAACTTACCTATTTCAACTTCAGTATTAAGCTCGCTGTATTTGACATTGATTTTACAAAGAGCAATATTTTTATTTAGAACAGGGGATTTCATACCACTTGTTATAATGCCAACTTGCTCCCTTCCATTATTTGAAGGATGAACACAGTCTCCATGCCCGGTAGTTTCATTTCCCTCAATCTCAAGTCCAACTAGTTTTCTTTGAGGGTTTGCCTTTCTTTCAAGTAAAGCTTCTTTACCAATAAAGTTATCCTCTTTTGATTTAAGAGGAACTGTAAAACCAATTCCCGCCTCAAACGGATCAGTTTGATCATCGAATTCATAATTTGCAAAAACTAAACCAGCTTCAATTCTAACTAAATCCAAAGCGTCTAATCCCATAGGCACAATTCCAAACTCCTCTCCGGCTTTCATTACAGCATCCCAAACTTCAGCAGCTTTACTCGGATGACAGAATATTTCATAACCTAGTTCACCTGTATATCCAGTTCTAGAAACCATTAAAGGAATTCCATCTAAAGTATTTAACCTAGCTATAGAAAACCTAAACCACTCTAAATCAGTCAATGATGTTTGATGAGGAGGGGTCCAGATTATCTTTTTTAATATCTCTCTACTCTTTGGCCCTTGGACGGAAACATTATGTAAATTATCAGTAGAAGATTTAATCCATACCTTTAAGTTATGTTCCTTTGCTTTTTCTCTTAACCATTCACCGCAATACTCATCTCCACAAATCCACCTAAAATTATCATCCGTCATTTTGAATACTGTACCGTCATCAAGCATACCTCCATGCTCGTAGCACATCGCAGTGTAAACAACTTGGCCAACAGATAGTTTTCTGATGTTTCTGGTGCAAGTCATTTGTAAAAGTTCTTCAGCGTCTGGGCCTCGTACTTCAAACTTTCTTAGTGCTGATAGATCCATAATGATAGCCCTCTCTCTGCAAGCTTCATACTCTTGGTGCGCCCCGTGATTATTATAATTAGAAGCTAACCAGAAGCCTTTGTACTCAACAATATTTTCAGTAAGTTTTGATACTCTTGGGTGAAAACCAGTTTCTTTAGTTAATTTGGGATCAGAGTCTGCTTTCATTCTAAATGCCATTCCTTTACTAAAAGGTCTATTCGGTCTATAGACTCTAACAAAAATGTCAGTAGGATTCCATCCATTAGCTGCATCTACGTCGTCTGGACAGGCAGAGGAGACACAAACTAAATTTTTCAGGGCTTTAAACATCACATAGTCTCCTGGTCTAGACCATGGTTCATCAAAAATTAAAGCATTATTTGCATCAATGGCTGTGTTGTAAAATAAATTTATAGCATTCCAACCTAGTCTTTTTCTCACAGTAAACTTATCTAATACATAATTGAAATTATCTGAGCAATTTGGATGACCAAAATAGCCAATATCATCATAAAATTTTGAAGTACATGCAGTACCGAACGTATCATGTCTTCCGACAGTGTCTCTGTAGACTTCAACCATGGGCATTTGATTTTCATCGTAATATTTAGAATGGAGACCTGGCATTGGAAAAGCACTACCCATTAAATATCTACTATTAGTTGTATCTATTGAGAGCTCTTGGCCTTTTTGAAGGCTCTGTGAGTCGAATGCCATAAAGTCAGAACATTGTCTTCCATAAACATCAATTATCTGAATAAAATCTCCTTCTTTGACCTCATAGGCCATTGCGGTATATCTTTTAACAAAAATTTCTTCAACAGGATCCATTAAAGGGTCTGGTAATAAAAATTCCCCCTCTTCACGTTTTTTATTTCTTTGAACAATTACTCGTAGTTCGGATGCAGGAATATTTTCATGTGTAATTTCACTTTCGCCTGGTGCAGAAATTATACAAACAATGGAGTCGTTTGTTTTAAACTCCTCAATTGAACCTGAAAGTGAATTTTGAGAAAATACTAAAATCGATTGATTAATAGACTCTACCTCATATCCAAGTTTTTTTAATTTAGTACGTGCTATTTGAGCTGACTCCTCCTTGCTGGTAAGGATTTTTTTTGTTAATTGTCCGTTGTGCTCGTTATTAAGACCTAAAGGTGATAGATTACACTCTCGCTTTGAATTAAAGCATACAATCTCGGCCTGTTGATGGCCCTCTAAATTAATTATTTTAAATTTGTCATCTGGTTCTAATTTTAATGTGAGAGAACCTCCACCAATTACCAAATAATTTTCTAAGTCGTCACCAAGAGCTGGTAATCCAGGTTCATAAGGTTGAGTAACTCTTGGGATGATCATTTTCTATGCTAATCCAAGAGCTTTTTTTCTTTCCTCGGCCCATTTTCTCACAATTACATCTACTGAAATAGCCATTAAAGAAACGAATAAACCTAGTGTTATAGCAACACCAGGACCGTCTTGAGCTCTTGATAATGCTCCAAAAATAAGTTGGCCTAAATCTTCAGTTCCAATTAACGCCCCTAAAATTACCATTTGAAGAGTGAAAACAACTGTTTGATTAACGCCAAGCATAATTGTCGGGAAAGCTAAGGGAATTTCAATATTTGTCCATCTTTGTATTCTTGAGACACCGGACATGGTGCCTGCTTCATGTAAGGAGAGTGGGACACTATTTAGACCCCAGACAGTATATCGAGTAGCAGGAACAGTAGCATAAACAATTGCAGCTATTAACACTGAGGTATCAGTAATATTGAACAAGAAGATAACAGGTATTAAATAAACAAAGGATGGAAATGTTTCAAAAAAATCACACACGGAGAGAATAATTTTTGACCCCCTCTCAGTTTGTGCAAATATTGATCCAACTATTATTCCATTGAGAGATGCCATAATTACAGCAAATGTTGCCATGTACATTGTAATTAAAGCTCTGTCCCAATATTTTGACATAGCAATAAATAACATCATGCCCCCAACTAATAAGCTTGTTCTAATTCCACCAATGATATAAGCGACACCCATAGTTAGAGTCAACGTGGCAACTACTGGCATACCTAGATAAGCTTTTTTCATAGGACCTAGAACTTCTGTTAGAAGAAACTTATTGAAAGAATTGAGAGAATAGAAAAAAGTTTCCCAAACCCAATCAACAGCAGCATCAATATAGTGAGCAAAAGTAAAACCTTTTTCAATAGGTATGACATATAGGTAATTAATTTTATCGAAGTAACCATTTGCTATAAAAGCAATGATTGAAAAAATTAAAATTGAGGTTCCAAAGATGATTAAGAGTTTATATCTTTGAAAAAAAGTTAAATTTTCAAAATAATCAACTTGTTTATTCGCCCATGCTTTTGTAAATCGATCAAGGATAACAGCAATTAAGACGATACAAAAACCTGCTTCAGCAGCTTTGCCAATTTTTAAACTATTTAAGGCAATTTTTAAATTTAGACCAAGTCCTTTTGCACCAACGAAAGACGCAATTACAACCATTGCTAGGCATTGCATAATAACTGTATTGACACCGTTTAAAATATCTCGTCTAGCTGTTGGTATTAATACTTTAAATAAAAGCTGAGTTTTTGTACAACCGCTCATAAGTCCCGCTTCTACTACCTCAGGTGAAATTCGTTTTAATCCTAAAATGGTATTTCTTATCATTGGTGGGGTAGCAATTACTATAGTAGCTATCGAACCTGCATGATCGCCTAAACCAAATAAAGCTATAATAGGGACTAGATATGCAAATTGAGGCATAGTTTGCATTACATTTAGTACTGGTTGCAAAGCTGTCTCAACTTTTCTATCTAGGTATCCCCATATTCCAAAGGATAGACCTAGTACAAAACAAATTGGTGTTGTAATTAGAACAAAAGAGAGTGTTTGTATAGATGGTACCCAATTTCCAAAGATTGATACATATAAAGATCCTATCCCTCCAAGTAAAGCCAATCTGATACCACCAAGTTGGAACCCAAGCAAAAAAGCACCGACTGTAGCTGCTGTCCATGGAAGTGCTGGCCATGTCATCCAATCATTATCTTTCAGCCAAGCATCACTAACAAAAACATCAATTATTTTGTCACCACCCAATAAAAGTTCTCTTACAAAAGTAATTAAAAATAATAAACCTTTAGATATGGATTTTGTGAATTCACGAAATGCTGCTTTTTCTTCATACATTTCAAATATGGGGTCCCATACTTTGAGAGGAAACCATTCATATAAAGCTGCATATATAATCTCATTTAACTTAATTGGTATGAAAGCTAATAAAGAGGGAAGTCTCCAAAAATAGTTGCCCTCATTATGTGGAACTAAATTGTATAAAAGCAAAAATACAATTAATAAAATACCAAACTGAGCTAGTTTTGAAGATCTAATGATATTTAAATAATTCTTATCCACCGAATAAAACTTTTATAACTTTAGAAGGGTTTATAGAGCCAACTACTGAATTTTTACCATCAACAACTTTAATAATTTCTTTACTATTTAAAATTTTTTCTGCTACGGTTTCTATAATATCATCTTTTTTAACAGCTATTTCTCCGGAGGCATGTGGATCAGTGGCATCCATGATTGACTCTATCTTCAATACTTTTTCACGAGGGACATCCTCAGTAAATTTCCTAACATAGTCAGTAGCAGGATTTAAAACTATATTATCTGGTTTGTCTAATTGTTCTATTATTCCATCTTTCATAATAGCTATTCTATCAGCAAGCCTCAATGCTTCGTCAAAGTCATGAGTGACAAACATAATTGTTTTATTCAAAACAGACTGGAGTCTCAAAAACTCGTCTTGCATTTCTTTTCTAATTAGAGGATCAAGCGCAGAGAAAGGCTCATCTAAAAACCAAATATCAGGTTCAACTGCTAATGACCGCGCAATTCCAACTCTTTGTTGCTGTCCACCAGAGAGTTCTCTTGGAAAGTAATTTTCTCTACCCTTTAGGCCTACAAGCTCAACCATTTCAAGTGCTTTATGAATACTATTTTCAGTAGTGACTCCTTTTACTTGAAGCGGAAAAGCAATATTTTCTAAAACTGTTTTATGTGGAAGAAGAGCGAAATTTTGAAATACCATTCCCATCTTTTCTCTTCTAAGTTCGATTAATTGCTTATTATTCATTAAGCAAATATCCTCACCATCAATTAAAATTTTACCAGAAGTTGCGTCTGTTAATCTAGATATACACCTTAGTAATGTTGATTTTCCTGATCCGGAGAGGCCCATAACTACAAGCATTTCTCCCTGATTTACATCAAAAGAAGCATTGTTAACGCCAACTATGCACCCTGCTTCTTGAAATTTTTTGGCATCTACATTCCCTCCACTTTCAGATAAAAGTGTCTGAGCATTATTACCAAAAATTTTATAGACAGATGAACAGCTAATAGTTGGTGACATAAATTAATCTTTCCTAAAATAAAATTAATTCCCCCCTCAAAAGAGGGAGGAATTCAAATTAGAAATATTACTTCATAAATAGATCGATTTGATCTCTATTATTTGCAATATATGCAGTTGCAGCTTCAGCATGAGTCATGCCTTCGTTGTCAACGTAGTTTGCCATTTCACCAATGTTAGGTGCTGTAAATTCCATTTTTGTATAGAACTTATATGCAGATGTATGAGTGATTGGGAACTTAATGTGAGCAGCTTTTTTAAGCCAACCTTTTGGAGAACCACAACCAGTAGTCTCTAAAGAACCACCTTGTTCTAGTCTACATCCCTCGAAGTATGGAGGAAATTCAATGAAAGTAAAACCAGCTGCATCTGTAAAGTTTGGAGACCAGTTAAAGATAATTGTGCCTCTTCCTTCTTTTTTAGCTGCTTCTAATTCAGCCCATAATGCATCTGCAGTACCTGCAAATTTTACCATCCATAAATCATCTATACCAAGACCTTTAAGTCTGTTAGGCATAACTTCTGTGTGCCACTCATAAGGACCTTCTAACCATCTACCTTTACCTTCAGAGTCTGGTGTTGCAAAGTTTGCTGCACACTCTGGAGATTTAAGTGCTTCCCAGCTTGGAAGACCAGGACATAATCCATCTTCGATTACCCAGTTAGGAACACCCATTTCTTCAAAAGTAATAAGGTCGTGACTTCCAGCATCAATTAATCCACCTTTGTCCATAGCTTCATAAAAAGGCAGTGCCATTGTTGACTCCCAAGTTTCGTGAGCAACGTGAAGTTCACCTACTCTTACAGCTTCATATCTTGTTGCCGACTCAGCAGGGACTAATTCAACATCATAACCAAGCTCTTCAAAAGCTTGTGCCATAACGTTAGCCATAACGATTTGGCTTGACCAGTTTAAAACTGGAATTCTAATCGGGTCTGCTGCTTTTGCTACAGTTGTAAAACCAGCAAACAGGACTAGAGCGTAAAATAATGAAATAAACTTTTTCATTTACTCCTCCTATATCTATTATAATAGTAGAAGTAATATAGGGCATAAGACAACAAGGTTGAAGCCTTAAAATCCATAATATGAAACAACTAGTCTTTAAAAAAAACCAAAAAATCAATAAAAAAATGATTTTTGTGAGTAAAGAAAATCTGTCGCATAATTACAGGCAAATCGATAAGTTTTCAGGTAATTCAAAGATTATAAGCGTAATAAAAGGTGATGGCTATGGGCACGGCCTTTTGGAATGTTGTAAAATATTAAAAACGAATAAATGTAAAGATTTTTATGTTGCTAGGTTAGATGATGCTATCAAACTGAGAGAAAATTTTAAGAATATAAATATTTACCTTTTATCAGGTGTGATTTCAAACAATGATTTAAAAGAAATAAAAAAATATAAAATAATTCCTATTGTTAATAATGTCGATCAATTATCCTTATTAAAAACTTCACAAAAACTTAAGTACGTTTTGCATATTGATACTGGAATGAATCGTCTTGGATTGCAGTCAAGCGAACTTGAAAAATATTCTAATTTAATCGATAAAAAGAATATTATTTTTTTAATGTCTCACCTATCTTCTGCAGATGATTTAAAAAAAAATGAGTCAAATAAACAATTAAATAAACTTATTGACCTAAATAAAAATTTTAATTTACCTTTAAGCATAGCTAATTCATCTGGAATTTTTTTAGGAAAGCAATATCATTTAAATTATGTAAGACCTGGAAAAAGTCTATACGGAATTAATCCTTTCTATAAAAAAAGATTTAACTTAAGACAGGTTATGAGTATTTACTCACCTATATTACAAGTTCAAAATGTCAGAAAAGGAAATTCAATTGGCTATAGCCAAACTTACAAACTTAAAAGAGACTTAAAAGTTGCAACAATAGATTTTGGTTACTCTGATGGATTTCTTAGAAGCGGAAGTAATAAAGCATCTGTTTATATAGATAAATTTCAATGTAGAATTTTAGGAAGAGTTTCAATGGACTTGATCACGATTGATGTGTCTAAAGTTCCCAATAACAAATTGTATCTGGGTAAACCTGTCGAAATAATTGGAAGTAATCAACGATATGAGAGAATTGCATACGAAACTGGGACTAATGAACACGAGATTTTAATTTCTTTAGGCAGGAACTTAAGAAAAGTATATATATAAGTTATGTACGAAGCTCCAATTAAAGACTTAAATTTTGTAATTAAAAATTTAATAGATTTAGGCAAACTTAATAAAGTTAGTGATTATTCTGAATTTTCTGATGATTTAGTTGAAGCTGTTCTTGAAGAGGCAGGAAAAATAGCTTCTGAAGTATTAGACCCTTGTAACCTTTCAGGAGACCATGAGGGCTCAAAAAGACTCGATAATGGTGAAGTCGTAACTCCTAAAGGCTACAAAGAGGCTTATGAGAGTTTAAGAGATGGTGGGTGGTTTGGCTTAGAGGCCAAAGAAAAATTTGGTGGTCAACAGATACCAGTTACTTTATCTGCCGCTGTTAATGAGATTTGGCATAGTTCTAATATGTCATTGGCGCTTTGCCACCTACTAACACAAGGTTTGATATATGCATTGCAAAAATCAGCATCAGAAGATCAAAAAGACTTTTATATACCAAAATTAGCATCAGGTCATTGGACAGGTACAATGAATTTAACTGAACCACAATCCGGGACAGACCTTTCTACGATTAAAACTAAAGCCATAAAAGAAAATGGTCATTATAAAATTTATGGACAAAAAATTTATATTACCTATGGGGAACATGATTTATCTGAGAATATTATTCATTTGGTTTTAGCCAGAACACCTGAAGCGCCAGAGGGTAATAAAGGTATTTCTGTTTTTCTTGTTCCTAAATTTATTCCAAATGATGACGGCAGTATTGGCAAAAAAAATGATGTAACCTGTTTGTCTATTGAAAAAAAACTTGGTGTTAAAGGTTCCCCTACTGCGGTTTTACAGTTTGGTGAAAAGGATGGAGCAATTGGTTATTTAGTTGGAGAAGAAAATCAGGGTTTAAATATTATGTTTGAAATGATGAACCATGCGAGGTTTTCAGTTGGAGTACAAGGACTTGCTGTTTCTGAAAGAGCTTACCAACAATCTAAAATGTATGCCTTTGATAGAGTTCAAGGAGTTCCAATTGATGGTCAGAAAGGCGATCCTATTATTCATCACCCAGATGTGCTTCGATTGTCCTCGACCATGAAATCAGAAATCGAAGCTATGAGAGCTCTTGCAATTTATGGAGCTTTTGCTTTGGATATGACTAAGTCAGATGAGAGTGAATATTGGGAAACAAAATCATCTTTAATGATACCAATTATCAAAGGGTGGCTGACTGAAAGGTCACTTGAGATTACATCAAATGCTATTCAAATTCATGGTGGCATGGGTTTTATTGAAGAAACAGGAATCGCACAACATTATAGAGATGCTAGAATCCTCCCTATATACGAGGGCACCACTGCAATTCAAGCAAATGATTTAGTTTTTAGGAAGACGCTTCGAGACAATGGTAAAAGCATATTAGAATTAATTGATGAAATTAAAACTGATACAGAAGAATCTACGAGTTCAGATCGATTAAAAGAGTTATGTAAAAAAATGGATAGTTCAATTGACTCTGCAAAAAAAGTTGTTGAGCACATTGTTTCTACATCCAACAATAAAAAAAGACCTGCTGTATCGAGTGTAAATTTTTTAATGATGTTAGGTTATATTTTTGGAGGTTGGATGATGATTAAAACTGCCAAAAAATCACTTGAATTAAAAGATAAAGGTGAAATTGATAATGAATTTCTGGACGCAAAAATAGTTACATCAAGCATTTATGTATCAAGTATTTTGCCAAAAATTGATAGTTTAGCTTCCATAATTTTAAATGGTGATGAGGATGTTTTAGCTATGAAGCATCAATGGTTGTAGTTTGGAAAAATTTAAAAATAAATTAAGTAATTTTTTTAGTTGGCTTTCAAAGGCAGAATTAGTTGAGTTAGACTCAGTGGATACTAGCGAAGATCCAATCAGACCAGACATTGACAATGAATTTCGCACCTCGTATGGCCGCAAGATTTATGGATTAAAATCTAATGAAGATGTTGAGGGGTTTATTTGCCTTGCATTCTGTAACGATGTACCACAAACAATGAAAGAATTAGACTTAATGAGCAAAAATGCTTTTCATGAAAAAAACGCAAACATTGCTGTAGCCTATACTGTTTGGTCAAGAAAAAGAGGAGCAGGTAAACAAACTATTTTTACAACAAAAAAGCTTGTTAAAGATGAGATGAAAAATATAGATCGCTTTATCACACTTTCTCCTTTGACACCTATTGCAACACATTTTCATATAAAGCATGGAGCTAAATTAGTAAATATCAATGCAACTTCGCAAAACTTTGAATACGACTTTAATTAGGTCCCAGAGTAAATAGGTCCACCCCCACCCTCAGGAGTTACCCACTCAATATTTTGAGAAGGTTCTTTAATATCGCATGTCTTACAATGAATACAATTTTGAGAATTAATTTTTAAAATTTTTTTTTGGAGGTCATTATCAAATTCAACTTCATACACACCTGCAGGGCAATACCTTTGGGCAGGTTCGTCATATTCTTCAATAGTAAAATTAGTTGACAGATCTTTATCATTAAGTAACAAATGGTTAGGTTGATCATCTGCGTGGTTAGTTCCTGATAGATAAACTGAGCTGGGTTTATCAAAAGTAATAACACCATCATATTTAGGATAGGTAATTTTTTTTGCTTTTTTAGCTGGGATCAAAGACTCATGATCAGCGTGCTTATGTTGAAGGGTAAAGGGAAGTTTACCTCCAAATATTTTTTGATCTAATCCAGTAAAAATCATTGCTGGTATCAGGCCCCATTGAAAACTGGGCTTTACATTTCTTGCTTTGTATAATTCTTCAAATACCCATGAGTTTTTAAATTTTGACTCATACTCTGACAGTTCTTTATGGCTATTTATATGATCATTGATGACTTCTGCAGCAATTATTCCACTTTTCATTGCGGTATGTGATCCTTTAATTTTTGGCATATTTAGAGTACCTGCATCACATCCTATCAATAATGCCCCAGGCATATGCATTTGTGGAAGGCTCTGCAATCCTCCCTCTATTAGAGCTCTTGCACCATAAGAAATTCTTTTTCCACCATCTAATAATTTTTTGATATCAGGGTGAGTTTTAAACTGTTGAAATTCATCATAAGGAGAAAGGTATGGATTCTTATAATCCAAACCGATTACGTAACCTAGGTATATTTGATTATTTTCAGCATGATAGCAAAAACTACCTCCATATGTATCACTTTCAAGAGGCCATCCCACACTATGTGATACTTTACCAAGTTGGTGATTTTCAGAGTTGATCTCCCAAATTTCTTTAAAGCCTATACCGTATTGTTGAGGAGATTTGTTGTTGGAGTCTAAATTAAATTTTTTAAGAACCTCTTTTCCCAGGTGACCTCTACATCCTTCTGATAAAACTGTAACTTTACCTTTGATATTAATCCCAGGTTCATAATTATCTTTAGGTTTAAAATCTTTGTCTAAACCCATATCACCTGTTTGAACACCAACTACCTTTTGATCTTTATCATAAAGTAATTTACTAGCTGCAAATCCTGGAAAAATCTCTACTCCTAAGTTTTCTGCAAATTCACCTAACCACTTACAAAGATTAGATAAGCTAATTATGTAATTTCCATGATTTTTTAAAACATTTGGTAAAAAAAAGTTTGGCACCTTCATACTTTTAGTTTTTGTATAAAATAAAAAATCTTCTGAAGTTACTGATGTTTTGATTGGACTATTAAGTTCTTTCCAATTTGGAATGAGCTCATCTAAAGCCTTAGTTTCAAAAACATTACCACTTAAAATATGAGCCCCGACTTCAGATGCTTTTTCTAGAACGCAAATAGACAAATTCGTATCGAGTTGTTTTAGTTTAATTGCTGTTGATAAACCAGCTGGACCAGCTCCAACTACTACTATGTCGTAATTTAATTCTTCTCTCTGCACTTCGCTCATAATATTGATTATATATTAAATATTACGATTCTATCTGATTAAGTAGATCTAACTCTTTAATAATTTCAGGTATTGCTTGAAATAAATCCGAAGAAAGTCCGTAGTCAGCTATATTAAATATTGGTGCCTCTAAATCCTTATTAATAGCGACTATGACTTTACTTTCTTTCATACCCGCTAAATGCTGTATTGCACCGGATATACCTACGGCAATATAAAGCTCAGGAGCAACCATTTTACCAGTTTGTCCGACTTGGTATTCATTGCCAATATACCCTGAGTCAACAGCAGCTCTCGACGCCCCAACAGCTGCATTAAGTTTATCAGCTAAATCATATAAAAGTTTAAAATTATCAGAGTTTTCTAGTCCTCTACCTCCAGATACAACCACTCGAGCGTTACCCAATTCAGGTCTGTCACTCTTTGATACTTCTCTACTTACAAATGTTGTTTTAGCCTCTGAATCAATGAAAGTAATATTTTCTAAAACAGCATCACCCCCTACTTCTTCACATTTTTCGAAAGAAGTGGGCCTGACAGTCATTAAATTAATTTTTTGATCTGTTTGAACATAAGAAATAGCGTTTCCCGCGTAAATAGGTCTAATAAAAGTATCTTGGGACTCTATACCTATGATATCACTTATTTGAGTGACATCTAACTGAGCAGATACTCTAGGTAGTAGATTTTTTCCGAATGTACTAGAAGGTGCTAAAATGTGTGAATAATTTTCAGCTAAATTAGAAATTATAGGAGATGATAATTCTGGTATTTGATTTTCTAATTTCTCATGATCACAAAAAATTACTTTTTTAACTAACTGTATTGATTTTGAACTTTTAGCTAGATCTTCAATTTTATTCCCTAAAATTAAAAGATGAATATCTTCGCTTAATTTTTCGGCAGCACTAATAGTATTAAGAGTTGATGATTTTAAATTTTTGTTATCATGTTCCGCTACAACTAGTACAGACATTTAAATTACTTTTGCCTCGTATTTTAGTTTTTGAACCAATTCTTTAACATCATTAACCATAATCCCTGCTTTTCTTTTTGGAGGCTCAATTACTTTTAAGGTTTTAATTTTTGATGATGTATCAATTCCAAGAGTGTCAATATCAATTGTCTCAAGAGGTTTTTTTTTGGCCTTCATTATATTTGGAAGAGAGGCAAACCTTGGTGTGTTTAATCTTAAATCGCATGTTAAAACAGCTGGAAGTGAAGTTTCTAGGTTTTCAATACCTTCATCTATCTCCCTTGATATAAAAACTTTACTATTTTCAATTTTTAAATTTGAAATAAAACATCCTTGTGGCCAATTTAATAATGCAGATAAAATCTGACCTGTTTGATTTGAGTCATCATCAATAGCTTGTTTACCCATTAAAACGAGATCTGGTTTTTCTTTGTCAATTATTTTTTTTAATGTTTTAGCAACTGCTAATGGCTCTAATGTATTTTGACTTTTTACCAATATAGACCTATCAATTCCCATAGCCATGGATGTTCTTAAAACATCTTGAGATTTGTCATCTCCAATAGATACAGATATTATTTCATTCGCATGACCCTGTTCCTTAAGCTTTACTGCCTCTTCAATGGCATTTTCATCTGGTGGATTAACAGACATTTTAACATTTTGTGTTTCTACTCCACTATTGTCGCTTTTTACTCTAATCTGCACTTTGTAATCAACGACCCTTTTGACAGCAACTAAAACTTTCATTTGAATTTCAATAAAATAAACTAAGTTAAACAACTTACAAGATCCAAAAACTATGACAAATATTAAGAAGAGGAAGATCTATAAAAATATTTATGAATTATTTATTAAATATACTAATAAACTTGATTTTAAAGAGATAAGAGAAAACTACATTTATAATGGAAATAGTGTCTCAGCTATTTGTTTTAACAAACAAGATCAAGTTTTTTATTTTATAAGACAGGTGAGACCAAATTATTTTTTTAATAAATTCTCACCCTACCCTCTGGAAATAGTTGCAGGTGGGATTAACAAGAAAGAATCAAGTAGACAAGCTATTATTAGAGAAATCAAAGAGGAACTTGGAGTCAAACCTATTTCGGTAAAAAAGTTGGAGTCACTCATTATTGCTCCAGATATTTTAGAAGAAATTACTGATATCTATCTTGCATACGTACCTAGAATTACAAACTTTAAAATTATAAATCCTAATGAGGGAGAATATATAAAGATAATCCCGATGAAAAAAAAACAAATCTTAGAAATTTTAAAATCAAATAAAACACAAAATATTGTTACAAAATACGCTTTTTTAAAAATAAAAGAGCTTAAGATTTAATCTTAATCATCTCTTTATCATAGATAGGATAAAGATGCACATTGCAGGGAACTTTTTTAGTAGCTATCTCTAATTCGTAATTACCATTTTCTACAAAGTTTTGATCAATAACATCTTTACTTCTTATGTACCCATAGCCAATAGATTTGCCTATGGTGTATCCGTAACCCCCACTTGATAACCAACCTACTTGTTTACCATCTCTAAATATAGTTTCTCTTCCTAAAAGTATTTGATTTGGATCATCACACGTAAAACCTGCAAAAATCTTTTTCAAACCTTTTGATTTTTGATTTAACAGTGCTTTTTTTCCAATGAAATCTCTGTCAGAGTTAATTTTAGTTGCCCATCCTAATCCAGCCTCAAGAGGGGTATGGTCCGGCCCAATATCTGAACCCCAAGCTCTGTAGCCCTTTTCTAAACGACAACTCTCTATACATCGATATCCAGCATTAATTAGTCCAAATTGATTTCCATATTCCATTATCTTTGAATAAATTTCTGAGGAAAAATCTATTGGGAAATGAAGCTCCCAACCTAACTCACCCATGTAGGTTATTCTAATTGCATAAACATCTTTTGATGCAATTTTGATTTTTTTACATGTAGCAAATGGAAAATTATCATTTGATAAATCTGTATTTGTTAGCCCTTGAAGGATCTTTCTAGAATTTGGTCCCATTAATGAAAAAACTGAATTATCAAATGTTATATTTTTAACTTCTACTTCTAAATTATTTGGAATATTTGAAATTATCCAATCATAGTCATGGGTCATAAAACCTGTTCCAGTTATAATATAAAAGGTATTTTTATCTATAACTGTTATTGTTAAATCACATTCAATTCCACCATCGTCATTCAACATTTGGGTATAGATTGTCGAACCGATTGGTCTATCAATTTTATTTGCACATAAATACTCTAAAGCTTGTAGTGAGTCTTTACCTGATACAATAAACTTAGCGAAAGATGTTTGATCAATTAGAACAGCACTCTCTCTTGCGGCCTTTACTTCATTTCCAACAAATTCAAACCAATTTTGTCTGTCAAAGGAATAAATATCCCTAGGCTCACTTCCTTTTGGTGCAAACCAATTAGGTCTCTCCCAACCCATTTTTTCACCAAAGCATGCATTTGAGTTTTTAAGTTTTTCATATATTGGAGATTTTTTAAATTCTCTCACTGAGGAGTTTTCCTCAAAAGGCCATGCCATAGTGTAATGTTTAGCATAAGCCTCATAAGTTCTTTTTCTTACCCACTCCAAATCTTGATGGGGTTTTCCAAATCTTCTTATATCAACTGGCCATAAATCGTAAGGTGGTCTTCCATTAGCTACCCATTCTGCAAGAGCCATACCCGCTCCACCTCCAGCAGCTATCCCATATGCGTTGAAACCTGCGCCAACATAAAAGTTTTTTAATTCAGGACTCTCTCCTAAAATAAAGTTTCCATCTGGTGTAAAACTCTCTGGTCCATTTATTAATTCTTTGACTCCAGCAGTTTCAAGACTAGGGACCCTTCCAAGAGCATTATTCATTATTTGTTCAAAATGATCGTAATTTGAATCTAAAAGTGAAAAATGAAAATCTTCTGGGACTGATTTTTCAGCCCATGATAAAGGGTTTGGTTCATACCCTCCCATTGCAAGGCCTCCAACTTCCTCTTTAAAATAAATTAACCTGTCAGGATCTCTTAAAGTAGGAAGGTCTGATTTAACACCCTCTATTTTTTCAGTAACCAAATATTGATGTTGAAAAGATACTAAAGGGACATTAACTCCAACATCTTGTGCAAACTGTCTGGTCCACTGACCACAACAACAAACAATTTTTTCACACTTTAATTTACCTTTAGATGTTTCAATACCTTCAATTACGCCATTATTTATAATTACCTTTGATACTCTAGTTTCCTCAAATATTTTTGCTCCTTTGTTTCTAGCTCCTTTAGCCAATGCTTGTGAAATATCTGTCGGATTTGCTTGTCCATCTGTAGGAAGGAAGGCTGCTCCATAAACATCATCTATATTCATGATTGGCCATAAATCTTGAGCCTCTTTTGGAGTAAGTAGTTCCATCTCCAAACCAAATGAATGAGCTGTGGTAGTTTGTCTTAAAACCTCCTGCCATCTCTCTTTATTACAAGCTAGTCTCAATCCACCATTCATCTTCCATCCTGTTCCTAATCCTGTTTCTTTTTCAAGCTTGTCATACAGATCAACAGAGTATCCTAATAATTGAGTAATATTTGCATTTGTTCTTAATTGGCCAACTAGTCCAGCAGCATGCCATGTACTACCAGATGTTAATTTACCACTTTCAATAAGTACAACTTCATGTCCTAAATCAGCTAAGTGATATGCAGTAGAGCAACCCACTATACCACCCCCAATTACTACAATTTTTGAACTATCTATCATTATAGTTTATCAAATGACTCCTCAAATTTTTTGAGATTATCTGAAGTATACTCAGCATAATTAAATTCTATCTTAGAAGTGATCTCAGAGACCATACTCCACATTGTCTCTCTTAATAAACTAGCAGTTTTCATTGCGTTATATTTAATTATTAAGTCTTTTGATGGTTTTTCTTTAAAATAAATTTCTAAAACTTCATTTTCTAGATTTTCATCTAAATCATTATTAGAAGATAAACCTCCTATATCAAATAAAGGATCATTAAAACCACCATATTCCCAATCTACTACCCATATTTTAGAACCATCATCAAGAAAATTTGCAGCCAATAAATCATTATGACCAAATACAATTTCTCTTGGAGAGGAGAGTTTTTCTAACTTTTCTGCTTTTTTTAACAAACTTGGAATTAATGAAATGTGAGAGCTATTATTATTTAATAAGTAATTTGAGTAGTACTTTATGACATAAAAAACCCAGAAAATTTGAGGCTGACCTGATAACTTGTTAGGTATTTCTTCATGAATTTTTCTTATGATCGGAACAATTTTATTTAAATTTTCTCTTACAGTTTTTGGTTCAAGAGTTTTACTTTCAATGAATTCTAAGACCAATACTCCAGGTTCATTATAAATTAATTTTGGAGACACCCCTATTTGATAGGCTGCTTCACTAACAATAATTTCGTTTGATCGGTAAACTAGATGTTCTGGTATATCTAAACCTAATCTAACAACTGATTTAGAACCAGAGTCTGATACCAGGAAATTAAGATTTGTAATTCCTCCCTCTAAAGGTTCAATATTTTCAAGATTTTTCCATATTGGAAGACTCTTGATTTTATTTTCAAATTCCATTTGATTAAAACATACTGATCTTTGAATTATTTTCTATGGATAAAATCCAAAAACATTTTGAAATTTTTTATAGAATTTATTTTAAAAGTTATAATAATCTAGATAATTATTTAGGAGGTAGTATGGATCTATTACAGAGACTCAATGAAGGACCTATTTTGTGTGCAGAAGGCTATCTTTTTGCAATGGAGAGAAGAGGATATTTACAGGCAGGAACTTACGTTCCTGAGGTTGTTCTTGATAATCCTGAAGTAGTAACTCAACTTCATAGAGAGTTTATTAGAGCTGGTAGTGATGTTGTTCAAGCATTTACTTATTACGGTCACAGAGAAAAGTTGCGTTTGATTGGAAAGGAAGAATTATTAGAACCTCTTCAAAAAAATGCATTAGAAATTGCAAAAAATGCTGCAGCTGAGTTTCCCCAGTTAGATTTAATGATAGCTGGTAATGTAGCTAATACTAATATTTATGATCCTGATAACAAACAATCTCACATTGATTGTCAAAAAATGTTTGAAGAACAAATAGCTTGGGCTAAAGAAGCTAATGTTGATTTTGTTATTGCTGAAACAATTAATTGGACTGAAGAAGCTAAATTAGCATTAAAGGAAATTAAAAATGCAGGTTTAATAGCTGTCGTGAATCTTGCTATACCTAAAGGTGACAAAACAAGAGAAGGCCATAGTGCTGCAGAGGCCTGTAAAATTTTGGAAGACCATGGTGCTGATGTAGTTGGTCTTAATTGTTATCGTGGTCCTGAAATGACAATGAAACTGCTGCCAAGCATTAGAGAAAAAGTCTCATGCCATGTGGCTGCATTACCTGTTCCATATAGAACAACTGAAGAATTCCCAACACACATGTATATAGAGGATCCAAATTGTAATTGTTTAGATGGTAATGTTTCGCATATTGCTCTAGATGGATTAACATGTAACAGGTTTGAAATGGCTGAATTCACCAAACAATGTATGGACATCAATGTAAATTTTATTGGTATTTGTTGCGGTGCCGACCCTCATCATGTAAGAGAAATGGCAGTTGCTATGGGTAGAAAACCAATTTCTTATAAATATTACCCTGATATGAGCAAACATTTTTCTCATGGCACAGAAAGCAGTCTTAAGGAAATTAACAAAACTAAAGAATGGCTTAAATAATTAATTAGACTTATAAAAAATAAATTTTAGATGAGCATTTGGGGAAAACTTTTAGCTGGGACTTTTGGTTTTGCTCTTGGGGGGCCAATAGGAGCTATGTTAGGTGTAATAGCGGGTCACAGTGTTGATCGTATTCGAAACCAAAAATTCGACTCTAATATAGCCTCTAATTCACCACAAGAAATTATAACGATAGGTATAATTATTTTAGCAGCTAAACTTGCTAAAGCAGATGGTCAAGTTACATCTGATGAAATAAGCGCCTTTAAAGAAAAATTTAAAATACCTCCTGATTTTCAAAGCGATGTTAGCAAAATATTTAATGAAGCTAAAAAAAGCTCAGATGACTATCATCAATATGCTCAACAAATAGGAATGCTATTTCGTGGACAGCCTCAAGTTTTGGAGCAAATTTTAAACTTACTTTTTTATATCGCAGAGGCTGATGGTGAAATCAGCGACTTAGAGATAGTATTTATTAAAAATTGTTCTGATTATTTTGGACTAAATAAAGCTCAATATGAAAGCATAAAAACTATGTGGATGGATAAACAAATTGATCCATACAAAATTTTAGGAGTTGAGAAAAGTTTTTCTGATGGTGAAATTAGAAAGAGATGGATACAATTAAGCAAAGAGTTACACCCTGACCAATTAAGGGCACAGGGTGTTCCTCAAGAATTAATCATTAAATCTGAAGACAGACTATCCGAGATAAATCAAGCCTACGATAAAATAAAAAGTATTCGCAAAATCAATTAAACTTTTTTTAACTGATCTGCTTTGGATTTGCCTTTGTCTTCAACAACTTCAAATTCGACTTTGTCGCCTTCATCGAGGCGGTCTAAACCTGCTTGTTGAACAGCTGTGATATGGACAAAGATATCTTTATCTTCTCCATCAGGGGCAATAAACCCATATCCTTTTTTTGGGTTAAACCATTTCACTGTTCCTGTAGCCATTTATAGTCCTTTCTTAATCTTAAGTAGTAAATATTTAGCGTATCCAAACATAGTTAAAAATTTTTTGAGATTTTTTTAATTAGTATTCAAATAGTAAGCCTAAATATTGGTAAACTTTTTATAGCAATTTTTCTAAATTTAAAGTTAAAAATGGTAAACCGGGCCGCTACCTTTACCAATTTTATACAAACTTCCTTTAATTATGGCTCTTTTTATATAATTTCTTGATTTTTTGACAGAATTTAAAATATCTTCACCTAAAGCTAAATTCGAAGCAATTGCTGACGATAAAGTACACCCAGTTCCATGTGTGTTTTTACTTTTAATGATACTAGACTCAAAAAAGTGAATTTTTTTATTTTTTTTTATAAATAGACAGTCGAATATTTTTCCATTTTTAATTAAACCTTTAATCAGTATATCCTTAGCGCCAATTTTTTCTAAAATTTGAATTGCATTAATCATATCATCTTTACTATTAATCTTGGTATTTGTAAGAATTTCTGCCTCCTTCAAATTAGGAGTAATTATCATAGATTTTATTATAAGGTTTTTAGTTAAACTTGATATAGCGCTTTTCTTTAAGAGTAAATAACCAGATGTTGAAACCATAACAGGGTCTAAAACAACTTTAGATATTTTATAGTTGTCAATAAATTTTGAAATTTCTTGAATAATTTTTTTATCACTTAACATACCAATCTTTATTGAGTCTGGTTTAATATCACTGCACGTCGTATTAAGTTGTTCTCTTATGAACTTTGGGGTTGTATTAAAAATACTTTTGACCTCTTGAGTATTTTGTGCAGTTAAAGCAGTAATTACAGACATCGCATAACATTTAAAGTATGTTATAGTTTTAATGTCAGCTTGGATACCTGCCCCTCCTGATGAGTCAGATCCTGCAATTGTTAATACAGTTTTATATCTTTTCATAACTTGAAATAATTTTACTTACATCCATACAATTCTTTTTAATATTACCTTTTAATAAAGAGGATATCATAGCAACACCATGGATTTTTAGTTTAAGTATACTATTTACATCACTAATATTGATACCTCCTATTGCTATTAAAGGAATTTTTGTAGCTTTGGCACAAATTTTAAGCCCGCTTAAACCAAAATAATTTTTCATTTCTTTTTTTGTATTAGACGAGAAGGCTGAAACACCTATGTAGTCAACTCCCTTTAACTTTTTTACCTTTATAAATTCATTTTTATTACTTGCTGACACTCCTATTATAGATTTTCTTCCCAATATTTTTCTAGCTTTATTGTAGGGTAAATCATCCATACCAACATGCGCACCATGAGCATTTATAGATTTTGCAATATCCACACGATCATTGACAATGAGAGTTTTTTTAAATTTAATACAATCTTTTTTTAAATCTTTTCCTAAGTTGAATAAATCAATTGTTTTTAAATTTTTAAACCTTAATTGAATACAATCGACCTTACTCTCAAATATTATGTTCAAATAATTATCCAACTTACTTAATGGTGTAAGTTTATCGTCAGTAACAAAACAAAATTTAAACACTAGTAATCTTTAAATTATCTAAAATTTCTTTTTCTGTAATATTATTTAATTTGTTCAAGAAATTTACTTGAAAATCTCCTGGCCCCTCTGATTTTGATGCTGCGAGTTCTCCTGCGATTGAAAAAATAGCCGCTGAGCTTATCGCAGATTTATATAAACTTTCACCTACAGCAGCAAATGCTCCTACTATGCACGATAAAGAGCAACCAATAGCTGTAACCTTCGTCATTACACTCGATCCATTTGAAATTTTAGTGACATTATCTTCATAGATAATAAAGTCATCACTACCGCTTATAAATACAACACAATTATTCTCGTTAGATAAAATTTTTCCAGACTCAATAGCTGCGTGACTTTCAATTGATGAGTCAACTCCCTTTGAAGATATTTTATTTTGATCTACTAGTGATTGAATTTCAGATGCGTTTCCTCTAATAATTAAGTTTTTAGAGCTTTTAATAATGTCAAGAGAAGTTTGTGTTCTTAACTTACTCGCACCTGAACCTACAGGGTCTAATATGATTGGTTTTTCTTGTTCAACATAATATTTAGAAGCCTCTAAAAAGCTAGGCCTCCAATTGTCGTCTAACGTTCCAATATTATTAACAAGACAAGACGATATAACAGCTATTTCTTTAAGTTCATTTGTTGCATGAGACATCAAAGGAGATGCTCCGATAGAGAGAAGAATATTAGCGTTTATGTTCATTGCCACGTAATTTGTAATACAATGTACAAGCGCTCCTTTATCTCTTAAATTTTTTAAATCATTATAAATATGCTCCATTATATACCTTTCTTTTTCATCAAAAGTGTCAATATTGTTGAAAATAGAATTGGCACTAAAAATGATGAGAATAATTTATAGTTATTAATAAATGTGAAATTAATATTTAAAAAATTGCTCAATATATTTTTACTATAAGAGGGGTCAGGAAATATTAATACTCCCAGTAGTAAGCTCAAAAAAGAAATTATGTATATTTGTTTAGTAGTGATATTAAAACCAAATAATCCCAACAGAAAAGGTAAAACTAAACAACAACAAATTAAATCGGCAATTAAGAACACGTATAAGACATTGTAGCCTTGTGAAGATAGTATGAAAACTGCCACCAAGAAAACAATAATAAAGTATAAATTTGAAGAGGATTTTAAGGAGTAACTTGTGCTCAGGGAGACAATCTGAGAATTTATCGCATTTATTAATGTATCAATACTACTCAATACAAGGGAAGTAGCTAATATTACAAAAATGTATTTTATAAATGAAGTCTCGAGTAAACCGAAAAGTTTCACAAATGTTAAATCAGGATCGTCCATTGCGTAAAGCGAGATTGAAACTAGTCCAGAGTATCCAATGAAATAAACAATTATAAATATAATTAAAGCAGATATAACTAAACCAATACTAAGTGTTTTATTATCTTTAGCAGCATAAATTCTTTGCCAATTACCATGGTGAAAAAGATTTGTAAATGTAACTGCTATTAAAAAAGTCAAACCTGTTATCCATAGGAATTGATTATTAAAATCAAATAAATGTGCATTTTCGATCATAAATGAAGAGTTATTTGAAAAGTCATGGAATGGAATTTTAAAAACTAAAAACAAACAAATTCCTATAATGAATATGAATTGAATTAAATCGGTGAATATTGTTGCCGACAAACCTCCAATTAGAACGTACGATAAAGCAATTAATATAATTATCATTGAAGAAATCCAATAAGGTGTATCATTTAAAAAATTAAAGAACTTTGAGATAGCTGTAATTTCAGCTATTAAAAAAACTGTCATATAAACTAACGAAACTATTATAACAAAGTGGGATAAGTTCTTGCCAAACCGATTTTCGATACAATCGTGAAAGCCTGTTGAGTTTGGAAAAACCTTTCTTACATATTTTCCTATAAAGATGAATAAAACTAAAGGCATCGCAGCTCCAAGTGCATAACCAATCACATTACCCATTCCACCCCAAGTAGCTGCTGCGGCAGGAGAAAATATTATCCAAAAACCCAATGCAGAAGATACAAAAGAAGAAATTGAAAAAAATAAGTTATATTTATTTTTAATGACGAATTTATCATCTGATAATTCATTTTTTTTCAAAAAAAAGAATGACGCAGTAAAAATTAATCCAAAAAAAATTAAAAAAAGAATTTCCATCTAATTTGTTCTTGTTTTAAAAGTATTTAAGGGAAACTTCCTACGCCAGAATTACCTGGATCAGGTTCGAGGGTTAAGTATTACCTTTCTCAGCCTTTCAGCACCCCTTAAACCTCAATATTATCAAACTAACTAAAATAAATCAAATATCTTTACTAAAAACAAATTTAATATTAAAAACATCACATGAAAATAATTGAAAACTTCTCTGACTCTAAAGGAATATCTAGTAATTCAGAAGACTTCATAAAATTATATAAACCTAGTACGGGTGAGGAATATGCGCATGTTCCAAAAACAACAAGAGATGAGTTTGAAAAAATCATTAATAAAATGAAATTAGCACAACCTTTATGGGCAAATACACCCATTACGAAAAGAAGTGAAATTTTATTTAAATTTAAAAATTTAATTGAAAAAAATTTTGATTTAATAGCAAAAATAATATCTGAAGAGCATGGAAAGGTTTTTTCTGATGCTAAAGGATCTTTACAAAGAGGTCTTGAAGTAGTTGACTTTGCATGCGGTATTCCTCATTTATTGAAAGGAAATCACTCAATTAACGTTGGAACAAACGTAGATTTGTTTGATATTAAGCAGCCTTTGGGAATTTGTGCTGGTATTACACCATTTAATTTCCCAGCTATGGTTCCAATGTGGATGTTTCCATTATCTATAGCATGTGGAAATGCCTTTATGTTAAAACCCTCTGAGAAAGTTCCTCAATGCTCTTTAAAACTTGCAGAATTAATGAGTGAAGCTGGTCTACCTGATAACGTCCTCACGGTCGTAAATGGCGATAAAAATATTGTAGATCTAATACTTCAGTGTGAAGATATTTCTTCAGTAAGTTTTGTTGGCTCAACACCTGTTGCTAAGTACATTTACACCGAGTGTTCAAAAACAAATAAAAGAGTTCAAGCTCTTGGTGGTGCTAAAAACCATATGCTTATAATGGAAGACGCGAATTTAGAGGATGCAGTAAATGGACTAATTGGAGCGGCTTTTGGATCTGCTGGTGAACGTTGTATGGCAACATCAGTTGCTATGCCTGTTGGAAATATTCAAAAACCATTTATGGATTTGCTAAAGGAGAAGGCAAGTAAAATCAAAGTTGGGGAGTCTTTAGACCCACAAAGTGAAATGGGACCTCTCATTACAAAGGAACACAAACAAAAAGTTATATCATATATTGAAAAAGGTGTTCAAGAGGGTGCAAAATTAGAGTTAGATGGAAGAGGAATTAGTCTTCAAGGTTATGAAAATGGTAATTTTGTTGGTCCTACAATATTTAATAATGTTACTGATGGTATGACTATATACAAAGAAGAGATTTTTGGTCCTGTTTTATCAGTCCTTAATATGAATAATTTTGAAGAGGCTTTAAAACTGATTAATAAACATCAGTTTGGCAATGGCACTTCTATTTATACATCAAGTGGTTCATTAGCGAGAAATTTTATGAAAAATGTCCAAATAGGAATGGTAGGGATAAACATTCCTATTCCAGTTCCAATGTCTTTTTATACTTTTGGTGGCTGGAAAGGTTCAATATTTGGTGGTCATGGAATGCACGGAGAAGAAGGGATTAATTTTTATACCAAACGTAAGACAATAACATCGAGATGGCCAGATGATGTCGCAGGGGCTTCACTCAACATGCCAACTATGAAATAATGAATTATGGACAAATTTAAAGACAGACAAAAAGCCTTTGAAGCAGAGCAAAGCCAAAAAGAGCAAACAGAATTTGAAAAAAGAAATTCAAGAAACAAAATCTTTGCTCAATACATTTTAGATGATATTGGACAATCCGATAATTCAGAATTACTGAGAGAAATAATATTATCTGATCTTGAGGAACCAGGAGATGAAGACATAATACGTAAAGCCTTAGATGTATTAGCTCAAAATAATGGTAGTCTGACTAGAGAAGATCTAGTGAAAAAACTCTCAGAAATATAATCTACCAAGACCCATTATTTTGCATAC
Organism: uncultured Alphaproteobacteria bacterium; assembly: GCA_902530745.1. Lineage (GTDB taxonomy): Bacteria > Pseudomonadota > Alphaproteobacteria > HIMB59 > HIMB59 > HIMB59. Next base: position 59,883 of record CACABO010000001.1, on the reverse strand, counting down.
TGGCCCAAGGCTCTTTTATTTCAAGGCTCTCACCTTTTTGAAGTAACTCTATTGATATGCCGTCTGGTGATTTTATGAATGCCATATATCCATCTCTAGGAGGTCTGTTTATAATAACATTCTTTTTAATCAGATTTTCACAAACTTGATAAATATTATCTACTCTAAAAGCTAGATGACCAAAATTTCTACCACCTTTGTATTCTTCTTTGTCCCAATTGTAAGTTAATTCTAAAAGAGGTTTCTTTTTACTATTAGCAGTGTCTTTATCATCAGGAGCACAAAGAAAAATTAGAGTAAATCGACCCTTTTCACTCTCTTTTCTCGAGTATTCAATTAATCCTAATTTATTACAATAAAAGTCAAGTGATTGCTCAATATCACTTACTCGAACCATTGTGTGCAAATATTCCATTAAGATTAAATATCAAAAAAATTTAAATCTGTCTAAAAATTTCTAAAATTGCTTATTGCTTCCAAGGACTATTTTTTTTCGAAGGACAGTTTCACGATAAAAAATATATCCGACTGAAAGTAAAATTAATGGACCTCCTAGTAGCACCTCTTTCGAGAGAAACTCACCAAAAAAAATATAACCGATGACAAATGCCCAAACAACAGAAGTGAAGTCTAAAGGAGCAAGAACAGAGGCTTCTGCTAATTGAAAAGATTTTGTAAGACAAAATTGAGCAGTAAACCCTAAAAAACCCGAAGCAATTAGAAAAACTAAGTCTAAATTATTTGGCCATATCCAATCATCACTATAGAAAAACAAACTTGAAACTGTTCCAAATAAAGTAAAGGCCCATACCGTTAAAATATTATTATTAGTTATTAATATTTTTTTTAGAATTATCACTGCCATTGACAAAAATATACTAGCTAAAAGTGGTAAAACAGAATAGTTGTTTAATAAATTCACGTCCGGTTTCAAAATAATTACTACTCCTATAAAGCCAATAATGATTGCAATTATCCTCCTATATCCAATTTTTTCACCCAGAAAAAAAATTGATAATATAGATATAAAAAAAACAGATGAAAAACTGATTGTTTGCATTTCGATCAGCGGAACATATCTAATAGATATGAAGAAAAGACTCATTGCTGAAATTCCTACAAAACCTCTAAAAAAATGAAGTTTATAATTGTTAATAGAAGATATTTTTAGATTTAAATAATAAATGACAACTATCAATGGAATAAGAGCAAATAGATTTCTGAAAAAAACTACCTCAAATAATGGTAAGTTGTCGCCTGTTGCTTTTATACATACACTCATTAAAACAAAAAAAAGTACGGACAAAGACTTGTAGATAAATGCTGACATGTGGTTAATCTAAATATATTAAATATGAATGAATTTACTAATAGTTAATGGATATGACAAAAACGGATGGGGTAAACTAGCTAGATATGGATTACAACCAATATGTGAGTTTTACAGAGACCAACTAAAAATAATTAATTCAAAAATAAAAACTACATTCATTTATCCATCTATGAACTTAGATGAAAATTATGACGAAAGTTTCATCAAATCATTTACCGGCATTGTGTGGACAGGTTCAAGTCTCAATATTTATGATAATACAAGAGAAATTAAAAACCAAATTTCTCTCATGAAAAAGTTATCAAAATTAAAGGTAAATATGTTTGGTAGTTGTTGGGGTATGCAACTTTTTACTGTTGCAAATGGTGGCTCAATTAAAAAAAATCCCAAAGGTAGAGAAATTGGAATAGCCTATAATATAAGTATTAATAAATATGGTGTGCATCATCCAATGTACAAAGATAAGCCCTTGATATTTGATGCTTTTGCTTCTCATATTGACCATATATCCCAAAAGCCTAATAGATCTCATGTTCTGTCAGACAATCATTACTCAATTCAATCTCTTGTAAGCAATAAATTTTGGGGTACCCAATATCATCCTGAATTTAATTTTAAATACACAGGACAAATTTTAAATGCAAGAAAAAATATTTTACTCAAAGAAAAACTGTTTAGTAAAAATCAAATACAAGGGTTAATCAAAGACTTTAAAAGACCTAATAACAAGAGTTATAGTCAATCTTTGTTAAATGATACGTTAAGACACAAAGAATTAAAAAATTGGCTAAGTTATTTGAGAAAGAATTAATATAATTCTTTAAATTCTTTTAGATTATTACAAACTGAAAATAAATCTTTAAAGTTTTTATAAGCAAATTTGGAGTTCATTACTTTCTTGTATTGATTAATTATATCAGACCAATAATTATTATAATTAAACAAAATACATTTTTTACCCTTTATAATGCCCAATTGAAGAGCGCTGATTACTAAACTAATTTCTTCTATTGTACCCCCACCCCCGGGTAAAGCGACAAAACTATCTGACAATTGTAAAAACTTTTTTTTTCTTTGCTCCATTGTTTTCGTAACATATATTTTGTTAATTTTTGTGTGAATTTTCTCACGCTTATCTAGAAAAGATGGGATGATACCAGTTACATGGGCGTTATATTTTAATGCTGTCTTAGCAACAACACCCATTAATCCATTTTCTCCCCCTCCATAAACAATGTTATAATCATTTTGAGCTAGATATTTTGTAACTGTTATAGCTAAATCTTTAAAATTTTTGTTTGATCCAAACATAGATCCGCAAAATACGGCAACTTTATGTTTAGAATTTTTTAATTTCATATAGATTTACTGTACAACAATATTGAAAAAAATGACTAAAAAAAATAACATTGAAGAGCTTAAAAAAGTAAGAAAGAAAATTGATAATATTGATAACAAGATTATTGAGCTGATTGGTGATAGATTTAAAGAAATACACAAAGTCACTAAATTAAAGGAAAATAGAGAAGAAATAATTGATCACGAAAGAATTACTCATATTTTAAAGTCTGTTCAATCAAAAGCAAAAAAAAATAAAATTGACGCTGAAATAATTGTTAGAATTTGGCAAATTTTTATACAAGAAGCTATTAAACTAGAGTCTGCAAAAATAAAAAAATAATCACACCAAAACGATTACTAACATTATAAATAAAATTGATATTAGAATTGTGCCTGCAAAACTAGGTGTTGTAACTTTAATGTAGGATAAATTACTAAATTTATAAGATTTACTTAATACTTGTTTAAAAGATAAACCTAAATTTTTATATAAACTATCTGTTAATAAACCTATTTTTTTAAATAAGGGTTTACCAATACCAGGTAACATTTTTCTGTAAAACCAATCAGAATTTAAAACAGTTGATCTAATCTCGGAGGGATAAAGTTTAAATTTAACTAAAAATAAAAATGCAATAATTGCAAAAACTAAAAGTTGTAGCTGACTTATTACATGGTCTAAAGTATAGGGCTGATACTCAACTGCGTATGGAAGTATTTGATACAAATATTTTGGGAATACACCTATAGCAATACATAAAAAAGCAGCGATGCCCATTGCAATGAGCATATTAATTGGAGCCTCTTTAACTTTATTCTTCCTCTCGTGTGCAAAAAAAGCAAAGTAAGGTATCTTTATCCCAGAGTGCTCCAAAACACCTGCGGAAGCAAAGAATAAAATAAAGTAAATTAAAACCATTCCCATACCTCCAAGCGAGGACATTATTAAAGATTTGGCGACAAATCCGCTGAACAACGGAAATGCAGAAATAGACATGGCCCCTATAATGCAAAATATTGATGTGAATGGCATATATTTGTAAAGGCCACCTAATTCAGAAGCTTTTGTTGTTCCAGCTCTGTATAAAACAGCACCCATACTCATAAACAAAAGAGCTTTATAAATTATATGAACGAACGCATGCGCTACCGTTCCATTAAGAGAAAGTTCTGTCCCAATACCAATACCAACAACCATAAAGCCTAATTGGTTATTAAGACTAAATGACAAAACTCTTCTTAAATCATTTTCTATGACTGCAAAAAATACAGGAAAAGCTGTCATTATTGCACCTATCCAAATCAGTGAGTCAGTGCCTGGAAAAGTTCTAGCTAAAGCATAAATTGCCAATTTTGTTGTAAAAGCAGAAAGTGCCACTGTGCCAGTAACCGAAGACTCAGGGTAAGAGTCTTGTAGCCAACCATTTAAAAGAGGAAATGCAGCCTTAATTCCAAAAGCAATAAATATAAAAATTCCAAAATTTGTTTTTAAATCTAGAACAGCTAAATTATGGTTTCCTGTTTGATATAGCATTAAACATGCGCCAATTAAAAGTAATACACCTGAAGAAACTTGAATGATCAAATATCTCATAGCTGCATCTTTTGCTGCATTTGTATTTCCAGCAAAAACTATAAAGACTGAAGTAAGAGCTGTTGCTTCCCACCAAATAAATAAACTAAAAAAATCTCCTGCGTGGAGAGCACCAATAGCAGAGCCTGCATAAGCTAGTGTCGCCATGTGCTCCATTAAATTTTTACTGTGCCAGCTAAAAATTATTACAAGTATAGCTGCAATATGAAAAATAATAGCAAATGGAAGAGTTAAACTATCTGATTGATATAATATTAAATTTAAACCAAGTATGTCCCACTCTAAAAAAGTTCCATAACCATTAAATAAAGATAAAGCTGATAAACCCACCGATAATAACATCGCAGGATGTCTAAAATATTGAGGAATGGTTGGCAATAAGAATGAAGTAATTATCATAATTAAACCGGGAATAAAATTACTGATCATAATAATCCTCCTTCCTCATTAAGAATTTCCTCAGCCACTTTCCTAACATGACTATAAAAACAAAACTTACAAAACCGAAAAATGCTGGGAAGCCATATATCTCGGCAAAGGAAAAGTATTCATGTCTGTGAAACGTAAAGTCTAAAAGAATTAAAAGTGCTCCGATTATAAGTATGTACTTTGTAAAGCTTTTACCCATACTCTTTAAATCATTTTTTTTCATTTAATTCACTATTACTCCACTAATATTATTCAAAAAATAGTTTGCATAAAAAAAGAAAACTAAACAGCCTAAACCTGTAATTAATGGTGGCCAAACAGTTAAAGGGGCTTTAATTAATTTTATTTCTTTCTTAGAGTTTTGGGTGAAGCCTATTACTACAGGCTGTAATAGATAATAAATATTTAGCAATGAGGAAATACCTAAGATTATTGCAACGATTATAAATTCTCTCTCAATAGAGCCCATGATTAAATAAAATTTACTCCAAGAACCAATAAAGGGAGGAACCCCAATGATAGATAGAGCCCCTAAAGTGTAAGCAAAAAATATTAATGGTAATTTGTAGCCCATACCTTTTAGGTCACTTACCTTTTTAATATGGGCAGTTACATAAATAGCACCTGCACAAAAGAATAGAGTTATCTTACCTAAAGCATGAGTTATAATATGAAAAGATGCCCCTTTTAGAGCTAAAGATGAAGCCAAAGCTGCTCCCAAAATAATATAGGAAAGTTGACTTATAGTAGAATAAGCTAATCTCGCTTTTAAGTCATCTTTTGTTATCGCTATGATACTAGAAGCCATTATAGTGAAACATGCTAACCAGACTAACCAGTCAGAGCTTTTTGTTTGAAGTAAAAAGTCTGGACCAACAATATAAACAACGACCACGAGAAAGCTAAATACACCAGCTTTTACTACAGCAACGGCGTGGAGTAATGCAGAAACTGGAGTTGGCGCCACCATTGCAGCAGGCAACCAACGATGAATAGGCATAATTGCTGCTTTACCTATACCAAACACAAGCATAGCTATTAGAAAAGATAGGTACTCTGCTGGGAATTTATTCATAAGTATTCCCCCATCTTGAAAATCTAAAGTCCCTGTTTTAAGCCAAATCCAAAATATAGCTGGTAAGAAAAATATTAAAGAGGTACCCACTAAAATCGACAAATAGAGCCTTCCTGCAGATTGCGATTCAGCGTTTTGCTTATGTCCAACCAAAGGGAAAGTTGAAAAAGTTAATATTTCATAAAAAATAAATAAGACTAGAAGATTTCCAGACCAAGCTATTGCCAATGCAGCATGGATTGCGATTGAATAAAAAATTACAAATCTTGTTTGATTTTTTTCACCAGCACCCCTCATATAACCAATAGTGTAGATAGATGCCAGTATCCATAATGAAGATGCCACTAAACTAAAAATAGATCCAAGAGCTGATACTTTAAAAGCAAAATCTACCCCATCAAAAAGTGTAAAAAAAGTTATTTGATATACCTCATTATTTTGTATTCCATGAAAAATTTTTAAACTGATTACAAAGGTTATGAGACCTCCAATTATACCAAAAGAGTCTCTTAAGTTATTATTATATCTACAGACATAAGAAAATAATGCTGCAAAAAGTGGGGTGATAATACCTAGTATAATTAAAAACGAATTACTCAATTTTGATAACCTGATATTAAATAGTCTGCGGACAAGTTAGAAAATTCAATTATTGGTGTTGAATATATCCCAAAAATAATGATTGAAATTGTAACTATCCATATTGGTAAATAAATATAAGCATCTTCTTTTTCAGATTTAAATTTAATTTCTGAAAACCACATCTGTTCCACTATTTTCCAGAAATATACAACAGCTAATGCGGAGCTTACCGCAACTAAAGCGATTGAAAAATACATCTGGTTTGTATAAAGAGCTTGAAATAAATATAATTTTGAAATGAAGCCATTTGTTAGAGGTAATCCAATTAAAGATAATCCACAAATTAATAAAGCAAATGAAGTTATGGGGTATTTATAGCCAAAACCTTTTAAACTGTTTAGGGTTACTCGATCCTTATAAAGAATAGCGAAGTAACCAACAGCCATAAATAATCCTCCTTTGATCAAAGCATGATTTAATATATGCACAAAGCCCGAAGCCACTCCACTGTGGTCTTTAAGGCTAAAAGCCAGTGTGATGTAACCAATTTGCGCAATTGAGGAAAATGCCAAAAGTTTTTTGATATCATCTTGATAGATGGCTATTACAGTCCCAATGAATATAGCGAGTAAAGATAGAGGATATAAAACAAAATCTAAAAACAAACTTAAATAGCTCGGATAAATTATGAATACTTCGTACAAAAGTCTCACAAAAAAATAAAGAATTGTTTTTGTTGCTAAAGCAGCCAAAAGTGTTGAGAAAGCTGATGGAGCATAACTATATGCAGGTGGTAACCAAATATGGACAGGAAAAATTGCAGCCTTTACCATAAGACCTATAAGCATGAATGACATACCTGCGAAGATGGCTAACTGGCCATCGGAATATTGGGCCAGTTGAATTACAAGATCATTCATGTTCAACGTACCTGTCATAGCGTAGGCAAAGCCAACCCCAATTACATAAAACGTAGCCCCGATCGCCCCGATAATTAGATAATTAAAAGCTGCAAGTAATGCTTTTCTATTTTGTCCTGCACCTAAGGCAATTAAAGAAATAGAGGCTAATGCAGATATTTCTAAAAAGACAAATAAATTGAAAATATCATTAGTTAAAATTATCCCGTTCAGGCTTCCAACTGCCAATAACCACAAAGAGTAGGCCTTTCCAGAGTCCCTATAATCAATTTCATTCAAGAAGATTTTTCTTGAGTAAAATGTTGATACCAAAACAAAAATTGAAAATAACAATTGAAGTCCAATATTCACCCCATCTATTTTAAAAGAAATACCCCATGGTGGTTCCCAATTTCCAAACTCATATATAATTAAACCAGAAACAGAAATTTCTTTAAGAAGATGTAAAGATAAAAATAAATGTAAGAACAAAGTGATGATTGAAATTATCCAAGGCCATATTTTTGATGGCATAAATGCAATAATTGCAGAAATAAGTAGAGGTAAAACTACTACCAATGCAGGAGCATCGTCTAAAAATATATCAAACATTTATTTATCTGACTTTAGCTCCAAAGACTCTATTTCTTTTTCTTCAATTGTTTCGTAGTTCTTGTAAATTTGTAATACTAAAGCTAATCCAAGCGCTGAAGTAGCCACTCCAACGACGATAGCGGTCAGTATTAAGACGTGTGGCAATGGATTTGAATAGGCATTTGCCATTTTTGTTAATATAGGGGCGGTTCCATCTAAAACTTTTGCAAGTGATACAAAAAATACAAAAACTGCAGTTTGAAAAATTGCTAAGCCAACTACTTTTTTTAAATAGTTTTGACTTGTGATGATTATAAATAATCCACCAACCATAAGTAAAATAAAGGCAAAATGATTCCAAAAATAAATAAAATTACTCATTAATTTCCCCAAAGGAAGCAAAAGAGTGATACAAAGCAATCATTACAGTTGCAACTGTAATGCCTACTCCTAGCTCAACTAATATAATACCAATATGTTGACCAGTTGATGGGTTTGATGACAAAACATTGTAATCTAAATACATCCCATCAAGAAATATTGAAACTATTCCAACACCTGCATATAACAAAACACCTATGCACATTAAATATCGATTGATCATTATTGGAACTAAAGTTTCTCCTTTTGAAAGCCCAAATATCATTGAATACAATATAAATGCTGCCGCTACTATTACCCCAGCCTGAAATCCACCGCCTGGTCCATAGTCACCATGAAATTGAACGTAAAGCCCAAATATAATAATCGGTGCAAAAAGAATTTTGCTAACAACGCTTAATACTGGACTAGATGAAATTTTATCTCTCATTTTTTTTATTTTTTTTAAAATTAGTTTTACGATTAAGAGTGTTGCTAGTTAATAAAGCAATGACACCTAAGCCTGCGGTAAATATTACTATTGTTTCTCCCAAAGTATCAAAACCTCTATAACTTGCTAAAATATTAGTAACAACATTAGGTATATGAAAAAAATCTTTACTTTCCTTTAAGTACTCTGGAACTACATGAAGATGTATTGGTGCATTAGGATCTCCTAATAAAGGGAGGTTTGCAATTATAATAATCAATATAAGTGATATCGCTACTGCAAGAATAATGCTTGGAAATAAGTTTATTAATTTATTTTTTTTTCCTTCTGGTAATTTCGCAGCAGCCATTACCATTAAAATTGTTGATATACCAGAACCAACTGCAGCTTCAGTAAATGCTACATCAACCGCATCTAAATTCACATATATAGCTGAGCATAACAAAGTAAAAGCGCCTGTGAGTGCAACAATACTTATTAATGACGTGGTTTTAAAAATAAAAAAGGTTGTTACCAATAGAAGCGAAATTAAGAAAAAATTAATTAATAAAAAGTTCATTTTTTATTTTTTCCCTTTGGCTTATACCCCGACTCATGTGCAAATAGAGCTATTGCATGGCCTGTTACAGGGCTAGTAAAAATTAAAAATAACGGTATTAATAAAAGTTTAAGACTTAATAAACTAAAACCAGAATAAACTATCAAAGCTAAGACTATAAAACCTGATCCTAGAGTATCAATTAAACCAGCAGCATGAATTCGACTAAATACATCGGGTAACTTTATAAGGCCTAGACTTCCAGATAAAATGAAGAAGCAGCCAATAGCTAATAAGACTAAAGAAATTAACTCGATATAATTATACGACATTACTTTTTTTTCTTTTTATTTTGTAATACCTAAGTATTGCAATGGTGCCTAAAAAATTCAAAAGTATATACATCAAAGAAATATCGACAAAATCAGGTCTATCAAATGCAAAACCATGAACACTGATACCTATGGCTATAATAGTTCCAATGCTTGATATAGATAATATCCTATCAAAAGGAGTTGGTCCTTTGATTGCTCGAACTAAACATAATGCTACAGAGACGCCCAGAACAATTAAAGTTGCAAAAAAAATCATTTATCTAAATCCGTAATTACTTTGTTCATATCATCTGTTTGCAAGTCTTCTGATAGCTTCTTACTTAATGCGTGAACTAGAAATGTTTTTTTATCTACTTCTATTGTTACTGTACCCGGAGTAAGAGTTATAGCGTTTGCATAGTTTGCAATACCTGTTCTATTCTTCTGAGATGCTTTAACACTTATTAGTTGTGGAGAGTATTTACCATTCCATATTAAAGCTGTTGTCGTAATTCCAGATTTAAAAATTTCTTTAAATAACCAAATCCAATAAAATGGTAATCTAAGAATAATTTTTAAAGGAAGAGAGTCTTCCTCGAGAGCTTTAGCTCTATAAGACATCCAAAAAACAAAAAGAACACTGACTAGTCCAAAAAAAAGTAAAAGCGATTTAAGGTAACCAGATAAAATAAACCAGAATACAAAAAGTATTATGAAATAAGTTATATATGATAAGGTCTTAAGTGAATCTTTATTAAGTTTAGCCACTAAAAGCTATTATGAGAATAAATCACCCTCTGTAAATACTGCAGTATTCATGTCTTTAACAAATAATTTACCTTGGTCTGATTTAAATCTTGATACCTCAATAAATCCACCTTTAACTGCGATTCTGACGTTTTCAGCATTAATTGATATGATTTGACCTGGAAAATGCTCAGCACTTTGCTCGTCAATAAACTTAGTGTCATAAAAGACATACTCATCACCCATGAATTCAGCCCATGCACCAGGCTGAGGGTTGCAACCCCTTATTAAATTATAAATTTCGTTTCCGGGTTTTTTCCAATCAATTCTTGCATCACTTTTTTTACACCAAGACTCATATGTTGCTTTAGAGTCATCTTGAGGTGTCTTTGGTGCATTACCAGACTCAATTAAATTTGCAGCTTCAACACAAGCTTCAAGACCTAATGGAAATATCTTTTTAAAGTAAACATCTCCTAAAGTATCATCAGGACCAATATCAACTTCTTTTTGAAGTAATATTTCACCCTCATCTAGCCCATCATTTGGATAAAAAATTGAAAGACCTGTTTTTGTGGAGCCACCAATTATAGGCCAGTTTATTGAACTTGGTCCTCTATGGAGTGGAAGTAGTGAGGGGTGAAAACAAATAGATCCATGAGTAGGAATATCTCTCGCTCCTTCAGGCACAAAAATTATTACATAAGCCATGACACATAAGTCCGCACCATGAGACTTAATTTGGTCTAGTACCTCTTGGTCTTTAAAATTTGAGGGTTGGTAAACAGGCAAACTAAAACTTTGAGCGTATTCTTTAACAGGATCGACTGGTTTACCCTCTTTGTCAGGTGCACAATATACCGCTACTACTTCATGGTCTGTTTCTGTATGGAATTTTTCTAAAGCACTTTTTCCAAATGCCTGTTGCCCCATTAAAATTATTTTCATTATTGCTCCTTAAATTAAAATATATCTTATACTGCTCCGGCCTCTCTTACAGCTTTAATTTCATCGTCACTCATCTGACAAAATTCTTTTAATATCTCATCAGTATGCTCTCCGAGAAGTGGAGATCTTTCAACTTTTGCTGGGGAGTCAGATAACTTAATTGGATTACCAACAGTCAAATATTTCCCTCGTTCAGGGTGATCGACTTCGACTATAGTATTAGTGTCTCTCAGGCCTTGATCTTCAGCTAATTCTTTTAGAGATAATATTGGACCTACTGGTATATCTAAAGGGTTACATATATCCATAACCTCAAATTTAGTCTTAGTCATTGTCCATGACTCAATTGTATCAAATATTTCGTTTAACCTTGGTAGTCTTTTAGCAGGAGTTGAGTAATTTTCATCCTCTTTCCATTCGGGTTTACCAATAACATCACATACTTTTTCCCAAACAGCCGCCTGGGTAATAAAATATGTATATGCATTAGGATCCTTTTCCCAACCTTTACATTTTAGAATTCTTCCTGGCTGACCACCACCTGAGTCGTTACCTGCGCGAGGCGTAGAGTCACCAAAAGGAATGTCTTCTCCAAATTGAGAGTATTCTTTTAAAGGCCCTCTTGAAAGTCTTTGTTGGTCACGAAGTTTAACTCTGCAAAGATTTAAAACTCCATCTTGCATTGCGGCAGATACTCTTTGTCCCTTTCCTGACTTTTCTCTATGGAATAAAGCAGTAACTATACCCAATGCTAAGTGTAGTCCTGTTCCACTATCTCCTATTTGTGCACCGGTGACTAAAGGAACTTCTCCAAGCATACCTGTAGTTGAAGCAGATCCACCTGCGCACTGAGCAACATTCTCATAAACTTTACAATCTTCATATTTGCCAGGACCAAAACCTTTAACAGACGCATAAATCATTCTTGGATTTATTTCTTGTATTTTTTCCCATGAAAAGCCCATTCTATCTAAAGCACCAGGAGCAAAATTTTCTACCATGACATCACACTCTTGGATTAACTTAGTAAATATTTTTGAACCCTCTGGTTTCTTTGGGTTTAATGTTATGCTTCTTTTATTTGAGTTTAGCATTGTAAAGTACAAACTGTCTGCATCAGGAACGTCTCTTAGCTGACCTCTTGTAGCATCACCCACTCCTGGTCTTTCAACTTTTACGACATCTGCACCAAACCAAGCTAGTAATTGTGTGCAAGTTGGTCCGGACTGGACGTGTGTCATGTCTAATATTTTGACACCTTTTAAAGCTTCCATAGTTTCCTCCTAAAGTTTATTTGTACATAGTCTGGTTTTTTGTACCAGGAGCAAATTCTTCTTTATCCACCCAAATATTTACGATTGCAGGTATACCTGACTTTACGGCTTCTCTAGCTCTTTGAAGGGCAGGTTGGATTTCTTTTGCTTCTCTAACAGCTTCGCCATGACCACCAAAGATTTTTGCAAACTCATCAAAGTTAACATCACCCAAGATGTTTCCAACATTTCCTTTATCTTCACCATACTTCATAATTTGACCAAATCTGATCTGGTTTTGAGCAGAGTTATTACCAATAACTGTTAAAACAGGTGCTTTGTGTCTGACAAAAGCCTCGAAGTCCATTCCGGTCATCGAAAAAGCACCATCACCACAATATAAAAGAATTTCTTTTTCAGGTGCAGCTAATTTGGCTGCAAGCGCGTATGGTACTCCGACACCTAAAGTTCCAAGGGGCCCTGGGTCCATCCAAGCACCAGGCATTCTAGGTTGAACTGCTTGAGCACTTATGGTTACAACGTCTCCTCCATCACCTATGTATATAGTATCTTCATTTAAAAACTGGTTGAGTTCCCAAGCTACTCTATAAGGACTAATAGGAGATTTATCTGTTGTAAATGTAGGCATCAATTTTTCTAAAGCTGCCTCTTCTCCAGATCGAAGTTCATTAAACCAATCTGATCGATCTTTTTTTGTTCCTGCTTCAGAGATAGCCTTTAGAGTTGTTCCTATATGTCCAACTAAACCAAGTGATATATCTCTATTTTTTCCAACAGTTCTATAGTCCATATCAATTTGAATAACAGTTGCGTTAGGATTTAATCTTTTACCGTAACCCATTCTAAAATCAAAAGGTGTTCCAACAATTATGATACAATCTGACTTGGTAAAGGCATTTCTTCTTGTTCTGTGAAAGTGATGTGGGTCTCCAGGAGGCATTGAACCTCTTGCTGCACCATTTAAATAAGCAGGGATATTCATATTTTTAACAAAGTCGATTGCATCTTTCGTAGATTGGCAAGTCCAAACCTGTTGACCTAAAAGTATGCATGGTCTCTCTGCATTTGAAATTATGTCTGCAGCTTTTTGTACATCTACTGGGTCTGCTAATGTTTTTGATGAAGCACTATATTTACCAGCTTCTGGTAAGACGGCTTTGCTCATTGGAATTGAAGAGTCAAGTATGTCTCTTGGAATTTCTAAAAATGATGGACCAAAAGATCCATTTCTAGTTTCCCTAAAAGCCATTGATACCATGTCTGCACATCTCTCGGTTGACATTACAGTTGCTGCAAATTTTGTAATTGGTTGCATCATGTCTACGTGAGGTAAATCTTGTAAAGATCCCATTTTATGTTGTGTGAGTGAACTTTGTCCTCCTATTAAAAGCATTGGGATTTCAGCTCTAAAAGCATTTGCTACTCCTGTTAATGCATGTGTCGTGCCTGGTCCAGCAGTAACAACTGCACACCCAGGTTTACCTGTCATTCTTGCATAACCATCAGCTGCATGAGAGGCAACTTCTTCATGACGTACGTCAATAATTTTAATTCCTTCGTTTAGACATCCATTGTAAATATCAATAATGTGTCCCCCACATAAAGTGTAAATAACCTCAACTCCCTCTGCTTTAAGAGCTTTAGCAACCAGCTCCCCGCCAGTTATCATTTGTTCATTAGATCCTGTAGACATTTTTAACCTCTCCCTGGTGGTATAATGTATACCAGATTTAGAGGTCTTGCAAAGAATTTTGCCTTAAGAATTAATGCTTTCTTGTATCTTATCGACTAAAGTAAGTGCGTGATTTTTAAGAAGTTTTTCTGCTTTTGATCCCTGGCCTGCGACAAGAGATCTAACAATGTCATTATGTTCATCAATTGATTTCACAGCTCTATGAGACTCTATTACAAATTTTTTCCTCAAGTATTGTAAATGAATTAACTGTGACTCTAAAATTTCTCCCATTAATTTTACTTTAGTTAATTTCATAATTTGATTATGAAATTTAATATTATCATTTGAGTAGTTATCAAGTTCAGACAAAACGTTCTCTTTTGAGTAATGACAATACTTATTTAAACTTTCAATCTCATCTTTGGTGGAATTAGCAATAATTAAATGAGCTGCATAACCCTCTAGACCTGCCCATACAGTTACTATATCAATCAATTCTTTTTTTGATTTTCTGTGCACAAATACGCCTCTTCTTGGGACTGTTTTAACAATTCCCTCTTGCTCTAATTTAGCTACAGCTTCTCGAATAGGTGTCCGACTAACTCCTAGCTTTTCAGACAATTGTCTTTCATCTAGATGAAAATCACTTTGTTTTAAATATATATTAAGTGACAAAATATATTTTTTTAGTGAGTCGTATACCTTACCTTTTAGGTTTACCGGTCCTATTTTTTGGATCATTTAAGTTGTCTGTGCTTTTTTAAAAAATTTTCTATAGAGAGGACCAAATGCTGGCATAATTAAAAGTACAATTGCAATATACATTATGATTGCAGCAATAGGTTTTTCTGACATATCAAAAAATATTCCCATACTACCATCAGATAAAATTAGAGACTGTCTTAAGGCTTTTTCAGCTAATGGACCAAGAACAATAGATAAAACAGCTGGTGCCACAGGGTAATCTAATTTTCTCAAAATGTATCCTGCAAAACCGAATAGCAACATTAACCATACGTCGTGAAGACTTTGTGTAGGTGCATAACCGCCTGTTACACAAAGAACAAAAATAACCGGGGCCAAGATGGCAAATGGTATCCTTAATACCATTAAAAAAGCTGGAATTAACGCAATATTTAAAACCAGTGTAAAGAAGTTAGCAATGTAAAGACTACCAATTAAGCCCCAAACAAACTCGGGCTCTTGAGTAAATAAAAGAGGGCCTGGTGTAAGTCCCCATAAAATCATCCCCCCAAGTAAAATAGCAGTTGTAGGTGACCCTGGAATACCTAATGTTAACATAGGGAGCATGCTTCCAGTGCTAGCAGAATTATTTGCACATTCTGGAGCAACAACTCCAGCAGGGACACCTGAACCAAATTCTTTTGAATTTTTTGATAATTGTTTTGTAATTCCATATGACATAAGTGATGCCGGTGTGGCACCTGCCGCAGGGAGAATTCCTACAAAGAAACCTAGAAAAGAACCAATGTTCATTGCCATTATAGTTTTTTTAAGAGCGCCAAATGCTCTTCCAACTTCCTTCATGTTGACTGATAATTTTGACATTTGAACTTTACCTTTTGTTTCTTCAAGGGTCCAAAGCATTTCGCCAATTCCGTAAATTCCGATAGCAAGTACAAGGAAATTAATTCCATGAAGAAATCCTGGGATATTAAAGAAAATTAATCTTGGCTTTCCTGTAATTAGATCTAAGCCTATAGTTGATAAAGCTAATCCAATTAATATAGAAAAAATAGTTTTTGGAACGTCATCTCCACCTAAGCCTACAAATGTCGCAAATGCCATTACCATTAATGCAAAGGTTTCAGGCGCATTAAATCTTAGTGCTACCTCAGCCAGAGGTGGTGCAAATAAAGTAAATAAAATTACAGATACAGTACCACCAACGAAAGAGCCGACTGCTGCTGCAGTTAAAGCTGTCATAGCTTCTCCTTTAACAGCTAAGGGTCTTCCATCAAAAACTGTAGCTACAGCAGTTGAAGCTCCAGGTATACCTAGCATAACTGAACTTATGGCACCTCCATACATAGCGCCGTAATAGACAGCTGCTAAAAATATTATTGCTGCAGTGGGTGGTATAATAAATGTAATTGGAATAAGTATAGCAACACCATTAACTGAACCAAGACCAGGCATTGCACCCACGAATAAACCAATTAGACAGCCGAATATTAAAAGACCAAGGTTTAAGGGTTGAAAGGATACAAAAATTCCCTCTAAAAGAAGTATAAATACATCCATTTTTTATGTCTTTACTTTACCAATCTCATTATGAATACATAAAATCGTATACTGGATAAAATAAGGGCTCTGAAATACCTTGAGGTAAAGGTATTTTTAAAAGCCATTCAAAAAATAAAAAGGTTAAAACTGGTGTGATTAAAGAAAATACAGATATAAATAGGACACTTTTAGAACTAAAATATCTAAGATAAAAAGCTAAAAAAAAGATAAGTGAAAAGTAAATTCCCAAGTAGCCTATTGCTAAAACTAAAATAACTAATGAAATAATTGTTACTGCAATATATTTGAATGCTTCAGCATCAATAAAAGGAGAGTCATCTTTAGATTGTGGTGACCTTTTTAGAACAAATTTTATTATGGTAAGGACGGTACAAATAAACATGCCAAGAGAAAGGTAAAAAGGAAGAAATCCCGCACCCATGTTTTCTTCCGCGTTCCATGTAATTCTATTCTCAGCACTTTTAATCATCAGAGCGATTGAGCATAACGCTAAAATAACCGCCACTGCAATTTCTGCTCTTTTGACAGTTATTTTGTTTGTTATGCTCATATCATTCTTAATTTAAGTATTAGTTAAAGTTTTTAATGATCTCACCGTGCTTAGCATATTCGATTGCTAAGAAATCTTTAAGACCAAAACCCTCTAACCAGCTCATTAACTTTCCGTCGTCGATGTTGAAAGTTTGGAACTCGTTATCATGATAAACAGTGTGAAGAAGTCCTGTGTAGTACTTCTCTACCTCTGCATCAATACCAGCTGGAGCCATAAATGCTCTCATCATGTAGTACTCAAGATCAGGATAACCTAATTCATATGAAGATGGTACTTCAGGGAATGCAGGATTTCTCTCAGGAGTCATCATAACTAATGCTTTTGAGTCACCTGATTGATAGAAACCCATTTGCTCTGAAGGGTTGTTTAATGTGAAGTCAGACTCGCCACCAACAAGTCCCTTTGCAACAGCACCACCGCCGCTGTATGGAACATACTTAGCATCAAATCCAAATTGACCTCTCATCATACCAAGAAGTAATTCGTCCTCAGACATACTTCCTGTACCACCCATCACTAGACCATTTCCTCTTGCGAGGTCGATGAAATCATCAAAAGTTTCAACACCAGCAGTGTTCTTACCCTCTGTTGCAATCCAAACTAAGAATGTATCAGTGATAAGTCTTGCTAAAGGTGTGAAATCATTGAAGAAGTCGATACCTAATTCTGGTTGGTTAACCGGTGTTGTAAGAACGTTGTTAAGAGTGATGATAAGTGTGTGCTCATCACCAGCTTTTTTCTTAACATAAGTCATAGCCTCACCACCTGATCCACCAGCTTTGTTAATTGGAATCACAGGCTTAGACGCATAGTCATTCTTTTCAATAACACCTTGAACTAATCTAGCAATTTCGTCAGCTCCACCACCTTGACCAGCTGGGATAATAAGTTCAACTGGCTTCTTTGGACTAAAAGGCTTCGCAGAAGACACTGAACTAACAGCGACAAGTGAAAGTGAAACAATAACTAATGCTAATTTTTTGATTATTGACATATTGTTTCCTCCTATAGGTTAAGCAGTACAATAAACTATTTAAGAGAATATTAAAAATATATTCTTAATTAGCATTTATTTAAAATTAGAAAAAACCATGTTTTAGCATTGATTTTCTTGACATTTACAACAGTGATTGTGTTATTTAATTGTATAATGTATACAAAATACCACAGGCAGTTAAATTGAAGTTTATAAATTATAAAGATGGAAGTTTGTTTCTAGACGAAAAAGAGATCGCTGACCCTCTTGATGAACAAATCCAAATTGAAATTCATTTTGCTGGAATAAATAGAGCAGATATTCTCCAAAAAAACGGACATTATCCACCACCCTCAGGTGAGAGTGAAATTATTGGATTAGAGTGTTCGGGAATAGTTACCAAATTAGGAAAGTCAGTAAAAAACTTTAGTTTAGGAGACCAAGTTTGTGCAATTCTTGGAGGTGGTGGATATGCGGAGTACGTAAATGTCAATGAAAAACAAGTAATGTCATTACCAAAAAATTTAAATTTACATGAAGCTGGCTGCTTACCAGAAACCACACTCACTGTTTTTGAGAATATTTTCAATGTATCTAAATTTCAAAGTGATGAGGCGATTTTGATACATGGTGGAAGTAGTGGTATCGGCACAACTGCTATTTCAATTCTTAAAAATTATACAAAAAATATTTTTGTAACCGCTGGTACGAGTGGGAAATGTAAGAGTTGTATCGAATTAGGAGCCACTGATGCTATTAACTACAAAGATACAGATTTTGAGGAATATTTTAATGAGAAAAAATTAAAGGTTGATGTAATATTAGATATGGTTGGAGGAGATTATTTAAAAAAAAATTTAAAAATATTAAACTTTAAAGGAAGACTTACTTATATTGCTGCTCTCGGTGGGATTAAAGCAGAAACTAATCTTTTACATATAATGAATAAACAATTAAAAATATCTGGATCAACATTAAGATCAAGATCTCCATCTGAAAAGGGAAATATTGTTGATCAGGTTGTCAAAGAAATATGGCCTTTGATAGAGAATGATAAATATAAGCCAACAATTTTTGAAACTTTTAATATGAGTGATGCAAATAAAGCACATGAGGTTATGGAAAAATCTGACCATATAGGAAAAATAGTTTTAAGCATAAAAGGAGAAAAAAAATGAATCTGCACGAATACCAAGCGAAAATATTATTAAAAAATAATAACGTTAGAGTTTTAAATGGCTACCCAGTATTAGATGATAGCGATATAGAAACTGCTGTAGACTCTATCAAAACACCCGTTATGGTTGTGAAGTCTCAAATTCATGCAGGTGGAAGAGGCGCGGGAAAATTTACAGATAGTGGTGATGACAAAGGTGGTGTGAGAGTTTGCTTCTCAAAAGATGAAGCCAAAGAAAACGCAAAAAAAATGTTTGGTAAAACTTTAGTTACAAAACAAACTGGTCCAAGTGGAAAACAGGTAAATAGACTTTATATTGAGGAAGGATGTGATATCAAAAAAGAGTACTATCTAAGTATGCTCGTTGATAGAGCGACATCTTCAATTTCAATTATAGCCTCTACTGAGGGTGGTATGGAAATCGAGGAGGTAGCAGAAAAGCAACCTGAAAAAATTATTACTGTTAATGTCCCTGGGGACAGTATTATTGACCAAAATAGTTTAAATAAATTAACTGAAGGTCTAAAGATAGATCAAAACCTATCAAATGATTTTTGTGATCAAATTCAAAAAATTTACAATAGTTTTTTGTCTTCAGATGCCTCTCTAGTAGAAGTTAATCCTTTTGTATTGACTGGTGAGGGTAATTTTTTGGCTTTAGATGCGAAGGTATCGATAGATGACAATGCCCTTTATAAACATAAAGATGTAGCTTCAATGAGAGATGAAACTGAAGAGGACCCAGCAGAGATTGAGGCTTCAAAACATGAGCTTAACTACGTCAAATTAGATGGTCAAATTGGATGCATGGTAAATGGAGCTGGTCTTGCAATGGGTACAATGGATATAATAAAATTACATGGTGGCAGTCCTGCAAATTTTCTAGATGTAGGAGGAGGAGCGACAAAAGAGAGAGTAGCTAAAGCTTTTTCTATAATTCTGCAAGATCCAAATGTAAAAGCTATTTTGGTAAATATTTTTGGTGGCATTATGAAATGTGACATTATCGCTGAGGGTGTGGTAGCTGCAGCTAAAGAGCTATCTATTCAAGTTCCATTGGTAGTAAGATTAGAAGGGACCAATGTTGACCTAGGAAAAGAAATTTTAAATAAATCTGGGCTGTCAATTATTTCGGCAGACAATTTAGAAGATGCAGCTCAAAAGTCAGTTAAGGCTTTAAACTAAAGGAGAAATTATGTCAGTATTAATTAATAAAAACACTAAGGTTATTTGCCAGGGTTTTACTGGCTCTCAAGGTACATTTCACTCAGAACAAGCAATAAAATATGGAACTCAAATGGTCGGTGGGGTGACACCAAAGAAAGGTGGTCAAGAGCATTTGGGACTTCCTGTGTTTAATAGTGTTAAAGAGGCAAAAGACAACACAGATGCAAATGCAACTGTAATATACGTTCCGCCTCCTTTTGCAGCTGGTGCTATAATTGAAGCGATTGATGCAGACATGGAACTAATTGTTTGTATAACTGAAGGAGTTCCAGTTCTTGATATGATGCAAGTAAAAAGAAAATTAGAAAAATCAAAATCGCGTTTAATTGGACCCAATTGCCCTGGAATAATTACACCTGATGAATGCAAAATAGGCATTATGCCAGGTCATATTCACCAAAAAGGAAAAATAGGAGTTGTTAGTAGATCTGGCACACTAACTTATGAAGCAGTAGCACAAACTTCTGCTGTAGGTCTGGGTCAATCGACTTGTATCGGTATTGGGGGAGACCCTATTAACGGAACAAACTTTATAGATTGCCTTGATCTTTTTTTAAAAGATCCCGAAACTGAAGGTATCATAATGATTGGAGAGATTGGTGGAACTGCTGAAGAGGAAGCTGCAGAATTTATTAAAAAATCTAAAATAAAAAAACCAGTTGCCTCTTTTATAGCTGGTGCCAGTGCTCCTGCTGGAAAAAGAATGGGTCATGCAGGTGCTATTATTTCTGGTGGAAAAGGCACTGCAGAATCAAAGTTTAGTGCTTTAGAAGAGGCAGGAGTTCATATATCCAAATCACCAGCTAAGCTAGGTGAAACAATCATAGAAGCTCTAAACTAATATAATTTTGCTTCTTTAGCTCTAAGTTTGGTTAAAGCAAGAACTGTATCAATTGTAGGTGTTGGAACATTTGTAATTTTTCCAAGCTCTTGAACAGAGGTGATTAAAGCATCAATCTCCATAGGTCTATCGCGTTCTAAATCTTGGAGCATAGATGTTTTATGTTCGCCAACTGCTTTAGCTGCATCAATTCTTCTCTCAACATCGAAAGGCTTGTCTATTCCTAAATTTTGAGAAATTGCATGAGCTTCATTCATCATATTTTTTATGACGGCTCTGACTTCGTCGTTGCTACAAATTTTGACAAGTGTAGATGTTGTAAGTGCGCTAATAGGATTAAGAGAAAGATTACCAAAAAGTTTTAACCAGATATCACCTTTTATATTAGGTCTAACAGGTGCTTGAAAGCCTGCTTTCTCTAAAGTTTCAGAGAGATTTTTAATTCTATCTGTTTCCTCTCCGTTTATTTCTCCTAGTTGAAACTTATCTCCCTCTAAGTGCTGAATAACGCCTGGTTTGATAACTTCTGATGCGGGATTAACTATACAGCCAATGATTTTTTCAGGACCAATTCGATCCCATTGACTTCCGTCTGGATCAACTGAAGTAACTTTTTTATCTTTGAAATCAGGATTAGTGTGATTGTAGAAATACCACCATGGGATACCATTTACACCCCAAACAAATGAAGTATCATCTTTCATAAGAACTTCAAATGCATCAAGACAACCCGGAACTGAATGAGCTTTTAGAGTAACAAAAATATAGTCTTGCTTTCCAGCTTTTTCCGCAGTGTCTACACACTTTGGATATACAACTAGTTCTTTACCATCTTTTCTTAATCTCAATCCATCTTGCTTAATAGCCTGATAATGAGGCCCTCTAGCAATTAAAGTTACATCTGCACCTATCTCAGTAAGTTTTGCTCCCAGATAGCCACCAATAGCTCCAGCACCGTAAATACAAATTTTCATCTAAGCCTTTAAATGTTTGATGGCAGCAGCAACACCACTTCCAAGTTCAAATTTTATTCCCACATCGTACATCGCTAATTCTGCTGTAGAAATTGCACCTAAAATCATGGTGCTATTTAAATCTCCAAGGTGGCCTATTCTAAACAACTTTCCAGCTACTTTATTAAGCCCTCCTCCAAACGAGGTGTTATACTTGTTGTATGCTGTTTTAACAACATCAGTAGAGTCAATTCCTTCTGGTACCATTATTGCTGTAACAGTATTTGAATAAAGTGATGGATCTTTTGCACAAAGTTTAAGGCCCCATGCACTAGATGCTTTTTGAACAGCTTGTGCTAAAAATTTATGACGTGCATAAATATTATCAATTCCCTCTTCCATCATCATATTAAGCGCCTCTCTAAGTCCTCTTAGAAGTGGCATTGGATTAGTATAGGGCCAATAGCCTGTTTCATTTATTTTAAGCATATCATGATAATCATAGTAAGCTCTGGGTAAGTTAGATGTTTTTGCAATTTCTAATGCCTTTTGGCTTATACAAGATATAGCTAAACCAGCAGGTAGCATAAATCCTTTTTGAGAGCCTGAAACTGCAACATCAACCCCCCATACATCCATTTCAAATTTGATTGAGCCTATTGAGCTTACACCATCAACAAGTAATAAGGCTGGATGATTAAGATTATTCAAAAGATCTCTTGTTGCTTTGACATCATTTGTTACGCCTGTGGAGGTTTCATTGTGAGTTACAAGAACTGCTTTAATTTTATGATCTTTGTCTTCTGATAATATTTTTTCAAATTCGTCATGAGGTGTCCCAGAACCCCACTCTAAATCAACTTCCTCAACATCAATGTGAAGTTTTTTACACATTTCTATCCAAAGGTGTGAAAAATGTCCAAATCTAGCTGATAAAACTTTATCTCCCTTACTTAATAAATTTGTAAGTGCTGCTTCCCATCCACTTGAACCTGTACCAGGAAATATAATTGGTTGTGCAGATGTTGTCTCAAAAACTTTTTTTAAATCGTTTATTAATGGGTGCCAAAATTTATCCATACCGGGTGCACGATGGTCCTCGTTTGAAATATCCATCGCCTGTCTTACCCTATCAGGCATGTTTGTAGGTCCTGGTACGAAAAGTGAAGTTTTACCTGGCATAATTTATTCTATATCCTTTCTATACAAATAATGACCTTATGGATTGCTTTCATACAATATTTATTAAAATTTCACAAAGTGAAATAAAAAAAAGTCAATATTTTGGCATCTCCTACGGGAATCGAACCCGTGTCTTCACCGTGAAAGGGTGATGTCCTAACCGCTAGACGAAGGAGACATCGGTGTTTAAAACAAACAAAATAGCTAGATTTACTAAAAAATCAATCAATGAATATCTTCAAGATGAATTATAGTTTTTTCACTATAAGTATCTTTTTTTACCTTAAAATAGCAATTAAACTCAGGTTTGTTTGATAAATAATTTTTTAATTCTTTCGATGAAATATCAAAGAACATGCCTTCACATGAAAAGCCAAGATTATCAGATACTTTTAATTTAATATGCTTATCTTTAAAAATTTGTAATATTTCAATTTTAGCATTTTCAATTTTAAATATTGGCTCAGCATTTTGTTGGCCAAAAGGACTCAAAGACTCAAGGTCGCTTAAAAGATTATTATTGATCACATTAACATCAATTAAAGAGTCATAAGACTTTTCATTTAAAATTTCCAAGTTATTTGTCTCTTCAATTAAAAAGTTTTTAAAATCATCAACATTTTCTTTTTTTAAAGTAAAACCGCAAGCTTTATGGTGACCACCACCTTTAATCAAAATACCTTTTTCTGTAGCTTGCATCATCAATAATCCAATATTTTTTTCACCCTGCGATCTACCTGATCCAACAACCAAATCGTTTGATTGAGTCATTACAAATGATGGACGATTATTAATACGCATTAATCTTCCAGCTATAATTCCTACAACACCAATATGCCATTTTTCATCATAGAAAAAATTTATATTTAAATTGTTATTGATGTTGATATCTATTTCTTTAACAATTTTCGATTGAATTTTTTGTCTGTTTTGATTGTGTAGCTCAATAATTTGTGCAAACTGAACAGCTTGGTGTATATTTTCTGAAGATAAAAGATTATAAGCAAGTAAAGACTCACCCATTCTTCCTCCAGCATTAATTCTAGGGCCTATAATATATCCGAGATGATATTCTGATATTTTTTGTTTTATCTTCGAAAGATTAATAAGAGTTTGTATACCTTTATTGCTGTTATCAGAATTAATTAGTCTCAGTCCTTGTTTTACAAGTGTTCGATTTATATTGTTTAAAGGAACTAAATCACAAATAGTAGCAAGAGAAACAAGATCTAAATATTGTAATACGTCTTTTTTTTCAAATATTTCCTCATTGTTTAAAAAAACGATAACTAAAAATGATAGAGCTGTTGCACATAAATCATCAAGATTAGATTTATCCTCCGGTGTTTTAGGATTTATAACAATCGATTCATTAAAATAATGATCACATTCATGATGATCAATTACAAGAAGTTCTGCGCCTTGGCTGTTAATATACTTCTGTTCATCAACATTATTGCTACCACAATCTAAAACCAATATGTTCGAGCTAAATTCTAGTAATTTGTTACAGGCGGGTATACTTAATCCATACCCTTCATTTAATCTATTTGGAATATAAACAGAAACCTCAATGTCAAATTGAGTTAGATATTTTTTGAAAATTGATGCAGCACAGGCTCCATCTACATCATAATCTGAGAATATTGAAATTTTTTTGTCATTTTTTATTTTTTTAAAAAATGAATTTATTTTTTTTAAATTATTTAATTTTAAAATTTCATTAAAAGATATGTTATCTTTTAATTTTGAATTTAAAAAATTTGGTATTTTGCTAACTTTACGATTTATTAATAATTTTGAAAGATTAATAGATATATTATTCTTTTGAGCTACTTCAAAAACTAATTCATCATTTATATCTGAATTTAATGGTCTCCAAATAGTACCGTTAAAACTCTTATCAGTAGTCAAGTTGTTTGATGTCAAAGTTGTGTTTTCCATCAATCTCTCTAATAGTTCCTGTTTTTGAACGCATCACAATAGAGTGTGTTGTAGCAAAATTCTTGTTTATGTTAATTCCACGAAGCATTGTACCATCAGTTACACCTGTAGCTGAAAACATGACATCTCCTGTAGCTAGATCGTTAAGCTTATAAATTTTATCTAAATTTTTTATGCCAGTTTTTTTCGCTCTATCAGTTTCTTGGTCATTATAAAAAATAAGCTGTCCCTCTAAATATCCTCCTACACATTGTAAAGCGGCAGCAGCTAGCACACCTTCCGGAGCGCCTCCGATACCGTAATACATATCAATATTACTGCTATCTATGACAGAAGAAATGACAGCACTGACATCTCCATCACCAATAATTTTTATTCTAGCACCTGCAGATCTTATTATTTCAATATCTTCTTGGTGTCTTTCTCGATCTAAAACACATATTACTAAATCTTCAGTATTAATTTTTTTATACTCTGCAAGTGCTTTAATATTTGATCTAAGATCTTGGTTGAGAGATACAACATTTTCGTTTTCAACCTTAGCTGAAATTTTTCTCATATAGACATCTGGTGCATTTAAAAAACCACCTTCTTGAGCCAACGCAATAACAGCCATAGCGTTCTCTCCACCCTTTGCAGTTATTGTAGTGCCCTCTAAAGGATCAAGGGCTATATCCACATTTGGGCCACCCTGACCAACTTTCTCACCTATGTAAAGCATGGGTGCTTCATCTCTCTCACCTTCACCTATAACTACTGTCCCAGATATTGTAAGAGAATTTAAACATTTTCTCATTGCGTCAACTGCAGCCTGATCAGCTGCCTTTTCATTTCCTCTTCCAATATGTTTAGAAGCAGCTAATGCTGCAAATTCAGAAACTCGAACTAACTCAATAGCAAGGTTTCTATCCAATATTTTCCTCTATCCTAATAACTGATATCTCGTTTTTAATAAAACTTGTCTTCTTTAAATTATTTACAACTTGAGTGATATTTTTTATACCAACAGGATCAGATATAATAATTATAGGAACAACTTTTTCATTATTAGTATTCAATTGAATTATAGATTTTATGGAAATTGATTTTTGAGAAAACAATTGTGCAATTGATTTGAGAACACCAACTTTATTGAGCACTGACATTCTTAAGTAATATGGTCTAATTCTTTGAGATTGATTGACAAACTTTGCATTCAACATTTGTGAGTATTTTTTTATAAAAATACCTTTAACAGAAGAATAATGAATAAATCTCTTTATATCTGAGATAATAGAGGTAGCTGTTGGGTAACCTCCTGCTCCTTTGCCAACTAAGCTTGTTTTTAAAAAATTCTCACCTTCTAAAGTAATAACGTTTTCTTCAAAATTAGTTTTTGCAATCAAACTTGACTCTGGCACAAAACAGGGTGCTACAGATGAAAAAAACTTATCTTTATATCTCTCTGTTAAAGAGACAAGTTTTAATTTATAACCAAGGTTAAGACCTTGTTCTAAATCTATTAGTTTAATATTTTCAATTCCATTGTAGTGCATATCAGAAAATTTAAACTTTTTTCCAAAAGATATATTTGAGAGTAAAACAAGTTTGTGCATAGCATCTTTTCCAGATAAATCAGCACTAGAGTCTTGTTCAGCAAATCCATTTTTAATAGCTTGTTCTAATGTTTCTTTGAAACTGATCTTATTTTCATACATTTTTGAAATAATATAATTAGTTGTGCCATTAAAAATTCCATAAATTGAATTAACCTTTGAAGGGTGAATGCTATTCTCTATGGTTCTTATTACTGGCACAGCGCCCAATACAGCAGCCTCAAAACCTAAAAATAAATTCGACTTATCAAAGCCCTCAAAAAACAAATTAGACTTTTCTGCTAATTGAGCCTTATTAGCAGTAATAAGAGATATTTTATTTTTTAGACAAAATTTATATAGGTCATTTATGTACTTCCCTGTACCTCCAATAGTTTCAATGATTAAGTCAGGTTTAAATTGGATTAAGCTTTTATAATCGCCTACCCATTTGTATTTACTAATATTGATTATTCTTTTCTTTTTCTTATTTTTTGCACCAATAGCAACTATTTCACATTTAGTATCATCTAAAATATATGAATTTTTTTCTAATAGCTTTACAACATGAGAGCCTACGACTCCTAAACCTAAAACTGCTATTTTAATCTTGTTCATTTTGAGATTTTAAAATTTGTTCTTTTCTAATACTACTCTTTTCGTTGAATTCCTCTAATTCTTTTTTCTTTTCCATCAAATTTTTATCGAAATTTTGGAATGATCTTTCGCAAGAAATGGTAATTATTGATAGTGAAATGACAGAAAAAATAAATAAAAAATTATCTTTTAGAGAACTGAAAACTTCGTCTAGCTTTTTGCCTACCATACTTTTTTCGTTCTACTGTTCTAGAGTCTCTTGTTAAAAACCCATTTTTCTTTAAAATATCTTTGGTGTTTGGATCTATTTTTGTTAAAGCTCTGCTAAGTCCATGTTTGATAGCTCCAGCTTGACCAGATAAACCTCCACCTAATACTGTAATTCTAAGATCCACAGAGTCTGATTTTTTTGCAACTTCTAGTGGTTGATTAATTATCATTCTCAAAGCTTTATCAGGGAAATAATCATCAATGTTTTTTTTATTGATTATAATATTTCCAGTTCCATTAGAGATCCAAACTCTTGCGATAGACTCTTTACGTCTTCCGGTGCTATAGACTTGATTAGACATTTACTTCATTCTTCCTATTAATAGACTTAAAATCTATGTTTTTTGGATTTTGAGATTCATGAGGGTGCTTTGAGTCATTATATAGTTTTAAATTATTTTTCATAAGATCCCTAAATAAAGGAGAATTTGGAAGCATTCCTTTAATTGCTTTTTTAATTATATCATTAGATTTATTGTTTTCTTTTAGTTTGTCAGGTGTGGTTTCTTTAATTCCACCAGGGTGACCGGTGTGTTTGTAATATTTTTTTTCGGTATTTTTATTGCCTGAAAATTTTACTTTATCTGTATTAATGATTATTACACCATCTCCAACAGGCAAATTAGGCGAATATTGTGGTTTGTTTTTTCCTTTTAGAATTAAACTTACCCTTGAAGCAAGCCTTCCAACGGAAATATCAGTAGCATCTAGCAAATGCCATGCTTTATTAAACTCAGATTTTTTTAAAGTAGTAGTCTTCACGATAGGGGGAATATAAGTAAAATCATTAAAAAATCAAGGATTTAGATTAGATTTTCTACATAAATTAATAATAAATAGATTTTTAAACATTATTCTCTTTTTTTTTTGGTCGGGGGTACTGGACTTGAACCAGCGACCTCACGCCCCCCAGACGTGCACTCTACCAGACTGAGCTAACCCCCGATTATCGTGACCTTTTTAGAAGTCTTAATAAATCCTTTAAATCTGAAAGGATATTATTGTCTATTGATTTCATTTTAGGCTTGGATTTTGATAAATAATTATTAACTCCATCAAGTGTTAATTTTTGAACATCAAGCAATTGTTTTATCTTTTTAAGCAATAGTAAGTTCTCATAGTCATATAGTCTGTGACCAGATTGAGTTCTAATGACTTTAAGTTTCGTAATTCTACTCTCCCAAAATCTAATTGTATGTTTTTGCTCACCTACTAATTGAGATACATCATCAATATTATAAAAATTTTTTTTCATAAAATTAATTTATTAGATTTTTTAAAACTTATAACTTTTCTAGATTTTATCAAATATTCTTCTTTGGTTTTTGGATTTCTGCCTATCCTCTCATTTTTTTTTTTAATATTAAATGAGCCAATATTATTTATTGATAAATTTGAGTTAATCATCTCATTACCCCATATTTCGAGTATTTTATCAATCTTTTTGTATGCTGTGGAGTATGCTATGCCAAATTCAATTGATATCTGTTTAGCTATTTTTTCTCTGGATGATTTATTTTGAGACATTTTTCTTGATCTGATTTAATAGATCATTATCAATACATTTTACTCCAAACTCTATAGCGTTTGCAAAAGCATGTGAGTCAGCATTACCATGACTCTTAATCACAATGCCATTTACTCCAATAAACATTCCACCATTGTAGTTTCTAGGGTCAATTGAATTTTTAAAATCATTTAAATTTTTTTTTAAGAGTAGAGATAGAATTTTTGAATAAGAGGAGGAGGTTAAACTTTTTTTTAAAGAGTCAGTTATAAATTTAGATACGCCTTCAGCTGTTTTCAGCGCAATATTTCCAGAAAATCCGTCTGTAACAATTACATGATTGTTTGTTGAAGTTATTTCATCAGCTTCCACAAAACCATGATAATTTATCCTTTTATCACTCTTCATTAATTCATGTGTCTCTTTAATTAAATTATTACCTTTGAGCTCTTCTGATCCAATATTTAAAAGTGCTACTTTAGTTTCAATTTGTGGATAAAGAGCTTTGTAATAAGTACTACCCATAACAGCAAAATCTAAAAGATTTTCTGAGTTACACTCAGCATTTGCTCCCAAATCTAAAAAACAAACTGGATGTTTCTCTGACGGGAAAAATGAGGCAATTGCTGGTCTTGTGATATTTTCAATGGTTCTGAGATACACAGTTGAATAAGCCATCATAGCACCAGTATTTCCAGCAGAGATAGTTATTTGATTTTTGTTTTCTTTTAAATTTAAAATAGCATTTGACATAGAACTATTTCTGTAGTCTTTTTTTAGAGCATCGCTAGGTTTCATATCCGTAGAGATAAAATTTTTAGATTGTATCCATTTTGAGTTAGCAAATAGCTTTGAAAATGTTTGTACAAATTTCTCATAAATATCTACATGAGAATGCAAATTGAAGAAAATTGAGGGATTTTTCGTTTGAGCTATTAATGCTCCCTCTAGAACTGATTGTGGAGCAAAGTCTCCTCCGTGAAGGTCAAGATTTATTATATATTCACTCATTAATGTTTATTATTGCTTTAAAGAAACTTATACCTTATTTGTTTTTATTGTGAATATTTTAAAAATTCCTTTTATTTTATTGGCTTTATTCAGCTCAATAATTATATTTTCTTGTTCTAAAGAGGTATATTTTTCTGGTATTTCTGAAAATGGACTAAATGAGATAAAAGAAAATTATCAAAATAATAATTACACAAAAGAAGATATTATAACGATTATCGGCCACCCCTTAATAAAAGAAAATTTGGATAATCTTTGGATCTACAGAACAGATAAAAAAACAGGAATTGCTGCTTTCAAAAAAACTGTCTACAACAAGACCTTAAAACTTAAATTTAAAGATAATATTTTAAGTTCAGTTGAAGAAATTAGCTTAGATTAAACAATATTTAAATGAACAACTATAGATAGTAAAAGGATTGATACTATATTTGTTATTTTAATCATTGGGTTAACGGCTGGTCCAGCGGTATCCTTGTAAGGGTCACCAACAGTATCTCCAGTAACAGAGGCCTTATGAGTTTCGCTACCCTTACCACCTAAATTACCGTCTTCAATATATTTTTTTGCATTATCCCATGCGCCACCTCCTGCAGTCATCGATATGGCTACGAAGAAGCCGGTGATTATAACTCCTATTAATAAAGCACCGAGTGCTTGAAAGGCAGTATTAACACTACCTGTAAGAGAATAAACGCCAAAGAAAATAATAACTGGCGAAAGCACGGGCAATAAAGATGGAATGATCATCTCTTTGATTGCTGCTTTTGTGAGAATGTCAACACACTTACCATAGTCAGGTTTTTGTTTTCCGGACATTATACCTTTTTTTTCTTTAAACTGTTGTCTTACCTCTAAAACCACTGAGCCAGCTGCTCTTCCTACTGCGGTCATGCTTAGTGCACTAAACAAGAAGGGTAATAATCCGCCTAACAATAATCCAATTATCACGTATGGCTCAGATAGATCAAAAGATACTTTAAAGGCATTATTTCCTGTTTCTTGATTAAAAAATTTAAGATCTTCAGTGTAAGCAGCAAACAAAACTAATGCACCAAGTCCAGCTGATCCTATGGCGTATCCTTTAGTGACAGCTTTAGTAGTATTTCCTACAGCATCTAAGGCATCGGTTCTCTCTCTAACTCTCTTATTCAAGCCTGACATTTCAGCAATACCACCAGCATTATCTGTGACGGGTCCGTATGCATCTAAAGCAACTACCATTCCTGCAAGAGCCAACATAGATGTCACTGCGATTGCGATACCAAAAAGACCAGCAGTTGAAAAAGTTAAACCAATTCCTGCACAGATAATTAAAACAGGTATTGCTGTAGACTCCATCCCCATAGCAAGTCCTTGAATAATATTCGTTGCATGACCAGTTTGGGATGCTTCAGCAACACTTTTTACAGGTCTATACTCAGTACTGGTGTAATATTCTGTGATAAAAACAAGTGCTAAAGTAATTACTAATCCGTAAACCGCACATAAAAATAAATCCATTCCGTTGTACCACTTATTTCCTAATTGAAAAAATTGATCAAAGCCGATTGAATATTGGGTTATGAGCGCAAATAAAATTACAGAAATAAATAATGTCATGAAAAACCCTTTATACAATGCTCCCATGATTGAGGATTTAGGGGTGGATATTGATACAAACTGTGAGCCAATAATAGATGCTAAAATACTTGAGCCTGCGATTAGTAGTGGATAAATAGTTAGTTCACTGACTGTTCCCTGAAAAATAATAGCTAGAACCATTGTTGCAACAATTGATACAACATAAGTCTCAAATAAGTCGGCTGCCATACCTGCACAATCTCCAACGTTGTCTCCTACGTTATCTGCTATTACAGCTGGATTTCTTGGGTCATCCTCTGGAATATTTTTTTCTACTTTTCCGACCAGATCAGCTCCAACATCTGCTCCTTTAGTAAAAATTCCACCACCTAATCTTGCAAATATGGAAATTAATGAGGATCCAAAACCAAGAGCAACTAAAGGTTCAATAAGCTCTCTTCCTGTTCTTTCAAATCCAAAATATAAAATCATGAAATATCCTGCTATACCAGCTAAAGCGAGTCCAACAACCAATAAACCTGTTACTGCCCCAGCGTTAAATGCAACATAAAGTCCTTTTTTGAGTGATGAACTTGCAGCTTGTGCTGTTATAACATTTGCTCTAACAGATACATTCATTCCAATATAACCAGCGAGACCTGATAAAGCTGCACCAATTAAAAAACCAACTGGTACATCATAAATGTGTTTAAATGGTATTAAAAAGAATGCAAAAAAAATCACAATACCTACGATTGATATAGTTGTGTATTGACGGTTTAGGTAAGCTTTAGCCCCCTCTTGAATAGCACTAGAAATTGTAATCATCTTTTTTGTGCCTTTTGGTAAACTTAAAATTTTATTAGTTGTGAATATTCCGAAAGCAATTGCCGCTATTGCAGCAAATATTACTATTTGTAAGTACTGTATTTGAGACATGGTAAGTTGTTAATCTATTTTAATTTTATTTTCAAGGAGCTTTTTTAGAGGCATCATCTAACAAATAATTGAAGTATTTTACCTCTTCTTGTGTAAGAAAATCCTTAGAAAGATTGATATATTCGCTCATTAATATCTTTTTGTTATTTTTATTTAAAAGATACTCAGAGCAAAAGGCATAAAGAAGGAAAACTGTTATTTTGTTGGTTTTTTCAATAATCTTAGAATCTATTAGTCCTTTAATTTTTTCTAAATTAGAATTAAAGCTCTCATTTAGCGAAATTAATTTTTTTTTATTAAAAGGCCTTTTTTTAATATTTTTTTTTATAAATTCTTCTAACTCAAAGTCAGTTGAATAATTTCTTTGAAATATAAACTGAAAGAAAAATAGTCTGGTATTTTTATTTAGATTAAGCATTTGATCATATTAACCATAGCATTTGCAGCTTCTATTCCTTTATTATTTTTTGATTTTGATCTTTTTAATGCTTGAGACTTATTGTAAGCATTTATGATACCATTAGATATAAGTGTATTTTTATTTTGATTTACAATATCTAAGAGAGCCTTCCCAACAGAGTCAGAAATTACTTCAAAATGATATGTCTGGCCTTTTATAACACAGCCTAGGGCAATAAATAAATTATAACTACTAGGCTTAATTTTCCACTTTATCATTTGAGGAATTTCATAAACACCAGGAACAGTTATAATTTCATATTTAAGATTATTCTGTTCTAAAATATTAACACAAGATTTTGTTAATGGATTAGTTATTTCTTTATAATAATCTGCAACTATAATTTTAATTTTTAATTTTTTCATAGGCTCTCTATTTTATTCACGCTTAATCCATAAATGCCAAGATCTAAATCCTCACCTAGTGAATTAGATAATACAGAAATATTATTGATAGAGAAATTTTTAAGAATTTGAGCTCCTAAACCATAATATTTTACCTTTTCGTCATTTGATAACTTCCCTAGATCGCCTAATATAGGATTATTAATTAGCACAATTATTCCAGATCCATGAGATTTTATTTTTTCAATTGAAGCGTGTAAGTCTTTTGTTTTAGGATTATTAAAATTCATAATTATGTCATCAAAACCCTGAACAGGATGAACTCTTGTCATTACGCTATCTTGTTTGGATAAATCTCCTAAGTGTAATGTTGCATGATGTAACCCATCAATGGTGTTCTCAAAGACATTAAACTCAAAAATATCCGAATAAATATTTTTAATTTGGTGTTGCTTTTCAGGAATTTTTTTTATGAGTAAATCATTTTTAATTCTATATGCGATAAGATCTTGAATTGTCCCTATATTAATGGAGTGTTTTTTTGCGTAGGTTATCAGGTCTGGAACCCTAGCCATAGTGCCGTCATCATTCATAATTTCGCAAATTACTGCAGAGTCATTTAATCCAGCTAATCTAGATATATCTACAGCTGCTTCCGTATGCCCTGCTCTGGTTAACACTCCGCCATCCCAGGCAATTAATGGAAATACGTGACCAGGGCTAATAATATCACCCGATTTAAAATTTGGATTTATAGCAGCTTTTACTGTTTCTGCTCTATCAAATGCAGAAATACCTGTGGTTATATTAGTGCTAGATTCTATTGAGACAGTAAACGCAGTGGTTTTTTTTTTCCAGTTATCAGGGTTCATCAATGGAAGCTTTAATTCTTTTGCTCTCGTTTCAGATATAGATAAACAAATTAAACCTCTTCCATATGTCGCCATAAAATTTATATGTTCTGGCTTACAAAGAGATGCAGGTATAATTAAATCACCCTCATTTTCTCTATCCTCGCTATCAACTAGAATATACATTTTACCATTACGAGCATCACTAATTATATTTTCAATATTTGTAAAATCTGACATTAATTTAATAACCTATGATTTTGAGGAGTGAGCGTATCTTGCAAGCATATCGACTTCAAGATTTAAAATTTCATTTTTTTTATATGTATGAATATCAGTATATTTGTAGGTATGGGGTATGATCATACAATGACATTTATTTGACTTAACTTCATTTATTGTAAGTGAAATACCATTAAGAGAAATAGAACCTTTTTGGACAATAAATTTTTTAAGATTTTTTGGAAATTTAAAGGATAAAAACCAACTACTTCCAACTTTATATAATTCTTCAACAGAACAAGTAGTATCAATATGGCCAAAAACAAAATGACCAGAGATTTCATCACCGACTTTTAAAGATTTTTCTAAGTTTATTTTTTTTCCAACTTTCCAAAATTTAGCATTCGTTTTATTCATTGTTTCATATGAAATATCAGCTTTAAACGTATTTTTATTTTTTGATGTAACTGTTAAACAAATACCTGAACAGCATATTGAAGAGCCTAACTTATATCCATTTAAAGAGGAATGAATTTCAACTACCAAAGACTTTTCTTCTCTGGATAATTTTTTAATTTTACCTTGAGATTGAATTATTCCACTAAACATTAATTTACAAATTTATAAATTGTATCCTGTCCATATTGATAAGATGATTTTAATTTAAAATTATTTTTTAATGATTTCATTGATAAAAAGTATTTTTTTCTAGAATTTTTTATAATCATATTTGATTGGCAGACTATAATCTCATCAAACAAATTACAATTAAGAAAATATTTAAAAGTGCTAATTCCGCCTTCGATTAGAATAGATTGAACTTGTAAATTTCTAAATAAAGAAAAATCCCCATTTAATAATTTTTTGTAATCAACATTAAGTGATAAGTAATTTTTAATTTTATTTTTTTTATTTGAGAAAATGATTTTTAGTATGTTTTTTTCAATCCCCTGTAATCTACAAGTTAATTTTGGTTTATCATCCAACAATGTGTTCATGCCGACAGCTATAGCATCATGTGATAATCTCATCCGATGCATAAAATATTGAGTTTGTTCAGAGGTAATATTCTTTATTGTTGGGCTTTTACTAAAACCGTTTTTGGAGATAGCAATTTTGAGAGTAATAAAAGGCCTATTTAATGTTTGGTGAGTGTAAAAATATTTATTAATTTTTTGAAATTTATCTAAAGATTTTGATGAATGAATTACTTTGATATTTTGCTGCTTTAAAAATTTGATCCCCTTTCCTTTTATATTTGGGTTTGGATCTAATGAACTTATAAAAACTTTTTTTATTCCAGCATTGGCAATTGCTTTTGCGCAACAGCTATTATTTTTAAAACAAGGTTCTAAACTAATATACATAACGGTTTTATTATTTATTTTATTTTGAGGTAATTTATTTAAGGCGTTAATTTCTGCATGAGGTCTGCCATTTTTTGATGTTAAACCATAACTTAGGACAATTCCTTTTGGAGATTTAGAGTAGTCAACAATCAAACATGCTACTGAAGGGTTTTTCCCAGTTAATCCAATATTTTTTATTGATAAATTATTTACACTTTGTAAATAATTTTGATGAATTGCACTTAACAAATCTTATTTTTTATCTATTTTTTCTAAGAATTGCTCAAAATCTTTAGTTTCTCTAAAGTCTCTGTAAACAGAAGCAAATCTCACATAGCCAACTTTATCTAATGAATATAAACCTTGCATAACCATTTCGCCTATTGTGTTAGTGCTGACTTCATTTTCACCCATACCTTCAAGGTCTCTGACTATCTTTGAAATTAATTTTTCTTTTGTATCAATATCTACAGGTCTTTTTCTTAATGCCAATTCAACAGATTTAGCAATTTTATCTCTATCAAACATGGATTTTTCTCCATTTTTTTTGACTACTAAGAATTCTCTGAATTGTACTCTTTCAAATGTAGTGAACCTCTCTTTTCTCTCACATCCACAAAGACGTCTTCTTCTAATAACGCCACCGTCTTCTGTAGGTCTAGAGTCTAAGACAGATGTTTCCTTCTCCTTACAAAAGGGACACTTCATATTTATTTATAGATTGGAAAATTAGAGCAGAGCTCGGTAACATCTTTGAGAATAGAGCTTTCAGTCATCGAGATATCTGCGTTGGATGAAGATAGTGCATTTATGATTGTTGAGATTTTTTCACCAATAAACTTAAACTCTTCCTCTTTGAAGCCCCTTGTAGTAGCAGCTGGTGATCCTAATCTTATACCTGAGGTAATTGTTGGAGGGTTTGGATCATTTGCAACACCATTTTTATTACAAGTCATTCCAGCTCTCTCTAAACTCTCTTCTGCATCTTTACCAGTTACATTTTTTGATCTTAAATCTACTAAAACCA
Source organism: uncultured Alphaproteobacteria bacterium (assembly GCA_902530745.1). Taxonomy (GTDB): domain Bacteria; phylum Pseudomonadota; class Alphaproteobacteria; order HIMB59; family HIMB59; genus HIMB59. The sequence continues at coordinate 22,894 of CACABO010000001.1, read as the reverse complement.
TATGAGAGTCTGTTCCACCGGTGACAATATCTATCCCGTTTGAAATGAGAACTTCTCCAAGAATTGATGCATTCTTTTTTACTTGTTGAATATATGTTTTAAACTCTGGTTGAAGGGCTTCACCAAAAGCAACGGCTTTAGCAGCAATCACATGCATAAGTGGTCCACCTTGCAAACCAGGAAAAACAGAGCTATTAAATTTCTTTCCAAGGTCTAAATCATTTGAAAGTATCATACCCCCTCTTGGACCTCTAATAGTCTTGTGAGTTGTAGATGTAACCACATGTGCGTGTGGCAATGGATCCGGGTATTCTTTGGCAGCAACTAAACCTGAATAGTGTGCCATATCAACTAGTAAATAAGCTTCAATCTTATCTGCTATCTCTCTAAATTTTTTAAAATCGATATTTCTTGGATAAGCTGAACCGCCGGCAATAATCAAGGTCGGTTTATGTTCAATAGCTAATCTTTCAACTTCGTCATAATCTATTAAAGAAGTTTCTGGATTTATGCCATACTGAACAGCGTTAAAATATTTTCCAGATTGATTTGGTCTCGAACCATGTGTTAAGTGACCACCAGCATCTAAAGACATTCCTAAAATAGTGTCACCTGGTTTAATGAGTGCTAAAAATACAGCCTGATTAGCTTGTGCACCTGAGTGAGGTTGAACATTAGCATAACTACATCCATACAATTGTTTTAGACGGTCAATTGCTAAATTTTCAGCTATGTCTACAAATTCACAACCACCATAGTATCTTTTAGCACTGTAACCCTCAGCATATTTATTAGTCATAATGGAACCTTGTGCTTCAAGCACAGCTTTAGAAACAATATTCTCAGAAGCAATTAATTCAATTTGATTCTGTTGCCTTGAAAGTTCTTGTGAAATACTCTGATATAAATCTTTATCTGCATGTTCTAGATTACTAGAAAAAAAATTCTCACTAAGTGTCATAGTTGCGATATTCTCCTTAAATGTCTCCCTTTGTCAAATTCTGTTTTAAAATAGGCGTTGAGCATAGCAAAAATATTTTTTTTTACAAAAGGTCTTCCTTTTAAACATATAACGTTGCTATTGTTGTGTTTTCTTGTCATTTTTGCTGTTTGTGCGTTGTGACAAAGCGATGCCCTTATATGCTTATGCCTGTTAGCACTAATACTTACTCCTATTCCTGATCCACAGATCAAGATACCCATGCTTGATTGATTGATATTTTTACATAATTTTTTTGCAAATTTTGGATAATCTACAGATTTATCTGAATTAGTGCCTAAATCGAAGAAATTAAATTTTTTTTTGGCCAAATATTCCTCAATAATAAAGGATTTTAATCTAAAACCCGCATGATCAGAGGCTATATAAATAGTTTTATATTTTCCTGGTAATTTCATCTCTAGAAAAAGGTAAATTAATATTCAAATTAATCAATACTCTGTTAACTATTCTGCTCATAAAATCAAAAAAAACCAACTGATGATCTTTATTTTCTTTCAAATGTTCATAAATAAGCTCATAAGTTTTCAAATTTCTTTTATCGTGGAAATTGAAAATTTTTTTTAAAACACTCTCATTCAAATCAGGTTGGTAACCTGAAGTTTTTAAGATTTCAAGCTCTAGTAATAATAGCTCTGGAAGGTAATTAGATCTTTCATTCAATTTAGAAATCAATAAAAAATAATTACTTACAACATTTGAATTTTGGTCAGCTAAAAATAATAATTTATTTATTAAAAAACAAAAATAATCAATTGTCTTCAACTCATATTTTGAAAACATAAACCATTTAAATGTATTTATAGACGTTGAGGAAAGGCAAACATTATTATTGTCAAATTCAATATTATTAAGTGATCCCTTAACATACGTAGAATTTTTTTTTTTTGATTTTCCTCCAAAAACTACTAGAGATTTTTGTCCATACTCAGAAGAGTAAACTGAAATACTTAAATGATTTTCTTTAAAATTTTCTACTTTCGTTATTATGGCCTCAGTTTTGTACAATAGATTATTTACTAAATTTATTGATGATCTTAATCATTTTTTTTGCTGCTAAAATTTCGGCTTTTTGTTTTGAAACTCCCTCTGCTTCTACTTCATTATCCTTAATTTTCAATGATACTAAAAATTTAGGTTTATGTTTCGTACCAGCTTCCTCAATTAATTTGTAAAGAGGAATTGTCTTATATTTCTTTTGACAATATTCTTGTATAAATGTTTTAGGATCTTTTTGTGGAAGTATGTCTAATTCATTTTGCCATAATTCCATTATTAATTTTTTTGAAAATATTAAACCTTTTCTTGTATAAACAAATCCAATGAGAGACTCTAATGCATCAGCGTATATAGAATTTTTACTTGAGTTGGGATCAAGTTGATGTTTAAAGATATCACCTAAATTATTTTTTCTGAATATTTTGGCTAAGGTGTTTGTATTAACAAGATGAATAAACCTTCTTGAGATCTCATCTAAAGTATTGTGTGAAAAAGTGGTTATCAAATATTCCGAGATTACTAAACCCAAAACTCTATCTCCCAGAAACTCATATTTTTGAAAAGGTTTATCAGAATTTTTTTTGGATTTTTCAAAACTATCGTGTTCTATGCTTTTATTAAAACCCTCAAGGCTTTTTATTGTTTTGAAAATTTGTGTCTTATTCAAAATGTTTATTTGATAACGTTAAAGAGCCTATCATATCTAATATGAAAGGGTAAATTCCAAAATTTTGATAAAGAAAAATCAGTATCAACTGAGAACCAAATAAACCAAACTTTACCAACTATATTAACTTTTGGCACAAATCCAACTCCACTTAAAATTCTACTATCCGATGAGTTATCTCTGTTATCACCCATGAAAAAGAATTTATCTTTTGGGATTTCGTACTCAGGAGTATAATCAAGCGGCCCATCATTCGTGATATTTAAAATCCTATATTCATTTTCAATTAACTGCTGAATTTCTTTACCGTATTGATCATCATAAAAAAATCCATTTTCTATTTGTTCTAGCACTTCAAAATCAGTTGAATTTTCGGTCTTTAGATAGATTTTGCCATTTACAACTTTTATTGTTTCTCCTGGTAGCCCAACCAATCTTTTCACATAATTGATATTTTCTTGTCCTGGAAGTTTAAAAACAATTATGTCGCCTCTCTCAGGGTTACTTTCAAAGATTTTTCCTTTGAACGGAGGAAGTCCAAAAGGAAATGAGTATCTTGAGTATCCATAATCCCACTTAGAAACAAATAGAAAGTCCCCAACCAATAAGTTTGGCTTCATTGATCCAGAAGGAATTTTAAATGGCTCGATAGCAAAAGTTCTAATTACCCCTGCAATGATTAAAGCCCAAAAAAGCGCTTTAAAATTATTAATTAAAGATGATTTAACTTTGCTCAATAATTACCGACGCAATCGAATATAATTTTGTATCTGTTAGGCTAACATGAATAACATATTTCCCAAAAGTATCATTTAAATAACTTTCAAGTTTATTTTGAAGAGAAATGACTGGTTTTCCTAATTTATTTCGACTAACCACAATATTATTTGGGTAACAAGGAGATCTAAATCCCATACCTATACTTTTGGAAAAAGCCTCTTTTATTGCAAAATTATTTGCTAATAAGTTTTTATTTATTGTTTTGAATTGATCATTCAAAAAGTATTTGGATATGAAATTTTTTTTATATTTAGCATAGATATTATTTACTCTATCTATCTCAACTAAATCTATACCATGACCAATTATCATTTTTTTATTAAATTTCTAAAAATATTTATAGTCTTGGATAGTGAAATAAATATTGCTTCAGATATTATAAAATGACCAACGTGAACAGTATCGACATATTTTCTTTTTTTTATAAACTTAATATTTTTAAAATTTAAACCATGCCCTACATTTACAATTAATTTTTTAGAGTGAGCATACTCAATCATTTCATTTATTTGATTTATTGTGGATTTTCTAATAATTTTTTTATCTAAATTACCTGTATGTAGTTCTACTGTATCAAAACCTAAATTTTTAGCTAAATTAATCATTTTTTTTGTCGGGTTTATAAAGGCACTTAATTGTATATTTTTTTTTCCAGATATTTTTAATAATTTTTTTAATTTTGCTTGTGATATTTTGTTTAAATTCAGACCACCCTCTGTTGTAATTTCATTTCTTTTTTCGGGAACAATACAAATAAATTTTGGATTGATCTTGCTTGCTATTTTTATCATCTCTTCTGTAAGCGCCATTTCAAGATTAATAGGAATTTTAGAATATTTTTTTAATTCAAAGAGATCTTTATCTTTTATGTGCCTCCTATCTTCTCTTAAGTGAACAGTTAGTGTGTCAATTTTTGCTTCTTGACAAACTTTCAATGCTCTAATTAAATTTGGATTATCCTGACCCCTAGCATTACGAAGAGTCGCTATATGATCTATATTAACGCCTAGTTTCATTAATAATTAATTGATTGTCTTTTAACTTTATCAACTTGGCTTAAAGTTTTCATTTCGGCAAGAACAAATTTTAGTTTATCTGAGCTTTCAATACTTATATCTATAATAAATGTGTAAACTTTTTTAGTTCTATTAGCGATACGAATATTTTCGATATTAATTTCATGCTTATCGAAGATTGATGTAATACTAAATAGAGCTCCAGGTTGGTTTTTAATAACTATCTCTATCCTTGAGTTAAATTCAGATTGACTTTCTCCTTCCCCCCATTCAGATTTATAAAAATTATCTTTATGATAATAACCTAAACTGTCACAAATTGTATTGTGTACTACTAGACCTCGACCATATGACATTATTGAGATAATGCTATCGCCTTTAATAGGAGAACAACAAGTTGCATAATTAATAGCAATACCATTTTCATATTTTAATACATCTACTCTTTCTTCGTCATCATTAGATTGAAAAATTTTTTTTACAATATTATCTTCCATTTCCTTAAATAATTTATCTAGTTCAGCTCTAGATAAAAAACCTCTTCCAACATTTTCAAAAAGTTTATTTTTAAATTTAAAATCAGTTTTGGTTAAAATTTTGTTAAAAGTATTTTCATCGGCAGCAATGTTTTTAGACTTTGCGATATAGTTTAAAATATCTTTACCTAGTATTTCAAACTCTCTTCTTCTTTTTGACCTAAAAAAATACCTTATTTTTTCTTTTACTTTTTCTTTTTTTACAAATCTAATCCATAAAGGTGAAATTGTAGTGCTTTCATCAAGAATGATTTCAACTTGATCTCCATTATTTAGTTTTGTACTTAAAGGTGACTCTTGTCCATTAACTATTGCTCCAGCGCATCTATCTCCAATATCTGTATGAATAGTATACGCATAGTCAACTGGAGTGGAGTCAACTGGGAGTGTAAATAATTCTCCTTTAGGTGAAAAAACATAAATTTGTTCATCAAAAAATTGTTGTGAGGTTTTGTTAAGTATGAGATGTTGTTCATCTTTTTCCTCAACATAATTTACAGCATCTCTTAACCAAGCATAGACGCCCTCGCTTTGACTATCTTTATTTAGATATTTATATCTCCAATGTGCAGCTATACCATTTTCCGCTATCATATGCATAGCTCTTGATCTTATTTGTACTTCAAATATTTTTTTTTGAAAAATAAGATCAGAATGTATCGATCTATACCCATTGGGTTTTGGACTAGATATATAATCTTTTGTTCTTCCAACTTTAGCGGAAAAATTTCGGTGAATAATACCCAGAACCCTGTAACAATCTCTTGTTGATTTAGTAATGATCCTGACAGCAGCTATATCAGATATAGAATTTAAATCTGTATTTTTCTTATTTATTTTTTTCCAAATAGAGTAAGGATTTTTTTTTCGGTAATGAATCTCAGCATCAATATCAGACTTGGAAAGTTGCTCCCTCATTAAATTTTCAAGATCAATAAATGAACCTTCTAAGTTTTTGAAGGTATTATCTATTTTGTCATTGATTCTGTTAAAAATATCTGGGTGTAAATTTTTAAAAGATATATTTTCTAAAATTGATTTCCAATTCTCAAATCCTAATCTTTGAGCAAGCGGGGCATAAATTAATAAAGTTTCATTGCTCACTCTTTTTCTTTTTTCAACATCTTTAAAATAATGAATAGTTTTAATATTATGAAGTCTGTCAGCTAATTTTATAATTAAAACTCTTATATCTTTAGCAGTAGAAATTAATAATTTTCTGAAATTTTCGGCCTCTTTTTCTGATCTTGTTGTTTTTTTTTCTTCCAAAAAATCTATTTTGGTCAAACCATCAACGAGGCCAGATATTGCATCGCCAAAATTTTTTTTTAATTCATCTTTTGAAAATTCAGTATCTTCAATGACATCGTGTAGTAAGCCAGTAATTACAGTTTCAGTATCTAATTTTAATTCAATTAGTGATTTACATACTTCATATGGATGAATTATATACGGATCTCCAGAGGCACGAAATTGGTCCTTATGAGAACTTTCAGCAACCTCAATAGCTTTTACAAATAGATCTTCTTTAAAATTTTTGTCATATGATTCTAATGCGGATTTAAACTCGCTGTAACTTTTGTTGAAGTAGCTGGTTTGAAACATCAGCTAAAATAATAAACTAAATATAACTTTTAATCTTCAAGAAGATGATCTTCGTTTTCTTCTTCTTTTTCTTGAACTAATTGATAACTCTTAATAATGTCTTCTTTGACATCTCCGACACTAATTTTTTCATCAGCAATTTCTCTTAGAGCTATAACCGTGCTTTTATCATTATCTAGTGGAACCTGGGCTTCATTACCTGCATTAAGAACCTTTGCTCTGTGAGATGCCAGTAAAACTAAATCAAAAAGACTATCAACGTTTTTAGTACAATCTTCTACTGTAACTCTTGCCATGTGAGGTTTATATGAAAAAGTAAGTAAGATTACAAGAAAATTATTATTTTTTTAAAATTCTTTGTCTTTTACGATCCCACTCTCTTTGCTTAATTGTCTCCCTTTTATCAAATTTCTTTTTACCGATGCCAACTCCAAATTTTACTTTTGCTAAACCTTTTTCATTAAAGAAAATCTCCATAGGAACCGCTGTAAAACCTTTTGTGGTCAACATTCCTAAAATCTTCTTTATCTCTCTTTTATTAAGTAAAAGTTTTTTTACAGATCTCGTCTTTTTTTTGAGGTCAAAATTCTTACCTCTTGAAATAATTTCAAAATTATTGATGTAAATTTCACCTTTTTGTTCATTAATAAAACTTGACTGAATAGAGGCTTTCCCACTTCGAAGTGGTTTAACTTCATTGCTTTCAAGCACTATTCCAGCAACATAAGTTTCTTTGATTTCATAATCAAATTTTGCTCTACGATTTTGAATAGACAATTAAATAAAATTTAAATCTTTTATTATTTTTCTTACTTGTTTTTTTGTATCAGAGCTTAATTCATACAAAGGTTCTCTTACATCAGCTTTACATTTACCCATTAAAGAAAGGGCATACTTAGCTGGTGTAGGATTAGGTTCAGCAAACAATATTTTTGACAATGGAGCTAATTTTAAATTTACTTTATCAAATTCCTTATAATTCTTTTTTTTCCAATGATAGTGGAGCATTGATGTAAGTTTAGGAGCAACATTAGCTGTAACTGATATACAGCCATGCCCGCCTTGAGCTAAAAAACCAGCAATGGTTCCATCTTCACCAGACAAATAATTAAAATCTTTTTTCATAAAAGTTCTCATAATCAAAGGTCTTGACATATCATTGGAGGCGTCTTTAATACCGACGATGTTTGATACTTTATTTAGTTCCTTAAAGCTATCAAAAGACAAGTCTACAATTGATCTTCCTGGTATATTGTAAATTAGTTGTTTTAAAGGTGAAACTTTTGCAATTTTTTTGAAATGGTTAATCAAACCTAATTGATTAGGTTTATTATAATATGGTGTAACGACTAATCCGTAATTTGCTCCTGCTTTAAAGGCGTGTTTAGTAAATTCAATTGCCTCTTTAGTCGAATTAGATCCTGTGCCGGCAATAACAGGTATTTTTTTTGAAGCAACTTTTATTGCGAACTCGACTAACTTCATATGCTCATCATGTGATAAAGTTGGTGACTCCCCTGTGGTTCCACAAACCGTTACTCCAGATATTCCACTTTTAATTTGCCAGTTTAGTAGTTTTTCAAAACTATCGTAGTCAACTTCACCATTTGAAAAGGGAGTTATTATTGCTGGTATAGATCCTGTGAGCATTATTATTTTTTACTATTTTTATATCAAATATATATGTTTTTTTTATGGCGGAGAGAGAGGGATTCGAACCCTCGGTACAACTTGCGTCGTACGGCGGTTTAGCAAACCGCTGGTTTCAGCCACTCACCCACCTCTCCATAGGCTTATTTATAGCCGAAATATAGTCGAATAAAAAGAATTGTCATTCTTATTATTGATAAAAATGTCTATGCAGTTACTTTTTAAGTTTTTCGAGAAGGATTTTATTTATTAATTTAGGATTACCTTTACCTTTTGTAGCTTTTAGACATTTTCCAACAAAATATCCTAAAACTCTATCAGAACCTCCTTGAAATTTTAAAATGTTCTCTTCTTCTCCTACTAAAGCTTCATCAATTATTTTTTCCAATTCACCTGAGTCAGACACTTGTTCAAGTCCTAATTCCTTTACAAGTTCAGATGGCTTACCTTCACCATTTAAAACTTTCGGTAAAATTTCTTTACCAGCTTTATTTGAAATTACATCATCAGAAATTAATTTCAAAAGATCAGTAATATCTTTTGTTTTATCATTTAGACTATTTACTTCTAAATTATTTTCTTTGATAAATGCAAATATATCTCCAACTAACCAAGCAGCTATAAATTTTGGTTTCACGGTTGACTCAGAAATCATTTTTTCAAATAAATTTGCGTTTTGTTTTTCAGCAATTATGATTTTAGCTATGTCTTTATCTAAACTGTAATTATCTAAATATTTATTTAACTTATCTTGGGGAAGTTCTCCTACTAAGGGTTTTATTTTATCAATTTGCTCTTGGCTTAAATTTACAGGTAATAAATCGGGATCAGGAAAATAACGATAATCATGTGAGAATTCCTTACTTCTCATTGCTCTTGTTTCCCCGGTGCTTGTATCAAACAACATAGTATTCTGTTCAATTTCTCCACCACCATCAATTATATTAATTTGTCTTTGAAATTCATATTCAATAGCTTGTTTAATGAATTTAAATGAATTTAAATTTTTTATTTCACATCTAGTGCCAAGTTCTTGGCCCTTTTTGCGAACAGATAAGTTTACATCAGCTCTTAAAGAACCTTCCTGCATATTTCCATCACACACATCTATGTACATAAGCAATTGTCTTAAAGAAGACATGTAGTTAATTACTTCATCTGCAGATGATAAATCAGGATACGAAACTATTTCTAATAATGGTGTGCCTACTCTATTGAGATCAATAAAGCTATATTTCGGATCAATATCATGAATACTTTTGCCAGCATCTTGTTCTAAATGGGCTCTCTCAATTCTAATTTTTTTTTGATTATCACCACTATCAATATTGATATAACCCTCGCTAAGAATGGGGAATTCAAATTGACTAATTTGGTAACCTTGAGGTAAATCAGGATAGAAGTAATTTTTTCTTTCGAAAACAGAATACTTGTTAATCTTAAAATTTAATGCGTATCCTGTTTTTATTGCCATTTCAATACAACCAAAGTTCATAACTGGAAGCATTCCAGGCATTCCTGAGTCAATAAAATTTACATTCTCATTTGGCTCAGATCCAAATTGATTTGGTGAGGAGGAAAATAATTTAGATGAAGTTTTAAGTTGGGCGTGTACTTCAAGACCTATGACCATTTCCCAATTATTACTCATTGAAACTTAATTCCTTTTCTGCAAGCGCTGCTAATTGTAAAAGTAATTTTTCTTCAAAATAATTTCCAATAAATTGAACTCCCAAAGGTAGACCATTTTTACTTAATCCAGATGGAATAGATATGCCAGGAAGGCCAGCAAGACTTGTGGGAACAGTATAAATATCATTTTTATACATAGATATAGGATCAAGTTTATCACCAATTTTAAAAGCCTCATTTGGTGTTGTGGGTGTTAGTATAAAATCAACTTCGTTCAAAATTCTTTGAAAATCATTTTTAATCAATCTTCTAACTTTTTGAGCTTGTCTGTAGTAAGCATCGTAATAACCAGCTGACAATACATAAGCGCCTATAAGTATTCTTCTTGTAACTTCATCACCAAATCCCTTTGTTCTGGAATTTAGATAAATATCATCAAGACTTTCGCCGTCTTCTCTAACTCCGTAGCGTATTCCATCATATCTTGCTAAATTTGACGAAGCTTCAGCTGGTGCTAAAATATAATAAGTTGAAAGTGCGTATTCGGTAGTCTTAAATTTTACATCAACAAATTCTATGCCATGTTTGGAGAGTGCTTTTTTTGTATTATCAATTTGATTTAAAATGTCGTCACTGACATCTTCAAGATAATCAGAGGGAATTCCAATTTTAATTTTTTTTTCAAAGCTGTTGTTGATATCAACTAAATAGTCTTCTCTTTGATGATTTGAGCTGGTAGAGTCATTAAAATCATGTTTGTTTATTGAATTTAAAACATAAGCCGCATCCTCTACACAGTTTGTCAAAGGTCCTGCTTGATCTAAACTAGAGGCAAAAGCTACAATTCCCCATCTTGAACATGAGCCAAACGTGGGCTTTAAACCAACTATTCCGCATAAGCTAGCTGGCTGTCTGATTGAGCCACCAGTATCTGTACCCATTGATGCTACACATGAGCCCTCTGCCACAGCTGCTGCTGATCCCCCTGAGGAGCCGCCTGGAACTAGATTATCTTTTTGAGAATTTTTATTCTTCCAAGGATTAATTACAGGACCAAAATAACTAGTTTCATTTGAAGAGCCCATCGCAAATTCATCACAATTATTTTTGCCAATAAAAATTGAACCATCATTTAAAAGTTGCTGAGTCACAAAAGACTCATAATTAGGGATGTAATTACTCAGAATTTTTGATGATGCTGTTGTTCTTATTCCTTTAGTGCAGAATAAATCTTTTATACCTAAAGGAATACCATCTAAAGGTAAAGGATTGCCATTGTCGTATCTGTTTTGAGAGTCGTTAATTGATGAAATATTGTTTTCCCTGTCAATCACTAAGTTAAAGCTGTTGTTATTACCAGATTTAGCTTTTGCTAAATATTCGTCATAAAGTTCACCTACACTTATTTTTTTTTCAATAAGAGCTTTTTTAATTTGGCTAATTGAATTCTTCACTTACTCAACCACTTTAGGCACTTTGAAAAAATTTTGTGCTCTCTCTGGAGCATTGCTTAATACATCATCAACAGAATTACTTTTACTTACCTCATCATTTCTAATTGATACGGTTTTTTCAGTTACATTATGCAAAGGTTCTGTTTTACTTGTGTCAACTTTTTTAAGATTATCTACCCATTTAATTATATCTTTTAAGGAATTAGAGTAAAATTCCTCTTTTTCTGAGGGTAATTTTAGCTTTGCTAAATAAGAAATTCTTTTAATATCAATGTCACTCATAATGGTCGTCGATACTATATCAGATTTTCTTGTAAGCAATAATTATACCAAGAAATTTATTGCTATAGATTATGGTCTAAAACACATTGGAATGGCTATCAGCGATCCATCAAATATCATTTCTGTTCCTTATGGAACTTTTACCGAAACATTATTATTCGAAAAAATTATAGAAATAATAACAAATGAAAATGTTCATGGAGTCGTGATTGGTAAACCTTACCATCTTGATGGTTCTTTATCTGAAATGGTAAATAAAGTTGAAAAATTTGCCGAAAAATTAGAGAAAATTATCTCTTGTCCAATTTTGTTTATCGATGAGAGACTGTCTAGTAATCCCTATAAATCAAGGAAAAAATCAGAAAACACAAATATTCATGAAAAAAGCGCATGTTTAATACTTGATGATTTCCTAAGTTTGTATAGAAACTCCCCTAGTGAAAAATAGAAAGATCACTTCTATAGACGATCTATCAGCTAAGGATATTCACTCTATTGCTGAGTTAGCTATAAAATTTAAAAAATCAAAAAAAAGAATTGCAGGAAATAAAACAAAAAATATTTTTAACTTATTTTTAGAGCCCTCTACAAGAACTACAATAAGTTTTGAGCTTGCAGCAAAAAATTTGGGATATAATTCAGTTAACATAAATTTTGAAAAAAGTTCTTTGTCTAAAGGTGAAACGTTTAATGATACCATGGATACTTTGATGAGTATGAAACCAGATGCTTTAGTCATCAGAGATAAAAATAATTTTTCACCAATGAACATAGCAAAGAAAAGTAATGTTCCTGTAATCAATGCTGGAGACGGAACTAATGAACATCCTACACAGGCGCTACTTGATTATTGTGTAATAAAAGAAATTTTTAAAAAGAAAAAAATTAAAATTGGTATTTGTGGAGATATTAAACATAGCAGAGTTGCTCACTCAAATATCAAACTTCTTTCAAAAATGGGCTATCAAATTCATATAATTGCACCTACATATTTTTTAAACAGAAATGAATTGATTAAAATAAATGATAAAATTAAATTTCATAAAAATCTGAATTATTTAGAAAAGCTAGATGTCTTGATGATGTTGAGAGTTCAAAAAGAGAGAATTCCAAAAGGTGCAAAGAATATGATGAAATCTTTTAAAAAAGAATTTTGTTTACAAAATAACCATCTATTAAATAAGCCCTATTTGATGCACCCTGGCCCAGTAAATAGAAACATTGAGATTAGCGATGAAGTTTTAGATAATTATCCTAAATCACTGATCTTAAAACAAGTTGAGATGGGTGTTTACCTCAGAATGGCTTGTTTACATTACATACTAAAGTGATGTTTCTAATATTAACGTTAGCCTATTTGATGGGATCTATACCTTTTGGGAAACTAATAACCAAATTTTTTACAAACAAAGACATAACCAAAACAGGATCAGGTAATATAGGTGCAACCAATGTATACAGAAGTGTATCAAAAAAAGCTGGTATTGCTGTCCTGTTATTAGATGGAATAAAACCAATTTGTGCATTTTTAATAATTTATTATTTATTTCCAGAACACTACCTGAAATATAAATATTTAATTTTTCTTTTTTCTATAATTGGACATATTTTTCCAATTTGGCTTTATTTTAAAGGTGGAAAAGGTGTTGCGTGCTTTTTTGGTGCAAATTTATTTTTAACTCCTATTCCAACGATTTTAGCAATGATCTTGTGGTTTTTTACAGTCAAAATTACTAAACTTTCTTCTTTAGGAGCCCTTTTATCGATATTTCTTTTGACAATTTATCAATTAATTTTTATTTATGGCAACTTAGAAAAAGGAATGGTTGTTATTATTTTTCTTTTAATATTTTTTAAACACAGTTCTAATATTAAAAGACTAATTAAAGGCAAAGAAAATAAAATAAATTTATAGTTATGAATTTACTTGTTGTAGAGTCACCCGCAAAAGCTAAGACGATTAATAAATATCTTGGAAATGATTTTGAAGTCATAGCTACAGTTGGTCATTTTAGAGATTTAGCAAAAAAAGATGGTGTTAAAGTGACTGAAGACTACAGTGATGTTGAGTTAAATTGGGAAACAACAACTGCAGGAATGAAAATGTTGGACAGTATAGAGAAAAAAGCAGAAGGTTATGAAAAAATTTACCTTGCAACTGATCCGGACAGAGAAGGTGAAGCGATTACATGGCATTTAGTGAAATCTTTAGAAAAAAAAATAGATAAAAATAAATTTGAGAGAATTACATTTAATGAAATAACTAAAAATGCAGTAATAAATAGTTTTAAAGAGTCTAGGAAAGTTGATGATAATTTAGTTTCTGCTTATTTAGCCCGAAGAAGTTTAGATTATTTAGCGGGATATAGTTTATCTCCTGTTCTCTGGAGGAAAATGCCTGGTAGTAGATCTGCAGGAAGAGTGCAATCTGTAGCAGTAAGACTCATTTATGAAAAAGAAATTGAGATAGAACAATTTGAGCCAGAGAAATTCTATAAAATAAATGTACACGGGGAAATTAACGGTGCAAAACTTGATACATCCATTACAAGTCTAGATGGGCAAAAAGTAGACAAGCTCTTCTTTAAAAATGAGGCTTTAGCTGAAAAGGCTAAAAATTATTTAAATAACAACAAATTTTTCATTAGAAAAATTGATGAAAAGACAATATCTCGAAAACCAAAAGCACCTTTTAATACTTCAACCCTGCAACAAACAGCAAATAGTCAACTAAATTTTAGTGCCAGTCAAACTATGACTATTGCTCAAGGTTTATATATGGGCATAGATATAAATAAGGAAACTATTGCTTTAATCACTTATATGAGAACAGATAGCATAACGCTTTCTAAAGACTCAATTGATACAATAAGAAAAAATATAAGTGATGAATATGGTGATAAATATTTACCAGATAAGCCTATTGAGTATAAGTCCAGAAAAAAGAACGCACAGGAAGCGCACGAGGCAATTAGGCCAACAGATATTTCAATAAAGCCTGAAAGTATAAAAGATTATCTAAGTGAAGAACAATTTAAACTTTATGATTTAATATGGAAAAGAACATTAGCATCTCAAATGACAAGTGCGGAAACGAACCAAAATACACTTCAAATAGATTGTGAAGAAAAAAACATAACTTTAAAAGCAACGCTTGGTAAATTAATTTTTGATGGATATAAAAAAGTTTATAACCTACAAGAGGATGATGAAGAACAAATTATTTCACTATTAGAAAATATAAAAGAACATGATAAATACATTGTAAGTGAAGTTGAAACATTAGAGTCATATACTTCTCCTCCATCTAGATATACTGATGCAAGTTTAGTAAAGAAATTAGAAGAGTTAGAAATTGGAAGACCTTCAACCTATGCCTCTATAATTCAAACAATTGTTAATAGGGGTTATGTTTTAAAAAGTGGAAAATCATTTATACTTAATGATCGGGGTAGAGTAGTAAATGTATTTTTATGTAATTATTTTAAAAAATTTCTTGAATATAAATTTACAGCTGATTTAGAAAATCAGCTTGATGATGTTGCTGCTGATAAAGCAGAATGGAAAAATATTGTTTTAAATTTTTGGAAAGATTTTGAGTTTTTCATAAATGAGGTTATGGGTAAGCCTAATAGAGAGGTAATTGATGTGATAAATGAAGAATTATCACCAGTTATTTTTAAAAAAATTGGTGGAGACATTGATATCAAATGTTCCTCTTGGGCAAACACAGAAAATTGTGAAGGTAATTTGGGTGTGAAAGTTGGAAAAATGGGAGGATTTATTGGCTGTTCAAATTACCCTGAATGTAAATTTACAATTTCTATAGGTGCATTCGTTAAAGAGGTAAATCCAAAAAATCGTGAGGGAGATGAAATCATCACTTTTCCAAGAACTTTAGGCATAGATGCTGACTCTAAAAAAGAAATAGCAGTTCACTTGGGTCCTTATGGCTATTATCTACAATTAGGAAAAGACACTGATGAAGATAAGCCTAAAAGAGTAACTCTTCCTAAAATCTATGATCAAAATACAATTGGTATGAATATTGCTAGTCAGTTAATTAAGCTACCAATAACACTTGGAAATTTTCCAAATAGCGAAGATCCGGTAATAGCAAACATAGGAGCGTATGGACCTTATGTTAAATACCAAGATATATTTGCCTCTTTGGGAAGAAAATATGATGTCTTGGAAATTGATTTAGATCAAGCAGTGGAATTAATAACTATTAAAAAAAATAAACCTACCAATAAAGTAAGAGAAATAGGAGTTCTAAAGAGAAGGAAACAAAGAGCAAATCTCTATAAAGGGAAGTCAGGAAAATTTTATTTTAAAATAGGCATAATGAATTACAAAATTCCTCCAGAATATGATGGAGAAAATTTAACAATTGAGGATGTAGAAAAAATACTTAAAGCTAATCGCTAACTTTTTTTAAATTTAACTCTTTTAGTTGTTTATCCTCTATTTTAACTGGAGCGTTCATCATTAAGTCTTGAGCTCTTTGGTTAAAAGGGAAAGCTATTACTTCTCTGATATTTTCATTTTCACTAAGTAACATAATTATTCTGTCTAGACCCGGTGCACATCCTCCGTGAGGGGGTACTCCATAATGAAAAGCATCAAACAAAGCACTAAATTTTGATTTAATCTCACTTTCGCCATATCCTGCAATTTCAAAAGCTTTTTTCATGATATCTGGTCTATGGTTTCTTATGGCTCCGGATGATAATTCTATCCCATTACATACGATGTCATATTGATAAGCTAAAATATTCAAGGGGTCATCTTTCGTTAATGCGTCCATTCCTCCTTGAGGCATAGAAAAAGGATTGTGACTAAAGTCAATCTTGCCAGTTAAAACATCTTTTTCATACATAGGGTAGTCAACAATCCAGCAAAATTCATATTTATTTTTATCAATTAAATTTAAATCCTCTCCTACTTTTGAAATAACTTTTGATGAAAACTCATATGACTCATCTGGTAAATCACACACAAAAAGTAATCCATCATTTAAATTAAAATTATTGTCTTTAATCATTTGGTTTAACTTTTCTTGATTAAAATTTTTAGCTAATGGGCCTTTTGGTAGTGAATTTTCAAAGTTAATATATCCAAGACCCTTTTTTCCTTGTTCTTGAGCCCATTTATTAAGGTTATCATAAAAACTTCTTGGCTTACCCTCAGAATTGAGAGCTTGAATACAATTAACAATAGCGCCCTTTTTAATTAAATTTTCAAAAATTTGAAGACCTGAGCCCTCAAAATAATTTGTTACATTAGATAATCTCAGAGGATTTCTTAAATCTGGTTTATCACATCCAAAATTTTCTAAACTATCTTTGTAAGTAAAAGTTGGGAATGGAAGTTTATTTATTAATTTATTTTTAAGTTTAAATCTATCAAAAGTATTAAATAGTAAACGACTGATGACGTCTAAAACATCCTCTTGTGTGGCAAAACTCATTTCCATATCAATTTGATAAAATTCACCAGGGGATCTATCAGCCCTACTATCTTCATCTCTGAAACATGGAGCTATTTGAAAATATTTATCAACACCAGAAGCCATATAAAGTTGCTTAAATTGCTGAGGTGCTTGAGGCAAAGCATAAAAGGATCCTTTGTGTAATCTGGAAGGTACCAGGTAATCTCTAGCGCCTTCTGGAGAAGGAGCTGTTAGAATTGGAGTTGCTAATTCCATGAAACCCTCATTATTCATAAAATCTCTTACATAATTTATAATTTGATTCCTAAGCTTAATGTTACGTTGCATTTTGGATCTTCTAAGGTCTAAATATCTATATTTTAACCTTACCTCCTCACCATAATCACTATCAGAATTTACCTCAAGTGGGAGAGTTTTAGAGCATCGACTTAATATCTCAAAACTTTCTATTTTTAATTCAACTTCTCCTGACTCTAAATTTGTATTAATAGTTTCCTCGCTTCTTTTAGTTATTAGACCAGAAATTTTAATAACATCCTCGTTTTTAATTTTTGATAACTCAGAAAAATTTACAGATGTATTATCTACAACACATTGTAAAAGTGAGGTTGAGTCTCTTAAATCTATAAATAATAAATTTCCGTGGTCTCTTGATCTATTGACCCATCCAGATACCGTAATTTTTTTATCTACTAGTTTATTATCTATATCTTTTAAGTAATAATCTCTATAACTGTTCATAATACTTTCTAATTAGTGACAAATTAATATTATGGTTATTCTCATAAAGCAAATGATTAATGGTTTTTGCTGCCTCAAATGCTGCTAGATATGTTCTCTCAATATGATTCATTACTTCAATAATAATCTGTTCTGGAACAGTAATAGATTTTAAAAACAAATATTTTTTTATTAATTTTAAAAGAAGATCTTTATTAGGGTTTTGAATATTGCATAAATTGAATTGTCTTAACCTCGACTCAATATCTGGTAAATAAATTTTGTCAGATAGATTTTCAATAGAACTGTCAGAGGTAAATATAGTTAATGGAATATTATTTGATATAAAGTGCTGTAAAAAGTGAAAAAAATTGTCATCTTTTGTAGGTAAATTATTTAAGTCTAAATAAGTTTCTTTCTTTATATGTAAATCTTTAGGTAATTTATTAATCAAATTAGTTTCAAAAACCTTAGAAAAATTATTTGCAATCGAGGATTTACCAGATTTTCTAGGGCCATAAATAATTAGGTATTTTACTCTTTTCTTGAGCGATTGAATTACTGAGTCGTTTTCTGAAGAAAGTATAATTTCCTCATCTGATCTGTCTAAATTTAAAAATGTTTGCACTAAAAAAAGTTTACCAAAAAATTAATCTGTTTATCATCATAGATATTTTCGAAATCTAATAGTAATTTGTTTTGTTCATAAGATAATATCTTGGGCTCTAAACCAGTAAAGTATTTTAATTTTTTATAATTTGATGGATTGATAGATAATTGATAAGAGCTTTTATTTTTATCCAATAGTTTAAACCATAATGATTTTAAATTAATATTTTTTGAGAACTTGTGTAATCGAAAATAATTTTTATTAAAATTTAAGTATATGTAAGAATCTTTTTCAAAGTTTTGAATAGTAAAATTTGGACAATTTTCAAATTTATTATTATATTTAAAAAAATTTTCTAGTAATGAACAATTTAAAAAAAATAAATTATGATCAATATTTTTTGCATATAAATCTTTAGATAAATTATCTACATCAACATTGAGAGATATTTGAGTATTACTAAAATTAATGTTATAAATATTTTTTTCTATTGAAGATAGAATGTCTTCCTCAGCAATTGAATTATTTATTCTTAAAAGTAATTCTTGATAATTTTGAAGATTGCTGTCTTTTTGAATAGTAATTTCTTGATAAGCTGATAAATTTTTTAAATTAAATGCAAGGAATATACTAATTAGATATAAATATTTCATTGAGCAAACTATACAAAAAATCAGGTGTTGATGTAATAAAAACTGACAAACTTATTAGTCAGGCACTAAAATTCATTAAAAGCTCTCACAATGATAAAGTTTTAGGAAATAAATTAGGTTTTAGTGCAGAATATAGAATTAACAAGGATGTTACGCTTTGTGCCGCTACGGATGGAGTTGGAACTAAGGCTATATTGGCTGCAGAGCTTAATTATTACAAGGGAATTGGTCAAGATTTGGTTGCAATGTGTTCAAATGATTTACTTTGCAACAAGGCTAAACCACTATTTTTTTTAGACTACTTTGCCTGTAGTTCTGTCAAGTCAAAACAATATACTGAAATATTGAGAAGTATCACAGGTGCCTGCAAAAAAATTAATTGTTCTCTGATTGGAGGTGAAACTGCTGAAATGCCATCTTTATATGAGGGTAATCATTTTGACATTGCTGGTTTTTTAATAGGAATAAAAGAGAGATATAAAACTTTAAATGTAACAAGTGGGGATCTGATATTTGGAATAAAATCAAATGGATTTCACTCAAATGGATATTCTCTTATTAGAAAAATTATTAGTAATAATAAAATTAATATAAAAAAAGCAACATTTAATAAAAAAAAGCTTTCTGATCTTATAATGAAACCCACACGACTTTACCATAGATATATTAATAATTATGATTTGAAGTATATAAAGACACTCTCCCACATAACTGGAGGTGGTGTATATTCAAATTTTAAACGTTGTATTCCTAAGGGTACAAAATTTGATTTAAATATAAAAAAACTCCCGAAAGAGTACGATTTTATAAAAGATAATATAAAGATATCTAATCTCGAATTAATGGAGATATTTAATTGTGGAATTGGTATGATATTTGTCATTAATAAGAAATACTATAAGAGATTTATAAGAAGGAACTTGTTTAGTCTTATTGGTGAAATTAAATAATTATAAAAAAGTTTCCTTTTTAATATCAGGGAGCGGTTCTAATCTTCTAGAAATATTAAAAAAAAATCATAATAATAAAGATTTTAAAATAATAACTATTATTAGTAATAATAATATCTCAACAAAAATAAAGTCATATTTAGGTAAGTTTTACAAAAATGTTTTAGTAAGAGAATGTCAAAGAGAGTTACAAAAAAAAAATTTCTATGATACTGATATTATTTTTTCAGTTGGTTATATGAAGGTTATTGAAAAGAGTATAATTGAAAACTTTGATGTTATAAATTTACATCCCTCTATCTTACCTAATTATAAAGGACTTATGACACAAAAAAGAATGCTTATAAATAATGAAAAATACTATGGTTTTACCATTCATAAGGTCTCTCCTGAATTGGACGATGGTCAAACAATCTCAAATAAAACCAAAAAAATTTACACTAAAGATGAAACAGAGCTTTTAAAAAAACATAAAAATTTAGAGCATAAATTTGTTTATCAGCAATTTGTTAAATATTTACTAAACTAGTTCGGATCCTGAAAAAAAGAAACTAATTTCGATTATTGCGTTTTTCTCAGAGTCACTTCCATGAACTGAGTTAGCCTCTATAGACTCAGCGTAAAGTTTTCTTATAGTCCCATCTTCAGCTTCAGCAGGGTTTGTGGCCCCCATTATTTTACGATAATTTGCTATAGCATCTTCCCCCTCAAGAACTTGAACTTGAACAGCACCAGAAGTCATAAATTTAATTAAACTTTCAAAGAATGGTCTTTCTTTATGCACTTCATAAAAAGTCTCTGCTTGTATTTTAGTTAAGTACATTTTTTTTGAAGCTAATATATTTAAATTTGAGCTTTCAATAATTCTGTTAATATGTCCAATTAAGTTTCTTCTAACAGCATCAGGTTTTATTATTGAAAATGTTCTTTGCATACTTCTTCAATTTTTGAAATATCTGTTTATAAAATCTGCAATTAATGTCAAGCCAAAACCAGTAGAGCCTTTATTGTTCATTATGTCTCCTCCATTTTTCCATGTGGTGCCAGCTATATCAAGATGAGCCCATTTTGTATTTTTTGGAACAAATCTCTGTAAAAATTGTGCGGCAGTTACTGACCCACCATATCTTCCAGCTCCTATGTTTTTTAAATCAACAAAAGGTGAGTTAAGTTCTTTGTCAAAATCATCATGAAGAGGCATTCTCCAAACTTTTTCATTTGTATCTAAACCGGATTTATAAAGTGTTTCTGCTAGATTATCATCATTACAAAATAATCCAGCATAATGCTGTCCTAATGCTACCATAATGGCACCAGTCAAAGTTGCAAAATCAATTACTATTTTTGGTTTATATTTTTCACATCCGTATGTAATTATATCGGCTAATACGAGCCTTCCCTCGGCATCTGTATTTAGAACTTCAACATTGATACCTTTATAAGATTTAATTATATCACCAGGTTTGTATGCACTGCCACTAGGCATATTTTCAACTAAACCTACAATACCGGCATAAGAAAAATTTGTTTTAATTTCACTAAGATATTTAATTATTGATACAGTTACAGCTGAGCCCGCCATATCCCATTTCATATCCTCCATACCACCACTTGGCTTAATTGATATGCCTCCGCTGTCAAAACAAACACCTTTGCCTACAAATAAAATATCAACATTTTTATTTGAATTTTTTTTTGAAAATTCCATCACTGCTGGCTCTCTCTTACTACCTTGGCTTACTGCAAGTAAACAATTTAAACCTATTTTCTGTATTTTTGCCCTATTTAGTGTCTTTATATTTACATTACTTTTGTTTATTTGGCTCATTGTTCTTTTAACAAATGAGGTTGGATAAATAATATTACTCGGCTCAGAGACCAATTCTTTAAGAAAATTTATAGAATTTAATAAACTTAAGAAATTATTTGGAAGTTTATAATTAGTTTTATAAAGAGATTTTTTTGATTTATTTTTGTATACGGAGTAAATATAATCTTTTTGAAGAAAACCAAATACAAGATTATCTAAATCTGACTTATTTTTAGAATTAACAATAATAGTAGATGAAGAAAACTTTACTGCAGTTTGATAAACGAAGGAACCTAAAACAATTTTGTAAAAATAACTTTTATTTAAGGTTTTATTGTAAATATTCAAGTTAATTTGAGAATTTTTAATTTTTAAATTATATTTAAATACATTGATGTTATTATAGGTATAATTAGACAAACCTTTTTTATTAGAACTTTTATCGTCAAGGTTAACGTATAATTTAATACTTTGATTAGATAAATTTATTGAGTTAAATTGTGCTTTCATGCTTGGAGGAACTAGATCATACATAATTTTTAATTATTTAAAATATATTTCAATAAATATAATTATTTTTATAGGATTAATTTGGTTATCTCAAATATTAAGAATTTTAGAGTTACAACAAACTATTACAACACAATTATTTGATGTTATTAAAACAACAATATTAGTTTTACCAAGTTTTATAAATCCACTCATGCCATTTTTATTATTAATAGCAAGTTTTTCCATGAACTATAAATTTAATAATAGTAACGAGATACTTATACTAAATCAGTATTATTCATCTAAAAATAATTTATTATTATCTTTAATATTAACTACTAGTATTATTCTACTTTACTTTATAAATAATGAATATTTATCAGTAAATTTATATCAAAAATATAAGATTAAAGAGTTAGAAATTAGAAATAATTTAAAATTAGGCGTACCATCTTTAAATGAATTTCATATTGAAAAAGAAGTAAGTATATTTTTTAAAAACCAAAAAAATAATGAATTTTATGAAGTTGAGGCAATAATTTATAAAGATGGGCAATTTATAAAAGCTAATAGTGCTGAAATA